>JADJTO010000012.1 GCA_016711105.1 Micropruina sp. | reverse complement strand
GAAGATGTCCCTGCCAAGCGCCAGAAACTGGCTGCGCTGGGAGGACGCCTTGCGCCGCAATGAACGGCGGCGAACTGCAACGGCGAGTGAAGGAAGCGAGGCGCTGACGAGCAGGAACCAGACCAGGCAGCCCGGACTGGAGCAGCAGCGCTCAAGGCCACCAGCATGCTGCCGACCAGCAACACTGGAAGCGGGCGACCGTCGCAGGTCATCAGCGATCTTCTGCCACGCCCAGGGCGCTGGTTTCTCCGTCGTGCCGTCCCAGGATCCAGGGCAGGAGCCGCCAGTCGCCGCGGGTCCAGCGGATGGGTGCGCGAGGACGCTACCTCGTAGGACGTGGGTGTTCTCGACGATCGCTACGTCCGTGACCAGCCCGGAGCGGGCGTAATTGCCTCCAGCAGGAAGTCATGGCTGAGGACGGCGTTCTCCGATCCGATCGAGAGCGCTCAAGAAAGTATCGAGGTCGTAGATGCCCTTGCTTATGAAGGAGCCTTCGTCGAAGAGGTACCGATAGACGTCGGAAATGGTGAACGCATAGGGGCCGAGCCCTGCTTGGTGGTGTAGACCGACTGGAAGAACGAGGTGTCTTCTGCAGCGGCAAGCACGCAGCGTGACCCGTGCCAAAATGGAGTAGCCCCGGGCCACTCGCGTCGTGCCCGGCTCGAAACGTGCCTGGTTGAGCGGGTGGGCGAGCTTGGCCACCAGCCGCTTGGCCGCCGAACTGGGGCAACAGCGTGTCGGAGTCCAGGGTGATCACGTAGCGGAACGGCCCCGGGAGGCGGCCCTCGATAGTGCTGAAGCTGGTGATCTCCCGGCGACCGCGCAGGACGTGGTTCAGCTCCTCAAGCTTGCCGCGTTTGCGTTCCCAGCCCATCCACACGCCTTCGGCCGGGTTGTGTCGACGGCTGCGGTGGAAGAGGAAGAACCGATCCCCGTGGCGTTGGTTGAGTTCGCGGATGCCGGCCTGGGCGGCCAGGAGGAGAGCTTCGTCGTCGTCGCGGTGCTCGGTGGGGCTGTCCTCCCAGTCGGTGACCGCGGCGAAGTACACCTCGCCGTCATTGTTGGCGTGGAAGTGTGACGGTGGTGCGAGCCTGGGTTTGGTGCTCCTCCTGGATCGCGTCCTCGGGGTCGAGCCCCTGGGCCAGTAGTTCGGCGTGCACCCAGGCCAGCGCCTGCTCAGCGGGTTGGTGGGTGAGGCGCCGGATCAGTTGCACGGCATAGGCGCGGCCAGGGTGGAACCCGGCCCGGTCGGGCAGCACCGCGTCCAGCGTTTCGGCGTCGAGCCGTCCATGCCGAGGAGCCGGTCGGTGACCTGGTCGTCTCCGGCGGTGCTGGGCCGCGATCACGATCGACTCGAGACGCGGCGGACGTTCTCGATCAGGATGATCCGCAGATTGATCGGTACCGCCCACAGCTCACCGAGAGTGAGCGCCTTGCGGCTTTCGTGGGCACTGACGTAGCGACCCAACTGTTCTGGGTCGACCAGGCTGTCGGTGTGGGCGATGTAGCCCCAGATGAGCCCGAAGATGCGTGGATGCCCTTCCAGGAAACCAGGCCCGAGTTTCGGTAGCTGTTTGAAGTAACCGCGGGGCAGGTCTTGGTGCACCTGGCGGATGTTCTGCTCGATGGTGTGGAAGTTGTCGACCAGCCATTCCGCGGCCGGGGTGATCGAGCGGTCGGCTTCGATGTCGGCGAGGATCGTCCGATAACAGCGGACGAGCGCGCGATGGTTCTGCCCGATCCGCTTCAGCAACGAGACCACCGGGGTTGAGTCGCGCACCACCATTTGAATATCGGCGAGGCTGACCGCGTGCTGTTCTAAGCGCTGGTCGTTGAACAGTTCCGCGCGAATACTCGTCCGCTCGGCCCAGGGCTTGCCCGAGCGCAACTGCCAGGGTTTGGTCCTCGAGGACGGGGACACCCACCCCACCTCCTCGACGTCGGCGGGGCACTCGCTTTGTCAGCGGGCGCCGGTGCTCGACGAGAGCACTCACCAGTGCCACGCTACCGCGACCGGCGTGAGCGTGACAGGGATGGCCGTTTAGGTGGGATTGTGCGGCAGCAGGTTCTCGGCAGGGTATTGGCGTGTGGCTGCGTGACGTGTTGCAATAGCGCAGCTAAATTTATTCGACACCTGGAGCTTCCTGTGCGCGCGACCCGAGTCAACGAGGCTTCTGCCGTTTCCGAGAACCACGAGGCAGTGTTTCGCGTCTACCTATTCGAATCCGGTACGGATGCCCCCGGCGGGAGCGCAGACACCTTTGATCTTGTTGGTGCGGACATTCTGCAAGCGATTGACTGGGCGCAGCGCAAAGCGAGCCCGTCGGGCACCTATTCGATTGCTCTTCGGCGGGGGCCGGAAACGTCCGCGGAGCTTGACTGGCTTGTCGGCTGCGACGGCAACGATGCGGGCGTCCCTGCGCTTGCCCCCGTGATGCGCCGCATGCTTCAACGTCGTGACAGCCGAGTCAGGCTGGCGGAGTTCGACCACTTCCACGGCTGACTTGCGGTGTCGCGAGAGGAGCCCAATTCTTGACCCGTAGTTTGGGTAGACATAGTTTGGGTACACCGCCACGTTTGGAGATGAGCAATGGGCTACCGCGACTCTTCCAGCAAGCTCCTCGGCGCTTTCACTGCGGCCCGAGTGCTCGCTGCGCCTTCAGCCGATCTGCAGTTCGGGCCCAACCTGCAGTTCGGGCAAGGATGCTGGGAGCATCTGCCCGGGAGTGCCCCGATAACCGCGCTCGCACCCGATGTCTGAGGTGCTGGCCGTGGCATTGTCCCGCACCGCGCTCTGCGTGGTTCTCAGTGTTGCCGTGGCTGTGGTGACTGCGTGCGCACAGTCAGGGACGGGGTCGACGTCGCCCAGCCCGAGCGTTGAAGTGAGTGGGCCTGTGTCCATATTCACCGAGTGGGATGCGTCGACGTGGCGACCGCCTCTTGCTGTGGTGCCGCGGGTCATGTCGGCGGGGGAGATGGATCGATGGCGGGTCGACTTGCTGAAGGGCGCTGTGGTGGACGAAGCCCTGCCCGCGACGACGTCGCTGCCGCGGCTCGTCCGTTGGGTCCTTCCTGGGGAGTTTGGCTATGTCTTGGCGACGTGCCTTACCGGCGAGGGTTTCCGCACGTGGGTGAACCGAATGGCGCTTCCCGTTACGTTGGATCGTCCTCGGATTTCCAGGTGGCAGCAGCACGAAGTTCGGGTTGGCTGTATTTCGGGTGTACGGCGAAGTACACCGTCTCGCCGCTCACGGCTCCGCCCCCTGACGCCGACGACGTGGGAGGCGACGTGGTACTACTACCGTGACTATGGGATCCCTTGCTTGCGGGCGAGGGGGGTTGAGCCGAATAGTCCGCTGCCGCCTCTGGCTGCCTATGTGGCCGACCAGGGGGCCTGGACGTTCTATCCGATCGAGGAGGACCCCAACCACCTGGTGGAGGTTGAGGATTTCGCCGCCTGCCCGGAAGTCCCATGGAAAGTTCTACTCAACCAGTGACCAATCGCGTGTGGCGTGTCTTGACCGCGATCTTCCTCACAATCACGACCGTGAGTTGCGCCACGGTGGGCTTTGGGCCTGGTACGCCTACGCCGACCGTGTGGGATCCGATGGCCTGGAAGCCGCCCTCGCCGATAGCCGTTCCGACGATGACCGATGAGGAGCGGGCGAGCCGACGGCTCGCAGATCTCCAGGAGTTCGCCACGTTGCACAGGATCAAGCCGACGCGCACCCCACCACTCGAACGCTGGACGCTCCCCGACGATCAGGCGGTCCCGGTGAGCGCCTGCTTGCGGGACTCTGGGTGGACGGCGAAAGCGGTCCCGAACGGCCATCTGCAAACGGAGGTCGAGGAGGGGCAGCGCTCGGCGCAGAAGCTCGCCCAGTACGACTGCATGGCCCGCTTCAGCATCGATCCCCGTTTCATGATCCAGCCGACCCAGCAGATGTATGTTGCTGTGTGGACCTACTTCAAGGACTACGGGATCCCGTGCTTGGCCCGCTTCGGCATCGCACCTGACCACCCCTTGCCGACCCGGGGAGACCTTCGTCGCGACGAACGGGCTATGGGTCTCTACCCACAAACGCGGAAGTCCCAGCCGAAGTGCAGGCTGTCTGCCCTCAGTTGCCGCCCACACGCGCCATGTTCGAGCTGGGCTAGAAGTGCTGCCGACGGGCAACGCACGGGCGACCGCAGAGTCCGAGTGGAGGGGCGCCTCGGGGGTGAGATGGTCGCTGACTCATGCGTCGGGAAGCTCGCGCTCGTCAATGGGTTGGGCTGCACTCGGCCACCCCGCCGCACTGCTGCGCGGTCTGCCACTACGGCTAGGGCGTTCGCATGACGTCCACCGGGTCGCGTTGTGCGGCGTACCAGGCGGGTGGGATGGCGGCTGCCGCGGCGGTGATCACGGCGAGGACTCCGACAGCTTGCGCAAAGTCAGTCGGTATCGGTGTGCCGGTGCTGACGTTGACGATCAGGGCGGTCACGGTGCCCACGAGTGCGCCGGTCGCGGCGGGGCCGATGGTGCGAATGGTGACCAGGGCTGTGAGGAAGGAGCGCGTGATCCCCAGAGTGCGCCGCCGTCCGAGATCGCGTCGTCGCACGAGCACGTCGGAGAGCACAACCGTGGCCACGAAGAAGGCCCCAACGCCGAGGATCAGCAGCAGCAGGGAACGGCCGAACCCGGCGAGTTGGCCGCCGAGTTCTTGGGCGGTGTCGGCCAGCCCGGACGGTGACTCGATGTAGACGCCTTGCGGGTCGGCGGGCGCCAGGATCGTCAGGATCGAGTTCTGCGTTGGGCGCACGTCGGCGATGGTGGCGATCACGACCCGGAGTTCGCGGGCCTGAGGCTGGTCGGCTGCGTTGAGGATGATCGATTCGCCCAGGTCGGCGAACGGCGCGATCGCTAGGAATGCGCCCACGATGGGGTACTGCTCTTTACTGTCTGTGGCGACGTATCCGACCGGTTCGGCGAGGCCGAGCTTGCGCAGCGCAGTGGACGACACGACCGCTTCTCCTGGTCGTGGCATGCGTCCGCGTACAAGCTGGAACACCTTGGTCAGGTCGCCCTGCACCGGCCAGGCGGCGACCCGTTCGCCGCCTTGGCCGGTGCGCCCGTTCGTGACGTCGCGTGGCAGGCCGATCGCGACGGCGGTCTCGACGCTGCTCAGCCCAGCGGTGATACTCAGCGTGCGCGTATTGATGAACCCCTGGTCGCGGCTGTCAGTGACGGACAGCCGCCGCGCGCCTGCCGCTTCGAGCTTGGCCTGGACCTGGGCCTCGTTTGCGGCGGTCGTGCCGACGGTGGTCAGCGCGACGAAGCACATCGCCGCGACCACCAGGGCCACCAGCAGGGTGGGCACTTTCGCCGCCCACCCGGACGCGGTCGCCTCACGCCAGAGCGCCCGAAGTCTCATAGCTCGACCCGCTGATCGCAGTAGCTCAGCACGAACGGATCGTGGGTCGCGATCACCACGGTCTTGGCGTGATCCTTCGCCGCGGAGGTGAGCGCCTCGAGCACCCGCTCAGCGTTGCCGCGATCGAGGTTGCCGGTGGGTTCGTCGGCGAGCACGATGGCAGGATCGTTCAGCAACGCCCGACACACCGCGACCCGTTGCGCCTGCCCACCCGAGATCTGGCCCGGGCGGTGATCGGCCCGATCCGCCAATCCGAACTGCTCCAACAACTCATACGCCCGCCCGCGCAGCCCGACCACACGACCCCCCGCGTACAGGCCCGGCTCGATCACCGCGTCGACGATGGTGCGTGCCGGATCCAACTCGGAGTCCTGGAAGACGAACCCCACCCGTGTCGCCCGCAACCGCGACCGCTCCGCATCGCTGGCGTCCGCGACATTCACGCCGTCCACCAAAACGTGCCCCGACGAGGGGGTCAACAACAACCCGAGCACGTACAGCAGCGTCGACTTCCCTCGCCCGGAGGGGCCGGTGAGCGCAGTCAACGCCGACGGAGCGAACGTGTGGCTCAAGCCGTCGAACAGTTCCTGCCCGCCCTTGGCGTAGCGGAAGCGAAGATCAGTGACAGCCAGCGGGCTTACCGACGGGCTCATTTCGACGGCTGGCCGGAGGGGACCGGCTCAGTGCTCGACCCCGACAGCACTTGGACCCGTTCCCCGATCGAGACGCCCGTGACGATCGCCACGCCGTCCTGCGACGCGGTCACCGTGACTGTCCGCTCCGTACGCGCCCCGGCGGGGTCGACTATCTGGACGGTGGTCGTGCCGTTCGCCTGAGTCGTGATCGCAGCGACGGGCACCGCCGGGCCTGTGGTCGGTGGGACCACCGCCACCTCTGACAAGAGGTACGACGTCGCCGCCGGTAGAGATCCGCACTGCTTCCCACACAACGCCCCCACCGGGCGCGGCCAGACTGAGCACCACCTGCTCATTCGCGTCGGTACCCGAACCGGTGATGGCCGCCGGCCACGCGAAGTCCTGATAGTGAACCGTGAGGGTTGCCCCCATCGGCACCAACTTGGCCTGATCGGTCTGTAGCGCCAGGGTGAACACCGGCGTGCCCGACGCACCGGAGACGATCCGCTCGCCACCGACCAGGACACGCCCAGCTGGGCGACCAAGTCATCGATCAGTAACGTGCTGGGCAGCTTCGGCGCAGCCACCAGTTCGCCCAACGCCACCTCACCCGACTGCGGCACCCCCAACTTCCGCTGCCACTGCTGCACGGCGCGCTTCGTCCGCCAATCGAACCGCGACCCTGACCCGTCCTTCAAATAGCCCAGGCGCTGCAACGCTTTCTTCAGCTGCGCGACATCGCGGCCCGTGGTCTCGGTCCGCATCGGACGATAGAACGGCACCGTGCCTTTGACCACACGAACGGGCGTCTCCGCGACTGCGTAGAGCACATCGCCCTCGGCAAAGCGGCCTGACGTCGCGACCAAGGTCGCGACGCCGGTCAGCTCATTCGACGCCAACACCCGCTTGGGCTGCTCGGCCGTCACATTGAAAGTCAACGACTTACCGACGGACTGCTCCGTGACCTGCACCACCACCGAGGAGTCGGGCGCCGACACCTGCGCCGCCGGCTCCCGCAACGCCACCTGTCCCGCCCAGAATCCGGCAGCAGCCACCAGCACAAGGGTGACGGCAACGGCAAGCCACCGTGTAACCTTCCGGGACCTCATCGACCGCCTCCTTGGGGTGAAAGTTTCGGTGCTCGCAGCATACTCACGACACTAGGCAAGACGGTGAATTTGCCGCCGCGGCTGAGGGCGAGGCCGACCCGCCCGGTTCCAGACGGCGGTCGTTGAACGCATCCCGGCACACATTCCGCCGCGCGACCAGTAGCTCCCGCAGTGCTTGAATGGCCGTTCCAGAGCGACCTACTCATTTCCTCGCGGGCCTCAATGCTTGGACCCCTCAAGTTGGGTGGAGGCGCGCCCCTGAAGTGAATCGGGATGGGTCTGGTGGGCAGCTCGCGGACGTGCCTCCACGGCCATCCATGTCTCTTGACACGTAGTGTGGCTAGACGTAGCTTGAGTACAAACCCCAATCGTTGGAGATGCGTCATGAACTTCCATAAGTCTTCCCTGAAGATCGCTGCCACTATGGCGACCATCCTTTGGCTCACCACCCTGGCTCCGGACGCCGCGGACGCTGTGAGCGCCGGTGGGCAGCGTGCGTGCACTGTTCCCAAGACGACGTGGGGAACGGGGGCACTTCAAGCGGATACATGTATGTAAGTGCAGCAACCAAGGAGATCACGGGTAATCGACCGTACTATTACACGCTCTCCGTCGACTCAGGCAAGAGTTATTATCCCATCTCTTGGAGCGCATCCTCAGCTAATCTTCAGTTTGGAAGAGGTTTCTGTGCCTAAGTGGGGGAGCGTTCGCGTGCTGGGCCGCCCGACGGCCAAGTGTTGGCGGCCATGAAGCTGCGGCCGGTAGCGCTTTGTGTGGTTCTCAGTGTTGCTGTGGCTGTGGTGACTGCGTGCGCTCAGTCAGGCACTGGGCCGGCATCGCCCTCACCCAACGCTGAAGCGAGTGGGCTTGTGTCCACGTTCACCGAGTGGGATGCGTCGACGTGGCGACCGCCTCTTGCTGTGGTGCCGCGGGTCATGTCGGCGGGGGAGATGGATCGATGGCGGGTCGACTTGCTGAAGGGCGCTGTGGTGGACGAAGCCCTGCCCGCGACGACGCCGCTGCCGCGGCTCGTCGGTTGGGTCCTTCCTGAGGAGTTTGGCTATGTCATGGCGAAGTGCCTTACCGGCGAGGGGTTTCCGCACGTGGGTGAACCGAATGGCGCTTCCCGTTACGTTGGATCGTCCTCGGATTTCAGGTGGCAGCGCAGCACGAAGTTCAAGTTGGCTGTGTTTCGGTGTACGGCGAAGTACACCGTCTCGCCGCTCACGGCTCCGCCCCTGACGCCGACGACGTTGGAGGCGACGTGGTACTACTACCGTGACTATGGGGTTCCTTGCTTGCGGGCGAGGGGGTTTGAGCCGAACAGTCCGCTGCCGCCTCTGGCTGCCTATGTGGCCGACCAGGGGGCCTGGACGTTCTATCCGATCGAGGAAGACCCCAACCATCTGTTGGTGGTGGAGGATTACGCCACCCGCCCGGAGGCCCCATGGAAAGTTCTCCTCGACCAGTGACTAGACGGGTGTGGCGTGAGTTGATCGCGATAGGCCTCGCAATCACGACGGTGGGTTGCGCCACGGTGGGGTCTGGGCCCGGTACGCCTACGCCGACCGTGTGGGATCCAACGGCCTGGAAGCCGCCCTCGCCGATAGCCGTTCCGACGATGACCGATGAGGAGCGGGCGAGCCGACGGCTCGCAGATCTCCAAGAGTTCGCCACGTTGCACAAGATCAAGCCCAAGAGCACCCCACCACTCGAACGCTGGACGCTCCCCGACGATCAGGCGGTCCCGGTGAGCGCCTGCTTGCGGGACTCTGGTTGGGCAGCCGAAGCGGGGCCGAACGGCTATCTGCAAACGACTGTCGAGGAGGCGCAGCGCACAGCGCAGAAGCTCGCCCAGTACGACTGCATGGCCCGATTCAGCATCGATCCCCGTTTCTTGAGTCAGCCCACGCAGCAGATGTATGGCGCGGTGTGGACCTACTTCAAGGACTACGGGATTCCGTGCCTGGCCCGATTCGACCTCGCCCCTGACCTGCCGTTGCCGACCCGGGAGACCTTCCTGGCGACGAACGGGCGATGGGGTCTCTACCCCATCAACGCCGAGGTTCCCGCCGAGGTGCAGGCGGTCTGCCCTCAGTTGCCGCCCACCCGCGCCATGTTCGGACTGGAATAGACCCGCCCTGGAGGTGAGCCCGGCGAGCAACCGCTCGGCGGCGGCTGGAGGCGCCCGGCGGGCACTGGTGTTCAGTTACGTCCCTCGCTAGTGGCGCGGGAGGGTCACCCTCGTGCTATCCGCTGTGGCTTCGCTGATCACGACTCTGCCAACCGACTCTTCGTCCAGCCTTCGCTCAAGGGCTACCGCTCCGGCCGCCGTGGCCAGCTGGTAGGGGACGCTGATCGTCATCACGTTGGGCAGTAGGCGTAGCCGGTACTTGAGACGGCGGGCGCTCTGATTGTGCAGTGCCTCCTCCCACCAGTGACCGACCACGTACTCGGGCAGGAACACCGCGATCAGGTCGCGTGGGCTCTGCCGACGTACCCCGGTGATGTAGTCGATGATCGGCTGCGAGATGTCCCGGAACGGAGCGTCCACAATCTTGAGGTCGACCGGGACGTCGAGCGCGCCCCACTCCTGGCTGAGCGCCTCAGTTTCGGCGCGGTCCACCTGGACGGTCAGGGCGGTGATCGAGGATGGCCGGGTGGCGCGGGCGTAGGACAAGGCGCGGATAGCCGGCTGGTGCAGATTGGCGAGCAGAACGATCGCCTGCGTCCGGCTGGGTAGAACCCGTGCATCGTCGCGGCGCCGAAGCTCGGATCGTACGGTCGTGTAGTGCCGCTCGATCGCATGCATCAGCAGCCACAGGACGGGCAGAGCGATGACCACCAGGTAGGCCCCGTGGGTGAACTTGGTGACCAGCACGATGACCAGGACGACACTGGTCAAGAGAGCGCCGACCGCGTTCATGGCCCGCGACAGCTGCATGCTCCGCCGGACCCGTGCCGACGCGACCCCGATCAGGGCCCGATTCCAATGTTTCACCATGCCGAACTGGCTCAGCGCGAACGAGAGGAACACCCCCAGGATGTACAGCTGGATCAGCCGGGCCACGGACGCCTGATAGGCGAAGAGGAGTGCTCCGGCGACGACTGCGAGCGCGATGATGCCGTTACTGAAGGCCAACCGGTCTCCCCGGTTGCGCAACTGCCTCGGCATCAGGTTGTGCTGGGCGAGGATCGAGGCGAGCATCGGGAACCCGTTGAAGGCGGTGTTCGCCGCCAGGATCAGCACCAACGCGGTGGTGGCCTGAACGTAGTAGAACAGCGGGTTTCCGCTGCCGAAGACCGCGGACGCAAGCTGTGCCACCACCGTCCGCTGCGGGTCCGCCGCGCAGTCCCCGACGAAGCCGATCAGGTCGCAGGTGTTCTCGGTGACTTTGACGCCGGAAAGGATCGCCAAGGCGGTGATGCCGGCGAACATCGTGATCGCGGCGATTCCCATGGCGGCCAGCGTCCGAGCTGCATTGCGGGCCTTGGGGGCTTTGAACGCGGGCACCCCGTTGCTGATCGCCTCGACCCCGGTGAGCGCAGTACAACCTGAGGAGAACGCGCGCAGGGCGAGAAACGTCAGCCCCAACGCGTTGAGGTCGACGGCTTCGGGGTGAATCCCATAATGAGCGCTCTCGGCAGCCGGCGCTGCGCCGAGCATGGCCTGGCCCAAGCCGAGGCCCACCATGCCCAGGATCCCGACCAGGAACAGGTAGGTGGGCACGGCGAACGCCGTGCCGGACTCCCGGACGCCGCGCAGATTCATCAGGGTCAGCACCGCAACGAGCGAGAGCGCCAGGGGAACTCGGTGGGGATTCAAGTCTGGGAAGGCCGAGATGATGTTGTCGACGCCGGCGGCCACCGAGACCGCCACGGTCATCACGTAGTCGACCATCAGAGAACCCGCGACGATCATGCTGGCGTTGCGGCCCAGGTTGTGTCTGACCACTTCGTAGGAGCCGCCGCCCTCGGGGTAGGCGTGCACGACCTGTCGGTAGGAGATCACGACAACGACCATCAGGAAGACGACGGCTGCCGCGATCCACGGGGTGAGGTACAGGTAGGCCAGCGCGCCGAGCGTGAGCACCCGGAGGATCTCCTCTGTGGCGTAGGCCACCGAAGACAACGGGTCGGAGGCGAAGACCGGCAGGGCGATTCGCTTGGACAGTAGCGTTTCGCCCATGTCCTGGCTGCGCATCGGACGCCCGACCAGCAGGCGCTTGACCGCGGACAACTGTTGCATCATGCGATCGACGCTAGGGACGACGGTGTTGGGGCCGCGCAAGGAATCGGGGCGAACGCGTAAGGATCCCGCAAGGGTTTGCGCGAAGCCCTGTTCGCCCATGAGAAAGTGACCCGGGAAGGAGTTCCATGCCCAGAGGTCGATCGCGGGTGTACTTGGGCATGGCCCGAGGGGTCGGAGCGACGCACGCGATGCTGGAGGAGGCCGTCCGCCGCAGGGCCCGGGGAACGGACGTCGTCGTGGGCGTGCTCGGCGCCATCGGCCCGGCCTCCGCTCCGCTGGCCGCTCGCCTCGAACGGTTGGATCCCGACGGGTCCCTCGACCCGGACGCCGTCATTCGGCGCCGCCCGCGCCTCGTCCTGATCGACGAACTGGCCGATCCCAGCCGTCGCGGTGAACCCACACAGCGCTGGGAGGACGCCGAACGGATCATGGCGGCCGGCATCGAGGTGCTGGCAACCACCGATATCGAAGCCGTCGCATCGCTGAGCGACACCATCGAGTCGATCACGGGGCGCGCGCCGGCGTGGACGATCCCCGACCGGTTCCTGGGCGAGGTGGACCAACTCGAGCTCGTCGATATGGCTCCCGAAGCGCTGCGCCGCCGCCTCGCCCATGGGGGTCTGCTCCGTCCCGAGGAACTCGACGCCGGACGTTCCGCGCAGTTCCGTCCGCAGGTGCTCGCGGGGTTACGCGAGCTGGCCCTGACCTGGATGGCCGACCTTGTCGGACGTCAGCGAGCCCAAGAATCGGAGCCATCTCCGGGGGAGGTCCGGGAACGGATCGTGGTGGCCGTGGCCGACGGGGCGCACAGCGAGCACCTGCTGCAACGAGCCGTTCGGCTGGCGGCTCGGATGCCTCGAGCGGAACTGCACACCGTCCACGTCCTGGGCACTGGGAGCGACGGGGTCGGTGAACGGCCCGAAGCCGGACGCCTGCGTCAGCAAGCGATCGATGCGGGCACAGTGTTCCACCAGGTGATTGGTGACCAGGTGGCCGCCGCGGTGATAGACGTTGCCAGGGCCGAGCACGCCACCCAGGTGATTGTTGGGGCTCCGCGGGGCCCTGGGCGGCGCGCCGGGGTGGGTTTCCTCCCCTTCAGGATGGCCTGGGGCGGGCCAAGCATCGCCGAGCAGATCATGCGCCAGGCGCCCGACCTCGATGTCCACGTGGTCAGCACCGTACGCGTGCAAACCCGGGCCCGGAGACCACGGCCCGAACGGCTTCCGCGTTGGCGCACCCTGCTGGGACTGCTGCTGTCGGCCGTCCTGCCCGCGGGGCTCACCGGTCTGCTGACCTGGGCGGGGGACGGGGTAGGGCTGGCCGGCGACGCTCTGCTCTTTCTGCTCGCGGTGGTGATCGCGGCCCTGATCGGGGGGCTGCTGCCAGCCGTGTTGAGCGCCGTGATCGGTTCCACCCTGCTGAACTACTTCTTCATTCCGCCGCTGCACACCTTCGTTATCGGCGAGCCGCACAACGTGATCACCCTGGTCATTTACGTGCTGGTGGCCGTCCTGGTCGGCGCGGTCGTCCACCGAGCCGCCTCGTCCGCCGAGCAGGCAGCGAGGGCACGGACGGAGTCGCACACCTTGGCCGCCTTGGCGGTGGCCACCCTGCACGGTGATGACGCACTGTCGACGCTGCTGGAGCAGGTGCGATCCTCGTTCGGCATGACCTCGGTGGCTCTGCTCGGACCGGGTGCGACCGCTGAGGAGGCGTGGCGGGTGCTCGGCTCGGTGGGCCCGAACCCTCCGCAGGCTCCGAAGGACTCCGACAGCTACGTGCCTGCCGGGGAGGGTCTGGTCCTCGCGCTCAACGGCCGTACTCTGGCCGCCGGAGATCTGACGGTGCTCCGGGCCTTCGCCGCCCAGGCGCAAGGGCTGATGGAGCGAGACCGGCTGACCCGGAGCGCCGCGTCGGCTGCCCGCCTTGAAGCGACACAGCGGCTCCGGGACGCGCTGCTGGTGGCCGTTGGTCACGACTTGCGAACCCCGCTGGCCTCGGCCCGGGCGGCGATCGCCAGCCTCCGCAGCCGCGAGTTGGCCTTGTCCGAGGCCGAGAAGGCCGAGTTGTTGGAGTCCGCCGACATCTCCACTCAACGCTTGGCCAAGCTCTTGGCCGACCTTCTCGACTTATCCCGGCTGCGGGCAGGGTCGCTGCAGGTGGCTCGGGAACCGGTCTGGTTGGACGACCTGATCGCACCGGCGCTGGACGAACTCGGTCGCGTGGCGGACGGAGTGAGGGTGATCGTCGCCCCTGCCCTTCCGCCAGCCTTGGGCGATGCCGTCCTGGTCACCCGCGTGCTGGTCAACCTGCTCGGCAACGCGCTGCGCCATTCGCCTGACGGGCAGCCCCCGACGGTGACGTTGAGTAGCATCGCCGGCCGGGTGGAAGCGCGGATCATAGACCGGGGTCCGGGCATCCCGGCCGAGGACCGGCTTGCGGTCTTCGTTCCCTTCCAGCGACTGGGCGACAGCGACGAGCGCGGGCTGGGCCTCGGCCTCGCCCTCTGCCGCGGTTTGATTGAGGCCATGGAGGGAACCGTGCAGCCAGAGGACACCCCCGGAGGCGGCCTCACCATGGTGGTCTCGCTTCCGCTGGCCGATGAGGCAGTCGTGGGTGAGGTCGCCCCCGGCCAGCGCGAGCGAGAGGATGCGGGCGCGTGATCCGCGTGTTGGTCGTCGACGACGATCCCCAGATCCGGCGCGCGCTGCAGATCAACCTGCGCGCCCGCGACTATCAGGTGGACACCGCCGGAACCGGACGTGACGCCTTGTCGGTCGCGTCGGCTCACCCCCCGGACCTGGTCATTCTCGATCTGGGTTTGCCCGATCTCGACGGGGTCGAGGTGATCCACGGACTGCGCGGCTGGAGTGACGCTCCGATCATCGTGCTCTCTGGCCGGATCGAAAGCCTGGACAAGGTGGCGGCCCTCGACGCCGGGGCCGATGACTACGTGACCAAACCGTTCGGCATGGAGGAATTGCTCGCCCGGATGCGGGCGGCGACGAGGCGTGCCGCGAATTCCGACTCAACACCCTCGCCGGTCACTACTTTGGGCCCGATCACCATCGACCTCGGCGCTCACGAAGTCGTCAGGACTTCTGAGGAGGGGAGCACGCCGGTGCGGCTGACGCCGACCGAGTGGCACCTGCTGGAAGTACTGCTGCGCCAACCCGGCAAGTTGCTCAACCAGCGCTACCTGCTGACCGAGGTGTGGGGATCCGCCTACGTCAACCAGCCCGCCAACCTGCGGCTCTACATGGCCCAGCTTCGGCACAAGTTGGAGCCGGACCCGAGTCGTCCCCGTTACCTGATCACGGAACCTGGGATGGGCTACAGGTTCCGGCCCGAGGCGGACCCTCCTGCGTGACGGTGCCCATCACTTACCCGCCGACGTGGACGAATGGCCGCTTGGCGGCGTCCGGCTGGGCCACGCGCAGGATCTCGTGGGTCAGCGGCGGCACGTCCCCGCCGCCGCCCATCAGGAACTTCAGCGCGTTCTGCGCGGGTCCGCGCTCACTCCACTCGAAGTAGATGTGGGGCGGGTACTTCGCTTCCTTGGCCACCGACAGCAGCAGGGCCGCCAACGTGTTCGGGACGGCCGACCCGCGAGCCCGCAACACGGCGTGGCGTCCGACCAGGATGCCGCCGATCATCACGTTGCCGGCGAACTCGCTGGCGTCCAACACCTCCACCTCGACAAAGATGCACGGAGCGTCGTCGAGCAGGTGATTGACGGCGCGGACGTCCAGGTCCTTCTGCTCGTACTCGCGCCGGTCGCCGGCGTCGAGGCGGTTGGCGATGAAGCGCAGCGGGCCGGGGTGCGCCTGGGCGAACCGAGAAAGAATCGCCTCCGCCTGGGGTTCAAGGATCACCCGGCGGACGCGCAGCTCGGTGCTGCGCCAGACCCGCGACATCACGCTGAAGGTCACGATGGTGGCGATGAACAGGAAGGCGATCCACAGTCCCTCGGGCCGGTCCGTGATCGTGATCACCGAGGTGTAGACGAAGATCGCGAAGATCACCGCGAACAGCGCCGCCGCCAGCCGATGGCCACGCCTCAGCTCGGTCAGGAAGACGGCAAAGGCGGCCGACGTCATGAGCGCCAAGACACCGGTGGCGTAAGCCCCGGCCTGGGCGTCCACACTCGCCTGGAACAACACGGTGACCAGTGCACTGACCAGGGTGAACAGCACCACGACCGGACGGGTGGAGCGAGCCCAGTTCGGCGCCATCCCGTAGCGGGGAAGGTAGCGCGGGACGATGTTGAGCAGCCCAGCCATGGCGGACGCACCGGCGAACCACAGGATGCAGATCGTGGCGATGTCGTAGGCGGTGCCGAAGCCGTCCCCGAGTCGTTCGTGCGCCAGGTAGGCCAGGGCCCGGCCGTTGGCCTCTCCCGCGGTGTGCGCCATCGTGACCGTGGTGGTGGCCCCCTGATCGAGGGCGGTGACCCGCATTGTGAGGGTCTCCCCGCCGGCCTCGATCGGGATGGTGTAGTCCCCGCGAAGTCCGGGGGTCAGGGGGACGGTGAGGATGACTCGCGGTTTGGTCGCGCTGTCCAGCGGCATGTCCATCGTGGCCAGGCCGGCGTCCAGGTCGCCGGAGTTGACCGGACGGGTGATCGACGTCGCCGGCCAGAACTCGGCAGCGGGAACCAGCAGCGTGGTCACGGTGGCCGAGCCGAGCAGCATCACGCTCATGATCGCCGCCGCTGCGGTCAGAAGCTTCTTCGTGTTACGGATCCGGCCGGTAGGTACCTGCTCGCTGTCGTTTTCGTCGCCCTTCACCAGCGGCATCACCACGACACCGGTCTCGAAGCCGGACAGGCCGAGAGCCAGGGCCGGGAACACCAGCAGGGCAGCACCGATCATCGCCAGGGGCGAGATGAAGGCCTGCGAGAGCCCGGCCCACCAGTCGGTGACCAACGAGGGGTGGGTGACGACCTCGACCAAACCGTGGCCCACGACCACCAGACTGAGCGCCAGATAGGCCACGACCAGCACGACAGCAACCCCGATGGCTTCACCGAAGCCGATCAGGAAGACGGCCCCGAGCAAGGCGATCAGGATCAGGGTCAGCAGGACGTTCTGCCCATGCAGGGCCTCGGTGAGGAAAGGATTCTCCACCAGGTGGGCGGTCGCATCGGCCGCCGACAAGGTGATCGTGATCACGAACCCAGTAGCCACGAAGCCGATCAGGCAGAGCACCAGGAACTTGCTCGGCCAGTAGGAGAGCAGCCTCTCCAGCATCGACAGGGAGCCGTCCCCGTGAGGGCTTTCCTCGGCCACCCGGCGATACATCGGCAGCGCGCCGAGCAGGGTCACCGCCACCAGCACTAGGGTGGCGATCGGAGACAAGGCACCGGCGGCCAAGGCGGCGATGCCCGGCTGATAGCCGAGGGTGGAGAAGTAGTCGACGCCGGTCAGACACATCACCCGCCACCACGGTTGCACGTGATGGTGCTCGATCGCCTCAGATTCTTCTTCGTAGAAGCCGATCGACTCGTCCTCGTCCTTGTCCAGGAACCAGCCCAAGAACTTCTGCATCGCCGGACTCTTCTCACGGCTCTGGCTCAGGGTGCCCACTGGCGCACTGTACTGGGAGTCAAGCTCGTCGCGGGAGGTCGGCCGGGTCGTGGGTCGGACGTCGACCCCAGGAAAACCGCGACAGATCCGCTCGGCTCGCTCTACGCTTCGAGAGTGAACCGCCGAGTCACAGGCATCGTCACGACGACCGTCGCCGTGGCCGTGAGTATCGTCGGTTGCTCTTCGGGCGCTCCGCTACCCGCCGGTTCGGCGTCCTTCCTGCCCTCGGTCGGGACGACGACGGTGCTGGTGACGCCGAAGCCGACGGTCACCAAGAAGGTCGTGGTGAAGAAGTACCGCAACTGCGCGTCGCTGCAGAAGGCACTGCCGCACGGAGTGGGTAAACCCGCAGCGGTCGACAAGGTGTCGCGCTCGGTGACACCGGTCACCGACTTCTATGTCAATGCGGAGTTGTACCGGCTGAACAAGCACTTGGACGGCGACGGCGACGGCATCGCCTGTGAGAACTGATCGCGCTGCATTTTCCAGAAGGCACGCTAACCGTGCAGGGTAACCCGCTGCCTCAGCTGCGCGGCTGAGCGTGTGGGCGACGGCCGCGGGCATCGGTCAGCCAGAGCAGCGCAGACCCGACCGCGGTGGCCAGAAAACCGACCAGCATCACCCAGGTCAGCGGACGGTCGGTCGCGAACTCGGGCAGTGCTCGTCCGGCAGCGATCAGCATCAAGACCAGCATCAGCAGTTCGACCTGCAGCATCAGTCGGATGGTCACCCACCTGGGGTCCACCAGGACGCCGATCCCGGCGCTGCCCAGGCAGAAGATCGCTCCCATGACGCGGCAGGTCAGCGGCGTCAGCGTCCACGGCCACAGCGGGATGATCAGGGCGGGGGCGACGAACATGACGATGCCTTGGACGAGAGCCAACACACCGACCAGACCGATGGCCCAGCGGGCGGCGGCGGGCAGCCGCGGCTCGTCGGGGCTGGGGTCGGCCGCGACCCGCTGGTTCGCGAACCAGGCTCCGGCGACCAGGAACGGGGCGGTGAAATACAGCCCGGCCCACAGCCAGAAGGCCGGGTGTCCGTGATTGAAACGGTCCCAATGAATGATCGTGGCCAAGCCCAGGAGCGTGGCGAACAGCCCGACCGCCGCGAAGCCGACCCGCACCGCCGCCCAGTGCCGCTCCCGCAGCACCACGCGGACGAAGAAGTAGAAACCTCCCAGGTAGGCCGACGCCAGAACCATGGGCGTCATGGTCGGGCGAATGGTCCAGGCGAAGAGGCGCTCAGTGTCGCCCGGAAACAGGTACAAGGCCCCGAACGCGGCGAGCAGAAAGGGCGCGATGAAGAGGGAGAGCCCTCGGGTGTAGGCCAGGATCCGGTCGTCCCGGCGTCCTGCCATCTGCTTCGCCACCTGGCACCTCGATCGGTCTGGTCCTGCAGCCGCCCCCCGCGCATCGGTTCCGGCGTTGGGATGGCCCCCGGCCCCGCTGCGAGGACAGTAGCAAGCGGGCGCAGCCGTCCGAAAGGGTGTTGGCGGACGCCTCGACCGCCGGAGTCACCGATCCCGGAGCGGCTACTCGCTGACCAACCTGAGCAGCGCCACTGGCCAGGAGTCCAGCACCTCCGAGAGTCGCACCCCCGGCCCGGTGACCTCCAGGTGACGACCGGTCAACAGATCGTGCCAGCGTCCGGGCGGCAGGTCGAGCGTCGCCTCTCCCCACCCCGCCTCGGCCAGCCTCCCGGCGGCCAAGGTGACGACCGTGACCGCCTGGACTCCGGAGTCGTCACCGCGTCCGAACGCGAGGGCGTGGGGGGAGCCCGTAGGCAGGGCCATGTAGGTGGCCTGCTCGCCGACGAACCACTCGGGTTGCTCGCGACGCAGTCGGAGGGCCTGGTGGCAGAGGGTGAACTTCTCGGCGTTCAAGTCCGCCGGGACGACACCCGAGTCGAGCAGGCGTTGGCGCTCGCCCAGGCCGTCCCAGTCGATCCGGCCGCGATTGTCGGGGTCGACCAGGGTGAGCAGTTGCAGCTCGCTGCCCTGGTAGAGGTCGGGCACGCCCGGGACAGTCAGGGCGAGCAGTTTGAGGCCCAGCACGGCGGCGCGGATCTCGCCGGCGTGGCCGGCCAGCCAGCCCTCCACGTGCGCCGCGATCGCTGGGTCGGTGATCAGCGCAGCGGCGAAGTCGGCCACGGCCTGTTCGTAGGGGTGATTGGGCTGGTGCCAACTGGTGTGCACCTTGGCTTCCTTGATCGCCTTGCGCAGGTAGCCCTGTAACCGCTCGGCGGTCAGCGGCCAGGCCGTTGCCAGCGTCTGCCAGGCCAGGTACTCGGTGGGCCGATCCAGCAAAGCGGGCCGGACGTGGTCGGCCAGCCGTTCTGCTGCGCCGACCCAGCTGGCCCACCCGAGCGCATCCTCGGCGATCGCCTGCGAGCGGGCCCGGACGTCCTCGGAACGCTTCGTGTCGTGCGTGGTGGCAGCGGTCATCGCCAAGGGCGTGAGCGCCAGTCGGTCGGCGCACCAGGCGTGGAAGTCGCCCGCGGGCATGGTGAGCTGCCCCGGATCGCCACCGACCTCATTGGCCCCGGCGAGTGGCAGCCAGCGGTAGAAGGCGGTGTCTTCGACGGCCTTGGCCAGCACCGAGACGCAGGTCTGCTGGAAGCGGATCACGAACTCGGAGGTCAGCGCGTCGCTGGCCCGAGCTGCCTCGGCGGGACGGTGGCCCGAGGCGAGCTCAGCCAGCAATCCCACGGTGGCGTGATCGCCCGGGTCGAGTTCGGCCGTGGCCCGCTGCTTGGCGGAGTCGATCACGGCTTGCTGCTCCGGGTCGGCCGTGCTGCCCGGCCGCACGTAAGCCCGGTAGCGACTCATCGCCACCAGCAGCGCAGTCAACGCTCGGCGCACCGCGTCCGGGTCGGCGTCGGGCAGGATCCGTCCGGTCAACCGGGTCAGCCGGGCCAGCTCGGCGGCCAGCACGTCGGTCAGGACCACCAGCTTGGCGCCATGCTCGACCGACTCCAGGGAGGCCAGATCGGGGGCCCGCTCGGCCCACAGCGCGGCGAGAACCGGAAGTTGATCCGGGTCGGTCATCACCTGCTGGATCCGCAGCAGGGCGTCGTAGCCGGTGGTCCCAGCGGTATGCCAGGCCGGGGGGAGGTGTTCGCCGGGCGCGAGGATCTTCTCCACCAGCACCCAGGCGTCGTCGGTGCCGTGGGCGAGCCGCTCCAGGTAGTCGGCCGGATCGGCCAGGCCGTCGGGATGATCGATCCGGAAGCCGTCCACGATCCCGTCGCGGGCCAGGGTGAGCAGCAGATCGTGGGTCGCGTGGAAGACCCGCGGCACCTCGACGCGCAGCGCGATCAGGGTGTTGATGTCGAAGAAGCGGCGGAAGTTGACGCTGGTCTGCGCCTCCTCCGGGCCGGTCAGCCGGTAGTGCTGGGCTGCCACCAACTCCGGCAGCGGCAGGGCTTCGGTACCTGCCCTGACCGGAAGGGTGACCGCGCCCGCCTGCAGCACCCACTCCGAGCCGGACGGGCCGTCCTCGGCGGCGACCCGCAGGTCACCGGCGGCGATCAGTTCGTCCACCGAGCAGGGCAGCACCGGCATCACCAGCCGGTCGTCCTGGGCCGCCCAGTCGATGTCGAACCACTCAGCGAACGCCGAGCCAGGGCCTTCGGCCAGAACTGACCAGAGCGGTGTGTTCAGCCGGAGTTGGGGTGGAACCGTCATGTGATTCGGCACCACGTCCACGATCAGGGCCAGACCGTGGTCACGGCAGGCGGCGCTGAGGTGCCGCAGACCAGACGCTCCGCCCAGCTCTGCCGACACTGCGGCGTGGTCCAGCACGTCGTAGCCGTGGCTGGAGCCTGGGGTGGCCTGCAGGATGGGGGAGAGGTACAGGTGCGAAACCCCTAGCCACGTGAGATAGGGCACCGCCTTCGCCGCGTCGCCGAAGTCGAACTCACCGTTCAGCTGCAGCCGGTAGGTGGCGGTCGGCCGGGCTCGTCGGGGCGATCGGGTGCTGCGGGAGGTGTCGGCCATGCCTCATCATGGCCCGGCCAGCGAACCTCCCTCTACCCGAAGCCCACCAAGCCTCAGAATGGCTGCATCACCCGACTGCACAGGGGAGAGCGATGACTGACAAGCCGCAAGCACCGACGCCACAGACGATCCAGGACGTGCTCGCCGCGATGCAGCTCCGACTGGACGCTCTCCCGGTGGAGCCGGGCCCGCTCCGGGAGTTCCTGGGCACCTACCGCCGAACCACCGCCGCGGTCGGGGCGGCGATCGACCAGAACGTGTTCGAGGATCCGCCCTGGGTGGAGCGTTGGGACGTGGCCTTCGCCGGGTTCTACCTCGACGCCCTCGACGCCCACCTGAACGGCGCGGGGGTGCCACGCCCCTGGCGGCTCGCCTTCGGCGCCCCCGCCACCCTGCCGCCGCTTCGGCACGTGCTGCTCGGGATCAACGCGCACATCAACTTCGACCTGCCCCAGGCCCTGCTCGCGGTGATCTCCGATCAGGAGTTCGCCGACCCGGACGTGGTGGCCCGCCGCGGCCGCGACCACGAGCGGATCGACGGCGTCCTGGGCGGGCGAGTTGCCGCCGAGGACAAGGAACTCGGTGCCCGCTCGACGCTGACTCTGCTCGACCGTGCGCTGGCCCCGTTGAACCGGCTGGCCTCGAAGAACTTCCTTCGCGAGGCTCGGCAGAAGGTGTGGTTGAACACCCTGGAACTGCACCGGGCACGGATGGCCGGACCGGACGTGTTGGCGGTTCGCCTGGCCGAACTCGAGGTGCTCAGCGCGGCCCGGATCGCCGACCTGCTGGCTCCCGGCCCGGTGCTGCTCCGGCTGGCCGTGGCCGGCTTCGGCGTCCTACTTCCGCCGCCTGGCTGAGCCTGGCGGCCTGCCTGAGCCACCGACGTGAGCCCACAGACCGGCGGTGACGCGCCGGTGACGCCGCGGTGACGCCTACGGGGTGACACTCCGAGCATCGGACGATTTCCAGGATCGGAGCGCTGCGATGGCCACAGACACAGTCGACGTGATCGGCTCCACACCCCTCAGTTTCACGAACGCCCAGGGCGGCCAGAGCGTCGTGCCGTTGTCAGCGCTGCAGTTCAGCGGCTCCGAGATCACGATCAAAACCGCGTGGACGGCCGCGTTCGACGCCAGCGAGCAGGTGACTCTCCTCGCGCTGGCCAAAGCCAAGGCAGCGGTGGGCGAACTCAGCCCACCGCCCGTCCCGCCGCCGACCCCAGCGCTGGGGTTCACCGCCAAGCATCTGGGGCCCGAGGGGAATGCCATCACCGTCACCTCGGTGACCGAGAAGGGCAAGCCCACGCTCTCCTCCACCATCGCGCTCAGTGTCGTCCAAACCAACAGCTTCTCCGGCCTGGCCGACGGCAGTGCCGCCGCGCACAAGCTGGGCGTCAACACCCCGACCGGAACCCCCGGCGACCCGCTGGCAGGCACCGGCCTGGTGGTGGTCAAGCAGGGCTCCACCGGCGCCAGCACCAAGGTGCCGGTCGCCTCCACCGCGGTGCTGGTGAAAAACACCGGCGTGAACCTCAAGGACTCCGACGACAAGACCGTCTGCACCGTGCAGCCGAGGGCCGACTACGTCGGTAAGGGCGGGCTCTCCTACGCGGTCACCGTCGAGGGCGCGACCTTCACCATCACCGCGACCTACGACTCGGCCAAGGAGGACGGCGTCCAGGCCCCGGTGACCCTGCTGACGCTCGGTGACCTCGCAGCCCCCGTGGCCTATCTGATCAGCGCCAGCGCGCCACCACGAGGTGCAGCCTTGCCGGCCGACTCCTCCACCACCTTGTCCGGCGGGGCGCCCGGACTGGCCGCAACCGGCCTGGCCTACACGTCCTGAGCGGAGGAACGCACAGCCCATCACACCCACCTATCCGGGGCTCTACGTCGAGGAGATCCTCAGCAACTCCCGGACGATCAGCGCCGCCCCCACCTCGGTGACCGTCTTCCTCGGTTACACCCACCCGTTGAAGACCAGACCGCAGCACTACGGCGCAGCCGTCCAGATCTTCAGCTTCGCCGACTACGAACGTGAGTTCGGCGGGCTGTTCAACGTGGACTGGCTGGCCGATGACGTCGGACGAGCGGTGTTCCAGTTCTTCGCCAACGGCGGTGCGGTCGCCTGGGTGGTGCCGTTGCTACCGCAGTTCCACGATCTTGGCGGCGGGCCCACGACCGACCTGGCCGCACCCACGCTCACCATCGGAACCAACGCGAACGGCATCGTGGTCAGCGGACGCGAACCCGTCGACGCCCATCACGCCCTGACCGTCTCGATCACGAACCTGCGGGCCAGCATTGGCATCACACCCCTCGATCTGGCCGACCTCACCATCTCCTACGCCGGACGGGCCGAGACTTTCCGCCGGGTCACTCTGAACCCGACCCCGCCGGCCGCCGACGCCGGCAACACCCTCGAAGCCCGGCTGGGCACCGCGGCCAAGCCGGTGTCCTCCCTGGTCACGGTGGGGCCGACCACCGCGTATCCGACCGAGTGGCCGGCCGCCCTGGGGGCCACGCCCCTGGACGGCCAGCTGCCGGCCAACCCGTTCAGCACCTTCAGCCCCGGTGACTTCTCCGACGCGTTCGAACCGGAGAAGGCCCTGGACAAGATCTCGATCTTCAACCTCCTGCTGACCCCCGGAGTGTGGGATCCCGGGGTCACCTCCGCTGCGCTGGCGGTCGCCGAGCGTAAGCGGGCCTTCGTGGTGATGGATCCACCGGCCGACACGGTGGCCGATCCGACCGGCTTCCCGCTGCCGATGATCGGTGACGTGATGTCGGATCAGGTGCCCGGACGGATGATCCCCAAGAGCCAGAACGGCGCGCTGTACTTCCCCTACCTGCGCGCTTCCGACCCGAACACCGGCGAGCCGCTGCTGATCCCGCCCTCAGGGTTCGTGGCCGGGGTGATCGCCCGTCAGGACACCAACCGCGGGGTCTGGAAGGCGCCGGCCGGCTTCGAGGCGCTCGTCCAGAACACCCTGGGGGTCGCCCCGTCTGGGAAGATGACCGACCCGCGGCACGGCACGCTCAACCCTCTGGGGGTCAACTGCCTGCGCGGCTTCCCGGGGATCGGCACCGTGGTCTTCGGCGCCCGCACTCTGGTCTCGGCCAACCCCGCGTTCCAGCAGTACCGCTACGTCCCGGTCCGCCGGACGGCGCTGTTCCTGGAGCAGTCCCTGGTCGCCAGCCTGGGGTGGGTGATCTTCGAACCCAACGACACGCCGCTGTGGGTGTCGATCAAGACCACCATCGACTACTTCATGCTCGGGCTGTTCAACCAGGGGGCCTTCCAAGGCACCACCCCGAGCCAGGCGTTCCAGGTCAGCTGCGACGCCACCACGACCACCCCCGATGACCAGGCCAACGGGATCGTCAACATCGTCGTCGCCTTCGCCCCGGTCAAACCGGCCGAGTTCGTGATCCTCAAGATCGCCCAGCTCGCCGGCCAGCCGCAGTCGTAGAGGAGCCACCATGCCCAAGCCGTTCAGCGTCAACGTCTCCCGGTTCGATCCCTACAAGAGCTACCGCTTCCTGGTCTATTTCGACACCTCGACGGCCCCGGTGGCCGGGGTCAGCAAGGTGAGCGCACTGAAGCGCTCGCACGACGTGGTCGAGTACAAGGAGGGCGGCAACGCGATCATCCGCAAGGGCATCGGGCGCGCCAAGTACGAGCCGATCACCTTGGAGCGGGGGGTCACCCACGACGACACCTTCGAGCAATGGGCCAACGCCGGCCAAGTGTTGGACAAGGGCTCTCCGTCGTCCTCGCTGTCGAAGTTGCGCAAAGAGATTCGGATCGAACTGCTCAACGAGCAGGGCCAGCCGGTGCACCGCTACCTCGTCCACAGTGCCTGGGTGTCGGAGTTCCAAGGGTTGCCCGACCTGGACGCGGGCACCAACGCCGTGGCCATCGAACACATCAAACTGGAGAACGAGGGCTGGGAGCACGACCTGTCGCTGGCCGAACCCAAGGAGAACTGACCTGCCATGGTCGTGCTCCCGATCAGCGGCCTGCAGGCCCGATGGCGTCCCTCCACCGGCAGGGACGACATCGCGCTGGCCGACAGTGTTCCGGGGCTGCAGGGCTGCCTGGAGTACGTCGGACGGGCCGCCGAGTTGGAGCAGGGACTGGAGGCGGCCGACTTGGCCGTCGGTGATCTGGATCTGCTGGTGGTCTGGCGCCGCCGCGAGCAGCGCGGCGACACCGTGGTGGCGGAGGGCCGCTGCGGCCGCTGCTTGGCTCCGGTGGACGTGCGGTTCAGCCTCGCCGCCTACGCCGCGCACCATCGTCCGCGACCGACCCGGCGGGCCGAGCCAGTCGGCCGGGGATGGTACGCGCTGCGCAGCACGGGTGCCCGTTTCCGGCTGCCGAGGGTCGCGGACGTGATCGCGGTCAGCGGGGCTGCGGACCCTCGGCGGGAGCTGCTGCGTCGTTGCCTGAGCGAACCGGTGCCCGCCTCCGCCCGGGGGATCGAAGCCGCGATGGCCAGCCTGGGACCCACCTTGAGCGCCACGGTCGCGGGGGACTGCCCCGAGTGCGCGGCCGGGGTCGAGCTCGCGGTCAACGCCCGCGAGCTGTGCCTGGTCGAACTGCGGCAGGCCGCGATCGGGGTCTATGACGACGTCAACCTGATCGCGTCCGCCTACGGCTGGAGCCAGGACGACATTCTCGACCTGCCCTCCGCCCGCCGTGCCCGCTACGCCCACACCATTGCCGGACGGGTGGCCGACCGACTCGGCAGGGAACTCGCTCATGCCTAGGTCGCGGGGGTACCTGGAGCAACTGGTGGCCTCGGCCGGGCCGGTGTCGGCGCTGCGGACGCCACGGCAACTCGACTGGGGCCCCACTCGTCTGCCCGAACCGCTGCTTTCCGAACCTGTGGAGCTGCCGGCGCGGCCAGTCAGCCGCCAACGCACCACCCCGCGACCGCCCGCGGCGATCGTCGAGCCGCGCGTCGAGCCGCTCCAACCAGAGTCGACGAACCCTTCGGGAGTCCTCTCGCCGCCGCCGCGGTTGCGCTCGGTGCCGCCGGTGGCCGAGCCGCCGGTCGTCCATCACCCGGAGCAAGCGCGTATCAGTGCGCCAGAGAAGGCGGTGCCGGTGGTCGCGCCCAGACCTGCGCCGGAGCCGTCGGTCCGGTCCACGGCGGAGCCGGCCCGCCCCACCCCGGAGGCCACTGTGGTGTCTCAGCCGCCCGAGGTGACGTTGCCCTCCATCCGCCCGCTGCCGGGCCAAGAGTTGGCCCTGGAGCGCCTGGAGGCGCTGTCACGGCGCTTCGGCTCCAGTTTCGCTACCCCAGCGCCGCCCCCCGCCGCCCTCGCCGAGGCGACGCCGCCACCGCCGGCCACGGCGGCCGTCCGCGACGAACGTCCGCTGCCGATCACGCTGCCTGCGCTCCCCGAACCCCGGCCGCCGGCCCCACGGCTGGAGATCGGCCGGATCGAGGTGTTCGTGGCGGCCGCACCAGCACCGCCACCCGCCCCGGTGGCGGTTCCGTCCGCCCCGGTGACGGGCCGCCCCACCAGCCCTCCGCCGGCGCGGTTGAGCCGGCCCGGGGTCACGTACGGGTTCGGGCAGGGGTGAGCGGCCGTGCGCGATCTCTCCATCATCACCGACGCGCTACGGGATCTGCTGGTGGCTGCGGTGAACACCAGCCCGATCTTCGGCGGTGTGCCGCCGCCCTTCTCGGTGGCGGTTTCCGGCCAGCACCCTGACACCCCCGGGCTGTCCGACTGCGAACTGAACATCTACCTGTTCCACGTGGCACCCAACAAGCACCTGGCGAACAGGTTCTGGTCGCCGGCGGCACAGCGGACCGGTCAGCCCCCGGTCGCCTCCGAGCCGCTCAGCCTCGACCTGTGGTACATGCTCTCGGCGCAGTCCAAGACCAGCTACGTCCAAGAGCAGCGGCTGTTGGGGATCGCTTTGCAGTGCCTGCACGACAACCCGATGCTGGCCCTCAACACCCCAGGACCGGGCCCAGGGGCGGTCACTCCCAGCCATGCCACCGTGGTGCTGGAGTCGCCGAGCTTCGAGGAGATGAGCCGGCTCTGGCAGGCGTTCGGGCTGCCCTTGCGAACCACCGCCCAGTACCGGGTCAGCGTCGCCTTCCTCACCCCCGACGTCGTGCTGCCCGGCGCCCCAGAGGTGACCGAGATCAACCTCGTCGCCGCCCCGGTGCCAATGGACGGCCAGCCGCCGGCCCGGCTGTTCGGGACCCGCCGCACGGTCGACTTCACCGCGCCGGGGCCGCTGCCGCAGACCGTCCAGCTGTCGCCGGCGACCACGGCACCCGCCCCGCCGGCCGCCGCCGCCACGCAAGAGTTCGTCCTGGACGGCGCCGGCCTGGCCGACACCGACCACGTCGTCCTGGTGTCGTATCCGGCTGGAGTGCGTACCGAGACCGACGTCACCGCCACCTGGCTGGCCGCCCCGGGGGTTCCGTTCCGCCTGGTCGCCCCGGCCGGGGTGAACGCTCCGGTCCCGGGGCGCTACGAGCTGGTGCTTTCTCGGCCCACCGAGCCCGGGTGGCAGTCCAATCCGGTTCCGCTCAACGTCGCGGCCTGGGTCGATCCGGCCGGCGGCCCGACGCTGACCGCGAACCCCCAGGGTCGCTACACGCTGGTCGTCGGTAACCTGCCCGCCTCCGGCGCCCAGCTTCGTCTCGGCGCGACGATGCTGACCCGGATCGCTGACGGCGTACTCCCGCAACCGGGGGAGTGGGAGTGCACCGGCGGCGCTCAGCTGACCTTTGCCGCGGCGCCGGGCACCGAGCCGGGCACCCACCCGGTGGGGCTGCGGGTCAACGACGTCGAGTCCGACCCGGCCAAGTGGGCGGTGGTGTGACCATGCGCTGGCTGGAGGCGATCCGAGGCCTGGCGGCGGCCAGGGTGGCGCTGCAACGGGAGCGGTGGGCCGAGCGGGGCGGGTCGGTGCACGCCGCCATCGACGACATCTTGGCTGGGTCGTCCGCCGAGGTTCCGGTCGAGGTGCGGCGAGCCCGCGAGGACGCGCACGTGGCCTTGGCCGCTGACCCGCACTGGCGCACCCTGGGCGGAGCCCTGGCCCTGAACGAGGCGGACGCCGAGTGGCTGGCACTGCTCGCCGCCTGCGAAATCGACCCTCGCCTGACCAGGGTGCTGGGCTACCTGGACGACACCTCGACCCCGGCCGCCCCGACTCCCGCGGTCGCCGCTTTGCTCTGGGGCTGGGCCCCCGGACGACAGCCCGGCCGGGCCTCGGCTCTGGTCAGCTGGGAGGTGGCCGCCCCCGACGGCGACTGGCACAGCACGACCCCCTGGACGGTGGACGCCGAGATCGCCGCGTTCCTGGCCGGCGACCCCGACTGGACCGCACTCCGTGGGCAGGTGCGCCCGGCCGAGGTGCCTGACGGGGTCGAGTGCCTGCACCCCGACCTGCGCGACGAGATCGCCGCCGCGCTGCACGGACTCCCACGCTGCGTAGTCGATCTGGTCGGACGCCCCGGCTCGGGCCGCCGGACGCTGCTGGTTCAACTCGCCGCCACGCTCGGTCGTCGCTGCGTGCTGCTGGCCCCTGGTTCCGGCGTCCGCGGGCTGCGCACGGCCCGACTCCTCGACAGCGTCCCGATCGTCCTGGCAGGCCTTGCCGAGGAGGTTCCGGTGGATCTCGGCGGGCTCACCCTGGTCGCCTGCCAGTCTTCACCCCGGGGCGCCGATTCCGCCCTGCGGTTGCGCTGGGAGCTGCCGGCGATCACGGTCGGCCAGCGGCAACGGCTCTGGTCAGGGATCAGTGCGGACGCACCGCCGTCCGCGATCGCCGATTGGGAACTGACCCCGGCCGAGGTGGTGGCCGCAGTCAGCGCCGGGGACAGCGCCACCCGGTTCCTTTCCGCCCGGCTCCGGGCAGGATCGCTGGCCACGATGCACCGGATGCAACTGCCCTACACCTGGGACGACCTGGTGGTGCCGACGCACGTCGCGGAGGCGCTGCAGCGGCTGGTAACGCACGTGCGACTGCGGCACGAGGTGCTGGACGGCTGGGAGTTCCGCCGGCTGGTGCCGAGCACGGCCGGGGTGACCGCCCTGTTCGCCGGGCCGAGCGGCACCGGTAAGACCATGGCCACCCAAGTGTTGGCCCGTGATCTCGGCCTGGAACTGTTCCGGATCGACCTGGCCAGCGTGGTCAGCAAGTACATCGGCGAGACCGAGAAACACCTGGCGATGGTCTTCGACGAGGCCGAACGCAGCCGGATGCTGGTGCTGTTCGACGAAGCGGACGCCCTGTTCGGGCAGCGGACGCGGGTGCAGGACGCGCACGATCGCTACGCCAACATAGAGATCGACTACCTGCTACAACGGCTGGACAGCTTCAGCGGGGTCGCGGTGTTGGCCACCAACCGCAAGAGCGACCTGGACGCGGCGTTCCTGCGCCGGCTGAGCACGGTGGTGGATTTCGTCTCCCCGGCGCCGGCGGAACGACTGCTGCTGTGGAAGGCGGCCCTGCCCTCGCACACCTCCGCCGGCGCTCCGGTGACCGATGGTGTCGACCACCGCTGGCTGGCCACCCACATCGACCTCACCGGGGCCGAAATAAAGACCATCTCGCTCAGCGCCGCCTTCGAGGCCCGAGGTTCGGGCGGGCTGATCACCCAGGAGCGGGTGCTCGACGCCTCCCGCCGAGAACTGGGCAAACGGGGGGCCGTGCTGCGGCTGCCATTGGGCGACTCCCGGGCGGAGGTGGCGTCATGAGGATCGAACGTTTGGTGTTGCACACCGGCCCGATGAGCGAGGCCCAAGCGCGCGAACTAGCTCAGCAGGTGGCCGAGGAACTGACCGGGCTGCCGCTGCGTCCCACCGGCGCGGTGACAGTCTCGGTGCCGGCCCCCGGCGACGCCCGGGTGCCGACGCTGCGCGATGCCATCGTCCGGGCGGTGTCCGCGGCGCTCGCAGAGGGCGTGGCCACGGAACCGAACGGAGCCGGACGATGAGCGGCTTCTACCTTCGCGGTGCGCTGGTCGAGTTCATGCCGACCCCGCTGATCCCGATCCCCAACATCATCGTGTTCCAGTTCAACCCCGAATCGATGTCGCACTCCTGGACGCAGCCCGAGGCGCCGGCCGCCGGCCCGAATCAGACCACCACGAATCCGCTGGCAGTCAAGGGCAATCCGGGGGAGTCCTTCAGCTTCACCCTGTCGCTGGACGCCTCCGACTCGATTGCGGACGGAGGCGCCTCCGGGGCTCTGGCCACGATCAGCGGGGTGCCCTCGCGACTGGCCGCCCTGGAGATGCTGCTCTTCCCCTCCTCCGACACCGAGGGGGGGCTGCTCGGCACGGTCACCGCCGGCATCGGCGCGGCCTTCGGCGCCGGTGGGGGCGGGGTCAAGCGAAAGGTCCCGGCCTCGACGATCAACACGGTGCTGTTCGTGTGGGGACCGGGCCGGATCGTTCCCGTCCGGGTCACCGCGCTGACCGTGACCGAGCGGCTCTACGACACCCTGCTCAACCCGACCAAGGCCGAGGTGCAGATCACCCTGCGGGTGCTCACCGACGACGAGCTGAAGCACAACACCGACCTCCTCAAAGACCTCGCCAAGGCCGCGAACAGCTATTCCCACGGCCTGCGCCAGGCCCTCGCCGTCGCCAACCTCGTCAACTCCGCCGATTCCATTCTCGGCATGCTCCCGATCTAGGTCGCCATGTTCACTTCCAACAGCCGTTACGCCGGGGCCGGCACCTACCAGGTCGTCCTGCCCGGAGGCACCGTTGTGACCGTCACCCGCGCGCCGCTCCCGCAGGCGCTGCCGATCATCGGCTGGCACCAGTGCAGCAACGACGAGCGGCTGGACGTGATCGCGCACCGGTTCACCCGTGACGCGACCCAAGGTTGGCTGCTATGTGACGTCAACGACGCCATGGTGCCGGACGCGCTCGCCGCCCACGACGTCATCGGCATCCCGCCGCAGAGGAGGTGAGATGTCGACCTATCAGGTGATCTTCAACGGCTCCCCGGCCGATCAGGAGTTCTACGACCAGCTGAGCCAATTGGAGGTGGAGGAGAACGCCGACCTGCCCGGCGCCATCTCACTGACCCTGCCCGTGGCGGTCGCCGATGGTGAACTGACCTGGGTGGCCGACGGACGGGTGCAGCCCTACGCCAACCTGGCCGTCGTCGCCACGCCGCCCGACGGTGCCGACCAATGCATCTTCGACGGCTACGTCCTCAGTCACAAAGTGCATCTGCCCACCGGAACGTCCGGGGCCACGGTCGAGGTCTGGGGCCAGGACGCCTCGGTGCTGATGGGGCTGACCGAAACCGTCAAGGAGTGGTCGGGGCTGAGCGATGTCTACGTGGCGGGGCAGGTGTTCTCCAGCTACGGCTTCAGCGCCTCCGGGCAGAACGCCGCCGAATCGGCGCCGACCCACACCGAGGACGAGCACACCCTGATGCAGCGCTCCTCCGACGCCGACTTCCTGCGCCGACTGGCCCGCCGCACCGGCCGCTGGTTCCGGGTCACCTGCGAGGACAAGCCGGGCAAGCGGATCGGCTTCTTCGCCTCCCCGACGCTCACCGGTTCCCCGGTGGTGACCTTGGGTGTCACCGACCCCGCCACCTCCAGCTCCCCGGTGTTGGACTTCTCCTGGGACGCGACCCGGCCCAGCTCGGTCGCGGCCAGGCAGGCCAGCCTGACCGACAACGATCAGGGCGGGGTCAGTTCCGACACCGCCGACTCCGGCCTGCCCGCCCAGGACGCGCGGAGCCTGGCCGATTTCGCCGGCAAGCAGCGCAGCGTGATCCTCACCGCAGCCGCCGACACCGCCGAGCTGCCCGCCCGCAGCGCCGGGCTGCTCCGGGAGGCGGGTTGGTTCGTCCGCTGTGAGGGCAGTGCGGACGTGAACGTGGTCAAGCAGGTGCTGCGGGTCGGGATGCTGGTCTCGGTCGAGGGTTGTGGCTCGCTGCTGTCGGGCCCATATCTCGTGTGGAGCGTCCGGCACACCTTCAGCACCCAGGCCCACTCGATGGCGTTCGTCCTGGTGCGCAACGCGATGGGACCGGAGGCGTGATGACCGACGACCTACTGCGCGACCTCGCCGATCGGCTGGCCCACCGCTTCTACGGCAAGTACCGGGGTCTGGTCTCGGACGTCGACGCCGGCACCATGCGGATCAAGGCGACTGTCCCGGCGGTGCTGGGAGAGTCCGCCAGCGGCTGGTGCCAGCCGTGCGTCCCTTTCGCGGGCCCGAAGACGGGGGTTCTTCTTCCTGCCCGAGGTGGGGAGCGGAGTCTGGATCGAGTTCGAGGGCGGTGACGTCTCCTACCCGATCTGGAGCGGCTGCTTCTGGCACGCCGGGGATGTTCCCGCCGAGGCCGGCGAGAAGATCCGCGGCATCGTGACCGCCGCGGGACACCAGCTGCTCCTCGACGATGACGCCGACGAGGTCACCCTGGCCGACTCCAACGGCGGCAGCGTGGTGCTGAACTCGGACGGGGTCAAGGCGTCCCGGGCGTCCATGTCGGTGGCGGTCACCGATTCGAAGGTGTCGGTCAACGACGGTGCACTGGAGGTGACCTGATGGGTGCCCTGCTGACGGTCTCGTCCAGCCTGCTGTGCCCGCACGGCGGCACGGTGTCGCCGATTGCGGGGAGCACCCAGGTCCGCCTCGGCGGGGAACTGGTCGTCCTCTCCGGGGACAGCTTCCCGATCGGCGGCTGCGCCTTCAACGTGGCCGGGTCCCCGCATCCGTGCCTGACCGTGACGTGGATCGTGACCGCGCTGCGCAACAAGATCAGCGGCGACCAGCCGCTGACCACCGACAGCGTCGGGCTGTGCAAGGCAGGCGACGGCGCGGTGCAGGGCCCGGTCACGATCGCCGGCACTCAGACGGGGGTGACCGGGCTGTGATCCGTCACGACTACGCGCATCCGCTGCGGATCGACGCGGCCTCGCATCAGGTGGCCCGCGCCGGCTACCCCGAGCACGTCAGTCAGCTGCTCCGGCAGTTGCTGCTGACCAGCCCGGGCGAACGGGTCTGCCTGCCCGAGTTCGGCTGCGGGCTGCGCCGGCTGGTCTTCGCCGGCCAATCCGACGCGCTGGCGGCGACCGTCCGGATCCAGGTCCAACAATCGATCGACCGCTGGCTGGGCGGTCAGGTGGAACTCCTCGACGTCAGCGTCCAAGCCGGGGCACTGCCCGGCAGCGGGCTGGACGAAGGTGCCCTGCTGGTCACCGTCTCCTACAGCCTGATCGAGACCCGGACGCCGGCCTCGCTGACGGTGAGGGTCCTCTGATGCCGAATCGACTGGCCGACCTGGTCGCCTCCAGCACCCTGAACGGGATCGACTTCGTGGAGATCGCCACTCCCGCACAGACGACCCTTCGCGTCCATTTCCTGAACTCGGTGCCCCTGGTCGGCACGCTGGTCGGCGCCTCGCCGGTCAGCATCACCGGAGGCGAAGCGCTGCCGAGCGTCCCGATCGAACCCATCCTCGCCGCCGATTGGGCCGTGGACGATGCGGGCCGCCCCACCCTTGAACTCCGCACACCCTTCCCCGGCGACTTCTCCCGCTATCGGTTGGCCATCGCCAGCCCCGTGCTGGACACCCTGTACGCCTCGGTGCGGTTCACCCCTTCAAGGCCGGCTGCCCCTCGACCCTGGATTGCGCCCCAGCGGAGAACTGCGCGCTGGCCGACGATCCGGCTCCGGTGATCGACTATCTGGCCAAGGACTTCGCCAGCTTCCGCACCGCCCTGCTCGACTACTCCGCGGCGGCCTACCCGCAGTGGGTGGAGCGGGATGAACCCGACCTGGGGATGATGCTGGTCGAACTGATCAGTGCCGCCGGGGACGACCTGAGCTACTACCAGGACCGGATCGCGGGCGAGGCGACGCTGGCCCAGGCCACCCAGCAGGTCTCCGCGCTGCGGCACGCCCGGCTGGTCGACTACGAACCGGCGCCGGCCTGCTCCGCCCAGGCACTCCTCCAGCTGGATGTGGCCGCCCCGGCGCTGCCGCGCGGGGTCACCGTCGAAGCCGGGTTACCGGACGGGGGCACGCTCGCGTTCGAGGCGGGCGGCGCCCTGCTCGATCCGGACACCGGCGGGTTGGTCTCCGGGGCGCTGCCCGTGGACCCGCGCTGGAACCGGCTCGACCACACGTCCGTCCCGCCGGCCCCTCGGTTACTGCCCTATTGGTGGGACGACGGCCTGACCTGCCTGCCGCGCGGCGCCACCGAACTGTGGGTCCGGGGGCACGGTTACGGCTTCCCGGTCGGGGACGTGCGCGAGGGCACCGTGGGACTTGCCCTCCTGATCGACACCGCTGCCCCGACCCCCGCCGACCCGCCGATCCGCGAGGTGGTCAATCTGACCGGGGCGGTCGAACTGCTCGATCCGCTCTACAACATCGCCGTGACCCGGCTCAGCTGGGACTCCTCCCAGGCACTCGCCTTCGATCACGCCCAGGAGCGGACGGTGCTGGCCGGCAACCTCATCCCAGCCGTCCAAGGACGCCGCTTCACCGAGCGGTTCGTGGTCGAGCCCGACCCCGCCGGCCCTGAGGCCCCACGCGCCGCGGTCACCCGCAGTGGGCCGGATGCCGGCTGCACCGATGCCAACCCGCGCACCCTGCACACCCTGCGCGCCGGACGGCTGGCCTGGCTGGCCACGCAGGCCGCCACCTTGCCGGAACTGGTGCTGGTGGAGCTCGCCGAGACCCCCGGCGATCTGCCGCGGACCTGGCGCTGGCGGCGATCCCTGCTCGATGCCGACCTGTTCGAGCAGGCGTTCACGGTGGATCCGGTGGTCTACCGCGACCTTCGCCGCCAGCCCCAAGGCCTGCCCTGGTTCGAGTACGACGGCGACGACGGCGACTCCGTCCGCTTCGGTGACGGCTGGTTCGGCGAACTCCCGCCGCCGGGCGCAACGTTCGAGTTGACCTATCGCACCACTGCCGGCGCCCTGGGCAACGTGGCGGCCGATGCGATCACGATCGTGCCCGATCCGCTGGCCGGCGTGGTGCTGGCCTGCACCAACCCGTTCCCGGCCTCCGGCGGTGCCGACCGGGAGACGATCGAGCAGATCCGGGCCAACGCTCCGCACGCCTTCCGGGCCCGGCAGTTCCGGGCGGTTCGCGCCGAGGATTACACCAAGACCGCCGAGGAACTGCCCTGGGTGCTGGACGCCGGCACCCGGATCCGCTGGACGGGTAGCTGGCTGAGCGTGTTCACCACGGCGCAGCCGCCCACCGGCGAGGCGCCGAGCCCGATGCAGGCCGGCCAACTGGTCGAACTGCTGGACCGGCGCCGCCTGGCCGGCTATGAGGTGCACACCCGGGCCCCTCGCTATATCGGGCTCGACCTGATCGTCACCGTCTGCGCCCTACCCGGAGCGTTGCGGGGTGAGGTGGAGGCTGCGGTGTTGGCGGAGTTGGGCACCGGCCGGCTCTGCGATGGACGCCTCGGCTTCTTCGCCCCCGGCGGGTTGCGCTTCGGAGCCCCCTTGGAGCGCAGCGAACTCGAAGCCGCGATCCAGCGGGCCACCGGCGTCGACGGCGTGGTGAAGATTCGCTACCGGCGCCGCGGTCACGTTCCGTTCTACGTGCCGATGCCCGAGGTGGTGTCGGTGGGGGCGCACGAGATTCTGCGGGTCGACAACACCCCGAACAGACCAGATCGCGGCTCCGTCCGGGTCGTGGTGAAGGGGGGCGGGTGATGAGCTGCTCGTGCGGTTGTGGCGGCGAGTGCGGGGTGCTGCCCACCCGATTCCCGATCACCAACCCCGGTGGGGCAGACCGGCTCGACTACCGGATCGGCACCTTCGTCACCTTCCGGCGAGCCCTGCTGCAACAACGGGTCGGGGAACTCGAACTCGCCGCTTGGCGGCCCACCGCCACCGACGACCTCGGCCTGCAACTGTTGGACTGGTGGGCCTATGTGGCCGACATCCTGACCTTCTACAACGAGCGCTACGCCAACGAGCATTACCTGCGGACGGCGCTGTTGCCCGACCGGGTGGCGGGTCTGGTGGGGCTGCTCGGCTACCGTCCGCGACCGGGGATCGCGGCCACCGGCAAGCTTGCCCTGATCGCGTCCGGTCCGGGGCCCCTGGTCATCCCACGCGGCACCGCGATTGCGAGCAAAGCCACCCCGGACGTGCCCTCGCAGACCTTCGAGGTCGACCAGGCAGTCCGATTCGAGCGGCCAAGCAGCGTGCCCGCGCCGTCCACAGCCGGGGTGAACACTCCACCCGCGCTGGCCGGGCCGCCGGCGTCCGCGCCACCGGGCACCGGCCAGGTGGCACCCCAGCCGCGGCTGATCGCTCATGGTGGGGTGCTGTTGAAGGGAACGGTGAGCCTGCGGGCGGGGGAGCGCTTGTTGCTGCAGGCCAAGGCGTGGAGCACCGCGGACTCGCCCGTGGTGGTGGTCTCGGTCACCGGCACTGCCGTGGAACGCGACGCCCACGGACGCAAGAACACTCGGGTGGTGCTGCAGGGCACCGGCTCCCTGCCCAGCACGGCGGCGGCGTCCGACTACCGGCTCGTCAGGGCCTCGCGGACCAGCCACCTCTCCACCCTGCCCTCGGGGGCGAGCGTGGTCACCTCCTCCGCGCTGGTGCTGGACGCACCGGCCCGCCACGTCGCCGCCGGCGATCCGCTCCTGGTGGAGCTTCCGGGCGCTGGCGTCGGGGTCAGCCCGGGGGCCAGCTTCGACGTGGTTCGGCTGACCGAGTACGCCGAGGTGCTCTGGTACGCCAACGCCCCCAACGCGGCCAGCCCGGGCGTCCCGCCCGCCGGCGACACGCCAGGGATTCCGCTGCTCGTGGCCAAGCTGAGCGTGCAGGCGCACAGCGGGTCCAACCTGGCCACCCGCTATCAGGCTTCCGCCGCCACCGTGAGCGTGGGCAGCGGCTGGAGCGAGGTCGGCACCTTGCTGGACACACCCGTCGCTACGCTGAGCACCCTGCCCGGCACCCTCACCCTGGCGGCGCCACCAGCTGCGGCCCCCGGGGTGGCCACCCCGGTGCTCCTGGAGGACGCCAACGGCAACGGCGCCCAGGTGAGCGCTGTTCCCGTCTCAGGCACGTCCAACGTGGCCATCTCCGGGACGACGGGCTCCCTGCAGACCCCGCTACGTCTGCTCTGGGATCTGGTCTCGGTCAGCCGCGGCGCGAGCGTCCGGGACGAGCAACTGGGTACCGGCGACGCCACCCTGGCCGGCCAGGACTTCGCGCTGGCGAAATCGCCGGTCACCTTCCGCACCGACTTCCCCGGACGCTCCGGGGACGGGTACTCCTCGACCGTTGAGTTGGCGGTCGAGGGGGGATGGTGGACCGAAGTGCCCTCGCTCTTCGGTCACCGGCCCGAGGAGACGATCTTCGAAACCTGGAACGACGTCGAGGGTCGTACCCACGTCCGCACCGGCAACGGCATCACCGGGCGGCGCTTGCCCACCGGAGCGCTGGTCCGGGCCAGCTACCGGGTCGGCTCCGGGGCTGCAGTGCCCGCGCCGGGGAGTCTGACTCAGGTGCTGACCGCGGTGCCGAACCTGCGCGCCGTCCGCAATCCGATCGCCCCCGGGGGCGGTTCCGACCCGCAGCCGGCCAGCGAGCTGCGCGAGCTGGCGCCGCGCTCGGTGCTGACCTTCGGCCGCGCCATCTCCGGCGATGACTACGCCGCAGTCGCGGCGGCCGCGCCCGGGGTGACCCGGGCCAGCACTGTGTGGGCCTTCGATCCGATCGAGCAGCGGCCGCGCGTGCACGTCTACGTGGGGGACGATGCCGCCGCGGTCACCAGTGCCCGGGCGGCGCTGCGGGCCCAGGCCGACCCGAACCGTCCGCTGCTGGTGCTGCCCGCGGTCAAGGTGCCCGCCGCGCTCCGGGTGGTGCTGACCGTCCAGGGCGATTACTTGGCCGAGCCGGTGCTGGAGGAGGCCCGCCAGGCAGTGCTGGACGCACTCTTCGCGCCCGGCGCGCTGGCCCTGGGCGAACCCCTCTACCGCAGCGAGATCGAACGGGTGCTGACCGACGTGCCCGGGGTGCTGGCCAGCCGCCAACTGCGCCTGTACTGGGTGCGCAACGGCTTCCACACCTCCGTGGGGCCACGGTTCCTGCCCGGTGACGGCGGCTTCTTCTCGGTCATCCCGGCATTGGTGCTGCTGTCGGCGGAGGTGACGTCATGACCCTGCAGGACTCCTACGAGGCCCGCTACGCCGAGAAGCTGTGGTCGCTGGTTCCGGCAATGTACCGGGCCGCCGACAGCGAAACCCTGGACGGTTCCGGCCCGCTGCAGGAGCTGCTGAGCCGGATCGGCGGCCAGATGGCCGAGGTGCGGCGCAGCATCGACCGGCTCTGGGAGGACCAGTCGATCGAGACCTGCGACAGCTGGGTGATCCCCTATCTGGCCGACCTGCTGGCCACCCGGCTGGTGCCCTCGTTGGATGCGCGCGGGCAACGTCTCGACGTCGCCAACACGATCAAGTACCGCCGAGCCAAGGGGACCCTGGGGTTGTTGGAACGCCTTGCCGGTGACGTGACCGGTTACGAGGCCCGGGTGATCGAGTTCTTCGGCGCCCTGAGCCGGAACCGGCACCTCCTCGACCCTGCGATCGGACGCCCGTCCGACGCTGCTGACCCCCTCGCAACCCTGCTCCTGCAGCGGCTGCAACGGCTCACCGGCCCGCTGACCGGGTCAGTCGCCGGCGGATGGGCCGACCTGCGCCACCCGCTGGGTGCCTCGCTGGCCCATTCGGCCTTCGACGAGTTCCACCACAGCGTGGACATCCGGGTCGGCCGGGGTGACCTCGGTTGGTACGGCATCCCCAAGGTGGGCTTCTTCCTGTGGCGGACGGAGGCGCTGCGGGTCGACCGCGCCACCCCGGTGCCGGTGGCCGGCTGCCCGGGGCACTACGCGTTCGATCCGACCGGCCGGAAGCTGCCGCTGTTCCTGGCCTCGCGACGCGGCGCTGGAGACTACGGCGAGAGCTGGCTGCCGGTGCCGCTGTGGCAACTGCCCACCCCGCTGAGCGAGCCGCTGTGGCGTTCGATCCCCGACGCCGCGTCCGCCACCCCGAGCCGGGCCGCGTACCCCGATCCGGACGCGGCCAGCATCTGGCCGGACAGCCTGTCGGTGGGTGCCGTGGGTAGCGGGGACGTGCTCGACTTGGCGCGGGGTGTCCTCTGGCCGGAGGTTGTCCGCGTCCAGGTGCTGGCCGTCGGACCCGCCGAGGTCGGGGTCGGTTACCACCACGGCCTGTTCTGCCGTATCGGTGCCGGCCCCTACGATCGGCGCCGCCCGGCGTCGCCCCCGTCCGTGATCCGCTGCCGCGGACCCGGATCGAGGGCGGATCGGCCCTCACCCTGCCCGGGGCGATCGCCGGCCTGTCCGGCCAGGGGACGGTCATCGTCACCGACGGCCGGACGCTGACCGCCACCGCGAGCGTGCCGGCGATTCGCGACGTCACGCTGCGGGCCGAGGACTCCGAGCGGGCAGTCGTCCGCACCGCCGGTGGAGAGTGGGTGTTCACCGGCGACGGCGGCCGGCTGCGGCTCGAAGGCCTGTTGCTCAGCGGCATGGACGTGGTGCTGCGCGGCGACTTCGCCGAGGTCGTGCTGTCCTGCTGCACCATCGACCCCGGGAACAGCGGCGCCCTGCACACCCCGCCGCGGATCTGGGATCTCGCGGTCGACGGGCGTGATCTGACCGCCTCGACCGTCTGGATCGAAGGCAGCATCGAGCAACTCCTGGTCGAGCGATCTCTGGTCGGGCCGATCCGGACGAGGGTCGGCGGCCTCGTGGAACGCTGACCATCACCGACTCGGTGGTGCAGGGGGCTGCCCACCGAGGCTGCCGGTGAGCTGAGCGACCTGCGCGACGCCGACAGCATCGCGGCCGCGCTGAAGTTCCACCGCGACCCGCTGAGCAGCTGGCTGGCCGGTGAACTCGATGCCCCGACCACCGCCGCGGTGGCTGCCCATGTGGAGAACACCCCGCTGCCCGCGGCCACCGGCGCCCTGATCGTGACCGCCCTCCAGGCTGTGGTGGCAGGTCCGCTGGTCTGGGACCCCGTCCGCTTCGCCGGACGGCTGCTCAGCCCGACCAGCAAAGCCCTGGCGGCGCCACCACCGTCCGACCCGGCGGAGTTGCGCGCCCTGAACCGTCGCTTGTTGGCCGAGGCCTACCCGCTGGCGCTGGCCGATGCCGCGCTGGCGTTGGAGGCCGGGCTGGTGCGGTTGGAGCGGACCAGCGTGCTGGGGGCGGGCTACGTTCACCGGCTGGAATGCAGCGAGTCGATCCTGGACGACCTGGTCCTGGTCAGGGACAACCAGGACGGGTGCGTCCGCTTCTCCGCTTGGTCCACCGGCAGTCGGCTGCCCCGCCGCTACGAGTCGATCGAACTGGCGCCGGGGGCACCGGTGATGGTCAGCCGCCGCTACGGCGAGTGGGGTTACGCGCAGTTGTCGGACGGGGCCGATTCGGCGATCCGCAGCGGCAACACCAGCGGCCCGCCGAGCCTGCTCAGCGGCAGCCACCGCGGCTCCGAAATGGGCGTGTTCTGCCGCGACCTCGCGGCAATCAGGGACCGCTCCCTGCTGATCAAGGCTCAGGAGTATTTGCCGGTCGGCCTCGCGCCGGTGATCGTGCACCTGCCCGAAGCCGATCCGCAAGGGGAACTGACGAGAGGGAGACCATGGCCACCGATGTAGCCCGACTGTCCTACGACCCTGCGCGGTACTACCGGGGGGTGGTCCCCCAGATGGGCCGGGCGGGCCTCGAAGCCGAAACCAACGAGCAGCGCACCATCGACACCGAAGAGTCGCGCGCCCAGATCATCGACATCGTGGGGCCGGTCGGCACTCCCGACAACGGCTACGCGGTCAGTCAGGGCACCGGCCAGAACTTGGTGATCGGCGCCGGGACGATGTATGTGGGCGGCTGGCGGGTCGAGTTGGCCTCCGAGTTGAACGACTCCAGCCAGCCGGACTGGCTCGATCAGCCCCCTGAGCAGGACCGCCCGCGCCGGGAACACGTGGTGCTGCTGGTCTGGGAGACCGACGTCACCGCCGTGGAGGACCCGGCACTGTATGAGGTCGCGCTCGGCGGTCCCGACACGTCCGCCCGGACGCGGCTGCTGCAGCGGATCGTCCGGCTGGACACCGAGGGCGCGACCTGCGCCGCCGCCCTGGCCCAGGACGTGAAAAGGTGGGCCGCGCAGGGCGTGAGGTTCGACCCCGAGACCGCGGCGCTGGAGTCGAACTCCCGGCTGCTGGTGACCTGGGAGGGTGATCCGGCCCCGATCAACCCGTGCGAACCGACCAGCCTGGGCGGTTACCTGGGGGCGGAGAACCAGCTGATCCGGGTGCAGCTGACTCGGGTCGGGCAGGACGGCCGGTTCGATCTGATCTGGGGTTACGACGACGCATCCTTCCTCTACCGGGTCAGCGCGGACGCCAGCGCCAACCCCGTCCTCACCCTGGACCGGTCGCCGGTGGACGATTACCACCGGCCCCGGGCCGGGCAGGCCGTGCAGGCGTTGCGCGCGACCGCGGCTCTGCAGAGCACCGACGAGCAGGTCGAGGGCCACGTGGGGGCCCTGGGCGGTGTCGTCGGAGTGCTGGCCGTGCCGTACGACCCGGACCTCAAGACCGTGCAGTTCCCGGCACCGCTGCCGCCCGCCTACACCGATCAGGACTCCAACCCGCAACTGTTCCTCCGGGTCTGGGAGGAGCAGCTCACCGATCTCGAGGTCGGCCAGCCGATCCGGCTGACCGGGACGGGCATGCAGGTGACCATCACCGCTGAGGATGTCGGAGGACTGCAGGTCGACGACTTCTGGTGCGTGGGCGTCCGTCCGGCGACCCCGACCGCGGTCTACCCGAGCCGCTACCTGCGCACGCCGCAACCACCGGACGGGCCGCGGAGGTGGGTCTGCCCGCTCGCGGTGATTGAGTGGCGGGATCGGGAACTCGACATTCTGGAGGATTGCCGGCGACCCTTCCGTCCGCTGACCGAACTCGACGATGACGGCTGCTGCACGATCGAGGTCAGGCCGTCGCACGCCGCCAACGGCAGCCTGCAAGCCCGGATCGACCGGGCCGTCGCCGGACGCACCCCGAAGGAGCGCGGTGACCGGGTGATGGTCTGCTTCGCGCCCGGCCGCTACGAACTGTCCCGGCCGCTGATCCTGGGCAAGCGTCATTCCAACCTGACCCTGCGCAGCTGCAATGAAGCCGCGGTGCTGACCGTCCGGGAGGGCGCCGAGACCGAGTTCGGTCACGGCCTGGTGATCGCCGTCGACGCCGACAACCTGACCATCAGTGGGCTGGAGTTCGAACTGCCGCAGGTTCCCGCGACCCTGGCCCGGGTCAGCGGGACCACCGGCGGGGTGTTCGACCGCGAGGCCGTCCGGGCGATCAACGTCGAGCAGGCCAATCGGTACGTCTCGATCGGCGTCCGCGCGATCAACTGCGCGGTGCTGGCGGTCAGTGATTGCCTGTTCCGGTTCACCGTGGGGGAGCGTCAGACGACCCGGGAAGACGCGCAGACGATGCCCCGCAACGTGTTCGGGGTGGGCGTCTTCGCGGGCGGGGGTGCCTGGGGCTTCCAACTGCGGGACAACCGCTTCCTCCATGACGCGACCGTCCCGATCGCCGACGACGGGCCCTACCACCTGTTGGTCGGTTACCTGCTGACTCAGACCGCTATCGGCCGAAGCACCGAGGCCACGCACAGCCTCGGCGTCGCCCGGCTCCCTGGGCTGCTGGACGACGCTCTGATCTGTGGCAACGAGTTCCGCGGGCTCACCGCGGCCATCTTCGTGGCCGCGGAGCTTGGCGACGTGCGGGTCTGGGACAACGTGGTCAGCCAGTGTTTCGGCGGGCTATGGCTGATCGATGCGGCCGCCCTCCTCGGGGCGGAAGGATCGAACCAACGCCTGGCCGCCGGTTCTGGGACGCTGGCCGCGTCCGGTTTCGCCACCAACGAGGGAGTCCTGCTCCGACTGTTGGTGATCGCCATGCTCTACCCGCTGCCGAACCTGAAGAAACCAGTGACCCGCGGGGTGGTGACTGCCAGCGGAACTGTGTTGGCCAACCTGAGGGAGACGGCAGTGCTGCGGGAGCGGGAAGTCACCGAGGTGGTGCTGAGCCGGGTCGCGGCCGCCACCGCTGCGGGCGCGGCCACTGCCACAGCCACTGCCGGGGCTACTGTGACCGCAGCTCCGGTGGGTCAGCCGAACGTTGCCGCAGCTCCGGTGGGGCAGCCGAACATTGCCACCCCTCCGGTCGGCCAGCCGAATGTTGCAGCCGCTCCGGTGGGCGAGCCGAACGTTGCCGACGCCCCAGAGGTGAGCCCCAACCTGACGGCAGGGGCGGCGGTGAGTGACAACCTGGCCGCCGCCTGGCGAGGTCTGGCTGCCCTGAACCGCCTGGTCGATCGTCGGATGGACCTGCCCTGCGCCCTGGGGATCCAGCGCAACACCGTCGACTGTCACACACCGGAGGAGGGCTCGACCGGCCCGGCGGTGCTGATCGGAACCCCGGTGACCCAGGAGCTTCGGCCCACCGTTTCCCTGGTCGGCAACCGCCTGGTCAGCCCGCGTGCGACCATCGTGGCCGCGGTCTCAGGGGCCTCGGCGGCGACCGTCACCGGCAACATCATCGCCGGCATGGGCGAGCAGCCGCTGGCCCTGGTCGTGGTGGCCACCCAGACCGCGGCGATCACCGGCAACGTGATCATCGGACGGACGGCGCTGCCCGCCAACCGGCCCTTCCCGCCACCGTTCGACACCTGGCTGCCGTTCAACGAGATCAGCCTCTGAGGTCGGCTCGTGACCACCACCACCGGTCCGCCGGGAAGCGCCCCCTCCTCGGCCTCCGATGGAGGGCGATCCCGGGCGCTGGCGCGGAGTCGTGGCGATCCGGTTCTGACTCACCAGCCCGGGCGTCCAGCGCCCCGCCACGCTGACCGGGTTCGCCCAACAGCCGGCGTGGCCCCGGGCCCCGCTCCCAGCAGCACGTTCGTCGCGGCCGAGCAGAACGTCGAGCGACTGCTCCGGGTGCTGGCCCCGTTGCTGGGCCTGGAGCTCTCACGAGTCGACGTCACCGTGCTCGCCGGCGACGGCGATCCGCACGGGCGCGCCAAACCCGGCGGGATCGAACTGACCGGGGATCTGCTCAGCGCCCGGACGGCCGCGATCGTCGTCCACGAGTTGGCGCACGCCCGGCAACACGCCAATCGATCTCAGCCTGGCGTCCTGCCCGACACCACCGCCGCCGAGGCCGAAGCCGCCGGGTTGGCGGACGCCCTCCTGGCAGGCCGGAAGCTGTGGGTGCCTGCCACGGCACTGCCGGAGGGGCACAGCGCAGCGGACGGGGGCGCCACCGGGGTGGCACCCGCCACAGCCCCACCGGCAACCGGGCCGGCCACGACGGCTGAGACCGCGACCACGGCGGACGTGGCCTCCTTGGAAACCAAGCTGGACACCTTCGTCGCGGCCAACCACAGCGCCGACGTCCGGGCGATCGGCGGGCTGCTCGACCATCCGTGGACGCAGATCACCGAGGAGATGATCGAGAACAGCCTGCGCATCCTCAGCGGCCTGCCCTTCGTGGTCGCCCGCTCCCTGGTCAGGGCGCTGCCCTGGAAGGACAAGCGCAAGCTCGCCCAACTCCGTGACGACCACCATGCGGCCTACCCGGAGGCCTGCATCGCCGTCCTCTCCGCGCTGACCGAGAGTGAGATCGGCGGCCTTGCCGACACCAAGGCGAGTCCGAACGGCCCCACGTACGCCGGAATCGTCCCGGCCCTGCACGGGGTGCAGCCGGACCGGTTGACCCCCCTCGCCCATCGCGCGCTGCTCGCGGTGTTGCGGCGACTCAGCGTCAATGCCCTGACCAAGCTCACCGACGGGGACCGCCGGGACGACTTTCGGGCCCTGTTCGCCTCGGGACCGGACAAAGGCACGGACGAGGCCGAGCTGAGGAAGGCGATCGCGGCCGAGCAGGCACTCCCCGGGGCGGGCGCCGCGGGCGGTGACGGGATCCTGCTCGACCGGTTGACCAAGCTCGTCTCCGAGGGCGGACGGGAGAACGCGCGGGCTGCGCTGACCGCGCTGGCTCCGCTCTGCGGTCTGGCGACGCCGGAGGGCGAACCGACCCAGACCCCGGCCGTCACCCCGGTCAAGCAGCCGCCCACTCTGGCTGACCTGCGCACCGCCGTCGCCGCCGCCCCCAAGGCCGCCGCGGGCAGTAACGCCCCGCCGGTGGCCCCGTCCGCTCTGGTCGGGTTGGTGGCCGCCCTGGACGCCAAGGGCCTGATCTCCCGCCTGGTCGAGGAACTGGATCGCGACGACACCTTCTCGGCCAACTACGGCGCCGTGCTCAAGGTGGTGCTGGCCGCCCGCAGCCCGCTGCCGAACCTCTCCCGCGCGATCGAGTTGCTCTCCTACGGCATCTTCGATTGGGCCGTCCGCGACGCCGAGGCCCGCCTGGCCTACCTGCTCGTCCGGAGCGCCCCGATCGCCGCCCAGGACACGTGGCGGCAACTCGACAACGCGAAGTGGTTCGGACGGCTGTTGGACAACCTGCCCACCGGGGTCTGGACCAACGGCGAGTACACCGGGGTCGGCTCGGAGTACAGCACCGGCGGCCCGAGCCTCGGCGTCGGCGAACCGCTGCTGGTCGGCTACGCCCGGGGGTTCATCGATGTCTTCGACCAGGCGCCGCAGCCGCTGCTGGCGATGTGGATCGTCCGCAACCTGCTCGGGGTCGACTTCAGCGGCAAGGCCAACCCGTGGATCCCCGACGACCAGGCGATCGATCTGGCTCTGCGCACGGCGGTGATCCGTCGGCTGGACGCCCTGCAGGGCCTCAACCAGATCATCGAGAAGCTGCCCGACAGCTACCTGTTCGGCGAGGTCGGGCGCCGCGAACTGCTCGACCTCAACCAGTTGCGGGACCCGTTGCACCTGGTTCGCCAAGCCCGAGATATCGTGCCCACGTTCTTCGGCTGGCTGACCTACACCCACCGCGACGCCTGGCTGGCAGCGCAGGCGATCCGCGCCCTCTCGCCGGCTGCCCAGCAGGCGTTCGCCGCCGAGAACCCGGGGCTCTGGACGGCCGTCTGGGCGGGGCTGACCGATGAGATGCGACGCCAGTTGCCCTCGACCCTGGCCACCGGACGGGACGAGAAGCTGCCCACCCGGGAGGCGCTGCGCGAACGGCTCAGTGACGAACGGCTCTGGACCGAAGCCAACGCCAGCATCCTGCGTGCCCTGATCGTCCTTGCCCATGCCGCGGACGACCGGGCCTGGGTGTTCGAGCTCTCGAAGCGACTCCGGGTCGACCTCCGCCTGACGAAGGCTCCCGAACTGACTCGTCTGGTGCGCGATGTCGCGCTGTACAGCGAAGCCGAGGGGCGCACGGTCTACGTTCCGGAAGAGGCAGAGTCGAGCCGGGTCCCCGTCTGGGGGTACGGGCTGGGGGTGCTCGTGCGGGGGCTGGGGATCCTGCTTTACGACTGGCTGATCGAGGACTCGATCTCGCTGTCCGGCAAGACCATGCACCTGAAGGGGTTCGACCTCAACGACGCGCAGAAGATCCTCGGCGGTGATCTGGCGGGCGTGACCCTGGCCCCCTCCGGCGGGGGCGTGAACACGATCAACGTGGACGCCACCTTCTCCGGCGGATTCATCGTCAACGTCGACCTGCCGAAGTTGGAGCTCGCCGGAATCAACTTCGTGCTGCCCGGCAAGACGTACAAGTCGGGGAAGATCAGCGTCACCGGGCTCAAGGTGAGCGCCGGGTTCTCCGACCGCGGGTACACCCAACCCGGCTACATCACCGCCAAGCTGGGCTCCCTGGCGATGCGGGACTTCGCCCTGATCGACCCGGGGCTGCCGTTGTCGGGGGCCTGGGCGGTGGCTCAACTGGGCCTGCGGCAGCTGAACTTCAACGCCACCCCCGATGGCTCCAACGACCCGTCGGTCAATCTGGGACGCCAACTACCCAAGGGCACGATCGGGATTCCGATCTTCGGGCCGCTGATCCAGCTGCTGGCCAATCTGGTGTCCCTGCAGGGCTCCATCCCCGGGGACTACACCCTGCTCGACTACGCCATGATCCCGCTGAAGCTGCCGTTCCCGGTCAGTTCGCTGGTCGGGAAAGCGGCCAACACCCTGCTTCCCACCCCTTCGCCGGCGACCTACCTGTGGGGCCTCGCCTCGGACGGCGTGCTCCGTCCCCCCTACAGCGCCGGTCAGCGGATCAAGGACAGCACCGCCATGCTGCGGGCCTTCAACGTCTCCTTCGACGCCCTCGAGGTGAAGGGGATCAGCATCGGCAGCGGGCAGCAGATCCAGTCCCTGGTGCTCACCGACGTGAACCTCAGCATCGGCCAGAGCCTGCCCGCCTACCTCAACGCGGCCTTGGCGATGGTGCACGCCGCGCGGGTCAAGGCGCCGCCGGACAGCGCCCAAGCCATCGAGCTGCTGTCCCGTGAGAACGCCCTCAAGGCGCAGTTGGATGCCGCCACCAACGCCGAGCAGGCCGACGAGAAGCGGCTGCAGGAACTTGAGGGCAAGGATCGCTGGAACCCTGGCTCGTTGAAACCCGACGAGCGCGCCGAACTCGTCCGGTTGACCAAGAAGCTGCGCTCGGACGTGGGTGTGGTTGCTGAAGTCGGCTCGATCACCCTGGGACCGTTGAGCGGGTCGGTGCAGTCGGCCGGGGTCACACTGAAAGGCATCCACGCCCGGGTCAAGCTGCCCAACGTGGGCCTGTTGCCCTACGCGCCCGGGTACCTGGACGACCTGAGCCTGATCGAGCAGTTCAAGGCCGGTGGGCCGAAGGTGCCGAGCATCGGCCAGTTGGCCACGAGCTCCGAGTTCAGCCTGGTGGTCGACTCCACCGAGATGCTGCCGACCGACCCCGCCCAGCCGGCGGTGATCCTCAAGGCCACCAAGCTGCCGACCGTTGAAGCGCTGCGCACCGAACTGGCCGCCCTCCCGGTGATCGAGGGCAACGCTCCGATCCGGGAACGGCTGGCGGCAGCGCTGGCGGCGCTGGTGGCCTTGGACGAAGCGAAGAAGGTCGCCACCGAGGGTGCGACCGAGGCGGACCGGCTCGCCGCGGCGCAACGCGTCCGGGAACTCACCGACACCGCGCAACGGCTCCTGGGCACCGAGATCGGAGGGCTCAAGTTCGGCCGGATCACCGGCGAGCTCGACCCCCGAACCGGCAAGTTGGCCGTGGTCGTCTCCGGCGTGGAGGTGAGCAATCTGGCGGGGCCCGGCTTCGCGGTGGACCAGGTGACCGGCTCCTTGTCGGTGTCGCTGGGCGCGGCCAACGTCACAGCACGACCCGATCAGGTCAGCGGGGTCGCGCCGGCCACCTTGGTCACCCAACTCGCGCCCAGCTTCGGGCTCAGCGGACTGACCGCCACTGGCGTCCACCTCTCCAGCGGTTCCATCGGACGGGTCGCGCTCGGCAAGCTGACCGGCAGCGTGAGCACCTATGAGGGCGGCTACCGGGTGCCGGACCTGGTCGTCGACCATCTGGAGATCGACGGGATCGCCATCGGGCGCGACGGGGACGGGATCACCGGCGAACAGGTCGTCCTGGATCGGGTCCGGATGGACGTCAAGGTCGACGTCGCCCGCAAGCCGGGCGGCGACACCGCGGTCAGCGGCGCCACGATCGTCAGCCTGAGCATCGGTGTGCTGACGGGCCGGAACCTGGTGCTCGACATGCCTCAGGCCGATGGCAGCGTCACCCACGTCGAACTCCAGAGCGGTTCCCTCAACGACATCAACGGCACCGAGATCGCGTTCGCCCCGGGCAGCGAGGGGTGGCAGCTGGTGCGGGCCTCGGCCACCGTCGGCTCCTTCGACGACGTCCGTTACGTGCTCGGCCTCGGGGCGCTGAAGAGCCGGACGACCGTGACCGGCAAGCTCACCACGTCCGCGGCCGGGAGAAAAGCGGAACGCCCCTCGCTCACCGCCTCGTACGCGCTCGCCGAGGGCCGGAAGATTTCGCTCAAGGTCCAGGATCTTCGGGCCCTGGGGACCGACGTCTCCACCCCTGACGGCAGCGTGACCATCCGTCAGGTGACCCTCGCCGCCGACTACGAGAGCAGCGACGCCGGTGGCCGGGCCAGCGCGACCCTGACCGGGCTGGTGCTCGGGCCGATCCGCTGGAAGGTCGGCACCGCCACGCTCAGCGGGCCCGGGCCGCTTCGGGCACCGACGGTCACGCTGGCCGCCGTCCAGTCCCCGGCCGTCCCGGCGCAGGGGAAGAAGAAGGCGAAACCGCCGACCTGGTCGATCACCGACATCGTGATCACCGGCCTGGAGGGGAACGGCCTGACCTGGGAGGACCTGCCGCTGAAGCTCAGCCTGGGTCGCAGCGACAAGGCCGGGACGGGCGAACCGCCGCTCACTGTGGGCCGGATCCATCTGCGTCCCTCGAAGAACTCCTTCGAGCTACACAACCTCGCGGCCGACGTCGAGGGGCAGTTGTCGGCGAAGCTCGGGATCAAGGGCAGCCTGGGGGTGGACTTCCTCAGCGTCGAACTTCGGCGCGGTGGCAACCTGGCAGCGGTGGTCCGCGGCGTCTCGGGCAGTGCGGTGCTCAGCGGCGCCGTGACCGGCACTGTCGAACTCAGCGGTCTACACGGAGCCGCCATCGACGTCGGCCCGGACGCGATCCGGATCGGCAGCGATGACCCCTCGGATCCCGGCGGGTTGTTCATCGAGCAGATCAGCGCGTCCTCGCTCGACCTGACCACGGAGGTCGCGGGTCACAAGGTGCACTTGCCCACCCTGGCCGGCGGACGAGTCGACCTGCTGGGCCTGCACACCGTCGTCCGGATCGACAAGCGAAAGCCGCCGGAGAAGGGTAAGAGCCCGTTCACGCAGCTCGCGTTCGAGAAGTTCACGATCGACCGGATCGTCCTGGGCGGATTGCAGGTCGACCTACCCGGGGACGACACCACCATCGTCATCCCGGCGGCCGCCACGGCCGCCGACGAGTCGTTCATCCGCAACCTGGAACTGACCAGCCCGGTGGGAACAGACCCGGCGAAGCTGCACCCCGACTTCACCATCGACCTGGAGACGTTCAAGACCGAAGGGACGGCCTCCCTGGCCGAGCTGTCGGTCGCAGCGTCGGCGCGGTTCAAGAACAAGTTCAAGGGCGATGTGCGGCTCTCTCCTCGGGTACGGCGGCGCTCTATCTGTTCGCCGGTGGAGGGTTGCGGATCGACGTCACCAAGCCGATGCTGACCATGGCCAAGTCGGCCGAACTGGGCAAGGACAAGACCATCCGGGTCGCCAAACTGGGAGCCGATTCGCTCACCTTCAGCGACGGACGGCTGTACGTGAAGAAGCCCTTCGCCAGCGATCTGGAATACGTCCAGACCAGCTTCGGCAGCCGGGTCGTCTGGATCAAGGTCAAGGACGTCAACCTGGCTGACCTCAACTACGACACGGCCGCCGGTGGAAGCCTGAACATCTCCTCGCTCGACATCAGCGACGCCTACTTCGCGCTCAACCTGGCGGCTTTGTCCAAGCCCGGGGGTGCCTCTACCGGGGGGTCGAACTTCGATGTGGACACGTTGCGTCCGGCGGTCGATCAGCTGGACGGTTCGGTTCAGGTGGTCCTGTACGTGAGCGCGTCTGTGGGCAACCTCAAGGACATCCGGGTCGGGACCGACACCGACCCGCTGGTGGTGCCGATCAAGAAGGGCGAGGTGGACATCCCGACCTTCGAGGCGAACGTCAAGGGCAAGGTGCACGCCGTTCAGATCGGCGAGGGTTGGTACCTGCGTCCCTGGGTGGTCAACGTCGCGGCTGACGATCCGATGCTGCGGCTGGAGAACAACCAGCTCCAGCTGGGCGTGTACGGGGCCAACCCCGACAATGCCTCGAAGGGCAACGATCCCGAAGGCAAGAACCGTCCGAACACAGCGGTCTGGTTCGACATCCTGACCTGGGATCTGCGCTCGGTGGACCTGGCCCGGGCGAGGGCGGACAAGTTCGCCCTCTGGGCTGCGATCTTCGACCTGCACTCCGATCCGCCGCTCACTCCGGCGCAGTTGGCGGCCGAGAGCGAGGACGCCCGCGAGGAGCGGCTGACCAAGGAGGCCGAGTCGCGGGCGGCGATCGACAGCCTGGAGATCAGGAAGTTGGTCGCCGATCTGTCGATCAAGAACACCGTCCCGCTGCCGTTGACGATCAGTTCTGAGGCGGCGAAAGGGACGATCACGCTGAGCAAGGACGCCCTGATGAACCTGCACGTGGCCGGCGGCATCCCGGCCGTGGTCCCACCACCGGAGCGGCCCGGCACCAACCCCGGCAAGCTCGACCTCTCCCTGGACGGGTTCGCCCTCGATGCGATCAACCTGACCCTGTACGACTACGCACCGCCGGAGAAGGCCGGGGACCCGAAGAAGCTGACCGGCTTGTCCTCTCTGAAGACCGGAAAGATCCAGATCACCGACCTGGTCAACGGGACCCTCACCTTCAACGATCTGTTCCAACCGCGGCGGCTCAGCGGCACGATCACGAAAGCCCACGCCGAGAACATCAGCTGGTTCTCGTACTGACCTCACCCGCGCCAGCCATCACCGATCCCACCAGTTGGCGCAGCTCCGCCGAGGGACGCAGCGACAGCTGGTTGCGCGGCAGTGACTCATAACTGCGGTACTGACGCAGCGCCTCGACCAGATTGTGTTCAGCCAAATGCACGTCGATCACCCGGCGGTGCGCACTCTCCCGCAGCGGCTCGATCGCCACCGCACCCAAACCGGCCAGCAGCGCCTCGCAATAGCGTCCCCCCTGAGCCAGCTGGACGCACATCGCTTCCAGGGCGTGCAGCCGCAGCTGCCGGAACCCCTCCTGCGCCAGCTGCACCCAGTCGTCGTACCAGTCAGGGAGCACCTCCCGGGTCAGCCCGTTGATCTCGTGCAGCGTCCAGGTCGCCGGCATCGGCTCCCCGACGTTGGCCAGCACTGTCCTGGACCAGGTCACGGCTTCGCGGTAGTCGACGGCGACCCGGGGCCGAGCGTGAGATGGGAGCCGGTCGCGACCACGAAGCCGCGGTGATCTGCCTGCAGTCGCCACAGGGTCGAGCGCAGGTTGGCGTTGGCACGTTCGGTGTCGCTGTCGGGCCACAGGTTGCCACTGACGAAGGAACTCAGGATAGGGCGTTCCCAGAGGGCGATGAAGGCGACCAGGCGCTGGCAGCCGCGCGGCAACTCGATCGAGTCACCGTCGCAGCGGCACTCGAAGCCGTCGATCAGACGGACGGTTGCAGTCGGGGGACGGGCTGCCATGGCTTCCTCGTGGGGGCTGAGGATTTTCGGGGTCACAGATGCATCGGGTGGGAGTCTTCAACGCCCGCTTCGACCAGCTCGATCGTGCTGCCGCTCGGGGTTGTGACCTTCCGGCCCAAAGGAGCGTGGAGAACTACCCGATCGCACGCTAACACCAGCAGTCGGGGAAAAGTCGGGCACTTCCGGTGGCAATTGTGCGCCCGGCCCTGCACGCGCTTGATCCACCTGCTTATCTTGGGGAGCGCAATTCTGCGCCCCTTACTTTTGGGCAGCGGCAGTGTTAAGTTCCAGTGGTGGGACGAGGGGATGGGCCCATTTCATGACGGTAATGGCGGATCGACACGATGGGCATGATCCTGCCCGAAACACGCGTGGCCCGAGTTCGGTGCACACCGACGCCGGAGCGCAGGTTCGCTTGGGGTATGCGTCCTTCGATCCTCTGCGGGCCACGACCCACGTCGTCCTCGTTCTGCTCGGGGGCCTTTTGTGGTTCCTGCCGTTCGCTGCGACCTCCACACGCGCCCTACCACTTCCCAACGCGGCACCGGAGGCCAGTTTCGCGGGCGCCGGTTCCTTTGAGCCCTACTTCGATGATTCGCTGCTCAGTCAACGCATCAGTCGGACCGCTCCACTCGGACGGGAGGCCCTGCCGCCCACCACGGCACCAACCACTACGCCTCCAACGACAACCCCGAGGACGCCTGCAAAGGCTCCGACGACCACCAGGCCGGGATTCGTTTCCCCCGTTCCGGGGCCGATTACGGGGGCGTTCGGCATGCGTTTCCACCCGATTCTGCACATCAACCGAATGCACAACGGGGCGGATATGCGTGCCGGATGCGGCACCCCGGTGGTGGCTGTGGCTGCCGGTCGGGTGACCTTCGCCGGCTGGAATGGTGGCTATGGACGCCTCGTGGTCATCGATCACGGCACAGTCCTGGGCTTCAGGGTGGAGACCAAATACGCCCACCTGTCGGTGATCGGCGTTCGGGCCGGGCAACAGGTAACTCAGGCGCAAGGGATTGCGCTCTCCGGAACCACGGGTCTGTCGACCGGCTGCCACCTGCACTTCGAGGTCAAGCAGAACGGGGTCTACGTCAATCCGGCCCCGTGGCTGGCCGGGAAGCCGTCGCCGCGTCCGGCGCAACAGATCTCGAACCTGAACCTCTCATCCCCGTCCACGTCGCCATCTCCGACGGTGTCGCCTTCGCCGACCCGCACCTCGACTCGTCCTTCCACCACTGCGACGGCGAGCTCGACCCCGACGAAGACGCCGTCGTCCAGTCCGAGCCCGAGCCCGACCAAGTCAGAAGCGACGAGCGCCAGTCCGACGCCAACCCAGTCCGATTCCCCAAGCCCGACGCCCACGAAGTCCGATTCCCCGAGCCCCAGCCCCACGGTCGAGACCACGACGGCGGAGCCTCAGCCCACGACCGCGGAGCCGCAACCCACGACGGCGGAGCCACAACCCACAACGGCGGAGCCGAAACCCTCGACCGCGGAGCCGAAGCCCACTACCGCGGAACCCGACCCGTCCGCCTCGCCGTAGCCAGACCGCTCACCACGCCGCTCGGTGATACTGGGCGGGTTGGAGCGAGGCCGTGACGCCGAGTTGAGTTGCCGCCCGCTGTGGCCAGTACGGGTCGCGCAGTGCAGCCCGTCCCACCATGATCGCGTCGACGTCACCGTTGGCGATGATGCCGTCTGCGTGGATCGGGTCGGTGATGAAGCCGACCGCACCCACCGCGATGCCTGCACTCCGGATCCGCTGCGCGTAGGGAACCAGGTACCCCGGGCCGGGGACCACGCCGGTGGGAGTGACATTCCCGCCGCTGGACACGTCGATCAACTGCACCCCATGGTGCTTGAGGATCGACGCCAACCTGACGGAGTCGTCCACAGTCCAACCTCCCTCGGCCCAGTCGGTCGCCGAGATGCGGACGAACAACGCCTTGCTGACAGGCCACACATCGCGCACCGCGTCGACCACCTCGATCAGTAGCCGAGTCCGACCGTCGACATCGCCGCCGTAGGCGTCGCCGCGGTGATTCGACAGGGGCGAGAGGAACTGGTGCAGCAGGTAGCCGTGTGCAGAGTGAATCTCGACCACGTCGAAGCCGGCCTGGTCGGCTCGCTGGGCGGCGACCCGGAAAGCGTCGATCACCTGCCTGATCCCAGCTGCGTCCAGTTCTCGCGGTTGTGGCATCCGGGGGTAGGCCACGGGGGAGGGGCCCACGGTCTCCCAGCCACCCTCCGAGTGCGGCACTGGTCCCTTGAGTTCGCCGGGGAAGGCTCGGTAAGTCGAAGCCTTCCGTCCCGCGTGAGCCAGTTGGATGCCCATCGCCGCCCCCTGCTGATGACCGAAGGCGACGATCCTGGCCCACCCCTGCTGTTGTGCTTCGTTCCACATCCCTGCGTCCTGCGGACTGATCCGCCCTTCCGGGAGAACGGCGGACGCCTCCGTCATGACCAGCCCGAACCCCCCGACGGCCCGCGAGCCCAGGTGGGTCAGATGCCAATTGTTGGGAACCCCGTCACCGGCCAGGCAGGAGTACTGACACACCGGCGACCACCACACCCGATTGCGGAAGGTGGTTCCGGCCAGGGTCAGAGGTTCGAAGAGTGAGGTCATACTGGTCAGCCTAGGTCGCGAGACCGGTCAGGGCGGCAGGTTGCGCTTCCAAGCCGAGCAGGTAGCGCTTGGCGTCCAGCCCACCGAGGTAGCCGCCCAGGCTGCCGTCGCTGCGGACCACCCGGTGGCAGGGCACGATGATCGGAATCGGGTTCGTCGCGCAGGCGCTGCCCACGGCCCGCGACGCCTTCGGGTTGCCGCTCAGGGCGGCCAACTCCGCATAGCTGACCGTGCTCCCGAACGCCACCTCGCGGAGTCGGGACAACACCTCTCGCCGGAAGCCCGAGCTGAGCACCAGATCCACCGGCACGTCGAAATGACTCAGCCGGTGCTCGAAGTACGCCTCGAGTTGACGGGCCGCCTCCTCCAGGCGGGAGGGCGCCTGAAGGATTCGTGGACTCAGCCGGTCAGCGAGGCGTTGCAGCACCTGATCGTGACCCTCGCTCTCGAAACCGACCGCGACGACGCCGGCTTGGGTGGCCGCGACCAGCAGGCTTCCGATGGGGGAGTCGACCGTCCGGTAGGCGATGTCGAGCAGGCCGGCCGCTGCGGCGCGATCTCCCAGCCCAGCAGTCAGCCGCTCCAGGACGGCTGGGTTGTCGGGCATGGTGAAGAACAGATCGGTCATGATTCCTCCTCAGGGATGAGCCGGCGGAGCCGGGCGATGCCGTCCGCAGCGGCGCGGCGCGCAGCCGCGGGTGTGCCGCCGATGATCTGCGCCACCTCGGCATAGGGCAGGTCGGCCAAGTGGTGGTACGCCACCGCCTGCCGTTGTCGGGGGGACAACCGAGCCAGAGCCGCAGCCGCCGAAGATGGGGGAGTCGGCGGATCCGAGGCGGGCTGGTTGGCCAACACCTCGCTGACCGCCCTCTGCCTGCTCTGCCGCCGGATCAGATCGACGGCTTGATTGTGGGCGATTCGGACCAGCCAGGCCTCAAGGTTTGCCCCGTCGGCAAGCGTCGGGTAGGCCCGGAGGGCGGCCAGAAACGTCTCCGACCAGGCATCCTCGGCGTCGTTGGAGCCCACGATCGCGGTGCACACCCGGAGCACGGTGGCTCCGTGGTGAGCGACCACGAGCTCGAACGGTGGTTTCGTCATCAGGCTCCCTCAGTTGGTCGTTCACACGGTAGACGTCGCGACCGACCAAAATGTGAGGTCCGCACCGAGCCGATTCTCGGCAGGAAGTGCCGAGCGTCGACACCGCTGGTGGAAGCAACGCTCGATCCGGCAAGTACGCTGGGCGGACAAACCGACCCCAAGGACGACAAGGATGCTCCAGTGCTGACTCCCATGGCCGGACCAGGATTCACCTTTTTTGAACAGAACATTCCGTTGGCGATCACCATCGTCGTGCTCTCGTCGTTCCTGTTCGCCGGCGGCTCGACCGTGCAGCACCTCGCCGTCGGCAACGCCGTCGACACGGACGCCGAGAACCGCTCCATGGGGTTCAAGCAGCTACTGCGGCTGATTCGCACGCCCACCTGGCTGCTCGGCCTGGCGCTGATCGCCATCGGCGCGACCACCCACATCATCGGTCTGATGATGGCCCCGGTGACGGTAGTGCAACCGGTGGGCATCTTGGCCGTCCCGTGGGCCGTGATCCTCGCCTCGCTGATTCACAAGCACAAAGTAACCCCGTCGATGTGGGGCGCGGTGGCGATGACGGTCCTGGGCATCGTCGTCTTCACCGCCTTTTCGGCCAGCACGGCGGCGGAGAAGACCTACCTCGATCCGGTCCTGATCATCACCGGCTGCGTCGTCGTCTACGCCATCGGCGGTGTCCTCGGATTCCTCGGTGCGAAGGGGCGTCCCGAGTGGCGTTGCCTGATGTGGGCCTCCGGTGGGGCCTTCTTCTACGGCCTGTCCTCAGCGCTGATCAAGACGACCACCGAGATGGTCAAGGCCGGCCAGCAGAGCACCCCGCTCTTCTGGGTCGCGGTGGTGCCCTTCCTGGTCGGTTCCTACGCGTTCGGTGGGTGGATGGTGCAGCAGGGCTTCGCCAATGGGCCGGCTGAAATCACAGTGGGGTCCATGACCACCACCGATCCGATCGTCGGTGTCACCTTCGGCCTGGTGATTCTGGGCGAGGGTGCCAAGATTCACGGCCTGGCCGCGGTGGGAATGGCTATCGCCGGAGCCCTCGCGATCTACGGTGTCGTGGTTCTCTCCCGGCACCATCCCGACGCTCAAGTCGCCGTCCAACAGTCAGCTGCCGCGCGAGCGCGCGACTGAGCCGACCATCTCGTCAGCTGGGCGGCGTCGACCTCGGGCCGGCCGCCGCTCGGTTCGCGATCACCGTCCGGTACACAGTGAGGTAGTTCTCGGCGGTGGCGGAGGGGCCCATCTGCTCCCGGATGGCGCGCGATCCCGCTGCCAGTCTGGCGTGCTGCGAGGGTTCGGCGATTTCTCGCATGCCCGCGGCCAGACTGTCCGCGTCCGGTTCAGTGAGCACGCTGTTGTCGGGCGTCGGGCCGAAGGTGAGCCGGTCATCGCAATACAACAGCGGTAGCCCGGCCACCACTCCCTCGGCCAGGACGATCGCCTGGCTGTCGAAGCGGTGTGACGACAGCACCAGCACGTCGGCGTCGATGAGTTCCTGGGCCAACTCGTCCAGGTCGCGCACGTAGCCACGCAAGCGGACGTCCGCCCGTCCAGCGGCGATGGCCTGCACCGTCTTGGCCTCCGGGCCGTTCCCGACCACCACGAGCTCACTGTCGGGGATTGCCGCCTTGATGAAGGCCTGGGTCAGTTCGCCGATCCGCTTCTCCTTGGAGAGGCGCCCCATGGTGATGAAGCGGACACCTTCGGTCGTGCGGCGCCGCCGGACTCGGGAGAGCGCCTCCGTCAATCGCCGGCTGGCCCCGGTGGGGACGACGAAACCGTAGGCCTGGCCCTGGGCGGCGGTTTGGATATTGGCCAACATGAAGTCCGACGGGGTGGTCAGCGCGTCGATGTAGGCGGCCATCCGCGAGATCGCGTACCAGTCAGAGCGGGCCCACAGGCTCCCCTCCAGGTCCCGCTTCGAGGGATGAGGGTTGCGGTAGCGGGGTTTCCAACCGCAGACCACTGCCAGCAGCGGCCTCATCAGGTACAAGTAGGCCATGGTGCCCCACCAGGCCTGGGCGGGCAGGTTGGCGTGCGCTCCGGCGAGGTTGGCGTGAAAGGTGTGGACGTGCGGAATTCCCTGATGCCGCGCGATCATCGCTGCCAGCATCAGGGAGCCTCGTTCGGGTTTGAACCGAGCGCCCAATGCCGCCTGAGGCTGGATAGAAATCGTCCATGGCGATCGCGATCCGTAACGGCGCCTCCGGGGCAGGCACATCCCCCGGGTGTGACGTCACCGCCACATGCTATCTCAGGCCTTGACCACAAGGGCCGACATCTGGCGCCCCGCGCCCGTGGCCAGGATCAGCGTCATGTCCTCCCGCGGCACCTCGAAGTAGAGGTAGCCGATGGCCGTGTCGCCTTCGGCGATCTGCCCCGTGCCCAGCTCCGGACGGCTGGAGCCCGGCACCGGATCGTGGACGGTCGCGCCTTGGTTGGCGAAGGCCATGAAGCTGTAGGTCACCGTCCCATCGACAGCGTGGACCCGGACCTGGACGGTCACCCCTTCGGAGTCCCAGCGGGAGCTCAGCACCTCCCACCGGCCGGAAACCCGGCCGTCAGGGCTGGTGAACGGCAGCCCGGGCAGGTTGTCCGGGGAACTGACCCGAGTCGGTGTGGCGCTGACGGTGGGTGCTGGGCGCGGCTGAGCGTTGATCACGATGCCGCCCACGATCACCAACGCCAGGGCCACGAGGGCAGCGATCGTGACCAGCAAGGGGGTGTGGTTCTTCGGGGCCGCAAACGCGTCGATGTGCACAGACGCCGGTTGCTGCTGCCCCAACGCTCGGGTCGGATCCGGACGCTCGTCGGCGGGGGTGGGCAACTGCGGGCGCCACGGGACCGGCGCCTGAGGCGCCGGGTAGTTCCCGGGCCAAGGCTGCTGGGGGTGCGGCGGCGGCGGATCGCTAGGCCAGGACGAATGGCTCATGGTCCTCCCAGGCTACCCCTGCCCCTGTGGAAAGCCAGAACGCCCCTGAGCCGCCCCTGTGGACAGTGACCGGTCAAGCGCCGACCTCACCATGGTGCAAGCCATGACTACTTATGGAAGTTCACAGAGGTTGGCTGTCCGCGGCTTGGAGGAAATGCTGGGAGTGCTCCCGCACGTGATGGGCTTTCATCCTGAAGAGTCCCTGGTGGCGATCCTGCTCGAGCACAACGACGTGGTGTTGACCGCCCGGGTCGACTTGACTTGTGTGGCCGACCCAGGCGAGGCCGAGCAGCACATCACGCGCATGACCTCGCGTTTCCCCGGCGCGCGCGTGTGCTTGATCGCCTACACCGAAGACCCGGCTCTGGGGTGGGAAGTTCTCGCGGAGTGCGAAATGACCGCAGGGTTGGCGACGGTGTGCACGCTGCTGGTCACCGGGGGTTGGTGGTTCGACCACCCGTGCGGCCCTGGCGAACCCTACGATCCCCGGGCCAGCATTGCTGCGGCCGAGGCCACGCTTCGCGGGATGCCCGCTCGACCCAGCCGCGCTGATCTGGCGGCCTTGGTGCGTGGCCCGTCCGACCCAGCCGGGCAGCGGGCGTCGTTCACCACCCAACTGAAGTGGCTGGACGACGTCCTTGACCCCGCCCAGGAGCGCAGCTTCCTGGTGCGGCTGCTGCAGGAGGCCACTGCTCGGCCCACTGACCTCAGCGACGAGGACGTCGCCCGGTTGGCGTTGCTGGTGAGATCGCCTGATCCCCGGGATCAGGCGTCGATGATGTTGTGCCGCAAGACGGCGCCAGCGCTGCTGGCCGTGTGGAGCACCGTGGTCTCCCGCACACCGCCGGAGTTTGCGCTGCAGCCGTTGGCGCTGATGGGCATGGCCGCGTGGGTGGCTGGCGAGGGTGCACTGTCGGTGTGCTGTCTGGAGCGTGCCGAGACGCTCGCGCCGAGAGCCGGCCTGGTGGCGATCCTGTCCGACACGAACAGCCTGATGCTGGCGCCCGACTACTGGGACGAGGTGCTCCGTCCTGACTTCTTGACCGTCGCGCGCCTAGTCAAAGCTATGCCTAGACGTGCATACCGACGAATGATCCAACGGCGTAGGTGAGCCCCATGGCCAATGCCCCGACGACCAGGTTGCGCAGCATCGGTGGGACGGGCGGGTCGCCTTGCCCAGCCTGGCGCTGGTGAACCCGGTGCGCAGCAGCGCGCCCAGCACCGCGACCAGCGTCGCCGGCAGCCGCGCGGCTTCGGGGGTCAGGACGATCAACAGGCGGGATCAGGGCGCCCAAGCGTGAAGGCGATCATGGAGGCCCAGGCGGCGTGCCACGGGCTGGTCTGTTCCTCGGAGTCGATCCCGAGGTTAGTCAGGGCGTGCGCCGCCAGGGCGTCGTGCTCGGTGAGCTCTTCGGCCACCTGCGTCGCCAGGGCGTCCGACATGCCGCGGGCCGCGAAGTGGTCGGCCAGCTGGCGAAGCTTCCCGGCGGGGTCACGCTCGATCTCGAGCCGCTCGTTGGCCAGGGCGGCGATCTCGGTGTCGCGCTGGCTGCTGACCGACACGTATTCCCCGCCGGCCATCGAGAGCGCGCCGGCCACCAGGCCGGCCAGCCCCGCGATGAGCAGCGCGATGGAGTCCTGCGTGGCGCCGGCCACGCCGAACACCAGGCCGGCCGTGGAGACGATGCCGTCGTTGGCCCCGAGGACCCCGGCGCGGAGCCAGTTCAGCTTCGCGGCCAAGGGAGTGGCGTCGTCGGGAGGTAGGCTCATGGGCACCTGCTACGGCCGCTGGGTGCGGCCGCAAGCAAGGCAACCTGCACGCCTTACCGGCGGTCAGACTGGGGTACAATCGCGGCATGCGGTCGTTGCGTTGCTTCTTCGCTAGCCGCGATGGCCCCCCGCGGGCCCCATCGCGGCCGCCCCTTGAGCTCCTCGGCACCCAGGGTTTTTTCATGCCGGAGCGACACGGTGCACGACCAGAGGAGAGATCGATGACCAGCGAGAGCGTCAGGATCGCGTACGACGCCGCGGCCGCGCAGGAGCGGTGGCAGCGCTATTGGGCGGACCTGACGTCTTCGTGCCCATCGACGACGGGTCGAAGGAACGCCGCTACGTGCTCGACATGTTCCCCTACCCCTCGGGCGACCTGCACATGGGGCACGCCGAGGCGTTCGTCATGGGCGACATCGTCGCCCGATACTGGAAGCTGCGCGGCTTCGACGTGATGCACCCGATCGGCTGGGACTCCTTCGGGCTGCCGGCCGAGAACGCCGCCATCGCCCGCAACGCGCACCCCGCCGAGTGGACGTACGCCAACATCGAGACCCAGGCGAACTCGTTCAAGCGGTACGGGCTGAGCTTCGACTGGAGTCGGCGGCTGCATACGTCCGATCCGGAGTACTACCGGTGGACGCAATGGCTGTTCCTGCGCTTCTTCGAGCGCGGTTTGGCCTACCGCAAGGACTCCTACGTCAACTGGTGCCCCAACGACCAGACCGTGCTGGCCAACGAACAGGTCGTCCAAGGGCTGTGTGAGCGCTGCAGTGCGGTGGTCACCAAGCGCAAGTTGAATCAGTGGTACTTCAAGATCACCGACTACGCCCAGCGACTGTTGGACGACATGACCGGCCTGGAAGGTAAGTGGCCCGACCGGGTGCTGGCCATGCAGCGCAACTGGATCGGCCGCTCCGAGGGAGCCTGGGTCGACTTCCGGATCGAGCGCCGTGAGGAGCCGGTGCGGGTGTTCACCACCCGGCCTGACACCCTCTACGGGGCCACCTTCTTCGTGGTGGCCCCGGACGCCCGATCGCCGACGAGCTGTGCGCGCCCGAGCAGCGCGCGGCCTTCGAGGCCTACCTGGAGGCGACCAAGAAGGCGACCGAGATCGAGCGCCAGTCCCTGACCGCGCCCCAGAGCCGGCGTCTTCCTGGGCGTGCACGCCATCAACCCGGTCAACGGCGAGAAGCTGCCGGTGTACGCGGCCGACTACGTGCTGGCCGAGTACGGCACCGGCGCGGTCATGAGCGTGCCGGCCCACGACCAGCGCGACCTGGACTTCGCCCGTGCGTTCGGGCTGCCCGTCCGCATCGTCCTCGACAGCGGCGAGCCGCACCCCGACGAGTCGGGCATCGCCACCAAGGGCGACGGCGTCTACGTCAACGCGGGGCCCCTGACCGGCCTGACCGACGTGAAGTCGGCCGTGGCCCGCACCAACGAGGTGCTGGAGGCCGCCGGGACCGGCCGGGCCGCCGTCACGTTCCGGCTGCGCGACTGGCTGCTGAGCCGGCAGCGCTTCTGGGGCTGCCCGATCCCGATCATCCACTGCGGCGAGTGCGGCGAGGTCCCGGTTCCCGACGATCAGCTGCCGGTGCGGCTGCCCGACAACCTGCGCGGCGCCGATCTGTCGCCGAAGGGCACGTCGCCCCTGGCCGCCGCCAGCGACTGGGTCAATGTCACTTGCCCGACCTGCGGCGGGCCCGCGACCCAGGACGCCGACACGATGGACACGTTCGTGGACTCGTCCTGGTACTTCTTCCGCTACTGCTCGCCCAACGACGACCCCAGGCCCGTTCGATCTGGCCGAGGTCGCCAAGTGGATGCCGGTCGCCCAGTATGTCGGCGGTGTCGAGCACGCCATCCTGCACCTGCTGTACTCGCGCTTCTTCACCAAGGTGCTGGCGGACCTCGGGCTGGTCGACTTCACCGAACCGTTCGGCCGACTGATGAACCAGGGCCAGGTGATCAACCAGGGCAAGGCGATGAGCAAGTCCCTGGGCAACGGCGTCGACCTGGGCGCCCAGATCGACGCCTTCGGCGTGGACGCGATCCGCACCACGATCGTCTTCGCCGGCCCGCCCGAGGACGACATCGATTGGGCCGACATGTCGCCCGGTTCGTCGCTGCGCTTCCTGCAGCGGGCCTATCGCCTCGCCCAGGATGTCGCTTCAGCACCCGGAACCGATCCCTCTGGCGGCGACCTGGGCCTGCGCCGGTTCACCCACAAGACGATCGCCGACCTCAGTGAGGCTCTGGACTCTGACCGGTTCAATGTGGCCGTCGCCCGGATCATGGAGTTGGTGAACAGCACCCGCAAGGTGATCGACACAGGTGCCGGGCCGGCTGATCCGGCGGTGCGGGAGGCGGTCGAGTTCGTCACCATGGCGCTGAGCACCGTGGCACCGTACGTGGCGGAGGAGATGTGGGGGCTGTTGGGGCACGCTCCGCGGTTGCCGAGGCCGCCTTGGCCGACGTGTTGATCCGGCGTTGTTGGTCGCAGGTCGGTGGTGTGCGTCGTGCAGGTCCAGGGCAAGGTCCGGGCGAAGCTGGACGTCTCGCCGCAGGCGAGCGAGCAGGAGCTGTCGGCGCTGGCGCTGGCCGACCCGGCCGTGCAGCGGGCCCTGGACGGCCGCGAGATCCGCCAGGTGATCGTCCGCGCCTCGGCTGGTCAGCATCGTCCCCGCCTGACGGCGGGGCGTTCAATCCAGGTCGCGCCTGCGGGAACCTTTTCCCGGTTGGCGGACACTTCAAGGTGTGAGCGACGTTGACGCAGCTGACTGGGTGCGGGTTCGCGCCGGTGACCCGGCGGGTGAAGGACGTCCGCCAATCGCGGGTCGGCGACTTTGGCTGCGTTGTTCGATCGGCATGAGGCGCGATTGTTCCGCCATGCCTGCAGGTTGCTGACGGCGCGTGAGGACGCCAAGGATGCGGTCACGATCGCCTTCTTCGAGCTGTGGCGCAAACGTGCTTCGGTCCGGTTGGTGGAGGGGTCTCCCTTGCCGTGGCTGCTGAACACCGTCGGCCACTCAGCGCGCAATCTGGAGCGGTCCAGCCGTCGCTATCGTGCGCTGATCGCTCGCGCCCCGAGGCGGGAATCGCCGTGGGGGCTGTCGGGGCGCGATGAGAGCGGCGTCCTGGCCGCGTTGAAGCGGCTGCCGGCCCGCGAGCAGAGTGTGGTCGTGCTGCGGGTGTTGGAGGGATACCCCGAGCGTGCGACCGCGCAAACGCTCGGCATTCCCCAGGGAACGGTGAAGTCCCGGCTGGCTCGGGCCAGAGCGAAGCTTCGCGACGAGATCACGGCAATGGAGGCCTGATGAACATCGATCACCGCGGGCTTTCACGCTTCGAGCACGACGAGCTTCGGGACTTGGTCTTGGCCGGCACACAACGAATCCGTCCGAGCTCCCGCCGCGGGCTACTGGCGGGCGCGGGGGTCGCGTTGCTCCTGGTCGGCGCCCTGGTTGGCGGGATGTTCACCTGGGCACTGATTGCGAACAGACCGCCGGCGCCGGTGACGGGCGTGCCCGCGCCCAAGACCACCGTCTGGAGTGGTTGGGTGGCGTTCGCTGCCGGCGAGCAGGACGGCGACATCTATCTGGTCAAGCAAGGCTCCGCGGCTCGTCGCATCCTCGGCTCCGACAAAGACACTGCCGATCAGGCGTGTCCCGCCTTTTCACCAGACGGAGGACGCCTCGTCTCCGGGCAGGTGACCGATGACGGCTCGGGCGGGAAGAAGGCTGCCCTGGTGATCACTAAGCTGGCAGCTGACGGCGAGCCGACCGATACGGTCACTATTGCTCTGGACGGCGTGTTCAAGATGCCGTGCGCGATCTGGTCGGCGGACAGCCGGTGGCTCGCTTTCGGTGCCCAAGTGAGTGAGCCCGAAGGCGTCGGCGAGGTCTGGGTGGTGGACACATTCACCAACGACATCCGTCGGCGGACCGCAGATAATCAGGGGGTCACAGACCTGGAGTGGGCCCCCAATGCCTCGGAGCTGTATATGGCCAACCTCGGCATCACGGTCTACTCGGCCACGAGCGAAAAGACACACACAGTGCCGGACACCCTGGGCGCGGTTGCCCTGGCCGTCTCACCCGATGGGCAGTCCCTGGCGGTCCAGTACGCCGGGAGCGGAACGGGGGTCGCGGCGGAACTGTGGCTCATGGGTACGGACGGCTCCGATCGCCGCAACCTGGTTTCCGGCTACACGACGAACTTCGGCATCGGGCCGGTGTGGTCCCCCCAGGGGAACCAGGTTGCCTTCCAGCGGCTCTGTGACACCTACACCGACGACTCCGGGCGGGCTCGGACCTGTCTGGAGGAGCATGAGGTTGTCCTCGTCACCGTCAAGGACGGCGATCCCGGTGGACCGTTCGGGACGCAGAAGGTAATCGCGCCACCAAAGCCGACCTTGGGCGGAAAGTCCAGCCCCTGGTTCCCGTACAGCGTCAGCTGGGCGCCCGACAACCTGACCCTGCTCTACGTCGCTTGGGGCCCTTCTGGCACCGGAATCCTGGCCGTGCCGATGGACAGCGCGACCCCGCCCTCACTCCTCGCCGACGCGCTCAATGGCGCTCGCTACCGTCGCGACCCGTGGAACACCTTCCAGAGCTGGAGCAAGAAACCGTAACTAACCCTGATCGGAGACTGACCGTGAAGCGAATACCCACTAGCCACGCTGGTCGCAGCCGGATGATTCTGCCTGGCCCACTTCTCAGCGCGCTACCTGTGGTTGTGCTGGTTCTTCTCGCTGCAGGGTGCACCGCGGCGGCGCCCGCAGCCACTACCTCGCCGTCAGTAACAGTCCCGCCGCCCGTAACGGCCGTTGCGTCCGTGACGCCCTCACCGAGCGTCTCGCCGCTCGACACGTCGAACTGGATCGTCTACACATCGAAGCAGTACGGGTTCAGCCTCAAGCACCCACCCGGCTGGACGGTGGAGCCGGCAGCACACAACCGGGGTCCGCAAACGGAGAACGAGGATCCCGGCGGTTTGGACCTGTTCCTTACGCCTGCTGGGGACCTCTACGTTTCCGCTTGGTCGATGCCGGCCAAGGACACACCGGAGACCTTGGCAGGTGTTGCGGCCTGGGTGCAGGGGTATTGCGGGCTGGCGGGCTACTCCTGTGATGGCCTCGATCGGGCAGTGCCCCTGTGCAACGAAAGGCGGGACTGCCATCCCGGACTGCTGGTGACCTTTGAGCCCGAGCAGTTCGTCGAGGCATTCTTCACCGGCGGCGAACACAAAGGCCAGATCGTTGGCGTGGTGGTCGGGGTACCGGAAGGGCACGAAAACGCCGCGACGTACGGTGGTGCAAGGCGGCTTCTCGAAGGTTTCCTGTCCACGATGGACGTGTGCCCTGCCCGGCCCGATCGGACGCCGTCGGGGTGCTCCTGATGAGGCAGCGATCCTATGAACACTTTCCCGACCTGAAGCAAGAAGCCTGACGCAATCCTGATCGGAGGCTTACCGTGAAACGAATACTCACGGGCCAGGCTGAGCACGGCCGGATCGCTCTGCCTGCCGCACGGGTGGGCGCGCTGCCTGCTGTTGTGCTGGGTCTTCTGGTGGCAGGCTGCACCGCGGCGGCGCCCCCAGTCCTCACCGCGCCGTCAGTGACGCCGCCGGTGGCGGCCGTTCCGTCCGTGACGCCCTCACCGAGCGCGTCGCCGCTCGATACGTCGAACTGGATTGTGTACAAATCGAAGCAGTACGGCTTCAGCCTGAAGCACCCACTCGGCTGGACCGTGGAGCCCTCGGCAAAGTACGGTCACGCCGGTGGGGAGTTGTTTCTGACGCCTGCCGAGGACCTCTACGTTCGCGTCTGGTCGACGCCGATCAAGGACCTACCGGAGTCCTTGGAGGGTGTTGCGGCCTGGGTGGAGCTGTACTGCAAGCAGGTGGGTTACTCCTGTGCCCTCGATCAGGCGGTACCGCTGTGTAACGGGAGGGACTGCCATCCCGGCCTGCTTGTGGGCGTTGACGACGGATTCGTCGAGGCATTCTTCACCGGCGGCCAGCACAAAGGCCAGATAGTTGGCGTTGAAGTCGGGCTACCGGAATCGGCCGAAAACGTCGCGAAGTACGGTGGTGCAAGGCGGCTTCTCGAAGGCTTCCTATTCACGATGGACGTGTGCCCTGCCCGGCCCGATCAGAGGCCGCAAGGGTGCCTGTGAACAGGCCGGTTGCCGTTCGCCGAAAGTCTCGGGCTGGGGGATCGACCTGACTGAGGGGTGCGCTTCGGAAGTGCAACGGACGTCGCGAGCATCCTGAGCTGACGCCGTCTGGCTGTGGATAACGCACGACGGTGTCGCAAGGTTATGCACAGCCAGCGAAGTCGTTGACCGGTTCAGGCCAGAGCCCACCAAGGTGTGGGCATGGTCACTCGAAGGATCTCCGACGATGCGCTCGGCGACGTGGTGCGTCGGCGGTTGGAGGTGCTGCTCGCGGAGATTCCGGCCCGTCGGCTGATCCCTGCCGGGGTGGCCGGTGTGGAGGGCGACCCGTCCGCAGATTCGCCGCCGGCGTCGCGTGAAGAGTCTGCCGCTGACCGGGTCGCACCGCGCAGGCAACACAGGGCCGGGCGGGTCGAGCAGGGCCACGCACCCACTGCCCGGCACGAAGTGGACGACGATGTGAGGGATCCGCCTCCCGGTCAGGCGCCGGGAAGAGTCCAAGCTCTGACTGAAGCCGGGGTTGGGGTTTTGGGCCAGGCCTGGGCCTTTGCTCGGGGTCACGCCGTGGTCTTGGGCATCATCGTGCTGACTGGCTGTTTCTGGGCCGGCTACTCGTTGCTCCAGGCGAAAACCACCCCGGTTGCGGTCGCGGTGACCCAACCGTCGCAGGCACCGGTCGGCCCCGGAGCATCGGTTGCTCTGACGCCATCGGCCGCGCCGCCGAGCGCACCGCCCGGGGTGGTGGTTCACGTCCTGGGTGCAGTACGCAAGCCCGGAGTGGTCAAGCTTCCCGACGGCTCCAGGGTGGCCGACGCGCTCATGGCGGCTGGTGGGTTGACCAAGAGCGCCCGGCCGGGGGAACTCAACTTGGCCGCGATTCTCGCCGACGGTTCGCAGATCGTCGTGGGCAGCACCGGGGATCCGGGCGGCGAAGTGCGCGGTGGCGGCAGCAGTTCGGGGGAGGGGGCGTCGGGTTCGTCCCCGCTCAACCTGAACACCGCCACCGTGAGCCAGCTCGATACCCTCCCGGGGGTCGGCCCGGTGACGGCGCAGAAGATCCTCGATTGGCGCACCGAACACGGACGATTCTCTCGGGTTGAAGAGCTGCAAGAGGTCGCGGGAATCGGTCCGAAGAGTTACGCCGAGTTGGCGCCACATGTCCGGGTCTGATCGGCAGCCGCGCATGGGTGGCGGCGTGACGGTTTCGCCTTCGATCGACGGGGCAGGACGGGAGTGGGAAGGGGAGCGACGGTCATCGGAGGAGGCTGAGCTGGAAGACGGGGCGACTGACAGTGTGGACCTTCGACTCGTCCCCGCCGCCCTGGCTGCCTGGGCCGGGATGTGGTTGGCGTCATCTGGTGAGGCGGCACTGATCGGTCTGGGGGTGTGCGCCGGGCTGACTGCGGTGTTGATCGGCTGGCGCCGACTGAGTTGGCCGCTGGTCGCGGTGGGTATCGTGCTCCTCGGCTGCCAACTTGCGGCGGGAGTCCGGGTCTGGCAGGCCCAGAACGATCCGATCCGAGCGCTGGCCAGTCAGTCGGCCGTGGCGGTCGTGGAGGTTCGCTTGACCGGAAGCGTGCGTTCGGGCGAGGGGCAAGGTCACCGGCCAGACTGGTGGGCCGCAGACGCCGTCCTGCTGAGCTTGGAGGGGCGGGGGCAGGGCTACCTGAGTGGCGGACTCGTCTCAGTGATGGCCTCCGGGACGCAGGTGGCGGCCTGGCAGGCAGTCGCGCCCGGGTCGGTAGTGCGAGCCACGGTTCGGTTGGCGTCCGAACGTGAGCCCGGTGGTGCGCTGGCGGTGGCTCGCGCACGGGAACCACCGTCGTCGTGGCGCCGCCGTCGCTGGCCGATGTGGCCGTGGAACGGTTCGCCAAGGGCTCCGCGACGCTGTAGCTGGGCTGGAACCAGATCCTCGCGGCCTGGTTCCTGCGCTGGTGGTGGGGACACCACCGCGATGCCCGCCGATCTGGTAGAGCAGTTTCGCACCACCGGACTTACACATCTCACCGCCGTTTCTGGCGCCAATCTGACTCTTCTCTTGGCCTCGCTCTCCCTGGGTGCGCGTTGGATCGGCCTGCGTGGCTGGTGGCTTCGGGGTTGCTTGGTTCTGGGGGTGCTCGGTTTCGTGGCGCTGTGCCGGGCGGAGCCGAGTGTGGTCCGCGCCGCGGCGATGGGGATGGCCGGCCTGGCTGCGCTCGGTATGGGGAAGCGTGCAGTGTCGCAAGGCATTCGTCTGTTGAGTGTGGCGGTGATCGGCGTGCTGCTGATCGACCCGTGGATGGCCCGGTCGCTGGGGTTCACGTTGTCGGTGTTGGCCAGCTCGGGGATTATCTGGTGGGCTCGGCCGTGGACGGACGCCCTGGCCACCTGGCTCCCGCGGCCACTGGCCGAGGCTTGTTGCGTCCCGCTGGCCGCCCAGCTGGCAACCCAGCCGGTGGTGACTGCCATCTCAGGGCAGATCAGCGTCGTGGGGTTGGTGGCGAACGTGGTGGCGGGGCCGTTGGTCGGTCCGGCGACCGTGCTCGGGTTTGGCGCCGCCGCCGTGTCGGTGCTGTGGCTACCACCTGCAAGCCTGCTCGGCTGGTTGGCGGGGTGGTGTGCTCAAGCGCTGTGTTGGATCGCCCGGCTTGGTGCTCTGGTCCCTGGTGCGGCGACGAGCTGGCCGACCACGCCAGCTGCCGTGGTGTTGGTCTCGATCGCATGTCTGGCAGCGGCAAGTCTGGTGCCGCGGTTGCTAGCGATCCGGTGGCTGTGCGTGCTGTTGGCAACCGGGCTGATCGTCATTCTTGTCCGTCCGCCGGGGCCGCCGGGCTGGCCACCGCCGGAGTGGCAGGTGGTCGCCTGTGACGTGGGGCAAGGCGACGCGATCGTTCTGCGGGCTGGCCCGCAGGAAGCGGTGTTGGTCGATGTTGGTCCCGATCCGGACGGTGTCGCCCGGTGCCTGGCCGGGTTGGGGATCCGGCGGGTGCCGCTGGTCGTGTTGACCCACTTCCACGCCGACCACGTGGGCGGTCTGGGCGGCCTGGCGCAGCTGGGAGTCGAGCAACTCGTGATCTCGGCGGTCACCTCCCCCGACTACGGCTTTCAGGGAGTGTTGGCGGACGCACCGGGGGCGCAGCGCACCATTGCCCAAGCGGGTGCAGTGGTGACCGTAGGTGCGGTTCAACTGACGTTCGTGTCGGCCCGTCCGATCCTGACCTCCAGTGGTGATGAGGGCGAATCGGCGGCCGAGAATGACTCCTCTCTGGTGATGCGGGCACGGGTGGGGGAGTTGAGCGTGTTGCTCGCCGGAGACCTGCAGGAGGCGGGGCAGGAGCATGCGCTTCGGACGGCCGGTGATTTGGGAGTTGACGTTCTCGTGGTGCCCCATCACGGGTCGGGGCACCAACTCCCCGCGTTTCTAGCAGCCAGCCGCGCGCGAATCGCCATCTTCAGCGTCGGGGCGGACAACGACTACGGCCATCCGGCTCCGCGGATCGTGGGGATCATCCAGGATCTCGGCATGACCATTGCTCGGACGGATCTGCAGGGCTCCATCGGCATCCGGCGACGAGGCACCGAACTCCTCCTCACCGTCCAGCGGTAACCGGCTTCGCGCAGTGTCGGGGCCGGCTGGCGTACTGTCCACAAGACCTTGCAGAGTTGCTCGGACAGACCCTCGGCTGGCGCGCGAATCTGCTGGTTTCGATACGCGTGTCCCCGCGTTTGAGGCCCTCTTACCGTGACCTTCTTGACGATTTGATCGGCGGTCTTGGTCCAGACGAAGGGGTGGCAACGGTCGTTCCAGCCGATGATGAAGGCGCGGATCTTGGCGTTGAGGTCGTCTGGGGTGCCGTTTGCGGTGGTCACTGATGGGCCGGCGCCAGATTAGGCCCACGTTTCATCCCTCGGCGGTGACCTCGCCAAGGGTCCCTTCGGTCACCGAGTAGACGAAGCCTCGCACCTGGTCTTTATATGGCACGAAAGGGTTCGCCGCGATCCGCCGCAGCGACTGCCGCACATCGTCGGCCGGGTCCCCGAACGCTTCCGCGGCCCACGGCGGACGGATCCCGGTATCGGCCTCGATCTGCGCCTTGAAGTCGTCGTCGGAGAAGGTGAGCATGCCGCCGTCGGTGTGATGGATGAGCACGATCTCGCGGGTGCCGAGCAGGCGCTGACTGATGGCAAGGGAACGAATCACATCCTCGGAGATGACGCCGCCGGCATTGCGAATCACATGCGCGTCGCCCTCGGACAGCCCGAGCAGACCGTAGGGATTCAGCCGGGCATCCATGCAGGCCACGATCGCGATCTTGCGGCCAGGAGGCATAGGCAGCGCACCGTTGGCGAAGGAGTCGGCGTAGTCCTGTGCGCTGGCGAGTAGCTCATCGGTGACGGTCATGATGGGGCTCCTGATTCTGCGAGGACAAAGGCTGGCGATTGGTCGCCAGCTTCCATCATCAATATTGACCGCCCAAAGGCCGACCGTCGAGACGTGGTCGAAATCTTCGCTCTCTCCTGGGTGCGACCGTGGCACTGCCACGATCTGCGGCGCCACCAACGCCGGAGGGCGCACTGATGGCGGCAGGATCGACCGCGCGCTGAGCGGCACTTGCGCGCGTTCAGGAGGCTTCCGGGAGGCGTCGGACCACATACTGGCTGAGGCTTGAGGTGCTCTCAGCGGCTTGGATCGCGAGCCGGCGGTGCAGGTTCTCACCTACCCGGAGAATGAACTTGCCCGAGTGCGGACCTTCAACACCCGAAGCCCGTGTTCCTCACGCAGATCGCGGTGTCGGTGCCGCAGTCTTCGAGGATCCGCAAGCCGAGCAGGCCGAGGCTGCACACCGAAGCGAAGGCCTTGGTGTGGCCGAGGGGCGGGCGATCGACATCTGCGCTTCGAACTGCCAGGTGGGACAGGCCCAGGTTGGGTGACTGGCGGGGTACGTTCGGCCGCCTGACGTAGTCGGCTGGGACAATGGTCTCTCAGGCGGCCGAGTGGGCGTTCCATGTGGCTAGCGCTGGCCCCCGGAACCGGCAGCGAGCACCCACGCGCTCACTATCGTGGTCTTGCCAAAGCCCGCTGGGGCAGACACGAGGATCAGCCTGCTCTGCAACCCCCCGTCCAACCGTTCAATCAGGGAGGGGCGAGGAACCGCGTTGGGACGCAGCGGCGGGGCATGGAGCTTGGTGTCGAGAATCGGCGTCGACATGGGGCAAGCGTAGGACCCAGGCCGTGTCGGCAACGCTCGACATGGGCCAAGTGACAGAAGTAAGGGCGGGACGCCCAGCCGGCTCCGCGGACCGTCCGGCTGATCCAGGATCTCGGCATGACAATCGCCGGCAAAGATCTGCAGGGCCCCATCGGCATCCGACGGTGAGGCACTGAGCTCCTGCTCACCGCGCATCGGTGATCCCCCTTCGCGGAGTGTCGGGGCCGGCTGGCATGCTGTCCCCATGACGCTACAGCGGACCTTCGGCACGGCCACGCTGGTAGCTGGGCCGGAGTTGTTGTTCTCGGATCGGGCCGTCCGCGACGTGATCGATGCAGCTTTGGCTGAGCAGCCGGACGCCAGCGTGGTCACCCTGACTGCCGGTGCGCTGACCCGTGGGTCTCTGACCGAGGCGACCGGCGGTTCGCTCTTGGCCGCCGCGTCCGTCGTGGTGGTGGATGAGCTGGCCGACCTGCCCGCCGACCTGGCCGACGAGGTCGTGGATCTGGTGCTGCATCCGTTCCCCGAGGTCGCCCTGATTCTGATCCATCACGGCGGGCTGAAAGGCAAGGCCGTGCTCGATCGACTTCGGAAGGCCAACGTGCGGTTGGTCGATTGCGCGAGCGTCAAGCATTGGGAACTGCCGCAGTTCGTCATCGGCGAGGTTCGGCGCAGGCACGCCCAGATAGACCCGGCGACGGCCGCGCTGCTGGTCGATGCCGTGGGTTCCGATTTGCGATCCCTCGCCGGGGGGATCAAACAACTGCTGGATGATGCGACCGATGGGCTGATCACCGAGGCCACCGTCCGGCGCTACTTCGGCGGACGAGCCGAGGTGACCAGCTTTGCCGTTGCCGACGACGCCCTGGCCGGAAACAGCGAGGGCGCCCTGGGCAAGCTGCGCTGGGCGGTCAGCACCGGGGTCGCCCCCGTGCTGGTGACGAGCGCGCTGGCCTCCGCCCTGCGCAATCTCGGCAAGTTTCTCGACGCCCGCGACGCCCGCGTACGCGACGCCGATCTAGCCAGGACGATCGGGGTGCCACCCTGGAAGTTGAAGGACCTCAACCGGCAGGCGAGGGACTGGAACGCCCGCGGTGTGGCCGCCGCGCTGCAATCAGTCGCGGTGGCCGACGCCCAGATCAAAGGCGCGGCCAGCGATCCCGGCTTTGCCCTCGAGCAGGTCGTCCTCACCATCATTGCCCGACGCGGACGGGGCCGCTGAGCGGCTGGCCCGGTCGTCGATCCGGCGTCGGCGGCGTCCTAGGACGCGATCGTCCTCACGGGGGCACGCAGAAACGCCGCCCCAGCAAAGGAGCGGCGTTCGCGACGCGAAATCAGAGAGCGGCGGCCTTGCCGGCGATGGCCGACTTCCGGTTCGCAGCCTGGTTGCGATGAATGACGCCCTTGGAGGCAGCCTTGTCGAGCGCGCGGGTAGCGGCGCGGGCCAGTTCCTGGGTCTTGGCGGGGTCACCCTCCACCAGGGCCTCCCGGAACTTGCGGATCTGCGTACGCAGAGCAGACTTCACGGCCTTGTTCCGCTGACGAGCCTTTTCGTTCGTCTTGATCCGCTTCATCTGGGACTTGATGTTTGCCACAGGGCTTGACCTTCGTCTCGTTCACTGAAAGAAGTGCACCCACAACAGGCGCGATTGACCACACTATCAGCGCCGTCCGGCCCACCAAAATCGCCTGGAGGGCTCCGGGAGCCGTCGGTGCAACGAAAGCCTCAGGGCGGCGATATCCTTCACCTTCGGAACTCCATCAGGGAAGAGACTTGAGCCTACCCACGCCTGGCACGACGCCGCCTGACACGATCAGGAACTTCTGCATCATCGCGCACATCGACCACGGGAAATCCACGCTGGCCGACCGCATGCTGCAGGCCACCGGCGTGGTCGACGGACGCTCGATGCGTGCCCAGTACCTCGACCGGATGGACATCGAACGGGAGCGGGGGATCACGATCAAGTCCCAGGCGGTGCGCATGCCGTGGGCGGTCGATGGTCTCAAGTACGTGCTCAACATGATCGACACACCCGGTCACGTCGACTTCACCTATGAGGTCTCCCGGTCGCTGGCAGCCTGTGAAGGCGCGATCCTGCTGATCGACGCCGCTCAGGGCATCGAAGCCCAGACCCTGGCCAACCTCTACCTGGCGCTCGAAGCCGATCTGCACATCATCCCGGTGCTGAACAAGATCGACCTGCCCAACGCCGAGCCGGACAAGTACGCCGCCGAGATCGCCCATCTGGTCGGCTGCGATCCCGACGAGGTGTTCCGGGTGTCAGCCAAGACCGGTGTCGGGGTCACCCACTTGCTGAACGAGATCGTCGCCCAGATCCCGGCACCCGTCGGCGACCCTGCCGCCCCTGCCCGAGCGCTGATCTTCGACTCCGTGTACGACACCTACCGTGGCGTGGTCACCTACGTCCGGGTGGTCGACGGCGAACTCCTGCACCGCGACCGAATCCTGATGATGTCGACCAAGGCCACCCATGAAGTGCTTGAGGTCGGCGTCATCTCTCCCGACCCGGTCGCGGCCAAGGCGCTCGGGGTCGGCGAGGTCGGGTACCTGATCACCGGCGTGAAGGACGTCCGCCAATCGCGGGTCGGCGACACAGTCACCCTGCAGCATCGGCCCGCCACCCAGCACCTGGGCGGCTATCGCCAGCCGAACCCCATGGTCTATGCGGGGCTCTACCCGATTGATGGGGCCGACTTCACCGAACTGCGCGAAGCGCTCGACAAGCTGCAACTCAACGATGCGTCCTTGACCTACGAGCCTGAGACGTCCGGCGCCCTGGGCTTCGGCTTCCGGATCGGCTTTCTCGGCCTGCTGCACATGGAGATCGTCCGGGAGCGTCTGGAGCGCGAGTTCAACCTTGATCTGATCTCCACCGCTCCCAACGTGGTTTACCGGGTCGTCATGGAGGACGGAACCGAACACGTCGTGACCAACCCCTCGGAGTACCCTGCCGGGAAGATCGCCGAGGTGTATGAGCCGATGGTGAAGGCGACCATCCTTACCCCGACGGAGTTCATCGGCACCATTATGGAGCTGTGTCAGGCGCGCCGCGGCGTGCAGACCGGCATGGATTACCTCTCCGAGGACCGGGTCGAGATCCGCTACCAGTTGCCGCTGGCAGAGATCGTCTTTGACTTCTTCGACGCGCTGAAGTCGCGCACCAAGGGCTACGCCTCCCTCGACTACGACGCCTCGGGTGAGCAGGCAGCCAAGCTGGTCAAGGTCGACATTCTGCTGCACGGCGAACCCGTCGATGCCTTCAGCGCCATCGTGCACACCGACGCCGCTTACACCTATGGGGTGGCGATGGCGAAGAAGCTGAAGGAACTGATCCCTCGGCAGCAGTTCGAGGTGCCCATCCAGGCCGCCATCGGGGCCCGGGTGATCGCCCGGGAATCGGTCCGCGCCATGCGTAAGGACGTCTTGGCCAAGTGCTACGGCGGTGACATCTCTCGCAAGCGCAAGCTGTTGGAGAAGCAAAAGGAGGGCAAGAAGCGGATGAAGATGGTCGGCCGCGTCGAGGTCCCCCAAGAGGCCTTCGTGGCTGCCCTCTCCACGGGGGAAACCACCAAGAAGTAGGACTCCGCTCCTCGCGGAGTGGGTCATAGGCCCATCCGGCGTCCTCACCCCTCACCCCTAACAGCTGCCGTTCTCAGCGATGAGGACACTTCCTCGCCAAGCACCGATCCGGCCGGACGTGTCGTGGAAGCAGCGTGGGCGCAGGCGCCGCATCGACTATAGGCACAGCCCGGCGTTGCCCCCGGAGCAGTTTGGTCACCGGCTGCGGATCGGCCCGCCGGACGAGCGCGGCAGAGCGCCACTCGCTCGACAGGGCCTGGAAGTCCCGGGCTGCGACGTCCTTGCCCACGTCGGCGCCCGGCCAAAACCGGCTGGGGCGGGGCGCTGCGTAGCCCGCGACAGCCACAAGATTCCCCTCCGGCAATTGCCGCGCGGTTGCGCGGCCGCAGTTGCGCGGTCCAGTTGCGCGGCCGCGGCCGCCCTCTAGCGCCGTTCGTTCGCGTAGGTGCTAATTGGTCTTAGGGCAACTTGCCCCGATCGATCAAAGCAGGAGGATCGGATGGTCACGGATCAGGCAGTAGCCTCGCTCGCAGCCGGGGCTGTGGGCATCGGTGCACTCGTGGTGGCGGCTCCCAGCCCCCCGGGCCACCCCCCAGTTGCTCGTCCTGGAGGGCGATGTCGGTGTGCCGCGTGGAGGCCCGGTCGGGCGCTAGCCCTGGCGTCGGCTCGCAAGGCGTCACGACCCTCCGCTCATGGTTCGGATCGACTCACTGGCTTTGCGGTGCCGGGGATGGTGTCCGAGGTGCGGCGTCCGGAGCGGTCCCTGCGCGCGGACGGAGGCCTCAACGCATTTCCCCACCTCAAGAGTTTTGGAGCGGGTCAGCGCGCGGCCTACCACCGGCCTCGATTGGCGCAGGGCGGCCTGTCCACGCAGGAGGGTCTCAATCCGCACGGGTTGAGCAGCGTTGCTCTTTCAGCAGAATTGACCTCGTTTCGTCTTCCTAGCTACCCTAATCATTGGGGGGAGGGTGACGTGGCATTCGCGTTACCTTGCAAGGACTTGTGTCCTGCGTTCCCCCCTTTGTGTTGTCTGAGGAGGTGCGGGAAGTGCGGCACGCCAGTCGCTAGCTAGGTTGCCCAGTTGCGGGGCCTGTTGGCGCCAGGGCACTACTCCATCGTGCGCGCTTGGGTTCTGGCTTCGGGCCGGACATTCCGATCATGCAGACTCACCTGACCGCCGCTTGGCGTCATAACCCCTAGTCAACCCCCTCTAGACCCCCGGAGATAAGCATGGACACCCTCCCCTTGACCCAGCTCCGCGCGCCTTCTGGTGATTCGACCTTGATGTCATGGTATAAACCGCATCGTTTCGTGATGGCGGCGACGGATACAGTTCTCATTTCAATTGTTGTGATCTTAACGATTGCGTTCCGGCTGGGTGACGATGTCCTAGCGCCCTCCAACGCGGGCGTCGCGCCGCATATTGCGGGCGGTGTGATTATCGCTGCTGTGTGGCTCGCCTTCTTGGACGCCGTCGAGTCTCGTTGCCGCCGCGTGATCGGCGCAGGATTTGAGGAGTTTCGGCGCGTACTCAATGCGAGCGTCTACACGTTCGTTGTCGTGGCGATTGGCTCCTACCTCACGCAACTGCCGTTGTTGCGAGTGTTCTTCGTGGTAACGCTCCCGATCGGGGCGATGCTCCTGCTCGGTGGACGGTGGACGGTGGACGGTGGTCGTGCCGTGCTTCGCTCAACAGAGCGCGCCGCGAGGGCCGCGCGCTGACGCCGACCGCCATCCTCGGTGATTTTGCGTCAGCCCGGGAGGCTCTTCGGGGGATGTGGAAACACCCTGAGGCAGGGTTCGTGCCGGTCGCTGTATGCCTGGTGGGTTCCGGACCGTCAGGCGATGATGCAGACCTTTACGGGCTTGGCCTCCCCCTCGCTGCCGCGGAGGATCTGGAGGACCTGGCACGCCAGGGGAGCGTGGGTGCGGTCGCGGTGTCGGGTGGCCTATCGCGCCAGGCGACCCAGAGACTCTCATGGGCGTTGGAGGACCTGCCGGTCGAACTTGTGATCGTCCCGCCTTTGACGGATGTTGCTGGGCCTCGGCTCAGCGTCAGAGCAGTTGATGGTCTCGGCTTGGGCACGTGGAGCTGCCCCGCTATACCGGGTGGAATCACTTTCTCAAGCGGGCCTTCGACGTGGTCTTCTCGAGCCTTGCCCTCGTCTGTCTTGCCCCACTGCTCTTCGCCGTAGCCGTGGCGATCTGGCTGGACGACGGTGGCCCCATCATGTTCAAGCAGAAGCGCATCGGGCTGCGCGGCGAATCGTTCACGATCCACAAGTTCCGCACCATGGTCGTGGACGCCGAGTCGAAAGTCGACAGGATGATCGAGGACGCCGGTGGCAGGGCATTGCTCTTCAAGGTCGAGGACGACCCACGGGTCACTCGCCTCGGCTCCGTACTACGCCGTTACTCGCTCGATGAACTTCCACAGTTCTGGACTGCCCTGCGCGGGGACATGAGTGTCGTCGGGCCGCGCCCCCAAGTTGCCCGAGAGGTGGCCGAGTACTCCAGCGACGCACACCGTCGACTTCTGACGAAACCCGGCATCACCGGGCTGTGGCAGGTGAGTGGCCGCTCGGACCTCTCCGTGGAGGAGAGCATCGCGCTCGACTTGTGGTACGTCGAGAACTGGTCATTGACCGGCGATCTGGCCATCATTCTCAAGACCCTGAAGGTGGTGCTTCGTCGACATGGAGCGTACTGACACGGGTTCCACCGGGACACGCCTTGAGGGCTCCGCCTTCTCGGGCACGTCGTCCTCGGTGCCCCTAGACATTGTGATCGTCAGCTACAACTGCCGCGACCTCGTCAGCGCGTGCATCGCCTCGCTCCATCAAGCGGGCGCAGTGCGCAAGCGGTGGCGCATCTGGTTGGTCGACAATGCCTCCACTGACGGGACGGTTTCCGCCGTCAAGGCCCGTTTTGACGGGGTTACCGTGCTCGGCCGGGCTTCCAATGACGGCTTCGGGGTCGCCAACAACATCGCGCTCCGTCAATGCACGGCACCCTTTGTCCTAGTCCTGAATCCGGACACCAAGGTCGCTGAGGGTGTGATCGACCACCTGCTGGGGCAGCTTCGCGGTTGGCCCGACGTTGCGGTGGTCGGATGTCGACTCGAACAGGCTGACGGGTCACTCGACCTGGCCGCCAAGCGCCGCTTTCCCACGCCTCGTTCGGCCCTGCAGTATTTCTTCTCCCGCCGCCGAACGCTGGCCGAGTACTCCAACCCTGAGGTCGCCCCCGAAGAGGTCGGGGATGTCGACGCGGTCAATGGAGCATTCATGCTGGTGCGTGCCGAGGCAATTGGGGAGGTAGGGCTCTTTGACGAAGACTACTGGATGTATGCCGAGGATCTGGACTGGTGCAAACGCTTCTGGGACGCGGGTTGGCGGATCCGCTATGACGGGCGGGTGTCCGTCCTTCACCTGAAGAGCGCCGTCTCTGGTAAGCGGCGGTCTCCCCGCTTGAACTGGCATTTTCATCACAGCATGGCGATCTATTACCGGAAGCATCATGCGGGTTCGTCCTGGCCGTTGGATGCGCTTGTTCACGTGGGCATCTACGCCCGCCTCGCTCAGAAGACGCTCACCGACGGCGGGGCCACGCTGATATCGCGAATGACCCGCCCCGCTACGGACAGGACCCAAGCGTGAGGCTGCTTGTCGATGCAACGATGGTGAAACCCGGCCAGGCGGGAATCCGCTCGTTTGCGCTGAACTTGTCTTCGCGCCCTGGCGGGCATAGCGGAACTTCAGCTAAGTGTGGTTGTTGCACGCGCCAACGATGATGATTGGGGGCGCGCAAGTCGTGCGGAGTTCCCTTTCCCGCCAAGGAGTTGTCCCCAGGCTGGCGTGGCGCGCGCACGCAATCCCGCGACTCGTCCGACAACGCGGAGTCGACGCGCTTCTCGTCGCGGCTCCCGAAGCCGTACGCGTGCCGAACATCACCCAGGGCATGATCATCCATGATCTGGGGCCTCTCATGGCTCCCGGAATCTATGGATCTCGCCGTTACGCAAGCTACGCGGCCATGATGGGCCACTACGTGAATAACGTCGACGTGGTCTTCACTCCCAGTGAAGCAACAAAGCTGGACGTGCGCAGATGGTTTGGTGTCGGATCGGTGCATCCAGTCGTCGCCGGCCCCGTGCTACACGAAGGCCAGTCCACTCACGAGGCGCCGGGCGATCAGGGCGGCGCTGACTTTGCCCTCTACGTTGGAGCACTGCTGCCGCACAAGAATGTTCAGCCGGTGATTGAGGCGTTCGGACACACGAGCACGCATCGCTCCGCGATGCCCGACCGTCTCGTGATCGTGGGTCCTCGTTACGGCGGCGAGGTGGCGCAGGCCCTCTCGGGTGCTGGACCGGCCGTTGAGCATCGTGGGTTTGTCTCCGATGAGGAACTTGATCAGCTGTATCGGGCGGCGCGTGTGGTCGTGTTCCCCAGTCGGTTCGAGGGGTTCGGGCTGCCCATGATGGAGGCGCTGGCCCGTGGAACGGCCGTTCTGGCCAGCGACATTCCAGCACTGCGCGAGGTAGGTGGACGACGGGCAGACTACGTTTCGCGACCGACCGACCCGCAGGCGTGGGCGGAGGCATTGGCCCGGGGCCACACGGTGCGGCCAACCGCCAGTCTGATGTCCTGGCGGGAATGTGCCCAGGCCGTTTTCGAGGGCTTGCGTGACGCGCGCCCGCCCGGAAACGGAAGAGGCCCGCTCTCGTGAGACGAGATTCGCCCGCAGCGCACCCGGTAGAGGCCAGTGAAGTGGGTGCGCACCTGCCAGCCGTCGCTGCGCCGCTCTGCCGCAGGCGCCCCCCGCAAGCCTTGGCGCTCGTTGGGCGCCGGCTGGAAATGCTCCTTCCGACCTTCTCGAACGGAATCTTGCGGATCAATCAACTGCTTCTCCTGCTGCTGGCCGTCGCCGTCTCGCCACCGTCCAGTCGCGACTTCGTGGCAATCGCCTTCGGCACGATGACCGCCTTTGCGATCTTCGCTGACTCCGGCTCGTCAAACTACATTCTCGCCCAAGGCGGCCAGGGTGTGTCCCGGCGGGCCTTTGGGATCGCCATCAGGACTCATCTGGGCCTGGGCGCCGGCGGGCTGTTGCTGGCCATGCTGCTGCTGATCTCACGGAGTCAAGCGACAGTTTCGCCGCTGCTCTGGGTGACTCTTCTGGCGGCCGGGGTAAGCCAGATCCTCGATAGCCTGTTGCGGGTCACCCGAGCACCGATGCTCCTGGCCGGCCGGGATGGGCACTATGCGCTGCCTGAGCTCACGCTCGGTTGTGCAAAGCTGGTCGTCCTAGGCGCTGTGTACCTGAGCGGCAGCCTCGTCCCCCTCTTGCTACTTCCGATCTTGAGCCTGGCCGCCGTCCTTGTCACCCATCGCGTGGTCATTTCGGGTTTGGCTACCACTGACTCATCCGCGCCTCTCCTGGGGCGAATCCTCCGATTTGGTGCCGCTGGAGCAGCTAGTGCCTGCTACAGCCAGATGCCGGTGATTCTCGCCGCCATCTACTTGAGCCTCCCCGAGGCAGCCATGCTGTCGGTCGCATACCGGGTGGTTCAACCCCTAGAAGTGGTGCCCATGTCGGTCTCCACTCAACTGCTCCCCAGGGTACGCACGCACGTCCGCAGGCCAAGCCGATGGTGGGCGGCCTTCTGTGCCTACGGGGCGACTGCGGCGCTGGCGGTGGTCGCGTTCGGCGACGTGCTGGCCGCCTCGCTGGGAATATCGGAATGGAGTACGACCATTCTCGCGATCGTGGCTGGCTCGCTGGTCGTGAAATCGGGCAATTACGCGCTTGCCTCGATCTTGATGGGCCTGGGCGGCGTGTCCCGGAGGCTCCTGCTCACTGCGTGCGTCGGGCTATTTTCCGTCCTCGGACTGACGCTCGCCGGATTGGCGGCCACCTCTGCCCACATGGCTGCGGTGTCTCTCGCGAGCGAGCTTCTGCTTTGTCTTGGTTTGTTCGTCTTGATTCGAAGGGAGGGTCGTCGTGGGCAAGATCCTGATCTTGTCGGCTGACCGATCCACTGCGTCAGGGAGTGCCAGCAACCTCGGTGACGGGCTGCTGACCGACGCCCTGATCACCGCCCTTCACGCCCACGGGCACGCCGTGGCTGCCGTCGACTTCGGAGAGGGGTCCCGGAAGACCGGGGAGGCACGCCTGCCGGTGCGCGGCGTGGTCGGCCTCTCGCGAGCGGTGCGCTCCGCGGACTTGGTGATCATCGGCGGAGGCACGATGCTCCAAGACGATGTTGGGCGCGGCTGGGGAGGCCTACCACGACTCTGCGCTGTCACCTCGCTGATCGCTCACCTGGCAGGGCGGGAACTGGCCTACTTCGGGGTTGGCTGCGACCCGGTGCCGCGGGTGTTGGCCAGGGTGCTGCTTCGCGTGGCGACCTGGTCCCGGACGATCTGGGTGCGTGATCGCGACTCGGCTCGCCGCGCTGCGGATCTGGGCGGTCGTGATGTCAGGCTCGCTGCGGACGCCTGCCTGCTCGCGGTCGGTGCGGCCAGCGGGCACGCCGCTGCGAGTCGACGCGGTGCCGTGATCTGCATCGCTCACGGCGACGCTGATCTGGTCACTGCTGATGCCGTCTCGGCACTTCAGGAGCGGTTCGGACGCGTCAGCTTCGTCCAGATGGACCAGCGCCCGGACCAGGAGATGCCGTCGGCATCCCTGACGCGCTGCTGGCCTTGTTCGATGACCCTGGTGCCGAGCTGTCGTGGCAGCAGTTGCTCCAGCAGCTCCGCGAGGTCGAGGTGGTACTGGCTTCGCGGATGCACGCTCTGTATTCCGGAATGCTGGTCGGAACACCCGTGGGGCCCCTCGGGTCGCGGGTGAAGGTCCTGGCGTTCGCGAAAGAGTTCAAAGTTCCGGTGAGCCCAGACCTAGGGGCACGCCGTAGCTTCCGGTGCTTGGCAGCTGGCGGACGGAAGCGCGCTCGAGTCGGCTATTGCGCGAGTGCACGTCGGCCTCGACCAACTCCTCACCGGTGAGCGGGACGAAAGGCTGACCGCGTCCGCGCAAGGCGCGCGGCATGGAGCTGCGCGATGGTGAGTCGACACCACAGGGCTGGGGCACGCGCTCCGTCGAGCCTCGGCCCCCGGCGCCCCGGCCACTCGCCGTGGTTCGGGGCAAGCTTGGCCTATCTGTGCCTGGCCTTTGTGGTGGCACCGATCCTGGTGATGGCGCCCGCGCCGTCGTCCTTCTTGATCTTGGTGGGTGTGCTCGGCGCCATGATGCTGTTGCTCCTGAGTTACGAGTGGCGACGGGCCGGGCATCCCCTCACCCCCGCGGGAGTCTTGGCGCTCGCTGGACTACTGCTTTCGTGCTGCGACCCCGACCGTCCGAATCAGTGGTTTGACCACCGCCGGCGCGTTTGCCGACACGCGCGCCTTTCTGGGAGAAAGCGTGACGGCAGGGGCCACTGCATTATGGCAAGTAATACTCTTCTACGGCTTTGCAGGGATAGCGCTGTTTGCTCGACATTCCTCAGCGATGCTGAAGGAGTCCATCGCTGTTGCGGAATCGGTGATTTTCTCGGTGGTGCGAGCCAGGACTCTGCTCTACGCCTCGCTTGCCTTGAGTTGTGCAGTGACGGTCTTTCTAGTGGCCAGCTCGGGTGGCTTGTCGGATCATCTATCGGGCGTATCCCTTCGCTCGAGTTTCTTGGCCGGCCGCTACTTCCTGACGTTGGGGTACATTCCACTGGCGGTTGCTCTGTGCCTCTATGTGTTGGTGCGCCGGTATCACGCGTCCGACGTTGAATGGGATTCGCATGCGTGGTTCGCAGCGGTGCTTCTCGTGGTGATCGCTTTCCTCACCGGCGGACGCGGGCCGCTCGTTCTTGGGGTCTTGTTCCCGTTGCTACTGCTGAATCAATCCAGCAGTAGACGCTTCAAGGGCCCCGCGCTCGTCGCGATCGGGTTCGCAGTGCTCGTCTCGTCCATGCTCATGAGCATCCTTCTGCGCGACAACGCCTACGACTCAGGCCAATCGGTCACGCTCTTGCAACGGGACCCGGTGGGGGTTCTCTTGGACAGACTGACGATGGGTGTTGAGACAAGACCTTTCGATAGCCTCATCCTGTTGAACGAAGTCGATCAGTCCGACAATTTGGAACTTCTCCTCGGGGCAAGCTATCTCACAGTTCCCTCATGGTTTATCCCCGGATCACTGATGCCCGGCAAGATTGGTGGCGCGAACGCGTGGTTCACGAGCAACTACCTACCGCGCTTCTATTACCCGGATAGGATTGAGACAAGCATTTCAGCCATCGGGAAGGGTTCGCGAACTTCGGCTACTTTGGGGTCGCTATGGCCGGATTGCTGATGGGTTCGGCTGCGGCGCACTTCTCGCTGTCGCGCTCTGAGTCCTCCTTGAGGGCAACTCTGTTGTCGGTCCTCTTGACGCCAATCTTCTTTTCGCTACTGCGAGGCGACGCTTATCAGAACGTGTCTTTGGCGCTGGTTGTTTCGTGCCTGGCCGCGATCGGCATCAAGCTCGTCACTGATGCCTCAGCTAGCCACCCACAGGCCAAGAGACATGCATCTCCTTTCGAGGGAGCGGGCAGTCTCCACGCACCCGGAGGGGGAGTCTCTCGACGAGCTCCAGTTGGAATCAACTCGGTGGGATATTTCGTCCCGCCTCGCATGGAAAGGTCGAAGGTATGGAACTCTCCGGCTACCTGAAAGCATTACGCAAATATTGGCGAAGTGCCTTGATCCTCACGTTGAGCGGCTTCGCCGCAGGGGCCCTGCTCTCCGTGGCCACCCCGCCGACGTACACAGCGAGAGCGTCGGTGTTTCTGACGGTTCAGAGTGGCGGCACGGCAGGCGAACTCAACCAGGGCTCTACCTACGCGGAGAACCAAGTGCGCTCGTACGCCAGGGTCGTTCTGACCTCGATCGTGCTGCAACCCGTGATTGATCGCTTGGCGCTGGGCGTCACGGCTCACGCCCTGGCGCAGGACGTCACTGCCACGGTCCCGATCAACACGGCGATCATCGAGATTTCGGTTGTTGGCACCGATCCGACGCGCACTGCGACGGTGGCCAATGAGATTGCCAGGCAGACGACCGCCATTGTCGAGGAGTTGTCGCCCTCCGGTCTGGGCGGAGCCAAGTCCGTGCAGGCCACGGTGATCTCTCCGGCGAGTGTGCCAGGCGAGTGGACAACGCCAAAGGTGCTGCAAAACGTGGCACTGCTTGGCATGCTCGGCGTCTTCGTGGGGGTCGGGCAGTCCCTCCTGCGGAACAGCTTGGACACCCGTGTGCTCACCGAGGGCGACATTGCCGAGGTGACCGACAGCGCGGTCATCGGCAGCATTTCCTTCGACGAGGGGGCCGAAAAGAACCCCCTGATGCTTCAAGCTGGCCCGCATTCACTACGCGCCGAGAACTACCGGCGACTGCGGACAAATCTCCAGTTCCTTGGGCTGGACGGCCGCGGAAAATCGCTCGTCATCACCTCGTCTGTTGAGGGGGAAGGAAAGAGCACGACCGCGATCAACATCGCTATCATGCTGGCCGAGGCGGGTAAGTCAGTGCTCTTGATAGACGCTGACCTGAGGCGTCCGAGGGTCGCGAGCTATCTCAATCTGGAGGGGGCCGTCGGCCTGACCACGGTCATCATCGGTCATGCCCAACTGAAGGATGTCGTCCAACCCTTGGGGAACGGGAATCTGCACGTCTTAACTGCTGGCCAGATTCCCCCGAACCCTTCGGAACTCCTCGGCTCGGAAGACATGAAGCGGCTGCTTGGCGAGGCGACCGATCGCTATGACGTGGTGGTCTTCGACTCACCCCCGTTGTTGCCCGTGACCGACGCGGCCGTCCTCACCACGATTGCGGGTGGCGCATTGGTGGTGGTTGGGAGTGGCGCTGTGTTGGCTGCACAACTCGCCGGCGCTGTGGACACGCTCGATTCGGTGGGTGGCCACGTCTTTGGGGTCGTCCTGAACAAGCTTCGAGCAAAGGATGCAGGGCATTACTCCCACCACTCCTACTATCACCCGGACGACCAGCGGCCTTCGATGCTGGTGGATGGAAAGGTGACGCGCACCGGCCCCAGGGAACCCCGATCTCGCCCGCCGAGACCCTTGTTCCGGACGTCGCGCAAGCCGTCGCTGAGCGGTGAGCCGCAGGGCCTTGCCAGGCATCGTGTGGGCGTCGATGGGGAGAGGCGAGCCCCCAGGAGCCGCCCTGGCTGACCGGCAGGGCGGAGCACCCGAGCGCGCGTCCCCGAGTCGGCGTTGCGGGTTACGGTGTGCCATGCCTAAACATCACTTCCGCAGCGTCCAGTCGGGTCCGTCGTCCGACTGCAGGGCAGTCTGATGCCCTCGGCGTTGCCAGAGGGTGAGGCGGTGCCGGACGATGGCGCGCTGCCGTACGAAGCTCTGGAGTCCGTGGCCAGCAGCCCGTTGGGGATGTACGTCCACGTGCCGTTCTGCCTCACCCGGTGCGGCTACTGCGACTTCAACACCTACACCTCGGCTGAACTTGGCTCGGAACCGGGGACTAGCCGTCAGGCCTACCTGGACGCCGTCGCCGCCGAAGTCGACCTGGCAGCCCGCGTCCTGGGGAGGGATCACCCGCCAATCAGCACAGTCTTCTTCGGCGGCGGCACCCCGACCCTGCTGAAGCCGTCCGAACTGATCGGCATTCTCGATCTCATTCGCGGCCGGTTCGGACTCACCGACGACGCCGAGGTGACCACCGAGGCCAACCCCGAATCGGTGACGCCCGAGTCGCTGCACGCGTTGCGTGAGGGCGGGATCAACCGGATCTCCTTCGGCATGCAATCCTCCGTCACCAGCGTGTTGAGCGTCCTGCAGCGAGGCCACCGACCCGGCCGGATCCCGCAGGTGGTCGAGTGGGCACGGACGTCCGGCTTCGAGTCGGTCAGTCTGGACCTGATTTACGGCACCCCCGGGGAATCGCTGCAGCAGTGGCGGCGCAGCTTGACCGACGCGTTGGCCTGCGCCCCTGACCACGTCAGCGCCTACGCCTTGATCGTCGAAGAGGGCACCCGCCTGGCCACCCGGATTCGCCGGGGCGAGCTCACGGCACCAGACGACGACGACATGGCCGACAAGTACCTGCTCGCCGACGCTCTGCTCACCGAAGCTGGCCTGAGCTGGTACGAGTTGAGCAACTGGTCGCGTCCGGGCCACGAGTGCCGACACAACCTGGCCTACTGGCAGGGCCACAACTGGTGGGGGATCGGCCCGGGGGCACACTCGCACATCGGCGGGGTGCGGTTCTGGAATCGGAAACATCCGCGCGCCTACTCCACCCGATTGGCCGCTGGTCTCACCCCCGCCCAGGGCCGCGAAGTCCTGACACCCCCGCTGCGAAAGTTCGAGCGGGTTCTCCTGGAGCTCCGCCTAGCCAAGGGCCTGCCGCGCTCGGTCCTGACGCGCAGCGAGCAGTCCCGGGTCGCCGACCTCGTGAACCGTGGGCTCATGCAGGACCTCCCCGAGACCGCCGCGCTAACCCTCACCGTGCGCGGACGGCTGCTCGCCGATGCCGTCACCCGCGACCTCCTCGATTAAGGTTCAGCCCCATGGATCGCTACTCCCGCGACGTTCTGGCCCCCGGCTGGCAGAAGGCCGACCGTCCGCAAACCCGTGAGCTGCCGGTGCAGCGAGGCCTGGTCGTCGAGGACCCGACCTCGGGTTTCTGCGGCGCGGTCGTGCGCTGGGAGAACGGCCTGGTCGTGTTGGAAGATCGCCACGGGAAGCGCCGCAGTTTCCCGTTCGGCCCGGGCTTTTGGTACGACGGCAAGCCGGTCGCCCTGGTGCCACCGAAACGACAGGCAGCGCAGGGCCCGACCCACACCGCGTCCGGTTCGAGGGTCGCGCCCAAGGCTGGCCCAAAGGTTGCGCTACCCAGCCGGATCTATGTCGAAGGACGCCACGACGCCGACCTGATCGAGAAGGTCTGGGGCGATGACCTGCGCCATGTCGGGGTAGCCGTCGAGTACCTGGAGGGTATTGACGACCTGCCCGCCGTGGTGCGGACGTTCGCCCCCGAGCGCGGTCGGCGCCTGGGCGTCCTGGTCGATCATCTGGTTCCGGGCAGCAAGGAGAGCCGGATCGTGGCCCAGGTCGGTGGTGAGTACCTCTTCGTCACCGGGCATCGGTTCATCGACATCTGGGCGGCCGTGAAACCCGAGCGCCTGGGCCTGAAGGCGTGGCCGAACGTGCCGCGAACCCAGTCCTACAAGGCGGGAATCTGCGCCAGCTTGGGCTGGCCGCACGCCACCCAGGCCGATCTGGCCCAGGCGTGGCGCCGGATCCTGGCCAAGGTGGAGTCCTGGCGTGATCTGGATCCCAAACTGCTCACCGAGGTGGAGAAGCTGATCGACTTCGTCACCGCAGACCACCTCGAGGAGGGCTGACCGTGCGAACCGATGCCATCTCCGAGCTGTTGGAACAGGTGGCGAATCGGCTGATCCTGCCCCGATTCAGGTCCTTGACCAGCGACCAGATCCACGAGAAGGCGCCCGGCGATCTCGTCACCATCGCCGATCAGGAGGCGGAAGTAGCGATCCGTGAGGTGCTGTCGGCGGCCTATCCCACGGCGGTGATCATCGGTGAAGAAGGCGTCTCGCAGGATCCGGGCGAGTTGGCGCTCCTCGCTGGCGCCGCGCACGCCTGGCTGATTGATCCGGTGGACGGTACCCGCAACTTCACCCGCGGCAGCCCCGACTTCGCGGTCATGGTTGCCGAGGTCAGAGAGGCGCAGACCGTCCGGGCGTGGATCTGGCAGCCGATCCATCAGCGCCTGTACGTCGCCGAGCAGGGCGCCGGAGTCAGCCGAAACGGACGAGCGCTCCCCGCCCGTCGGCCTGCAACCCACCCTCCGATCGGGGCGACGTACGCCCGGGAACGCGGGGTGTCGCGGACGGTGCGCGTGATTCGTCCGGCCGGGGCGTGCGGCATCGATTACCCGCGGCTGGTTGAAGGGGAGCGCGATTTCTTGCACTTCCGCGCCTTGCACCCTGGGATCACCTGCCCGGGGCCCTGATGGTGGTCGAAATGGGTGGTCGCGTGGCCACTGCCGCCGGCAGCGATTACGCACCGGGCACGACCGGGACGAGCCTGGTTGCCGCCTGCGACCACCAGGTGTGGGAGACCGTCAGGCGGGCACTGCACGGCTAGTGTCCTGCGCCAGTAATTCGTTGTAATAGTCGGCCGAGGGATTCGAGGATCTGTTCGGCGGACTTGGTCCAGATGAAGGGTTTCGGGTTGTCATTCCATGCCTTGATCCAGTCGCGGAGGTCCTTCTCGAGGGCTTGGACCGAGCGGTGATCGGATCCAGGAGATCGCGGTGACTTCGGCGAAGAGTCGTCGACCTGGTTGATCCATGACGAGTAGGGGCGTGTGGAACCGTGGATGTCTGGTGAGCCGGCCGTCGGTGGGGTGCTTGTGGGTGCCGTAGTTGTCGCGATGAACGTCCAGTTCGTCGGGTACGTTCTGGTCGATCTTGGCGGGAACTTGAACTCGACCGCCGAGCCGCGTGGGTGGAGCGATTACGGTGCCGTCGGCGACGTTCATCGCCGCGAACGCGTTGCCGCCGACGTAGTCTGGGTGCGTTTTCCGGCGCCAGGCATTATCGGGAATGCTGGCTGCGATCCAGTGCCTGCACCTGGACTTCCGTCGACGCTGAGGACCACGCGGACTCGCGGCCAGGTAGAGGCCGACGATGTCGTGACCTTCCCACGAACAACTTGACAGCTGAACCCGTCGTCAGGTGCGCTTCAAACCGAACGCCTTCCAGATCCCCCGACGTATTGGAGGCGCCCGTGGCCATTCGCCGGGACCAGCGTGGCGTTGGCGGTGACTCCGCGTCCCGCCCGTCTGACCTGCTCGACCGACACCGTCGCCGGCCTGCCCGGGCGGGGGTCATGCAACCTCAGCCGCCTTCCAGGAACCGGGAGCGCCACTTCCGACCGTGGGGCGGCTGATACCGAGACGTTCAGCCACCACCGTGTTCGGCACCCCCGTGCGCCTCAACACGATCCGGGACCGCAACGCCAGCGCCTGCGATGATTTGCGGCGCCGTGCCCACCGCGTCAGTTGCTCACGCCTTCATCAGTGAGGACCAGATCAGCTTTCGGACGACCGGCGTGCCATAACCCCATTCTACGACATACCTAACGAATTACTGGCGCAGGACACTAGCAGGCCCTTGACGACGGGCATCCGCGATCACCCGCGCAGGTTTCAGAGCAGAGTCAGCTTGGTGCGCGGCACCTTGCCTTGAGCGGCCAGCTGCGCGTAAGCAAGTGGCAGGGCTGCTCGCACGGTGGCCTCGTCGAAGGGCCACTCGCCTGCGGGGTAAGCGTCGGCTTCCTTGATTCCCTGACCGATCAGGTATTCCACCTGGCCATACAGCGCCGAGATTTCGGCCCGCTGGGTGAAGGCGAAAACGCGATCACCAGGCTCCCCGTGCCCGGGCACCACCAGGGTGGCCTCGCCGAGGAGGCCAAGAATCCCGTCGATCGCCGCCGGCCAGTCCCGCAGGTGGCAGTCAGGGCCGAAGGACGGGGGGTTGGCCTCTTCCAGCAGGTCCCCGGCAAAGATGACGTCGGCACCCGGCACGATCACCACCACATCTCCTGCGGTGTGACCTCGTCCGAAGTGGACCAGTTCGACCCGTTGCTCGCCCAGGTCGAGAGCCTTGGCCAGGCTGAACGGACGATTGGGCGCCACCAGAGACTCCATTTCTACTGCCATGTCGTCAGGCAGATCGAGTGGGCTGGTCCGCAGGGCGTCCGCCACCGACTCGTGGCCGTACGTGGGCAGATCGGCGAACGCGGCCAGGCCGTACACGTGGTCCCAGTGGCCGTGGGTCACGACCGCCGCGATCACCGGGACGCCCGCCACCGTCTCCACCGCAGCCCGGATCGCGGCACCCTGGGCAATGGCGCTGCCGGTGACGACCACGAGGGCACCTTGACTTCCCACAACGAGGCCGATGGTCACCGCCTCCGGTTCCGCGATCGCACGGAACACTCCGGGTCGCAGTTCGACGAAGGGGCTCAAGCTGGATTCGGGCACGGCCCAACCCTAACCCGGGCAGTCGTTGACCGGACTCGGCGCCGGGCTCCCATGTGGGTCGCGCGTTGCCAGGGATTGGTTAGACTGGCACTCTCCGGGAGTGAGTGCCAAGAAGGGGGTGCGGAATGTTGGACGATCGCAAGGTCGCCATCCTGCGCGCCATCGTCACCGACTACGTCTCCAGCCGCGAGCCGGTCGGCTCTCGAGCGCTGGTTGAGCGGCACAGCCTGAACGTCTCACCCGCAACCGTGCGCAACGACATGGCCGTGCTGGAGGAAGAGGGTTACATCACCCAACCCCACACCAGCGCCGGCCGAATCCCCACTGACAAGGGCTATCGCCTGTTCGTTGATCGCCTGGGCGCGGTCAAGCCGCTCTCCCCGGCGGAGCGGCGGGCCATCCAGACCTTCATGGCCGGAGCTCTCGATGTCGACGACGTGGTGCGGCGCACCGTCCGGCTGCTCGCTCAAATCACCCACCAGGTCGCGATCGTGCAGTACCCGGTGCTCTCCAGCGCCACCGTCCGGCACATCGACATCGTCCCCTTGCATGGGGAGCGTGGCCTGGTCATCTTGGTCACCTCCAGCGGACGGGTCGAGCAGCGGCCCGTCCTCCTGGGCTATGCCACCGAGGAAGATCTGGCCGAACTCCGCACCAGGTTGAACCGCGCCCTGGTCGGCCTGGCCCCTTCGCACGCCGTGGATCGCCTCACTGTGCTCCTGGACGAGTTCCCGCTGAGCATGCGTCCGTTGGGCACCTCGATTGTGGCCTCGCTGCTGGAGATGACCACCGCTGACCCCTCCACCAGGGTCGTGGTGGGCGGGGTGCCGAACCTGACCCGCTTCGGCGACCAGTTCGAAACCACGGTAAAACCCGTCCTGGAAGCGCTGGAGGAACAGGTCGTGCTGCTCCGGCTCCTTGGCGAGGCCGGTGGGTCGACCGATGTCACCGTCCGGATCGGCCACGAGAACCCTTATGAACCGTTGCAGGCCACCTCGGTGGTGGCCAGCTCCTACGGGCACGCCAATGACGTGTGGGCGACGCTCGGTATCGTCGGGCCGACCCGCATGGACTACCCGTCGACGATTGCCTCGGTGCGGGCTGTAGCCCGCTACGTTGGCCGATTCCTGGCAGAAGGATGATGTGTGAGCACTGATTACTACGCGGTTCTGGGCGTTCCCAAGGACGCGACCGCCGAACAGATCAAGAAGGCCTACCGCAAGTTGGCCATGAAGTACCACCCCGATGTCTCGGAGGCAGCCGACTCGGCGGAGAAGTTCAAGCAGATCGGTGAGGCCTACGAGGTCTTGCACGACGCGCAGAAACGGGCCATGTATGACCGGGGCGGTGACCCGTTGGGCGGTGGCTTCGGCGGCGCTCAAGGTTTCGGCTTCCCCGGCGGCGGGCAAGCGGGCTTCGATTTCACGAACCTGGTGGACGCGATGTTCGGCCAGAACGCGTCCCGGGGTCCGCGCTCCCGCGTCCGTCGCGGCCAGGACGCGCTCGTCAGGTTGGACCTCTCGTTGGCCGAGGCCGCCTTCGGCGTCACCAAGCCGCTTCGCGTTGATACCGCGGTGGTCTGCCCGACGTGTAACGGGTCCGGCGCGCATGAGGGTTCCGAACCGGTCCAGTGCAGCACCTGTCGCGGCCAAGGCGATGTGACGTCGGTGCAGCGGTCCTTCCTCGGCGACATCCGCACCACCCAGCCCTGCCCCACCTGCCGCGGTTATGGCAGCACCATTCCCAACCCGTGCGGCGAATGCTCCGGTGAGGGCCGGGTGCGCAGCCAACGGACGATCAACGTCAAGATCCCGGGCGGTGTCAGCAGCGGCAACCGCGTTCACCTCGACTCCCAGGGCGAGGTCGGGCCTGGCGGTGGCCCCGCCGGTGACCTGTACGTGGAGCTCACCGTGCATCAGCACGAGATGTTCAAGCGCAACGGCGACGACGTGGACGTGGTGGTCAAGGTGCCGATGACCGCCGCCGCGCTCGGCACCGAGCTCACCCTGCCCACGTTGGAGGGCGAGCGTGATGACATGGACGCCGACCTGGGTACCGTCCGGATCACCATCCCGCCGGGCACCCAATCCGGCACCCGGCTCACCGTGACCGGCCGCGGGATCCCGCGCCTGCGCGCTTCAGGCCGCGGTGACCTTGGGGTTACCCTGTTGGTGCAAACACCGACGAAGCTGGACGAGCATCAGCGAGACTTGATGCGCCGACTGGCAGAGGCCCGGGATGAGGCTCGTCCGGGGATTTCGGTGGGGCGACAACACAAAGGTGTTTTCAGCTGGCTGAAGGACGCATTCACGCAATGACAGAGGCAATGTTCCTGGCCGATCTCGACTCCCTGGAGATCGGATCGATGGTGCTGGTGGGCGGGGATGAGGGTCGTCACGCGGTCTTGGTGCGGCGGATCCGCAAAGGTGAAGTCGTGCTGGTCAGTGACGGCATCGGGCACGCCATTCGCGGACCGGTTCAGGTGGCCGACGTCAGTGGCATCACCGTCGAGGTCCAGGAGGTGCTCGAGGCTCCGGCCCCCCCGGTGCGCTATGTCGCCGTCCAGGCCCTGGCCAAGGGTGATCGGGCCGAGTTGGCCCTCGAGATGTTGACCGAACTGGGCGTGGACGAGATCGTGCCCTGGCAGGCCGGACGCTCCATCGTGAAGTGGGCTCCCGATCGGGTCGAGCGTGCCCTGCACCGCTGGCGCAGCATCGCCCGGGAGGCGACCAAGCAATCGCGACGGTTCCGAGTGCCCCGGGTCAGTCATCCGATGACCACCGCGGAGCTTGCCCTGCGCATTCCCGAGCCGACGCTGACCATCGTCCTGCACGAGGGAGCCCAGGAGTGGTTGCACTCCGCGGAACTGCCGAGCGAGGGCGAAATCATGATCATCATCGGTCCCGAAGGCGGGCTCAGCCCTGAGGAACTTGAGCTGTTCGCCCAGGCGGGCGGGAGGCCGAGTCTGATTTCGGACGGGGTGCTGCGCACCTCGACCGCCGGCGTGGTTGCGCTGGCCCAGCTCCAGGCCTTGGCTGTCCCGTCCGTTGGCTGATCGCCTCGCGGTGATCGGGTCCCCCCTGACCACCACCGAACTGTCCGCCACCCAGCCGCTCGTGAACCCGCGCGGAGACTTCTCCTTCACCCCGGGGTCTGTGCTGCCCAATCAGCTGGGCCGGACGGGCGTGATTCACACCCCGCACGGCGACATCGCCACGCCCGCGTTCGTGGCGGTTGGCACCAAGGCCACGGTCAAGGCCGTCCTCCCCGAGGCGGTGGCCGAACTCGGCGCGCAGGCGGTGCTGGCCAACGCCTATCACCTGTTCCTGCAGCCTGGCTCCGACATTGTCGACGCCGCCGGCGGGCTCGGATCGTTCATGAACTGGCCCGGCCCCACCTTCACCGACTCCGGCGGCTTCCAAGTGATGAGCCTGGGTGCCGGCTTCAAGAAGGTGTTCGCGATGAACACTGCCGGGTTGGCCAACGACGATGTGATCGCCGAGGGCAAGACCCGGCTCGCCCACGTCGACGACGAGGGGGTCACCTTCATCAGCCACCTCAATGGCGACCGGCACCGGTTCACCCCGAGGTGTCGATGCGGATCCAGCACGAGTTGGGGGCCGACATCATGTTCGCCTTCGATGAGTGCACCACGCTGATGAACACCCGGCCCTATCAGGAGCAGGCCGTCGCTCGCACCCAGGCCTGGGCGATCCGCTGCCTGCGAGCCCACGCCGAGCTGACCCAGAAGCGGGTGGGCAAGCCGTACCAGGCACTCTTCGGCGTCGTCCAGGGGGCCCAATACGAAGACCTGAGGCGCCAAGCCGCCCGCCAACTCGACGCCCTCAACGTCGACGGGCAGACCTTCGACGGCTTCGGCATCGGCGGCGCGCTGGAGAAGGAGAACCTTGGCACCATCGTCGGCTGGGTCACCTCGGAACTGGCCTTCGACAAGCCCAAACACCTGCTCGGCATCTCGGAGCCAGACGACTTCTTCGCCGCCATCGAGGCCGGTGCGGACACGTTCGACTGCGTGATGCCCTCCCGGGTGGCCCGCAATGCCGCGCTGTACACCGCCGACGGCCGGTTCAACGTGAACACCGCTCCGAACCGGCGCGACTTCCGTCCGATTGAGGACGACTGCGACTGCTACACCTGCGCCCACTACACCCGCGCCTACCTGCACCACCTGTTCAAGGCTCGCGAGATGCTCGCCTCGACCCTCGCCACGATCCACAACGAGCGGTTCACCGTGCGGCTGGTGGATCGGATCCGCGAGGCGATCCAGACCGATCGGTTCTACGACTTCAAGGCCGACTTCCTCGGACGCTTCTACGGCAGCTGATCTGCCGAGGCCATCCCGGGTGCCTGCAGGTCAAACATCAGCACGTCGCCCGCACAAAGAACTCTTCGCCCGCGGTATACCGCGGGCGAAGAGCTCAGTTCGGGGGCTACGTGGAGATCAGGGTCGAGCTCAGCGGCGCGGACCCCGTCCGCTGCTGACCGCCTGGGAGGTGTCGGTAGTGCCGACCTCGGAGCCGTTGACCGACACCGTGTAGGTCTCACCCTCCTTGATCTCGGGGCTGGAAACGACCACGTTCTGCACCTGCTTGACCGTGGTGATCGTGGCCACCACCGTGCCGGACGAGTCGATGAACTCGACCTTCGACCCGGCCGCGGCATTCACCGAGGCCATCAGGGACTTCTGAGTGGACGTGGTGCTCGGCGCCTGGGCCATACCGGAACTCCCGGCTGCCACCAGGGTGCCGCCGCTGATGAGGAAGGTGCCGTCGTAGTCGAGGGAACCGTTCCCACCCATCGTGGGACCGTTGACCACCACGTCGCCGCCGGTCATGACGATCGAGCCGTTGGCATCCAGGCCGTCGCCCTCCGAGTTCACCGTGAGCTGGCCCCCCGAGATGGTCAGCAGACCGCTGGCCGTGCCCGTCAAGGTGTCGGTGGCGTTGGTCGCGTCATCGGAGGAGACCACGTTCGTCGTGCCGCCGCTGATCGTGATGTTGAGCGACTCCAGGCCCTCCACGGACTTCGTGATGTCCACCGTGCCGCCTGAGATGTTCAGCGCATTCACCGAGTGCATCGCGTCATCGCCGGACGAGATGGTCACCGCGCCGTCGGTCACGCTCAGGTAACCAAGGGAGGTGTCCTCCTCGTTGTCGGACTTGAGGCCGTCATCCGTGGCGGTCACGTTGACGGTGCCGTCCTTGACCACGACGTAGTCCTGGCCCCGGATGCCGTCATCGACCGCGTTGACGGTGATCGTCCCGTCGACGATGACGATGCCGTCGCGGCTGTTGATCGCGTCGTTGAACTTGCCGTTCACGGTGAGCGCGCCGCCGCCGAGAATGGTCAGGTCCGAGGCGCTGTAGAGGGCGGCGTCGGGATCGTCGTCCCCAGTCGCGGCATAGCCGGCCCCGTCGGTCAGCGTGCTGGTCGTGCCATCGGGCAGCACAACGAGGGCGAGTTCGGCGTTCAGGATGGCCAGAGCCGAGCCGTCCGCGTTGGTGATCGACGCGTCGTCCAAGATCAGGTACACGTTCGCGGAATCAGCCGTGTCGACGACGACTTGGCCGTCGGCCAAGGTCCCGCTGAGGCGGTAGGCGCCGGCCTGGGTGATCGTGATCACGCCGTTGCTGACCGTGACGCCGCTCGTGGCGGCGGGGTTGCTCAGATCGATCGCCACCTCGGCGCTGGCGTCCCAGGTGTGGTCTGCGGTGCTGTCGTGGTCGGCGGTCAGCGTGGTTGCGGCCGTGGAGCCGGTGCTCGTCGTGGTGCTGGTCGTGGTCGTGCCGGTGGTCGCGGCGACGCCGGTGCCGACCGTGCAGCCGGTGACCCCCAGGGCGATGGTGGCCAGGCCGGCGGCGATCCAGAGCTTGAACTTGTTCATGGCGTTTGTTTCCTATCTCAGGTCCGGCTTCAGAACCGGTTCGTGGTTTTCAGTGCGTTGAGAACAGCTTGTCGGGGGCAGTTGGCCGCATGCTTTGAGCTGTCTGTGAGCTTCCTGTCAGCCTTTGCCGCTCGTTCTGGGCGGGACGCGCTCACGTGGCCAAGCATCCGCCGCGCCTGGCCGCGACAATGGGAGGGTGATCTCCAGCGACTCACCGGCTCGATCTCGACGGTCGAGGGCACAGGTGTCGCGCGGTGAACCGGGAAAGGGATGAGGATGAGCGTTGCCACGTTCAGCTACACGCCAGGTGGTGCCACCGCGGTCTGCGGACCTCGGATCGCCCTCCTGGTCGGGTTGGCCCCCACCGACGAGCGGATCGGGGCGATCATGGCGACGCTGGACGATCCCGGCAGCAACCTTGATGACCTCTTGGAGATCCTGGTCAGCCAGGGCTTGCGCAGCGTCACCGACTTTGCCATGGCCCAGACTGCTACGGACTCGGTTCGGGTGATCGTGCGTGGTGACTTCCGGGTCGAGACCGAGGGCGCCGGGTCGCTGGCCGCGACTGGCGTCTGGTGGCTTGATCAGACTCTTCCCGCAGAACCCGTGACCTTGATCGGGACGGACGAGCAGCCCTCCGGGTTATGGTTGCCGCTCTCGCTGGGCATCGCCCTGGCCGGACGGATTCGGCAGACGGCTGCGGTCGCCCCGTCCGCGATGCCGGCCCGTGATCGACACCGGCAGGTCGATGCGGCGGGACCCGAGCCGGAGCGACAGCCGGACGGCGAGAGTCCGTCGATCGCGCAGCCAGCGTCCGAGGTTCCCTCGCGCCCACTAGCGGTGACCGTTTCTGGGCACACGGTGCCGGCCTGGCTGGCCACTCCCGGCTCGCCGATCGAACCCGAAGCGGACGAGCCGAACAACGAGCCCGAAGCGGAGCCCGCGCCCGAGGAGGCAGGGTTCCTCTCCACGATGGCCTGGGAGTATGACGATGACGATGACGATGACGTCGACGAGGCGTCGGCTCGACCCACGGCAGCATTCCCACCACCGACCCAGGTCCTGCCCAACCTGAGTGAGCCGCCCCCCACCACCACCGGTGACGTCAGCGCAGCGATCTCAGGAGAGTCAGGGCCGCCGATGGTGCAGGCGACCCGCTGTCCGCGCGGTCACCTGAGCCCCGCCTATGCGGGCCGATGCCGGGTGTGTCGCAAGACGATGGCGTCGCAGCCGTCCTTTCTGGTTCCTCGTCCCCCGCTCGGAGTGCTCCGGTTGTCCAACGGCGACACCGTCGTCCTGGATCGCGGCGTGATCCTGGGACGCAATCCCCGGGTGCCCGCAGGTCACACCGGTGCGGAGCCCACGCTGACCAAGCTGCTCGACCCCGACAAGGACATTTCCAGCCAACACCTCGAAGTGCGTCTCGAGGCCTGGCACGTCGTGGTCAAGGATCTCGGATCAACCAACGGCACCGAGGTGCGTCCGCCCGGTGGGTCACCGGTGACCCTGCGTCCGAACGATCCGTTGGTGATCGAGCCTGGGACGGCCG
>JADJTO010000011.1 GCA_016711105.1 Micropruina sp. | reverse complement strand
CCACCACCGGGCCCAGGACGCCCATCAGGACACCGCCGGGGAAGAGCATCAGCCCGACCGTCAGGGGGTCGAGGTTGAGGGAGCGCTGCAGGATCAGCGGCAGGGTGATGATGGTGCCGAACAGGGCCATCATGGCGATGGCCATCATGACTATCGAGACGCTGAAGGTCGGGTAGGTGAAGGTGCGCAGGTCGAGGAACGCCTGATCGCGCTTCTGCAAGACCAACTGCCGCAGCATCAGGGCGGTCAGCCCCACCAGACCGACGGCCACGGCCACGCCGGGCTCCCAGACTGCGACGCTGGCGTCGCCCACCATGCTGAGGCCGTAGACCAGTCCGCCGAAGCCGACCACGGTCAGGGGGATCGAGATCACGTCCAGGGGAACGTCGATCACCTCACCCACGTTGACCATCCGGCGCAGGCCGAGCACCAGCATCCCGATCGCGATCGGCAACACCAGGACGAAGATGAACCGCCACGAGAACGCCGCCAGCACCAAGCCGGACATGGTCGGCCCGATCGCCGGAGCGACGGAGATGACCAACGAGATGTTGCCCATGATCTTGCCGCGGCCGTTGGCCGGAACCAGTTGCATGACGGTGGTCATCAGCAGCGGGAGCATCACAGCGGTGCCGGTGGCCTGAATGATCCGTCCGCCGAGCAGCAGGGCGAAGTTCGGCGCCAGTGCGCAGGCCAACGTGCCCAGGCTGAACAGGCCCATGGCCAGGCCGAACATGGTGCGGGTGGTCAACCGCTCCAGGAGCCAGCCGGTGATCGGGATGACCACCGCCATCGTCAGCAGGAAGCCGGTGGTGAGCCACTGCGCCGCCCGCTCCGCCACATTGAGATCGGCCATGATGCTGGTCAGCGCCACGTTCATGGCGGTCTCGTTGAGGATCACCACGAAGGCTGCCACCAGCAGAATCGTGATCACACCGGAGTCGCGTCGACTCAGCTCGGCTGGGGTATCACTGGGGCGGTCAGGGTGGTGTTCTCGGCAGTCATCTGGCTCGTTTCGGTGCAGCGCGTGTTCGATCGTTCAGGGTGGGCTTGTCCTATTGATCGGTCGACGAGCCCGGGTTATTCCCGTTAGCCGAGAATTCGTGGCTGAGAGTCTCCAGCTCGCCGGCCAGATTCGTTCGTGCTGGGGCCTCCCAGGTCGACCCGGCAGGAGAGGTGAAGATGTGGGATCGAGCTAGGAATGAGCTCACGGCCGTGTTGCGCTGCGCGACCCAGTGGGCGTCATCGAGGTGGCGGTACTCGGTGCGGAGGTCGGCGACGGATTCGGCGTAGCGGGTCGGTTCGGCTGCCAACACGGCCAGGTCCGCATCGCTGACTCGACACTCGGGCTCGTTACGGGGATCAGGACGATGGTGCTCGGTGATCAGAACCAGCTGGGCAACGCGTTCGCAACAATCATGGGGGAGCCCGGCCCGACCGAGGCGGTCGTGGGCCAACTCGGCCGAGAGGCCTTCGTCCGTGCCGGGTTGGCCGGAGAAGACCGCGTCGTGGAACCAGATGGCGAGTTGCTCCTCATGGCCACCGCCGAGGTGCCGCAAGGCTGCGAGTGACTCCGCCAGATGGCGAAGGTCGTGGTAGCGGCGGTGTGGTTCGGACCAGCGTCGGATCAGCTCCGCGCCGAGGTCGGGTGCTGCCGGCACAAGTTGCGACCACGCGGCTCTGAGGTCGTCCGGCAGCCGCCGATCGGTCGATTGGTTCATCAGAACAGGCGAATCAGCCACATCGCTACCCCAGCCGATCCTGCGGCGACCAGCACACTGACGAAGCTGCCGATGATGAAGCGTTCGGCGGCGCCGCTGCTGGTGGCTTTCAGTTCGGGGTAGCGGGCCAGCCCCTTGAGCGCCAGGGCGATGGCCAGGCCCTCGGGGTACCCGGCGACCAGGCTGGCAAAGATGGCCAGGCGTTCCAGGAGTCCGATCCAGGCGCCGCCGCGGAGTTGGGCTCCGGCAGCGGTCAGCGACGGGGGCTCATCGGCTTCCGTGGTTTGCCCGGCCGGGCCGTCCGGCGGAATCGGCTGCCCCGAGTCGGCGGCTTTGCTGCCCGCGTCCTGGCGATCCGCCGTTCGGCGAGCGCAAAGACAGCCAGCACGATGCGTCCGCCGGTCAACACCGCGAAGGCACCCAGCCCGACCACAATGGCGACTTTGGCCAGGACGAGGAGCACGTCCATCTCAGCCGCCTCCGATGAGGCCTGCGAGCAGGTGGGTGGCCAGCTCTGCACCCCGGCGGGACTCTTCGCGGCCGGATCGAGCCAGTCGCTGGCTGACCGCCGACGGGCTGATCCCCAGTGAGGCGGCGGCGTGTTTGCCGCTCGGGTCGGCGTCCAACAGATCCATGAGTTCCCAACCTTCCGGGGTGCGGCGGGCGACCACTGAGCGCAGCAAGATCAAGGCTGTCTCCGCGTGTCGCACCTGATCACCACCGTAAGGGACGGCACCCACAATTTCCGGGTCAGCGTGCCGAACCACGGCGAGGTCTGTGGGGGACGTGCGGGCCAGCTCGACCGCCTCCCGAGCGGCCACGTAGGCCCGGCCACGAGCCTCCCGGGTTGAGGTGGGTAGGGGGGTTTCCACGGTTCCGATGCCGATGCCGATCCGCCAGCCACCGAGCCGGGTCAGGGCCAGAACGGCTTCGACCAGGCACGCAGGATCGTCGGTCAAGGCCTGGATCTCGTCGCCGACAGTGCGGTCAAAGCGGAGGATCGCGCGGTCGCCAACTTGTCGATCGAGCAGAGCCAGGGCTTCGGGCACGCGGTCATGGGCGCGGCGACTGCCGCGCTGGTCGGCAGTCAACACCGCGACCTTAGTTAAGCCCGAAGACTTCATATGAGAAATATTAGCATTGAAGCTTAATCTGGGTGGTGCTGTGGGGGAGATGGGGGCCCGGGGTCCCGATTCTGGTTGCTCCACATGTCAGGTTCTTGCGCGGTGTCCGAGTGAGCGTCTGTGGGCTAGCGGGTGCAGTCATGGCCGGTCCCGCCTGGGGGTTGAATGGATCCATGACCACGACGACGACACTTGGCGCCACGACCCTGATGGGCGCCACCCTCGCGACCGCCATGGTCGCCGGCCTGCTGTTCTGTTTCGCGCACTCGGTGATGCCCGGCCTGGGCACGTTGGACGACCGGGGCTACCTCACTGCGTTCCAGCGAATCGACTCCGCCATACCCAACCCTTGGATGATGCTGACCTTCCTCGGCAGCCCCGTGCTCACGCTCGCGGCGCTTCTCCTGCACTTGCCTGGCCAGAGTGCGGCTGTGACGTGGCTCGTCGTCGCGCTGGTGCTCCTCGTGACGACTGTGGCGATCACCGGGGCCGTTCACCTGCCAATGAACCGCGCTGTCCAGGACGCGGCTCCCGAGTTCCGTGACGCCGCGGACCTGCGGTCCCGCTTCGAGCGACGTTGGGTGCGCTGGAACGTCGTGCGCGCCGTCACCTCCACCGGCGCGCTCGCAGCACTCTCGTGGGCACTGTTCATCTCGGGCCCTGCGGTCAACTGACCCACGCAAGCAATCTCGCTGGCGTCGCCAGGTCCGGTCCAGACCCGACGTAGCTGCCTTCATGACCTACCGCTGCCTGACTACGCGCAGGCAGCGGAGAGCGCGAGTCATTGTGGGCAGCTACGTCGCCTCGAAGCGGCCGGACGGGCGGCACGGGGGCGTTTGGCGTTGTCCGATGTGGTCGAGGTGTTGTCCGTTAACGCGATGTTACTGCTGCCGAGAACACGTGCAGGAAGTGGCTGCCGCGGCTGGTTCGGTCACGTGCAGCCCTACCCGTGACCGGTCAAGGCTCCGAAGGCGGCGCCCAGCACCTTTGAGGGCCGGCCGGTCCGGACTTCGCCGCGATCAGCGGCGACCGCGAGTTCTTGTCCGAGCGTGGCTCCGATCCAGCGCAGCGGTTCCGGTTCCCAGGTGGGGGAGCGGTGGTTGACCCACGGCATACCGGTCAGGTCGCTCGGCGTGTCGGTGATCAGGTGTGCCAGGGTTCGGCCGGCCAGGTTGGTCAGGGCAACTCCGTCGCCGGAGTAACCACCCGCGCGCGCCAACCCGGTCCGCCGGTCGAAGCCTACCGAGGGCATCCAGTCCCGCGGACGCCCAGGACCCCGCCCCATCGATGCGTGATGGTGACGTCGGAAAGTTGAGGGAACAGCCGCACGAGCAGCCGTCGCAGGTGCGCCGCCCAGTGATCGAGGCGAGCGACCGGATCCTCGATCTTGCTGCCGTAGCGGTACGGTGCACCGCGGCCGCCGAAGGCGATCCGGCAGGTGGCTGTGCGCTGGGCGTAGAAGAGTTGTCGGCGGCCGTCGTTGAGCGTGCAGCGGCTCTCCCAGCCGATCTCCTGCCACACGTGCTCGGGCAACGGCTCGGTCGCCGTCAGCGTGGAGTAGACCGGCAGTCGATCGCGGTGGTGACCGGCCAGGGTGGCGGCGTAGCCCTCCAACGCCGACACCACGACGGACGCGCGGACGGTGCCGCGGGTCGTTCGCAACTGTCCGGGAGTGAGCTCGGTGACCAAGGTGTCCTCGTGGATCGTCACTCCACAGCGCTCAACGGCGAGCGCCAAACCTCGGACAAGTCGAGCCGGCTGCAAGGCCAGGCAGTGGGGGGTATGCAACCCGGCCAGGATCGCCGGCGAGTTGACCAGGTCTTTGGCCTGGGCTGCGCTGAGCCAACGCAGATCGTCCTCACCTCGGCCCCAGGCGCGCGCTTCCTCCAGCGAGTGCTGAAGGCCCACGACCTGGGCCGGGTTGGTGGCGACCTTGAGGTACCCGCCGTCCGCGATGTGCGCGTCGATTCCTTCGCGGCTCGCCACCTGGCGGATCTCGGGCAGGGTGCGATCCAGCGCTCGCTGCCAGGCCAGGGTCGCCTCTCGTCCGTAGGTGCGGGCGATCGCACCCCAGGAGGTTGGTAGGAGCGCAGAGGCCCAACCACCGTTACGTCCGCTGGCACCGGAGCCCGCCTTATCCCGCTCGAGGATGATGATGCGCAGGCTTGGGTCGAGCCGGGCGAGGTAGTAGGCCGTCCAGAGACCGGTGAAGCCGGCCCCCACTATGGCCACGTCCACGTCGGTATCGCCCGGCAGGGGCGCGCGCCACAGATCCCGTTCCGCGGGTTCCAGATCGCTCCACCACCAGCTTTGTTCCACACCAGAGGTCACAGGCCTATCTGAACACATCGACGAAGCCACCGCAGGGGGGTCTTCCACGGCCGTTGACGCCATCGCTGCACACGCGGGCCGGCAAGGAACCCGCTGGGTACTAGGCTGCGGCCGACGCCGGTGGGACTTGGCGTTCGAATGGGGGGTCATTCACTATGCAGACAGTCACTCCGACCGGTGAACGCCACCAGGTCGAGCTTGATGAGTTGTTCTTCTCGACGACCGACGGCAAGGGGGTCATCGAGGAGTCGAACTCGGTCTTTGTGCGACTCTCCCGCTACGACCGCGCTCACCTGATCGGCGCGCCCCACAGCATCATCAGGCACCTGACATGCCGGCTGGCGCCTTCACGCGATGTGGAGACCCTTGGCGCCGGGAAGCCGTTCTGCGCCTATGTCGACAATCTCCGCCGACGGCAGCAGCTATCAGGTGTTCGCGACCATCACCCCGTTGGGCTCGGGCTACCTCTCGGTGCGGGCCACGCCCTGTGTCGAGGGGCTCCGTGATGCCGCCTTGTTGCTGTATCGCGCCGTGCGTCCCGAAGAGCGCAAGCTGCGCGAGCAGGGGATCAGTGCCCGCGACGCCAGTGCGAGCGGGGCTCAGTTGCTCACCGGGCTGTTGGCCGATGCCGGGTTCGCCAACTACGAGGAGTTCATCTGGCAGGCGTTGCCGGCCGAGGTCCGGCAACGCCGGGCCTTGGGAGCTCGACTTCCGGATCGCGTGGGCGCAACGGGGGTCATGCCGGACGTGCTCGCAGCCGCTCGAGTGATTGACACCGAGCTGGACGGCTGGCTGGAGCGCACCGTGCACCTTCAGGCAGCAGCGGCAGGGATCGTGGAGGCGCTGCCGCAAGTGAAACAGTCGCTCGCCGGGGTCGAGGAGGCGATCGATGACGTCTTGGCGGCCACCGGCTCCACGGCTGGGACTATGCCGATCATGCTGACCGTGTCGGTGTGGGCGAGCATGCTGGCCGACGTCGGCGGGTCGCTGCGTGCGGTGGTCGACGAGCTGGACGCGCTGCGCACCGACTCCGCGCGGACCGCCTTCCGATTGGCGCTGGCCCGCGTCCACAACGACACGGTGGGGCAGTTCGCCGCTGAGATCATCGATGAGGGAGGCGCCACCGCGGAATCCGCCATGGCGATCCGTCACCTGAGTGACGCGCTGCGTGAAGGGGTTGCCGAGACCGAGTTGCTGGTGGCGGCCACCTCGGACCATGCCACCGCGTTGGAAGAACGGATCGGGGAAGTCCGGGACTTGCTGTTCATGCTGACCCAGCTCATCGACGGCTGGGAAGCGATGGTGTTGGAACGCTCCGACGAGGTGGCAACCCGGCTCCTGCCCGAGGTCGTCCGGCACAATCAGCGGACGGTCGAGGACGTGGCCGTGCTCGACGGCTTGGTCCGCAGTTGCGCGACCATCGCTCTGCCGCTGAACACCGCGCAGGTGGGTGCTCAGATCGCCCGGATCAACGACCTGGTCGGGCCGTCCGAGGGGGCAGCCGCTGGCTGACCAGGGCGGCTGCCGATTCGAGGCCCGGGGGTGCTAGCGGACAAACAACCCCAGGAGAATGACCAGGGGGAGTGAGAACACCGAGGCGAGCGTGGTCGAGATGGTCAGCGTCTTCAGAGCACCCTGGGTGGACAGGCCGAGCATGGCCTGGAACATCCAGAAGAAGTTGCTGTTGACCTGCACCGCGAACAGGGCACCGGAGCCGATGGCTGGGCCGAGGACCACCGGATCGACGCAGAGCGATCCGGCGATGGGGGCCAGAATTCCGGCTGCTGCGATCCCGGCCACCGACACCGAGCCGATCGCGAAGTGCAGCAGGGCAGCGATGAACCAGGCGAAGAGCAGGCTGACCACGACCGACGTGCCGGCTCCACCGTTGGCGAACAGCGCACCCAGGGTTTCGTCGAGAGGGGTCGCTTCGATGACCGCTCCCAGCGAGCCGCCGATGCCCGTGATCAGCAGAATCTGCCCGGTGGTGTTGAGCCCGCGCTCCACCGCCTTCGCCGTCCGGGGCTTCCCGATGGTGAACCGGGCCAGCAGGTAGGCCCCGAGGAGCCCGATGAACAGGGCCAGGTTGGCGAACGACTTGTCGGCCATGGTGGCGAGCAGTGCATCGCGCTCGTCCTTGGGCACAACCGCACCGGCGATGGCGCCGGACGCGATCAGCAGCAGCGGCACGATGATCGGCACCAGCGACAGCCACAGCGCCGGGAGTTTGGGGGCGTCCGCTCCGGTGAGGTCGTCGTCGAGTTCCTCTTCAGCCTTGAGCGCCTCGTTGACGTGCTCGTCCTTCTCCGGCTTCCAGAAGTTCCCGCGAAGAAACAACACGCGGAAGAGCAGGGGTACGGCGATGGCGGTGATCGGCCCGATCAGCAGCCCAAGGAGCAGCATCCGTCCGAGCGAGATGTCCAACTGGCCGGCGATGGTGAGCGCGCCGAGCCCGGGCACCACGAAGACATAGCCGGCGAAGATGCCGGACGCGAGCGCGGACGCCATCAGCGGCAGGCCATGCTTGCCGATCCGGGGCGCTGCGCCACGGGCCAGGGGAGCGGCCAGCACCAGTTGGACGTCCACATAGATAGAGGAGAACAGGGAAGTCAGGGCGCCGCTAAGGGCGTAGGGGAGCCGCTTCGGACCGAGCGCCCGAAGCAGCACGTCGACCAGGCGTTGGAGGGCGCCGAGTGAGTGCATGCGGGCACCCAGCAGGACGCCGAAGCCGATCAGCAAGCCGACCTTGGTCATGATCTCGCCGAAGCCGCTGGCGATCGCCACCACGGTCTCGAGCACGCCGACGCCCCCGGCGACGCCGAGGTACAGCGACCCGATGACCAGGGCGATCACTGGGTCCCAATTAGCGTAGATGATCAGCGCGAGGACGAGAACGATGGCGACTACGGCGTGCAGAACGATCATTGGGGGCTCCGTTGGCATGAATGATCTATTTGAAGCCGACTATTCAGCTTGCCCTGCGTTATAGAAGACCTTCTCAGGTTCTCGTGGCCTTTGGTACTGCCGTGCTCAGCTGGGCTGCGGCGGCCAGCGCCTCGGAGAGTTCGAGGACGTGGGACTCAGGTGGCACCGCGTTCATGTTGGTGACGGTGCGCTGTTGGGCGGCTGTCATGCCCTGGACGATGACGGGGATCCCGCGACGATCGAGCTGTTCGACGACGTCTTTGAGTGCGTCGGCCCCGGAGGCGTCGAGGATGTTCATTCGGTGGCAGCGGATGATCACCGCGTCCACGTCTTCGACGTCGAGGACCTGGTCGGCGAACCGGCGCGCGTTGCCGTAGAAGAGCGCTCCGTCCAGGCGGTAGAGGGCAACCCGGTCCCGCAGCTGCTCGGTTTCCTCCGTCCAGTCGATGACCCCTTCGCGGGTGTCGGCAGGCAGGTATTGGCGGCGGACGACCGAGTAGGTGGCCATGTGCCGCAGGCTCATCAGGGCGGCCATCGCGATGCCGAGGAGGACCGCCATCACCAAGTCGAGCACGATGGTGGCGGCCAGGGTCATCAGGAAGGTGTTCCGGTCCGCGCGGGTGGTGCGGAAGATGGTCCGCACCACGGACGGGCTCACCATCCTGATGGCGGTCATCACCAGGACAGCACCCAGTGCCGCCATCGGGATCCGGGCCACGATCGGGCCCAGGGCAATCAGAACCACAAACAGGACGCCGGCGTGAGCGATGGCGGCAACCCGAGTCCGCGCGCCACCGCGCACGTTGACCGCGGTGCGGGCGATGGCGCCGGTGGCCGGGACGCCCCCGAAGATCCCCGCGGCGATGTTGGCCAACCCTTGACCGAACAGTTCCCGATCGGTGTTCGTCCGCCCCAGATGCGGGGCCATGCCATCGGCCACGCGGGCTGACAGGAGGGACTCCAAAGCGGCCAGGGCGGCGACGGCCACCGCGGCGGGCAGGAGGGCCCGCAGCATGTCGAAGCTGACCAAAGGACCGGGAGGCGGGGCAAGAAGCGCTGCCCCAGCAGGTGGAGCACGATCACGAGGCCAGCAAGCAACAGGGGAGTGGTCGCTGTCGAGTAGTCGGTGTGGGTCATGGTCAACCAGGACGACACCAAGGTCGACTCCGCCTCGCCCTTGGGGGAGTCGAGCAGCAGCGGTACTTGCTGCAGGATGATGATGACTCCGATTCCCAGGGTGAAGCCTTCCACGACCGGCAGCGGAATCATCTCGATCGACCGGCCCATGGCGGTGAGGCCCATCAGGACGACGAGCACGCCGGACAGGATGCCCAGCAGCGGGATGGTCTCGACGCCGTGCACGGCGATCACCGGTAGCAGGACGACGGTCATCGCGCCGGTTGGGCCGGACACCTGGAGGTGGCTACCGCCGAAGACCGCCGCGACGAGCCCGGCGACGATCGCGGTGACCAAGCCCGCGGCCGCACCGGCGCCGGAGGCGACGCCAAAGCCGAGCGCCAACGGCAGGGCGACAACCCCGACGGTGAGGCCGGACAGCAGGTCTTTGCCCCATGACCGGCGCAACCCGCGGTAGTCCGACGGACCCGGGAGCAGCCCGCGCAGGTTGACCACGTGGGTGCCGACCACGTCAGCGACCCGAGCCACGTTTTCCCCGACGGTGGCTCGGGGCGGCTCTACTCGATAGTCCTTATTCACCCTGCTGGGCCCCTTCGTCAGTCCCGGAACCGATGAGGCTCGCGGTGATCGTGGTGAATGCGCTCCAGTCCTTCCGGAGACGATCGAGCTCTCGACTGCCCTCGGCGGTGATCCGGAAGAACTTCCGCCCCGGCCCGCCGTCGCCCTCGCGCCAGGTGGACGACACCAGGTCGTTGGCCTCGTGCCTGCTCAGCAGGGGATACAGGGTTCCACCCTTGATCCTGCCCAGCCCCGCGTCGTCGAGACGCTGGGCGATCAGGTAGCCGTAGGTTTCGCCCTCGGCGATGATCGCCAGCACTGTCACGGCCAAAACGCCCCGAAGCCAATCCGCTGGCCAACGATCCGAGATCACGACAAGATCGTAATGCGAACTAGGTCGGCAGGCAATCTAGATCTTGCTGTGGTCAGCGACGATGACGCCCGACCCGGAGACGCGACGCGCCGTTCGGCTCCGAGTGGCTGTCCGTTGGCTCCCACGCGCATGCGGCAGCCCGCGCGGCAGGGCGGCGTCCAGACTGCAATGTTGAGGGTGTGTCTGGCCGTGACCCGGGAGAGGGGGTCGAGCGTGCGGAATGACATAATGTCACTTATCGGCCAATCACCTAGGAGGCTTGGTGGCGTCCGCAGGTGCGGAACCTTGACTCAGGCGCCGACCTAACTGGCTGGTGTTGCCCGGTGATCGTGGAACGTGCTGCGACCCAGGTTGGGCGACCCCCCCGGTGCTACGGTCGCGAGCATGTCTAGCGCACCAACCCAGGGTCAGAGGCCCCGCCACCCCCGCTGGCTCATCGCCGTGGCGGTGGTGCTGGCAGGACTCCTCGCGGTCTTCGTGGTCGCGCCAACGGTACAGACAGCTGTACTGCACGTTCAGGTGGCGATGGAAATCCCCGCGTCCCTCAAGGCGGAACGAACTCCCGCTGACACGGCCCACGCCGAGTGGCTCGAGCGCATGGTGACGGCCCTTGATACTGGCCAAACCCGCGCCCACTCGGCCACGTACGACTACTGCACTCACTACACGAGGAAATTCAGCTCCGGTCAGTCGTGTCGGCTGCAATACGTTGACCTCATCGAGCTGTCCTCGAAGAACAACGCGGTTGAGACGGCGATCCGCAAGCACAAGAAGTCACCCGGCGTGGGCAACATTGCGGCAGTCGACGTGCCCGATTACCTCGAGGCAAACGGCACGTCCTACTCGGCAGCCCCAGACGATACGCCGTTCAAGGTCTGGGCGACCATGCCAGGAGCTTCAGACGCGCGCGCCGCAGCCCAGGAGGCGGCTCAGGCCGCTCTGGAGCCGCCCGAGGCTCCGTTCGGCTACCGGACGTTTCTCGACGAAGAGGTACACACCCCGCTCGACCCGACCAAGCAGTACTTGGTGATTGTTGATGCCAGATTCTACTTCGACAAGCAGATGACCTGCGGAATCGGGGGCTGGCCCTTCTGTCCATCGCCCTGAGTTCGCGGACGCCAGCATGAGGTCACGATGAAACTTTGGCTCAGGCACCCACGTAACTGGCTAGATGCTGGCCGGTGATCGTGGATCGCGCCGCGACCAACTCGGCGGGCGTGCCTTCGAAGACGATCTGACCGCCGTCGTGACCCGCTCCCGGGCCGAGGTCGATGATCCAGTCGGCGTGCGCCATAACCGCCTGGTGATGCTCTACCACGATCACCGACTTGCCCGAGGCGACGAGCCGGTCTAGCAGACCCAACAACTGCTCGACATCAGCGAGGTGAAGGCCTGCGGTCGGCTCATCCAACACGTAGATGCCGCCCCTTCTCCCCAGATGCGTGGCCAGCTTGCGCCGCTGGCGCTCGCCGCCGGACAACGTCGGCAGCGGCTGCCCGAGGGTGAGGTAGCCGAGCCCGACGTCCACCAGCCGACCCAGCAGTGTCTGTCCCGCTGGGGTGCGGGCCTCCCCCGCCCCGAAGAACTCGTGGGCATCTGTCACCGACATGGACAACACCTCGCTGATGTTGCGTCCGCCGAGGCGCAGCTCCAAAACCGACGCCAGGAAGCGCTTGCCTTCACACTCCTCACACGTGGTGGCCACGCCGGCCATCATCGCCAGGTCCATAGATCACCCCGGCGCCATTGCAGGTGGGGCAAGCCCCTCGGAGTTGGCACTGAACAGCGCCGGCTTGGCGCCGGTGGCCTTGGCGAACGCCTTGCGGATCGGGTCGAGCAGACCGGTGTAGGTCGCCGGGTTGCTCCGACGGGAACCTCGGATGGCCCCCTGGTCGATCGAAATCACCCCGTCGCCGGGCGGAATGGACGCGTGCACCAGCGAACTCTTGCCCGAGCCGGCGACCCCGGTGACCACGACCAGCATCCCGAGCGGGATGTCGACGTCCACGTCGCGCAGGTTGTGGGCGGTGGCGCCCCGGATCTCAAGCTTGCCGGTGGGCTTGCGCAAAGTCGGTTTGAGGGTGGCTCGATCACCGAGATGGCGGCCGGTGAGAGTGTCGCTGGCGCGCAACCCGTCCAGCGTCCCCTCGTAGCAGATGGTGCCGCCGGCCGTTCCGGCTCCCGGGCCAAGATCGACCACATGGTCAGCGATGGCGATCACTTCGGGCTTGTGTTCGACCACCAGCACCGTGTTGCCTTTGTCCCGCAGGCGCAGCAGCAGGTCGTTCATTCGCTGAATGTCGTGCGGGTGCAGGCCGATGGTCGGTTCGTCGAACACGTAGGTGATGTCGGTCAGAGCCGATCCGAGGTGGCGCACCATCTTCACCCGCTGGGCCTCGCCGCCCGACAAAGTGCCGGAGGGACGGTCTAGCGACAAGTAGCCCAGTCCGATCTCGGTGAACGAGTCGAGGGTTTCGCGCAGCGTCGTCAGCAGGGGTGCCACGGACGGATCGTCCACGCCACGAGCCCAGACGGCGAGGTCGCTGATCTGCATCGCGCAGGCGTCCGCGATGCTGATCCCTTTGACCTTCGAGGATCGTGCCCCCTCGTTGAGTCGGGTGCCGCCGCAATCCGGGCAGGCGGTGAAGGTCATCGCCCGCTCGACGAAGGCCCGAATGTGCGGCTGCATCGAGTCGACATCCTTGGTCAGCATCGACTTCTGAATCTTGGGGATCAGACCCTCATAGGTCAGGTTGATGCCATCGATCTTGACCTTGGTCGGCTCTTTGTGGAGCAGGTCGTACAACTCCTTCTCGCTGAACTCACGGATCGGCTTCTCCGCGTCGAAGAAGCCACACCCTGCGAACATCCGTCCGTACCAGCCCTCGATGCTGTAACCGGGAATGGTGAGCGCCCCTTGAAGCAGGGACTTGGTGTCGTCATACAGGGCGGTGAGGTCAATGTCGGTGACCGTGCCACGGCCCTCGCAGCGGGAACACATGCCGCCGGTGATGGTGAAGGTCCGCCGCTCTTTCACTGTGGTGCCACCGCGCTCGATGCTGATCGCCCCCGCGCCGGAGGCGGAGGCGATGTTGAAGGAGAACGCTTGTGGCGATCCGATGTGCGGCTGGCCCAACCGGCTGAACAGGATCCGCAGCATGGCGTTGGCGTCGGTGGCGGTCCCGACCGTGGAGCGTGTGTCGGCACCCATGCGCTCCTGGCCGACGATGATCGCTGTGGTCAGCCCCTCCATCACGTCGACCTCGGGACGAGCCAGGGAGGGCATGAAGCCCTGGACGAAGGTGCTGTAGGTCTCATTGATCAGCCGCTGCGACTCCGCGGCGATCGTGCCGAAGACCAGCGAGCTCTTGCCTGAACCGGAGACACCGGTGAACACGGTGAGCCGACGCTTCGGCAGTTCGATGCTGACGTCCTTGAGGTTGTTCACCCGCGCCCCGTGGACGCGAATCCGCTCGTGGCTGTCGGCATCGTGCACCGTTGGTGCCTGGTCGCTAGTCATGGTCTCCCCCACTCTCACGGCGGGCCGTTCACGGTGTGTCACGACGGCTCGCTGTCCACGATGCCCTGTCATCCCAGCATGCTCCCGCGGCCTCTGGCGTGGATCTTGCCTCACGAAGGCCCACTATGCAAAGGCCGACTCCGGGTTTGGTTGGTGGACCGGCACAGTGTCGTCGACGAGCAATTGGCCGGTGGCGGCAGCCCGCCCCCGTTCTGATCCTTGCTCACACAGGTTGGCACGGGCCTACGATGAGACGTGGCTGAGTATGCCGATGATCGCCTGCTGACTCGCCCTTTCGTTGTGCTCGCGGGCGTTGATCTTGCCTACTTCACAGCAGGAGGCGTCTTGATCGCCCTGGCAGTAGCGCCGGTGCTTGGGTCACTGCTCCTCCTCCAAGGCAAAGCACGCCACCATCCCAAGCCGACGTAGTCCCCAAGGCTGTAGACAGACCGGACTGTCCGGCAACTAGCTCAGTGCCGTCCTGACCGGTTGGCGGCTTGAGCGGCAGCGTGAGATCAGTCAGCGCGGCTCGCCTTCCTCGGCGCACGGTAAGCCCAACAGGCTTCGGCGCCCTCTGGCGTGGATCTTGCCTCACGTAGGCGAGACTGTGCAAAGGCCGAAACGGGGGCAATAATCGTGACCCACCACGGCATCGTGCTTCGCCGCTGCGCGGCCTGAGGAGGATCCATGGCCCAGCCCGGACCGTACCCGCAGACGTCGCCACCCCAACTCCCACCGCCCAGCGCCGAGAAGTCCGTCTGGCTCCAGCCCGGCGGGATTTCTGCGATCGCCGCGGTGCTCGCTGTCCTGGTGACGGTGATCAGTCTCTGGGCCACGCGCGACCCGGCAGCGTCCACCGCAACGCCACCGCCCTCGCAGCCGGAGGCGCCGGCGATCTTCGTCTACGGCTCGTCCATGCCCGGCCAATCGCGCTACGACCGGGTCGAACAGTTCGTGGTGGCAACCCAGCGCGACTCCGTGGACGGTCTGCTCTATGACTCAGGCCTCGGATACCCGATGGCCAAGTTCGGGCCGGGCGGGGAGATCCCCGGCTTCGTTCTAAAGCTCGATCCGGCCACGGCCGACAACTTCCTCCGTGAGCAGACCAGGCTCGAGTCCGGCCTGTTTCACCCCATGACAATACGGACTCGCGGCGGGGTCACGGCTACCGCGTACGAGTGGATCGACTCCACGGACGGCTACCCCCGGATCGAGCGTTGGGACGGCTCCACCGCCGGCTTCGGTGCCGTGCAATCACTTCGCGACCTCTCCCCCGGCGACTGCTTTCAGAACACGCCGTCCCCGCCTGAGGTGATCACGATGTGGTGCGATGCTCCGCACTCCTACCAGGTGTTCCATACCGCCGACCTACCCCAGGACAGCGCGACGGAGCGGCAGGCCGCCGCCGCCGACGGAATGTGTGCAGCGGCCTTCTCGGACTTCGTGGGGATCGAGTTGGCTGACTCCAGCTTGTCGATGACCGCGCATCCGCCCGATGCCGGGGCGTGGGAGGACGGCGAGCGCTTGGTCGTGTGCACCGTCCATTCGCCGGGCGAGACCACGTCAGGGACTCTTCAGGACGCCAAACGCTGACCGCACGGTCACTCGAACAGGATGTACTCGGGCTGGGGTCTCAGCGCCAGCACCTCCTTGGGTGTCATCAACCGGCGCCCGGTCGCGACGTCTTCGAGGTAGAACAGCTTGAACCCGCCATGGACGAACGCCGGCGTGGCCGCGCTGACCCGGTTGTAGGTGCTCACCTTGGCACCGGGCGACCCGATGCCGTCGATCGACTTGATCCACACCACCCCGGGTTGGGGAAGCAGCCGCTTCTCGTTCTTGACGATGTTGAGGTGCAACTGGTGATAGAGCACGACCTTCTCCGGCAGGTTGTGCCGCTTGACCAACTCGGCCACCCACTCCCCCACGCCGTTGAGTTCAGCGCCACTCGTGCTGCCGAAGACCCGGCCCGGGACCTGCCCCGCACCGACGGCCCATTCCGGATCCAGCGCCAGCCCGGCGTGCGGATCCACCAGCCATTTCTCGAAGTACTTGACCTCGTCCAGAAAGTCGGCCCGGCCGGGCTGAATGTTCAACAGCAACAGCGCACGATGCTTGCGCGCCGCCTTCAGCCAAGTACTGATGATGGCATCCGAGGTGCGGCTGCGGTACTTCCCGTCCCGGCCGGCAGACGCGTGCACCGTCACCGCGATCAGTTCCATCACCGGCAGCAGGGCACGCCCGCCCACCCAGCGCCGCCCGCGCGACTCGATCTCGCGCAGCCGCTCCTCCAGGGTGCCGATGCCGAGCCTGCCCTGCCCGGGTGCGCCGGGATACCCCGAATACCCGAAGAGGCGAAACTCGGGGAAGAGCGAGAAACCGCCGCGCGGCAACTCGGGCATCGGCGGCGGGGGCTGGGGCTGGCTCGGGACCCCTATGGACGGGGTGGTCAGCGCGGTGCCTGGCCCCCGACGACGACGATGCCGGCCCCGGATTCGGGGCCGGCATCGAACAACTCGCGAGAACAGCCAGGACGGCGAAGGCGACGACGAGGCCTCGCCGATGCATGATCAGAAGTTGATCATGTGGCCTGAGATGCCTTCGACAGCTTCCTTGACCGCCTCGGACAAGGTCGGATGCGCATGGATGTTGCGGCCGACCTCGGCTGCGGTCAGGTCCCATTGCTGGGCCAAGGTCAGTTCGGGCAGCAACTCGGTCACGTCCGGGCCGACCATGTGGGCGCCCAGGATCTCGTTGTACTTGGCGTCGGCAACAATCTTCACGAAGCCCACCGCGTCGCCCAAGCCATGGGCCTTGCCGTTGGCCATGAACGGGAACTTCGACACCTTGACGTCGTAGCCCTTCTCCTTGGCCTGCTCCTCGGTGTAGCCGAAGGAACCGATCTGCGGCTGGCAGTAGGTGGCCCGCGGAATCATGTCGTAGTTGATCGGCATGGTTTCCGCACCCGCGATGGTCTCAGCGGCCACCACTCCCATGGCCTCGGCGGTGTGCGCCAAAGCCAGCTTCATGGTCACGTCGCCGATGGCGTAGATGCCGGGAACGTTCGTCCGCATGAAGTCGTCGATGGCGATCGCGCCACGTTCGGTGAGCTCGACGCCCGTCCGCTCCAAGCCGTAGCCCTGGGTGCGTGGGGCGAAGCCGATCGACTGCAGCACCCGATCAGCCTCCAGAATCCGGGTCTCGCCGCCCTTGGCCGGGCTGACCGTGACCTTGACTGAGGAGCCGGTCTCGTCCATGGCCTCAACCTTGGTGCTGGTGAGCAGCGTGATGCCCATCTTCTTGTAGGCCTTGGCAACCTCGGCGGAGACCTCCTTGTCCTCCAACGGCACCATCCGGTCCAGGAACTCGACGATGGTCACGTCCACGCCGTAGTTGCGCAACACGTAGGCGAACTCGGTGCCGATCGCCCCGGAGCCACAGATGATGATCGAGCCCGGCAGGTTGTCCGACATGATCTGCTCTTCGTAGGTGAAGACCCGCTCGCTGCGCGACGTGCCCGGGATCAACCGGGTCGTGGAGCCGGCGGCGATGATGCAGTTGTCGAAGGTGAGGGTCTCTTGGCCCTTGTCGGTGGTGACCACGATCGACGTCGCGTCCACGAACTCGCCCCAGCCGTTGAACTCGGTGATCTTGTTCTTCTTCATCAGGTAGTGGATGCCGTTGACCATCCGGTTCGACACGTCACGGCTGCGCGAGAACGCCTTGCCGAAGTTGAAGGTGACCTCGCCTTCGATGCCGAAGACGTCCTTGTCGTGGGTGAAGATGTGCGCCAACTCGGCGTTCCGGAGCAACGACTTCGTCGGGATGCAGCCGACGTTGAGGCAGACGCCGCCCCACCACTCCTTCTCCACGACGGCCGTTTTCAGGCCCAGTTGGGCCGCGCGAATCGCGGCGACGTACCCACCCGGGCCCGCGCCCAGAATAACGACATCGAAGTGTGCGGTCATGACGAGGACTCTAGAGCACCGACTGATCCAGCACAGCCCCCGGCCCGTGCCAGGTGAGATAGGCTCCGGCTCGTGGCAGAGCTTTCCCCAACCAGCGTTGGTTTCCTCATTCGGGACGCCCGTAAGCAGCGCGGTCTCAGCCAAGAACAGCTGGCGGACTCCCTGGGCACCAGTCAACACCGGATCAAGAAGATCGAAGCGGGCCGAGCCAGCCTGTCGATCGACGAGATCAACCGGATCGCCGCCGCCCTGGAGCGGCCGTTGATCAGCGCCGGAGGCGGCGGTCCCATGCACTTGCGGATCCAAGGCGAGACGAAACTCTCCGGGTCGATCGTCGTCCGCTCCTCAAAGAACGCTGCCGTCGCCCTGCTCTGCGCCTCCTTGCTGAACAAGGGCCGGACGGTGCTGCTCGGCATCGCGCAGATCGAAGAGGTCAATCGGATCCTCGAAGTGCTGACCAGCATCGGAGTCAAGGCCACCTGGTCGGCTGACAAGTCGTCGCTGGAGATCATTCGTCCGGCGAAGTTGGATTTGGACAAGATGGACGACGCTGCGGCCCGACGGACCAGGTCGATCATCATGTTCCTGGGCCCGCTGCTGCACTCCGAGGAGTCGTTCGAGCTGCCTTACGCCGGCGGCTGCAACCTCGGCACCCGGACGGTCACGCCGCACCTCCAGGCGCTGCACCACTTCGGCTTGGCAGTGAAGGCCACGGAAGGCGCCTACAAGGCGGACGTGAACCCCAGCCCCTCCCATGAGCGGCACATCACGCTGACCGAACGTGGCGACACGGTGACCGAGAACGTGCTGATGGCGGCGGCGCAGTTCACCGGCCTGACCGTGATTCGCAACGCCAGCAGCAACTACATGGTTCAGGACCTGTGCTTCTTCCTTCAGGAACTCGGGGTCTCGATCGAAGGCATCGGCAGTACGACGCTGCGGATCCGCGGGGTCGAATCGATCGAGAAGGACGTCTCCTTCGCCCCCTCGGAGGACCCGATAGAGGCGATGAGCCTGCTCACCGCGGCGATCGTGACCGAATCCGAGCTGACCATCGAGCGCGCCCCGATCGAGTTCCTTGAAATTGAGCTGGCGATCCTGGCCGAAATGGGGTTGAAGTACCACCTCTCGCCGGAGTACCCGGCCCAGAACGGCAACACCCGCCTGGTCGACATCACTGCCTACCCGTCCACGTTGATCGCCGCGGCGGACAAGATCCATCCGCTGCCCTTCCCCGGGCTCAACATCGACAACCTGCCGTTCTTCGCGGTTATCGCTGCCGTGGCCAAGGGTCGGACGATGATTCACGACTGGGTGTACGAGAATCGGGCGATCCACCTGGTGGAGTTGAACAAGCTGGGCGCTGACGTGCAGCTGCTCGACCCGCACCGGATCATCGTGAACGGCCCAACCCGTTGGCGGGCCCAGGAGATCATCTGCCCCCCAGCGTTGCGTCCTGCCGTCTGCTTGTTGCTCGCGGCCTTGGCGGCCCGGGGTACCAGCGTGTTGCGTGACGTCTACGTGATCAATCGCGGTTACGAGGACCTGCCGAACCGACTGAATGCGCTGGGCGCCCGGATCGACGTCTTCCGCGACTGATCCCGCGGGGCGCCCCTTCGGCGCTTCGCATGACAGCACTCCCGGCGTTGTCCATACTGAGCCCGTGCGCGCGGACGACTACCCGTACTTCCGCACCCGGTTCGCCGCTTTGGCGCATCGGGGCGGGCAGGTGAACGGGGATCCGGCCAGGGAGAACTCGCTGGCCGCCTTTCAGCACGCCGTCGCGCAGGGGTACCGGTATCTGGAGACCGACGTGCACACCAGCGCGGACGGTGTGCTGCTCGCCTTCCATGACACTCACCTTGATCGGGTCACCGATGCCAGCGGCGCGCTCGCGGCCCTCCCCCACTCCGAGATCGCCCGAGCCCGGATCGCCGGGTCGGACTCGATCCCCACCCTGGACGAACTCCTGGACGCATTCCCGACCGCCCGCTTCAACATCGACCTCAAGGCCGACTCCGCCATCGTTGCCTTGGCCCGGGTGCTGGATCGTCACCGGGCGCACGATCGGGTGTGCGTCGGCAGCTTCAGCCAACGTCGCATTCAGGCGTTTCGGCGGCTGACCGGACGCCGAGTCGCCACGTCGGTCGGTCCTGTCGGTGTGGCGGTCTACGGCTATGCAGCGGCGGTCAGACGACTCGTCCGCTCCCCCGGCGTCGCGCTGCAGATCCCGGTGCGGATTCGCCGGGACACGGTACGTCTGTTGAGCCCGGGACTGATCCGGGCCGCGCATGCGGCCGGGCGGGTGGTTCACGTCTGGACGGTCAACGACGAACCCACCATGCATGACCTGATCGACCTGGGCGTGGACGGTATCGTCACCGATGCAACCGACGTGCTCAAGCGAGTACTGCTGGCCCGAGGCCTGTGGGAGGACGAACGATGAAGAGCACCCGTCAACAGAAGGCCTGGTATTGGTACGACTGGGCCAACTCGGCGTTCATCACCACCACCGGCACCGTGATCATCGGTCCGTATCTGACCAGCCTGGCGACGAACGCCGCCTGCCCCGAGCTGGCTCCCGACCAGGTCTGCACCACTCCGGTGAAGCTGCTCGGACTCATCGACGTGCTGCCCGGGGCGATGCATCCCTTCCTGATGACCTTCACCACAATCGTCTCGGCGATCGTGTTGATCTTCGTCGGCGCCTTCGTGGACCGCTCCTCACGTCCGCAAACCTGGCTTGGCGGTTTCGCTGCCGTGGGCGCGGTCGCGGCGTCTTTGATGTTCTTCCTGGAGGGGGACAACTGGGAGTTCGGGGCCACCCTGTTGTTCATCGCCACCATCTGCGTGGGTGCCTCGCTGGTGGTCTACGACGGCATTCTGTGCCGGATCGCCGGCCCGGATGAGCGGGACCGGGTGTCCAGCCGCGGCTGGGCGTTGGGCTACCTCGGCGGCGGTTTGCTGCTGGCGCTGAACTTCGTCCTGATGTCGGCTTACGAGTCGTTCGGGATCAGCTACGGCCTGGCGATCCGGGTGAGCTTGTTGTCGGCCGGCGTGTGGTGGGGTCTGTTCACGGTGATTCCGCTGTGGGGGCTGCGGCACCTGCCGGCACGAGCGCTGGATTCGCTCAGCGCCGACCGCACACCGGCAGGAAACCCGCTGACCCAGCTGGCCGACACGTTCCGCGACCTGAAGAAGTATCCGCAGACGCTGGCCTTTCTCGCCGCCTACCTGTTCTTCAATGACGGCATCCAGACCGTGATCGGGCAATCCAGCCTCTACGCCACCTCGGAACTGCGAATGGCCACCTCGCAGGTGATGATGACCTTCCTGGTCACCCAGTTCGTCGCCTTCGGCGGAGCCTTGCTCTTCGGACGCCTGGCCGCCTCCCTGGGGGCGAAGCGGACGGTGCTGATCGGGATCACCATTTGGCTCGGCGTGGTGCTGGTGGCGTTCGTCCTGCCGTCGGGGAACTTCGGAGCCTTGATCGGCCTGGGCGTGATGATCGGCCTGGTGATGGGCGGCACGCAGGCCTTGAGTCGCTCGATGTACAGCCAGCTGGTTCCCAAAGGCCGTGAGACCGAGTACTTCAGCTTCTACCAAGCGATGGAGCGCGGCACGTCCTGGCTAGGCACGCTGACCTTCGGCCTGGTCTTTCAGTTCAGCCAGTCATACCGCTTCGCGATCACCGCCCTGATCCTGTTCTTCGTGATCGGGGGCCTGCTGCTGACTCGGGTGAACATGCGCCAAGGCATCATCGACGCCGGTAATGAGGTGCCGAAGGTCCTCTGAGCCGGTTGTCCACGTGGCTAGGGTGGAAGAAACTCCCCTGGTTCGACGTTCGGGTGGGTGACACACAGTGGAGGGGAAGAGGCCATGACGGATCGTGCACTACGCGGGAGCGGGCTGGGATCGAAGAGCTTCGCGGACGGCTCGGGGGTCGAGTTCGCGGCCCGTCAGGAGATCGGCTTCGACTGCCCCAAGGGCCACCACTTCGCGATCACATTCGCTGAAGAGGCGGAGCTGCCCACCGAATGGGAGTGCATCAAGTGCGGTGGAATGGCCCGGCGCTCCGACGGAGTCATGCCCGAGGTGAAGGTGACCAAGCCCGTCCGCACCCATTGGGACATGCTGCGTGAGCGACGCTCCCTGGAAGAGTTGGAAGTACTGCTGGCCGAACGGCTGCAGGAGATCCGAAGCAAGGAGTAGTCCCCGAGCAAGGAGAGTAGTCCTCAAGGGCCGGAGGCGACGGCTTACGGCTCGACCTCGCCCTTGATCACGGTGTTCGGATCCGAGGGCTTCGGGGAGTTCGGCGACGGATCAGCCACAGGCACGCCCTCGATCACGGTGAATATGTCCATCCGCACCCGCATCGCGCTCAGATCCACGCCCGACTTCGCCACCTGCCGCGCGATCACGAACCCGATCAGCGCACGGGCCAAGGGGCGGGTGAACGGCAGCAGGAACAGCAGGCCGATGACGTCGGTGAAGAACCCGGGCAGCATCAACAAGACCCCGCCGACGAGGACCAGTGCCGCATCGGCCAACTCGCCGGCCGGCATCTTGCCGGAGTTGAACGAGTCCTGCAGCGCCTTCCAGGCCTTGGCGCCCTCCCGGCGCATCAGCCACGCGCCCAGAGCCGCCTCGGCGATCAGGATGCCGACCGTGGGCAACAGCCCAATCTGGGTGCCGACCACGGTGGGGAGCCACACCTCGAGAATCGGGACGGCGATGAACCCGACCAAGATCAGCGGCAGCAACCAGGGGCGGCGTCGCGCCCCGGGGGTCGTCGGGTAGGTCACGGCTTCCGCTCGTCCAGCTTCGCCTTGACTTGGCCGGCGACCTTCTTGGCGCTGGCGCCGACCCCGGAGAGGGTCTTGCCGGCCTGCTGGGCGAACTTGGAGACCTCGGGCCCGACCTTGGCTGAGACTTCGCCCGCGATTCGTTTGCCTTCAGCGGCGTACTTCTGGACCTCGGGGCCGACCTTGGCGGACACCTCGCCCGCGATCCGCTTGCCCTCAGCGGCGTACTTCTGAACTTCGGGGCCGACCTTGGCTGACACCTCGCCCGCCATCCGCTTGCCTTCCTCGGCGTACTTGGACACCTCCGGTGCCACCCTTTCCTTGGCGAAACCCAGGTATTCCTTGACCTGCCGGGCCCGGTGGGTGATCCCCCAGCGGCTGGTCAGCAGCAGTGCTTCGACGACGATCTTGGAGTCCATCTTGGAGTCGCCGAGTTCCCGCTCGATGAACTGGATCGGCACCTCCACCACCTTGTAGCCCTGCTTGGTCGCACGCCACACCAGGTCGACCTGGAAGCCGTAGCCGGCCGCCTCGATCTCGTCCAGGCCCAAGCCACGCAAGGTGTCGGCGCGGAAGGCTGAGAAGCCACCGGTGACATCGCGGACGGGGATGCCCAGCAACACCCGCGACCAGAGACTGCCACCCCGGGAGAGCACCTCACGATGCCAGGGCCAGTTCACCACCGAGCCGCCCTTGACCCAGCGGGAGCCCTTGACCATGTCGGCGCCCTTCAGCGCCTCCAGCATCGAGGGCAGTTGCTCGGGCTGGTGGGAACCGTCCGCGTCATGTTCGACCAGGACGCCGTAGCCGCGCTCCAAGCCCCAGCGGAAACCGGCGACGTAGGCGGCGCCGAGGCCTTCCTTACCGCGTCGGTGCAGGACGTGGACCTGGTCGTCGGAGGCGGCCAGTTCGTCGGCGATGGCACCCGTGCCGTCGGGCGAGTTGTCGTCGGCCACCAGGACGTCAGCTTCAGGCACCGCGACGCGCAACCGCGCGACGATCGGGCGCAGATTCAACGCTTCGTTGTAGGTGGGAATGATGACGAGAACCTTGCCAAGGGCCTGGTCGGCGGTCATGGATCGCTCCGAGGGTCGAGGGGACAACGCGTCCCATTCTGCCGTACCGGGCAACCGCGACCGACCTTTATGGGGTGGGTGAACGTCGGCGAGCCGTGGTCAGAGTGCCTGCTAGGGCAACCAGCGTGATCACCGGGAGCCCGGCGTCGAGGATCGGGGCAAGCCAGGTCGCCGGGGTGACGTTGTCGCGCAGCGGAAGGTCGAGCACCCCGGAGACCGGCTGGGCTTCCGGTGCGGTGAAGACCACGGAACCGTCCGGGTTGATCAGCCCGGAGGTGCCGGTCGTGGTCACGACGAGGATCTCCCGCCGCAACTCGGCGGCCCGGGCGCGGGTGATGGCGAACTGTTGATGGATCTGGCCGGTTCCGGTGTACATCGCGTTGCTGCTCTGCACGATCAGGACCTGAGCACCATGCCGCACCGTGTCATACACCGTCTCGCCGTAGGCGACGTCGAAGCAGATCAGATCACCCACCCTGACCCCGCGGCCATCATCGAGGGTCACCGCGAGCACCCCCGGCTTCGTCCCGGCCACGGACTGGGCCCCGACATAGGACACCACCGGAAACAGCGGCTCCAGAAACTCCCGGTAGGGCACCCATTCACCGAAGGGGACGATGTTGCGCTTGTCGTAGCGCGCCTCCACACCACGGGACGGATGCCACCACAGGCTGGCGGTCTGCCGCTCGTTCGGCCCCGGGCCGTCGGTGATCGTTCCCACCAGGATCGGGATGCCGGCGGCAGCCAAAGCGCGGGCGACGAGAGCGGCGGTCGTGGCGTCCAGAGGGATCCATGTCGGTGCCGTTCTCCGGCCAGACGACGAAGTCGGGGGTGGGCAGCTCCCCGCTGCGGAACCGCGCCGCCAGTCGTTCCGTCTCGGCGACGTGGTTGACCGTGATCGCGCGGGGCGTGCCCAAGCCGTAGACGCCGCCTCCTGGTGCGTTGCCCTGGACGTACCCGACCGAGACCGAACCGGCGGCGGCCCCGGGGCCATAGAGCGCCCCGCCGAAACCCACTAGGAAGATTGCCATCGCCGCGGTGGCCGGCCGCCATCGTCTGGTGGGGGGTGCGTTGAGCAGGGCGTGGGCGGCTAGTTGTCCGATCAGCGCGGTGAGGAAGCTCACGCCAGCGACCCCTACGAAGGGCAGCAACCCGGCCAGCGGGGTGTCCACCACGGCGTAAGCCAAGCGCATCCACCCGAAGCCCTCGAACGGGAACCGGGAGAAGGCGAACTCCCCCACCGACCAGGCCCCGGCGGCCAGCAGCGGGAAGAACCGACTGCCCGCGGCCAGTCGGGTCAAAGCGCCAACACCGGCGTAGAAGAGGGACTCCAAGGCGACCAGGCCGAGCATCGCCTCGACGAAGATCACCTGCATCCAGGTCAGCGCGATCGCCATGAAGCCGATCCCGAAGAACAGGCCGGCCAGCAGGCCGCTCCCCCAGCCCCGGGCGGTCGCGGTGAGCAGCGTGAACCCAGCGACGGCGACGAAGATCAGCGGCCACCACCCGACAGGCTGGAAGGCAAGGGCCGCCAGGATGCCGACGCCCAGCGCCAGCGACGTGCGGAGCCACCAGGCAAGCGTGCGCAGGCGATCGACCACGGGCAGAGAATACGCGAGCCTCAGGTGATCGGTCGGTGTTGGAAGGGCACCGACAAGACCAAGGTGGTGTGGGTCTGCACCGCCGCAGCCGTGCGAATCTGGCCGAGCAGGGCCTCCAGGTCCCCCGGCGTGGCGACCTGGACGACGAGGAGGTGGCTGGCATCACCGGCCACGGAGTAACAGGAGCTGATCTGGGTGAGGTGCTCCAGCTTGGCCGGGACCGCGTCTTCGGTGGCCGGATCGGAGGCCTTGATCGACACGAACGCGGTCAGCATCAGGCCCAGGGACTCGGGGTCGATCTGTGCCTGATAGCCCGTGATCACGCCCCGCTGCTCCAGCCGACGCACCCGTTGCTGAGCGGCCGAGGTGGACAATCCCGTTTCCCGACCGATGTCGGTGTAGGACATCCGACCGTCTCGGGCCAATAGCGACAAGATCTGGTGGTCGGTACTCTCCATCTGGCAATCGTGGCACTATTGGCCGATGAACAGCGATTCCCTGCAACTTTTTGACACCGCGTCGCTGTATTTCCGTGCATTCTTCGGTTTGCCGTCCTCGCTGACCGGGGCTGATGGACGCCCGGTGAACGCAGTCCGGGGCTTGCTGGACTTCATGGCCCGGTTCATCACCGAGTACCGGCCGACCCACGCCGCTGCCTGCTGGGACAACGACTGGCGTCCGGCCTGGCGGGTTGAGCTGGTGCCCAGCTACAAGGCGCACCGGGTGTTGGGCGGGGACGTCGAGGTGGTGCCGGACGAGCTGACGCCGCAGGTGCCGTTGATCCGCGGGGTGTTGGACGCCCTCGATCCCGATCCTCGGGGTGGACGGGTTCGAGGCCGACGACGTGATCGGCACTCTGGCCACGTCCGCCACGATGCCGGTCGACATCGTCACCGGTGACCGGGATCTGTTCCAACTCGTTGACGACAGCCGCGGGGTGCGGGTGCTGTCAGTGACCCGGGGGGTTGCCCGCCACGAGCGCGTCACCGATGCTACCCTGCTGGACAAGTACGGCATCATCGGCGCCGGCTACGCCGACTTCGCCACGCTTCGCGGCGATGCCTCGGACGGGCTGCCCGGCGTTTCCGGGATCGGCGACAAGACCGCCTCCCAGCTGATCCGCGACCACGTCGACCTGGAGGGCGTCCTCGAAGCGGCCAGCCAGGGACGGTTGTCGGCTGGTTTGGCGGCCAAGCTGGGCGCTGCCGTGGACTACCTGGCGGCTGCCCGCGAGGTCGTCCGGGTGCGAACGGACGTCCCAGTCGGAGTCACCGCCGACGACCTGGTGTTGCGTCGCACACCGGCCGATCCGGAGAACTTCGCAGCCCTGACCGAACTGCTGAACCTGGGTGGGTCGGCCGACCGAATCCTCAAGGCGATGGCGGGCTGACCCTGCCCCCGGACGTCTGCAATTCACTCTGCAGGCGGTGCGGCGCGACCTTACGGACAGGCGGTGGTGTCACGTCTCACCACCGCAGGACGCCGCCGCCCCGCGAGCAGACCCAGAGAAAATTGCCCGAAAGCCCGGCTAGCTTTCCCGGTAGAGGGCCAGTTCAGTCTTGAAGTCAGACGGGTCAAACCCGTCCGCCTCCAGTCGCTTCATCAGGTCGTCTTCCCAGGCGTTCGCAACAGCACACTGCCCAGGGATTCGTCGGAACACTGCGGAGGCGGTATAGCCGGCCTGCCCCTCAACAGGCCTGATGTGAAGGACCTCCTCGACGTAGCGCCGTTTGCGTGACTCGCCGCCTTCACGGATTACCTCACACGACAGGTGGACGACCAGGTCGATGGTGTTGGCCAGTTTGCTCGCCGCCAACTCCTGGCTGATCTGCGGGCCCGCTTCCATCGCGCACGTGATGAGCTTGCGCATCGCGGAGGCCGCGTTCGCGGCGTGCGTCGTGGAAATGGAACCAGAGCCGGACTCCATCAGCTTCACCATCGACCACAATTCTGGCCCGCGAATCTCACCCAGGATCTGCCGGTCGAGCCGGAAGCGGAAACTGTCGATGATCTGCTCAGCCGTCGTGCGGGACCCGGCCGGCTTGCCGCCATTCAGTTCCCCTGACCCTTCCCGTGACTCCCACGCAATGACAATGCGGTGCTGCTCCGGCAGCTCATGCAAGAACAGTTCGAACTCGGACTCGAACGTGCCGACAACTTCGTCCGCATCGATTTCAGCGCTCAACGCCCGCAGAGCCGTGGTCTTGCCCGCACCCTGCGCACCAGTGAGCACGATCGACAGCCGTGACCGCATCGCGGCGGCGAGGAACGGTGCCATGGTCGGCGACACGCTCCCCCACTCCACCATGTCCTCCAGGCGGACAGCCCGGACCCGGTGCCGTCGGATCACCACCGACGGCCGGGCGGTGTCCCGGGCAGCGGCCAGCCGGGCCCCGCCCGGCAAAGTCAGGTGCAGTGATGGGGAGCTAGGGGTGAACGCTCGTGGGTTGTCGGCCTTGGAGGCAATGAAGGAAACCAAGTGCGTCAGCTCCTCGTCGCTCTCGGCCACCGGCGCGACCATCTCCAACGTGCCGTCCGATCGTTCCACCATCACCCGGTCGCAGCCGTTGATCATGATGTTCTCCACCGTCGGGTCGTCCACCAGCGGCTGGAGACGCCCCAGCCGGAAGCACGCGTCGAACACAGCCTGCGCCAGGGCCTCCATCTGGGCGACGGACCGGACCGTACCTGTCCGGGCCAACGCGTCATCTGCGTCCTCGTCCACGAGACGTCGGATCAGGACCCACCCCTGAGCCTCCAGCACAGCAGCATCGACACGGAGATCCACAACCACCCCCACCAAACGGAGGGCTACCTCAGCCCGCAACTGCGCGACCAGTGACCAGTCCACGGATCTGCCGCCCGGGGCACCCGGGGCGGACTCCTCCGGCTCGTCACCGAACGAATCGGTTGACTGAACGCACCGAGCCATCGCAAGTTCCGCGAAGAGCGGCAGCTCCAATGGATGCGTCGGCCTCACGAAACCCCTGTCGGGACCCGTGCTCCTGAGCGTGGGCCGCCATCGCCGCGCTGCGGGCCCGCTTCCTACCTTCGTCATGCTTCCTCCTCGTTGATTCCCTTCACTAGCCATAAGCCTCAAACCGGCCCGATTCGGACACAAACACCCAAAGAACTTTTTCGTTGTCGCTCAACGCCTCCGCAAAGACCCCGGTTTCGCCGTCGTCAATCGCCAGTTGGGCGTGATTCCTGTGGAATCACGATGGTCCGACCGAGGGCGATTCCACAGGCAACGCCGGGACTCACCGGGTCGGCGACCGGTGATGATTCCACAGGAATCATCACCCTCTGAGGGGGCGATGCCTGGCTGAGTCGGACCGGCGCGTTCTAGCGAGAGGGTGACAACACGTAGACGGCGGCGCCGGCCATCAGGTTCGCGGCCCGATCGATCACCGTCAACGGCGCGCCCTTCACGGTCAGCGTGATCCGTCGCTGCACGGTCAGGTCGAGGCTGGCGAAGAGGTCTTCGAGGTCTGCCAGGGTGGTGAAGCGCAGGTTGGGCGTGTTGTACCAGGCGTAGGGAAGCTCTTTCGACATCGGCATCCGACCGGTCAGAAGCCGGAGCCGGTGACCCCACCACCCGAAGTTGGGCACTGAGACGATGAGCAGATCCCCGATCCGCGACATCTCCTGCAGAACCTCTTCGGGCCGCCGAATTGTTTGCAGCGTCCGCGACAGCACCACGACGTCGAAGGAGCGGGGCGCGAAGGCGTCCAACTGACGGTCGATGTCCAGCTCGATCACCGACACGCCGACCCGGAGCGCTTCCAGCACGGCGTCGGGGTCGATCTCCACGCCGATGCCGCTACAACCGGACTCTTCGGCGAGGTGATGCAGCAGGGCTCCCCCACCGCAGCCGAGGTCGAGCACCCGGCTGCCGGTCGGAATCAGCTCGGCGACCAGAGCAAGATCGGGGCGCAACGTCATCGGGTTCCCTCCTCGAGCGCACGATCAAGGAAGGCGCGGACGGTCGCGTGGTAGGACTCGATTTCGAGCAGGAAGGAGTCATGGCCCCAGGTGGAGGGGATCTCCCGGAAGCTGACCGGCTGGCCGGCGTTGACCAGGCGACGCACGATCCGACGCGAGTGCATGCTGCTGAAGCGCCAGTCTGTGGCGAAGGAGATCACCAAGAACCGCAGCGGATGTGCTTGCACCCGGGCCACCGACGCCGTCGGGTGCTCGAACGGGTCGAAATAGTCCATCACCCGGGTCAGATACAGGTAGGACAGCGCATCGAAGCGTTCCAGGAACGCGTTCCCCTGATACGAGAGGTAGCTCTCCACCGCGAAGTCGATCCCGAACCCGGGCTTGCCGGCGTCCGGGTGCGGGTTGCGGCCGAACTTCTCGCTCAACGCCTCCTCGGAGAGGTAGGTGATGTGCGCCATCATCCGAGCGATCGACAGGCCACCGTTGGGGATCACCCCCGCTTCGGAGTAGCGGCCCTCGTGGAAGTTCGGATCGGTCATGATCGCGCGGCGGGCCACCGCCGAGAAGGCGATGTTCTGCGCGGTGAGCCGGGAGGACGCGGCGATGATCAACGCGTTCGCCAGTTCCTCGGGGTAGGTCAAGGACCACTCGAGGACCTGCATTCCGCCCAGCGATCCGCCGAGCGCCGCCAGCAGCCTGGTGATGCCCAGGTGCCGGACCAGCGCTCGATGCACGGCCACGAAGTCGCTCATCGCCAGGACGGGGAAGTCCAGGCCATAAAGCCGACCCGTGGCCGGATTGACCGAGGACGGGCCCGTGGTGCCCTGGCAGCCGCCGAGCAGGTTGGCGCAGACCACGAAGAAGCGATCCGTGTCCAGGGGCTTGCCCGGGCCGATCAGGTTGTCCCACCAGCCCGGACGGCGGGCCCCCTCGTGCCAACCCGCCGCGTGCGCGTCCCCGGTCAAGGCATGCAGAATCATCACCGCGTTGTCGGCGTTCGGGCTCAGCGTGCCGTAGGTCTCAAAGGCGACGTCGATCGGGCCCAGCGTTGCCCCGCTGGCCAGCACCAGCGGGTCGTCCGCGGTGAACAGCCGCACGGTCTGGGTGGAGACGATGCCCACCGAACCGGAGTCATTCATCGCATCAGAACTGGGCAAGTGCCTGCTCGAGGTCAGCGATCAGGTCGTCCGGGTGCTCGATACCCAGACTGAGCCGCACCATTTCGGGGGCGACGCCGGCGGCCTTCAACTCGTCCTCGGTCAACTGGGAATGCGTGGTCGAGGCGTTGTGGATCACCAGCGACTTCGCGTCCCCGATGTTGGCCAGGTGGCTGAAGAGGTTGAGCGACTCCACGAACCGCGAGCCGGCCTCTCGTCCGGCCTTGAGCCCGAAGGAGACGATGCCGCTGAAACCGTGACCGGTGAGGACGCGGTTACCGATCTCATGCCAGGGGCTGGAGGTCAGCCCCGGGTAGTTCACCCAGGAGACCGCCGGATGGGCTTCCAGGTACTTGGCGACGGCGAGCGCGTTCGAGCTGTGGCGTTCCATCCGTAGGTGCAGCGTCTCCAGACCTTGCAGGAACAGCCAGGAGTTCAGCGGGGCCACGGCGGCACCGGTGTTGCGCAGCAGCACCGTCCGAGCCCGGATGATGTAGGCGAGATTGCCGACGGCTTCGGTCCAGACGACTTCGTGGTAGGCGTGATCAGGCTTGGTCAGGCCCGGGAAGCGGTCGCTGTGAGCGGCCCAGTCGAAGTTCCCGGAGTCGACGATGACGCCGCCGACCGACGTGCCGTGGCCACCGATGTACTTGGTGGCCGAGTGGACGGCCACGTCCACACCGTGCTCGAAGACGCGGCACAGATACGGGGTGGGCACGGTGTTGTCGACGATGAACGGCAGCCCGAAGGAGTGCGCGGCGGCCGACCAGGCATCCAGATCGATCACGTTGACCAGCGGGTTGCCGATGGTCTCGCCGAAGACCAGCTTGGTCTTCTCATCGACGTAGCGGGCCAGCTCTTCCGGCTTCTCGGGGTCGACGAAGCGCACCTCGATGCCGTACTGCGGGAGGGTGTGGGCGAAGAGGGCGTAGGTGCCGCCGTAGAGGGTGGAGAGGGCGACGATGTTGTCGCCGGTGTAGGTCAGGTTGAGCACCGCGTAGGTGATGGCGGCGGCACCCGACGCCGTCGCGAGGGCTCCCACGCCACCCTCCAGAGCTGTCATCCGCGCCTCGAAGACCGACTGGGTCGGGTTCATGATCCGGGTGTAGATGTTGCCTGACACCTTGAGCGCGAACAGGTCCGCGGCGTGCTGGGTGTCATCGAACACGTACGACGTGGTCTGGTAGATCGGCACGGCCCGGGCGTTGGTGGCCGGGTCGGCGTCCTCCTGGCCGGCGTGGACGGCCAGGGTCTCGGGCTGGAAGCTCACGGCTCTCTCTTCACTGCATAGGCTGGAGTGTCAGGTTAGGGGAACCTGGCGGCTAAAGCATGACATTTCACCGCCACCGACCGGCCAGGTCGGGAGGGCGCGGACGTCCGGCACAAGCTCAGCGAACCTCGCTGGAGGGTGCACGGAAGGTGTTGCAGCGGGCATAGGCCGCGTACTCGTGCTTGAATCCTCGGTCGAACCAGAGCACGGCGCTGGCCGGGGAACCATGCGTACCCCGCCCCGGGACCTCGTTTGCGTAGGTGGATTGCAGGGCGCTGCGCAGTTGTTTGTACTCCACCGGACCGCCGCCCAGCTGCGTCCAGACCGCACCGAAGAACACGCCGGAGGCGCAGTTGGCCATCAGTTCGATTCGGCGGCTCTCCTTCAGATCTTTTGAGTCACTGTCGCGCAGCAACCCGGTACTGGCCTGAAGGTGATGGGCGAACTCATGCGAGATCACCCACAGGTAGCCCAACCGTGCGCCGCGGTAGGTGTTCTTCCAGTCGTCGGCCACGGTGGAGATGTAGATGGTCTTGTTTCGGCCGCAGTAGACGCCGACCTGCTCGTCGGCGATGACCCCGCAGGCCGTTCGCTCGGTCCCGGCGAAGGTGACGAACTTCGGGGTATCAATGGTGAACCCTTGGGCCTTTGCCTGGGGCCGGTGCAACGCCAGCAGGCAGTCGATCACGCTCTTGCCGTACGTGGTGAGTTTCGCCGCCGAGACTGACGGTGCTGTCACCGTGAGTTGCTCGCACTGGGCGCTCCCCTCGCCGCGGCGCCACATCAGGTTGTAGAGCCGGTTGTCTGAGAGGCCGAACTTGGTGAAGCCAGTGGTCGGAGCTCCGTCCAGCCTGGGAGCGTCAGCGCCCGGGGAGGGAGGCGGTGAACTGGGACGAGGCGTTGGTGAGTCGGACGCGGCCGGGCTCGGGGCCCCGCTGCTGGCCGATGGGACCGGCGGCAGGAGGCGGCTTCTAACCACGGGCACGATCAGGCTGTTGACGCCAAGCGCTAGCACGATGCCCAGGACGGCCACGATAAACAGCAGGCCACCGATCGGACGCCCCGGCTGCCGCGGGGGTGGCGGGGGCCAGCCCGAGGCGGGCGGCCGGCCAGGGGCCGGCGGCGGCCAGCCCGAGGGCTCCGGCCCGAAGCCGGAAACCGGGGGGCCGACGGAGGCAGGCGGATACCAGGACGGGTGCGGCGGCACAGGCTGGGGTGGCGGCCAGGGCGCCTGGTGGGTCACCCGAACAGCTTACGTCGTGCCGGGGCGTGAGAAGATGGCAGGCGGTCGACGGAAGGAACATGATGGCGGAGCTCAAGACCCAGCTGAAGACGGATCTCGTGGTTGCCATGAAGGCGCACGACGAGCTGCGGAAGAGCACCCTGCGGATGGCGCTGGCTGCGATCGGCAACGAAGAGGTCGCCGGGAAGCAGGCGCGCGCACTCACGATGACCGAGGAGTTGGCTGTCGTCGCCAAGGAGGTGGCCAAGCGCAAGGACTCGGCCGAGGCCTACCGCGCGGGTCACCGCGAGGAGTTGGCGGAGAAGGAACTCGCCGAGGCGGCCCTGCTGGCGGCCTACCTACCCAAGCAGTTGGACGAGGCCGACGTGGCCGCGATCGTCGGTGAGGAAGTGACCGCGGCCAGCGAGCAACACGGCCCGCTGAGCATGCGTCACATGGGGGCGATCATGAAAGCGGTGAACGCTCGCGTGGCCGGTCGCTTCGACGGCGGCGCGGTGGCTGCCCTGGTCAAGGCCGCCCTGGCCTGACCGGTGGCCGCCCTGGTCATTGCGGCCCTGGCCTGGCCGGTTCGGCTGGCTGCCGGGGCGTCCGCCAGACCCAGAGGATGAGCGCCAAGATGGCGGGAACGATCCAGCCCGTCCACCCCAGCAGGGTGGCTTGGGTGACGTCGATCTTCGCTCCCGCGGGGCCGAGGAAGAGCGCCAGCGGGCCCAGGGTGGAGTTGATCGTCCCATGCGCGAGTGCGGCGGGCCAGATGGTTCCGACCGTCTCCGTCACCCAGGAGAGCAGGGCCCCGATGACCGTGCAGAAACCCGTCATCAGCGCGATCGACTGCCAGCTCGGAATCTCGCCGTAGTTGTAGCCGAGCAGCAGCAGCGGTGCGTGCCAGAGCCCCCAGAGAAGCCCGGAGACGCCCAGGGCCAGCGTCCGACCATCAAGGGCGAGGCGCGGAAAGAGGTAACCGCGCCACCCCAACTCCTCCCCGAGCGCGGCCAGCGAGCTGACCACTGAACCCAGCACCAGCCCGGGCAGCAACAACGCCAACAGCGCCCAGCCCGGCAAGGCCAAGCCGTCCATCGATTGCCCGGCGGCCCGCAACTGAGGCTCGAGCGCCTCCCGCAGCCCGGTGAGAGCGTCCAGATCGAGTTGATACACCCCAATCCAGTCCCCCAGCAGCAGCGCCGCGACGATCAAGCCGATCACGACGACCCAGGTGCCCAGCATGATCAGGATGAACCGGCCGACCGAGCCGACGATCGGCACCCGAAGCGCCTGCCACGGATGCTGTTCCTTCTCGATCACCCGCAGGGAGATCAGCGCCCCCAGGCTGGGCAGGAACATCATCGCGGTCATCGCCGGCAGCGCCAGATCGGAGTTCAACCCGTCCCCGCCCCACAGCGGCAGGCAGACCAGCCAGGCCCCGGCCAAGGTCACCAGGGTGAAGAGCGTCACGGAACGGCGGGTCAGGGTCTCCGCCTTGGAAGGTGCGATCGTCACCGCGGGCACACCCGCTCGACCTGGGTACGGCACCCGCCACGGCTGATCATGCGCACAGCCTAAAGCGGCTTGGTGACAACGATCAGAGGTGCCCGTCCGTCGAGGTGGTCAGGGCAGGATGTGCCCGGCGGCGGTGAACAAGCGGTACCAATCCCGGCGACTCAGCTTGATTCGTGAGCCGGCGACGGCCTCGGCGACCCGGGTCGGATTCGTGGTGCCGAGCACCACCTGGATGTTGGCCGGATGCCGGGTGATCCAGGCGGTCGCGATCCCGCTCGGGGTGACCCCGTGGGTGGCGGCCAGCTCGTCCAGCACGTCGTTGAGTTCGGGGTAGTGCTCCCGGTCACCCAGGAAGACACCGTCGAAGAAGCCCTTCTGATAGGGCGACCAGGCCTGCAGGGTGATCCCGGTGCGGCGGGCGTGATCGAGGATGCCGTTGTCGCGGTCGAGGGATTGGTCCAGGCCAGCCATATTGGTGGCGATTCCGGAAGCGATGATCGGGGCGTGGGTGATGCTCAACTGCACCTGATTGATCACCAGAGGCTGCTGCACGGACGCGCGGAGCAACTCGATCTGGCCCGGGGTGTGGTTGGAGACACCGAAGTAGCGGACCTTGCCCGCCTCCTCCAGTCGGGTGAAGGCCGCGGCCACCTCGTCCGGTTCCACCAACGTGTCGGGGCGATGCAGCAGCAACACATCCAGGTGTTCGGTGCGAAGGGCCTGCAGCGACTCGTCCACGGTGCGCAGAATGTGTTCGGCGGAGAAGTCGAAGTACCCATCCCGAATCCCGACCTTGCTTTGAATGATGATGTGCTCCCGCTCGTGCGGGGTGAGCCCCACCGCCGTCCCGAAGCGCTCCTCGCATTCATGGCGGTGAGTTCCGTAGATGTCGGCATGATCGAAAACATTCACACCCGCGTCGCGGGCCGCGCCGTAGAGTGCGCGAATCTCCACGTCGGTGAGGCCGGGGATCCGCATCATTCCGAGGATCACGCTGGAGGCAGTCAGTTCAGTCTGGGGCAGGCGAAAGGTTGTCACACCTTCATCGTTGGGGACGCGGGTGCAACAGTCCAGCCTGCGGGCCGATTCGTCCGCCGAATCCGCTCAGGGGAAGCGCTGATCAATGCTGTTCCGCGCGAGGACGTGCTGGGCGGGATGAGCTGCGACCCCCAGATCGTGGGGTCGTATCGGGCATCCGTTCCACGTTCTGGGGGTTGCAGATCGCCTGCCCAGTGCGCCGCAGCCGGGACATGATTGATCAGCGCTTCCTTAGGTTCGCGGCCGCGGGCTCAGCGCGTCCGGCCCAAGCGTGCCAGCAGTGACCTCGGTGCCGGCCGAATCGCCCCCGGGGTGGGTGCCGCGATGGCGATCTCGGCCAGGAGGGTGTCCAGGTCGGCCGAGCCGTGGAACCAACCGGTCGCAGCAAGGAGGCCTTTGCGCCCAACCAGGCGGACGAGCACCGGCAGCCACAAGCGACCGGGGCGGCGTTCTTGGGCGGGGCCGACGACCCGTCCTTGCCCGACCAGCCCGGGGCTTCCGGCGCGGGGGTCCGCGCACCACAACAGCACTTCGTCCAGCTGGGCCAGCTGGTGCGGCTCGGTGTCGACCGGCAGCCACACCGCCCGGGTCGCGCCGGTGTAGATCGCTGCGAGCTCATCGATCGTCTTCGCGTCGATGACCAGCAGCCAGGTGGAGCCGCCAGGCTCCTGGGAGCGGATCTTGCGGATCACTTGCCCCGGATCGAGCCGGTTGGCTTGACGCCACACAGTCAGTGCTCGACGGGCCGTCCCGCGTTCCCGGGGCCCAGCCTCCTGTCGTTCCAGATGCCAGGCCAGGGCGTCCGAGGCGTAGTCGATCACGGCGACCGGGCGCGCGGAGCGGAGGGCGGTGAGGGCCTCCTTCACCGTCCAGCCTTGCGCCAGCAGCAGCGCAAACGCGGCCGAGGGTGCGCGATTGACCCCCATGTGGCAGTGCACCAGCACCTTTGCCGCAGGATCCTCCAAGGCCCGCGACACCCAGTTGTTCAGCTCGGTGAACCAATGGCCGGGAATCACCTGCCCTGCGTCGCGGACCGGATGATGCAGGTAGCGCATTCGTGGCTGCCACACCCCGACCAGCGGCTCGTCGCTCCACTCCTGACGGAGATCGGCAATGTGGGTGATACCGGTGTCCGCCAATTCCTGAAGTTGGCGTTTGGCCACGCCGAACAGCGGAGAAAGGTCCCCGCCAAAAGCCACCCGCCCGGTGACGAAGTGCGCGTTGGCGAGGTTCAACCGGGGCGTGGGTGGCGAACTCCGATCCCCCGAGTCGTCGAACGCCGCCATAGTTCTTCGATATCACGGCCGGGGCGGGAAAACGACCCCCCAAGGGACGGGTCGGGTTCAGCAGGTCGCGATCAGCGGTGGCAAGACTTCCCATGGTCGGCGCTCGCCGCTCCGAGTAGCGTGAGTTGTCCGGTCGACCTGGGGAGGAGTGTCGATGCCGACTCATCACACCAGTGGGGCAGCCACGCTGGAACGGATGCAGCAACTGGCCACCACGTGGGCCGATCTCGATGACGGCCGGGCCACCTTCTTGGCCTGCTACCAACTGATGACGTCTTCGATGGTCACGGCGGTCGGCAGCGGCGAGTTCGGCGACCCGGACTGGGTCGATCACCTCTTGGACCGTTTCGCCGAGCGCTACTTCGCCGCCCTGATCGCCTACGACGCCCAGCCGGAGTCTGCCCCACAGGCCTGGCGGCGCGCGCATGACAGTTGCCGGGACCCGCAGGTCTGGACGATTCAGCGGCTGCTGCTGGGGATCAACGCCCACATCAACGTGGATCTGGCCCCGGACCTTGGATGAGTTGCTGCGCTCCGAGTGGCGGGAACTCAGCGCCGAGCGTCGCGCGCAACGGCTTGCCGACTTCCACCTGGTGAACGAGATCATCGGACGCTCCGCCGACCTCGTGCAGGACCAGGTGCTGGAGCGGGCCGTTCCCTCGCTGGGCGTTCTGGATCTGCTGTTCGGGCGTGCGGACGAGTTCATGGCGTCGCGGCTCCTCTTCACCTGGCGTGACCATGCCTGGCAGAACACGCTGCGGCTGCTCGACGCGATCGACGAGGAGGAACGTCAGGCCGTCCTGGCCGACTTGGAGGAGCAAGCGCTTCGCGTGGCGGACGGCATTCTGCTCACCGGCGGACCCGATGCGATCGCAGCTGTGTTCTATCGGGACCATGACTGACCCTCAGCGGGGGCCTGCCGGAACTCCCCGGTGGGTCCACAAATCCAACTCGCGAGCGGCGCCGATTGAAACGGGCAGTGACCCCGTGCCGAGGTTCGAGCCGGCGCCGATCGGGCAAGATCGAGCGATGGATCCCGAAGATCTGCGACTGGCGATCTATCGGGCCTTCGCTTCCACGGGGCGGGCGCCGGAGGCAACCGACCTCGGCGCAACCCTGGGGGTCACAACCGCAGAGGTGGCGGACGGCCTGGCACTTCTCGCCACTCGACGGCACGTGGCGCTGGACGGCCCTGGAGCGATCGCGATGGCTCATCCGTTCTCAGCGATACCGCTGGGCTTCGCGGTGATGGGCCGCAGCACCCTGTGGTGGGGAGGATGCGCCTGGGACTCATTCGCTCTCCCCCACCTGCTGCCCGCGGAGGGGGCGGTTCTGGTTTCGACCCGCTGCCCCGCCTGCGCTGCGCCGCATGCCTGGAACGTCAGCAACGCCGCACCCCCGCCCGGCGACCAGGTGGCCCACTTCCTCACCCCGGTGGCGCGGATGTGGAACGACGTCGTGCACACCTGCGGTAACCAGCTACCTGCGCAGCGTCGGTCTCTCCGGGGCGTTTTGGGGCCTGTGACTCTCACCACCTCGGTGCACGGAGCCAGTCGACGGCCGGTTGGCCCTTGAGGCGATCGCCGCTGGGTTCTAGCGGGACGCGGCCTGAGTAGTCTCGCCACCGAAGAACGGCGAAAGGGAGCGGATGATCAACGTGAAGTGGCAGTGGTTGTTCCTCGACACCCAGAGTGATGCCGCGGATCGCTCCTGGGACTTCTGGTCGGCCGTCACCGGCTGGGAGATTTCTGAGCGCCGGGGCGAACGCGGAGAGTTTGCCACGTTGCGGCCCCCGTCCGGTGACCCGTGGGTGAAGCTTCAGCGGGTGGATGAGGGTGGCGGGGTTCATCTGGATCTTGACGTCGACGATGTCGGCGTGGCCGCGATCGAAGCAGCCCGGCTCGGCGCGGTTGAGATCGGGCGGCTCGGCGACACGGTGGTGATCATGCGCTCGCCGGGCGGGTTCACCTTCTGCCTGACCACGTGGACGAACGCCGGTTCGGCGTCGAGGCAGGTTCGCGAGGGCAACGAGTCCCTGATCGACCAGGTCTGTCTCGACGTGCCGCCCCAGCACTATCCGGCCGAGGTCGAGTTCTGGCAGGCGTTGACCGGGTGGCGGTTCGCGCCGTCGGCCCGGGCCGAGTTCGGCTCGCTCGCTCGACCCGACGGGATGCCCGTCCGGATCCTGCTCCAACGACTCCAGGAGGCTGAGGGCCCCGTCCGCGCGCACATCGACCTGGCCACGAACGATCGTCCGCTCACCACGAAGGCGCATCTCGCGCTCGGGGCCGGTGTGGTGGACGTCCGGAGGTACTGGACGGTGCTCGCCGATCCGGTCGGGCGGCCCTACTGCCTGACAGACCGCTCACCAGCCACGGGCCGGCTTCCCGGGTCCTGAAGCACCTTGAGCGAGCGGGGCGTGGAGCCTTTGCTCAGCTGAACGAGGCCGCGATGGCGGCTTCGATGTGCAAGCGGGACGTGGGGAACGTGGGGATCGGGCTGTGCTCGGGGCCGACGAGCAACTCGATTTCGGTGCATCCCAGAATCACGCCGCAAGCGCCGCGGTCGGCGAGCAGGCCGATGATCCGGGTGAACTCGGCACGTGACTCCTCGCCGACCAACCCTCGGCAGAGTTCGTCGTAGATCACGCGATGCACCAGGGCTCGATCCTCCTCGCCAGGGACCACCACCTCCAAGCCGTGGCCGCGCAGCCGCTCGCGATAGAAGTCCTGCTCCATGGTGAAGGCGGTGCCCAGCAGTCCGACCGTCCGGATTCCTGCCGCTCGCACGGCTGTGGCGGTGGCGTCGGCCAGATGCAGGAAGGGAATCGACACCGCGGCCTCGATCGCCGGCGCGACTTTGTGCATCGTGTTCGTACACAGGATCAGCAGCTCGGCGCCCGCCGTCTCCAGCGATCGGGCCACCTCCGCCAACTGCGCTCCGGCCAGGCTCCACTCGCCGCGGGATTGGAACTCCTCTATCTCGGCAAAGTCCACTGAGGCGATCAACACACTCGCCGAATGCAGCCCGCCGAGGCGATCACGCGTCAGCTGGTTGGCCAGCCGGTAGTACTCGGCTGTCGACTCCCAGGACATGCCACCGATCATGCCGATGGTCTTCTGGCGTGCCTCCATGACGTGACTACCGCTCACACCTCGAGCATCGTCTCACTCGGGATCATGCGTGGCTGAGCGTGTCGACCCGATCCAGGAAGGCGAGCGACCGCTGCAATACCAACGTTGTCCCCGCCGCGTCATAGGAGGGCAGCGAACTGTCGGTGAACAAGTGCGCGTCCCCGGGGTAGACGAACAGTTCGGCCAGTTCCGGGCCGACCGACTCGACCAGCTCCCGGGCTGAATCCAGGTCGCCCTCCTGCGCGAAGAACGGGTCGTTGGCCATGCCGTGGATCTGGACCGGCACGCCGTCCGGCCAGGGTCCGAAAGACCAATCGCCGGTGATCGGCAAGCACCCTTCGTACAGCAGCGCCCCGCGGGCTCCTGGCCGTAGTTGGGCCAGCCCCTGAGCCTTGGCCGAACCCCAGGAGAACCCTGCGAAGACCACGCCGGGAGGGAGGTCGGCCACGGCTTCGACGACGCGAAGATCCAGCACCTCGTCCCCGATCGCCTGGATCAGCGCGATCCCGTCCTCGATGCTCTCCGGGAGCGCGCCGGCGTAAAGGTCAGGCGTGTGCACGGTGTGGCCGTGGGAACGCAGGTTCTCGGCGAAGGCGAGCACGCCGTCGGTGAGTCCCTGCACGTGATGAAACATCATGACCTCGGCCATGGGGCCACTCCCTTCCAGGGCGACAACGCGCGATGTGCCTCGACCCTAGGCCGGTGGCCGCCGCACCGGCAAGGACTTCGGCGTTGTCGCGCCTGGTTGCTGCGGGCCCGCTGTCGCATACCGTGTCTGGGTGGAAGAGATCTGGCTGCGGATCGGGGAGGTGGCCCGGCGGACGGGGCTCACCGTCCGGACGCTACGGCATTACGACGAGCTGGGCTTGCTCACCCCCAGTGACCGGACGAGCGGCCACTATCGCCTCTACTCCCCCGAGGACCTGCGTCGGCTGCTCAACATCCAGCAACTCAAGTCGCTCGGGCTGAGCCTGTTCGACGTCGCCCGAGCCTTGGATGACCCGGCTTTCGACGCCTCGGGCGTGCTGCACCAACACATGGCGCTGGTGCGAGAGCGGGTGCAGGCCGAACAAGAGCTGCTGGCCCGCTTGAGCGAACTCCAGAGTGCCGACGACTCGTCCTGGTCTGGGGTGTTGGCCATCATCGCCCTCACCGAGCGCCTGCGGCACCCCGACCCGACGATCCGCCTTCGGGCGGCGTTGAGTGATCCCACCACCGCGCCGCTGGCCACCCTGATTCAGGGGTTGGTGGATGACCCGGACGACGCCGTCCGGGAAGTGCTCACGTGGGCGGTCGTGCAACGGGGCGAGATGGTAGTTCCGCTGGTCGCGGCCCACCTCAGCCATGCCGATCCCGCCGTCCGGCGACAGATGGCCCACGTGCTGAGCAAACTGGGCGACCGTGCGGCGGTCGGACCACTGATCCGGCTGCTGGCCGACGAGGACGCGACCGTCGTCGCCAAAGCGATCTTTGCGCTGGGGCAGTTGGGCGGAGCGGAGGCCCTCAAAGCGCTGCTGGATCACCTGGGCGACGCGGACCCGGTCCGGCGGGACACCCTCACGAGGGCACTGGCCAGCTTTGGCGTGGAGGCCGCCGTACCGCTGGCGAACCTCGTGGACGGCTCACGCGCCCCCGGGCAGCTGCCCAGAATCGAGGTTCGGCTGCACGCGGTCGAAACGTTGGGTTTCCTTGGTGAGGCGACGGCCGTACCGGCCCTGATCCGGGCCCTTGACGATACGGACGCCGACGTCCGCTTCGGCGCGCTTGTGGCCCTGGGGCAGCACCAGGGATCCGAGATCGGGGCGTCCCTCGAGGGAGCACTCGACTCCCCCGAGGAGCGAATCCGCTTGTTGGCTAGGCGGTTACTCGCCGACCGCGCCGGTTGAGCTGCGCGGCCAGTGACCGCAGGCCGGGGTCATCGGCCAGCGCCGCCGTGGCCAGCGCCACGTCCACCTGGTCGCCCTCCAGCTCGCCGAGGGCACTGAGCGCGGCGAACCGCACCGCTGCAACCGGGTCATCCAGCAGGCCGGCAAGCGCCGCCGTGGCTTCGGCGGCGTCCGGATCTCCCAGGTGGCCCAGGGCGTCCGCCGCGTGCTCGCGGACCTTGGCCTCCGGGTCGGTCAGTGCCTCGACGAGCGCCGGAACGGCCAGCGAGCTCAGCCGCTGCAGGGCGACGCTCAGCGCGTCACGCTGCTCCAGGTCGCCGTGCCCGAGGCGTCCGATCAGGGCCGGGATCACGTCGGCACTCCCGGTGCTGGCCGCCGCGCGGTAGGCCTTGACCGCCACCTCGCGATCGCTGTCCCCCACGACGCCGATCACGTGCGGCGCCAACTCCGGGGCGCCCACTTTGCTCAGCACGTGCGCCGCCTGCCGCCGGGCCAGCGGATCTGCGCTGGTCAGCAGTTCGAGCACCAACGGCAGGGCGCTGTCGATCACCTGCACCACCGCCCAGGTCAACTGCTCGCGGACGTTGAAGTCCTCTTCGACGCCCAGCCGTGCCACCAGGGCCTCGGCGGCGTCGGCGTCCCGGGTCGCGCCCAGGTGCATCACCGCACGCAGCCGGAGCTGCCGATCCGGATCGGTCAACAGGCTGCGCGGGCTGTTATCGGTGTTCGTGGTGTTGTTTGTCATGTCATCCACCTCCGCCGAGGAGGCTAAACCGTGACGCAACGTGAGGGTCAAACGAGGGTCGTCCGAATGCTTGTGCTGAGCTCCGTTGCCTGCGATCTTGAGGACGTGCGAGGGGCGTACTGGAGGGCTACCTGCGCGGGCGTGCTGCTCAGCTTGGCTGGTTGCGCTGAGCCCGAGCCCGCCCGGACTTTCGTGCTGCCCACACTGTCCGTCCCGACCGGGTGGACCCCCGGCTCCGCGCCGGCCACGCCGATCGCCGTGCCGTCGCCGGCGGGCCAGACGTCGGGCCCGGCCGACCTGCGGGCCACCTACCCGCTGACCTTGGCGACCGCTCAAAGCTATGCCGGACTCGGCTACATGGTGGCCGGCCACGTCCCCAACGGCGAGATCCGGGTGCAGAAGACCACGATCACCGAGTGGGAGACCAAGCCGGTCACCGAACAGGTCTGCAAGCAGCGCTGGGACTACGCCGAGGGTAGGTACGAAAACACCTGTGAGCTGGAGACGGTGTACAAGCGGCAACCGGTGCTGAAGACCAAGTTCTACGTCTCAGGGCCGGGTATGGCCACCCTCACCTACGACACCGTCTCGCAGGCGTTCGCCAACCTCGCGCCGACGGATTACTGGCGGCGCCTCTCGTAGCAGGCGGGGGCAATGTCACGGAGGCGCTTCCACTCACTGCCGCCGGTTCCCGACGGCACGCGTTTTCAGTCTCCAAGCGCATCGGCCAACCGCGTAGGTGAATAGCGTGAGGGGTTAACGACCGACTACGGGTGTCAACCCCTCACGTTGTTGCGTGCGAGGGTCCCCGCAACTGTTCCCGTCAGCTAGGTTTGGCCTTCGGCCCCGCGAATGGTGCTTGATCGGGAGGAAACCATGCCATCGATTCTGTTTCTCGGCGGGACCGGACGGATCAGCGCCTCCTGCGTCACAGAAGCGGTGGGCCTGGGCTTCGAGGTCGCTGTGGTGAATCGCGGTCGCAGTGGATTGAGGCCGCTGCCAGAGGGGGTGGAGTCGCTCCGCGCCGATCTGAACGACGACGCGAGCCTGACGACGGCTCTTGTTGGACGCGAGTTCGACGTGGTGGCCGATTTCATGAGCTTCGCGCCTGATCGGCTGCAGCGAAACGTTGACTTGCTGACCGGCCGGGTGGGTCAGTACGTGTTCATCTCGACCGCGTCCGCCTACGCCAAACCGGTGCCCAGCCTGCCGATCCGCGAATCCACGCCGCTGCGCAACCCGTTCTGGCAGTACTCCCGCGACAAGATCGCCTGTGAGGATTTCCTCACCGCCCGGTACCGCGAGCACGGGTTCCCGGCCACCATCGTGCGCCCGTCGCACACCTACGACAGGTTCGGCAGTCCGCTGATGGGCGGCTGGACGCAGATCGCGCGGATGCGGCAGGGGCGTCCGGTGCTCGTGCACGGCGACGGCACCAGCCTGTGGACGCTGACCCACGCCAGCGACTTCGCTTACAGCTTTGCCGGAGTCCTCGGGCATCCGGCCGCGATCGGGCAGGCCTTCCACATCACCGGCGACGAGTTCCTCACCTGGGACGCCATCGCCACCGCGCTTGCCACTGCGGCGGGCGTCCGCGAACCCCTGTTGGTGCACGTGTCGAGCGAAGCCATCGCGGCCCGGCTGCCCGACCACGGCGACGCCCTCCTCGGCGACAAGGCGCATTCGGTGATCTTCGACAACACCGCGGTGCGGGCGCTTCGTCCGGGCTTCGTGCAGCGGGTGCCGTTCCACGTGGGTGCTCGGCAGATCATCGACGCCTACGATGCCAACCCCGAACGTCAGATCGTCGACGCCGAGTTGGACGCCGCGCTGGACGAGTTGACCGGCGTCCTGCCTAGCTGACGTCGGCTGATCTCGCGGACAGAATCGTCACCCTTCCGCCGAGGGCGTCCCGACCAGGCGCACTTCTTCAGCGTCGAGCTCCGCCTGGATCTGGCGCAACACGGTGTCGTCGATCGCCCGCTCGTCACGTAACCGCACGATCGTGGATCGCTTTCGCGCGATCAGGGCGAGGGTCAGATCGCGGCGTCGTGCCAGGCGGTTCGCCGCTTGCGCGTCGTCACCCTCACCCGACTGGAGTGCGAGCAGCTTCTCCTCATAATCCAAGGCCATGCGCTCCACCTCCTAGTCCGGGACGCCGTGGGTGCGGGCGAGCTCGGGCAACGCCTCCAGCGCCTCCTGGAGGCGGCGACGCTGGCGGTGCGCACCTCGTCCTCGACGGAGGGGTCTTCGGGTAGCCGGGCCCAGCGGATCACCTTCGGCAGAGCGAAGCCCTGGACGACCAGCGACACCACCACGATCGTGCCGGTGACGAAGACGATCAGGTCACGGCCAGCCAGATCTTCCGGCACGGGCAGCGCTACGGCCAGGGAAACGGCGCCTCGGAAGCCCGCCACCGTGCTGACGGACATCGTCCTAGCTCAACGCCTCCACGAACCCCGGGGCTGGCGGTGGTTCGGGCCGTCGTGGCGCCGCTGGGTGGTGTCCGTTCTGCCGGCGGCGGCCCCGGGGCGATCAAGGTCCCCTGGGGGGACTGGGCTGGGATGAGTTCTGATCGTCCGGGGCTTACGGTGAGGCCCCTACCCGGTCACGAGGTGATCGGTGCGGTCATCCAGCAAGCCAGCAGCGCGAGCGATTCGGCGGTGCGCGATGCCGGTTCGGCAGCGTAGATGGTGAGGGTCAGCCCGGGCTCGGAGAGGAGATCCACCCCCCGGGGCGGGCACCCCTCCCCCCCCGCCCCGGGGGAGGCGCCCCCCCCCCCCCCCCCGCCGGCGCCGCCCCCCCCCCCCGGCGGCCCCCCGCCCCCGGGGGGGGGGGGGGGCCCCCCCCCCCCCGGCCCCCCCCGGCCCGGGGGGGGGGGGCGCCGGGGGGGGCCCCCCCCCCCCCCCCCCGGGGGGGGGGGGGAGCGGGGGGGGGGGGGGGGGGGGTGGGGGGGCGGGGGGGGCCGGGGGGGGGGGGCCCCCCCCCCGGGGGCCCCGGCCCCCCCCCCCCCCCCCGGGGTTCCCTGCACCTTTGCGGACGAGGGCGGGGGCCCCGGTGATCGCATCGAGCACCCAGGTTAACGAGGGTGGGGGGCTCCACACGCGACCGCGACGCCGCGGCCGGAGCAGCGCGCTGGTCCCGTCCGCCGCTTGGGCCAGGTGGAAGAGGTGGTCACGCTCGGCGTGATCGAGGCGCAGGGCGCGGGCGATGGCGTCCAGAATCGTGGGGCTCACCCCGGACAGGTCGCCGCGCTCGAGTTTGGAGTAGTACTCGATGCTCACGCCGGCCAGGGTCGCGACCTCGCCGCGCCGCAGACCGGGAACCCGGCGCTGCCCGAAGTCCGGCATCCCGACGTCGTGCGGGGTCAGTTTCGCGCGCCGCGTGGTGAGGAACTGACGAACCTCGGCCTTGTTGTCCATGCCGCCAACCGTAGGGTCCCCTCGCCTTCTCGTGGGATGCTCCGCCCGTACACCTCACTGTGATGAGTCTCGGCTGACGCCAGTGGGAGGCTCCAGGTCTCCCGTGCCACCAGTTATTACCAATAAACATGTAATAATGATCTGAACCTAGAGGAGGACCCATGACCACGATTCCCATCAAGGGCCAACACACCTGCAACTGCGGCCACGAAGCCGAGTCACTGCCCGAACTTGACGCCCGCAGCATCCCGCATGCGTTGCGGCACGCCGCGATCCTGGGCGCCGTCGGCTCCCTCGCGCCCGGTCAGGCGATGGCCTTGGTCGCCCCGCACGACCCCAAGCCGCTGCTGGCCCAGATCGCCCAGGTCTTCAACGAGACGATCGAGGTCTCCTATCTGACCACCGGTCCGGAGGCCTGGAAGCTCAAGCTGGCCCGCGTCTGATCACCGACTCGAGCCCTGCGACCATGGCCGGCAAGCTGGCCGCGACCACCTTCCCGCGGTGGTCGGTGGTCACGGGGGCCTCGGTTGAGTTGATCCAACGGGTGAGCGCGACTGCGTCGGTGACCAGGTGACACCGCGCCGTCCGCAGTTGATCCGCGACGGCATCGTCGGGTTGTGGCTGGTCGCCGCGATCGGCGTGACCTTGGTACACCGCTGGGTGCCGGACGCCGTGTGGGTGATGATCCACCTGGTGTTGCTGGGGGGCCTCAGTCACGCCGCCCTGGTCTGGAGCGAACACTTCGCCCACACCCTGCTGCGCACCCTCCCGGAGCCGCACCAACAACGCCTGCACGATGCCCGGGCGCTGACCCTCGCCGCGGGGGCGCTGTTCGCCTTGATCGGGGTGCCGGCCAAGCTGTGGCCGCTGGTGGCGCTCGGCGCCGCCCTGGTGATCGCCGCCGTCGGCTGGCACGGCGTCCATCTCTGGCGGGCCATGCGGCGCGCCCTGCCCGGCCGGTTCCGGATCGTGATCCGCTACTACCTGACCGCGGCGGCCTGCCTACCGATTGGCGCCTGTCTCGGCGCGGCACTGGCATGGGGCTTGGACGACGAACTGCGCGGCCGGCTCGTGATCGCCCACCTGGTCTTCAACCTGCTCGGCTGGATCGGGCTGACCGTCACCGGCACCCTGATCACCCTTTGGCCGACCATGCTGCGGACGCGGCTGGACGAGCGCGCCGAACGGCTGGCCCGCCAGGCGCTGCCGCTCCTGGGGGCGGGGTTGGTGATCATGTCGGGCGGTGCGCTGATCGGGCTGCGCTGGCTGACCACCCTCGGGCTGCTGGGCTACCTGGCCGGGCTTGGGTGGTGGGGACGCGCGCTGCTGCGTCCGCTGCGGGCCAAACCGCCACGGGAATTCGCCGCCGCCTCGGTCGCAGCCGCCCTCGTCTGGGCGGTGGTTGGACTGGCCTGGCTGGGCGGAATCCTGATCGTCGCCCGCTCGTGGCCCGACGTTCTCGACGCCGTCCCGTCCGTTGCCGGGGTGTTCGTGATCGGCTTCGCCGCCCAACTCCTCACCGGCGCCTTGTCCTACCTGCTGCCCTCAGTGCTGGGCGGCGGGCCGTCCGCGGTGCGCGCCGCCCGCCGCTGGTTCGACCGCGGGACCACCGTGCGCTTGGCGATCATCAACGGCGGATTGGTGCTGTGGCTCCTGCCCACCCCCTCCTGGGTGCGGGTCACGGTGTCCAGCCTGGTGTTGATCGCCCTGGCCACCTTCGTGCCGCTGGCGGTGGGCGGCGTCCGTGCCTCGGTCACCGGCCGCCAACAGCGCGACCCTGCCGCCGAACCGGTGGTGGCATCGGTCTGGTCGCCTCGACAACTGGTCGCGGCGGTCACCGCGCTGGGCATGATGATCGCCATCGGTGTCGGGATCGATCCCGCCGCCGCCGGAATCAACGTCACAGCCCCCACGACCGCGGTAACCCCGACCGGCAACACGACGCGGGTCGAGGTCACCGCGCACGGCATGACCTTCACCCCGAACCGGATCACCGTCCCGCGCGGGGACCGGCTGGTGATCGTCCTGACCAACACCGACCCGGTCACCACACACGACCTCGCCCTCGGCGGCGTCCGCACCGCTCGGCTGCGACCCGGACAGTCCGCCGAACTGGACGCCGGCATCATCGGCTCCTCCGCGCAGGGCTGGTGCAGCGTTCCCGGGCACCGCCAGATGGGCATGATGCTCGACGTCGTCGTCGAGGGCGATCCAGCGGCGACCGCCCAACCCGGTCACGGTCAGCCTCACGGTGCCGATGGCGCTGACCCGGCCGATCAGCCGCCCGCCGACGGCACGGCGGCGCTGACCCGAAGCGTTGATCCCGTCCTGCCACCGTTGGGCGCGGAGCGGGTCCACCGGGTCACCTTCCGTGTTCAGGAGTTGGCCCTCGAGGTCGCGCCCGGCTTGTGGCAGCGACGTTGGACGTTCAACGGCACCGCCCCCGGACCGACGCTGCATGGCCGGGTCGGCGACACCTTCGAGATCACGCTGATCAACGACGGCAGCATCGGCCACTCGATCGACTTCCATGCCGGAGCGCTGGCACCCGATCAACCGATGCGCACCATCCCGCCGGGGCAAACTCTGGTGTACCGCTTCACGGCTGGCCGGGCAGGCATCTGGATGTACCACTGCTCCACGATGCCGATGAGCAGCCACATTGCCGCCGGCATGCACGGCGCCGTCATCATCGAGCCTGACGACTTGCCCGTGGTCGACCGTTCCTACGTCCTGGTCCAGTCCGAGGTGCACCTGGATTCCGCGGCGCGCACTCTCGACGCGGCCACCGAGGTCGACGCCCGCTCGGTCACCGCGGACACCCCCGATCGGGTGGTTTTCAACGGCATCGCCAACCAGTACGACGCCCACCCGTTGGACGCTGAGGTGGGCGAACGCGTCCGGATCTGGGTGCTGGACGCCGGCCCTAACAGGCCCAGCAGCTTCCACATCGTCGGCGGGCAGTTCGACACCGTCTACAGCGAAGGCACCTACCTGCTCAAGGGTGGCGCCGGAGCGCACGGCGAGCGCGACGCCGGGAGTCAGGCGTTGGCGCTCCAGCCCGCCCAGGGCGGCTTCGTCGAGCTGACCCTTCCCGAGGCGGGCCACTACCCGATCGTCAGCCACATCATGATCGACGCCGAGCGAGGCGCCCACGGGATACTCCGGGTCACCGACTAGGACGCAGTACGAGGAGCCGAGACTGCCGATTCCCGCTCCCCCACACCTGACCCACGCCCTCCCCCGAAAGGGTCACGATGCAGGTCGTGGGTCGTGGGATGCTCCCTCGGTACACCTCAGCGGCGTGACTTCTTCGCTCGCACTCACCCTGGTGGGATACCTGGAGACAGCTTGTTCCAGCACCAGGGAGACGAACTCGATGACGACCGATCTAGCCGAGGGCAGAGCGACCCCCAGCCCCGACGCGGCGCGGACGGCCGGGCTGACCAAGGCCCTGTTGGCCACCATCGTGCTGGTGTCGGCCATCGCTCCCCTGGCCACTGACATGTACGTTCCGGCGTTCCCCCAGGTGGGCGTCGACTTGGCGGCCAGCGCCACCCAGGTGCAGCTCACCTTGACCACGTTCTTCGTCGGCATGGCCCTGGGTCAGCTGGTCGGCGGCCCGGTCTCGGATGCTCGCGGACGTCGGCTCCCGCTGCTGCTGGCGCTGGCCGTGACCACCGCGGCCTCCATCGTCTGCACGTTCGCCCCGACCATGCCGGTGATGCTCGCCGCGCGCTTCGTGCAGGGCCTCGCCGGGGGCTGGGCCATGGTGACGGCCCGAGCGGTTGTGGTCGATCTGGTCAGCGGACCCAGGCTCGTCCGTGACCTCAACCTGATCGCCGGGGTCGGCGGCATCGCCCCGATCGTCGGGCCGCTGATCGGCGCCGTGATCCTGGAGCTGTCCCATTGGCGGGTCTCGTTCTGGGTGGTCGCGGCACTGGGGGCGGCCATGTTCGTCGCGGTGCTGATCGGGATTCCCGAGTCGTTGCCGGCCGAGAAGCGGCGCGGCGGTGAGCTGACCGAGTTGGCTGCAGCGGCCAAGCAGGTGATCGCCAACAAGACCTTCGTCGGCTACCTGATCGTGATGGCCTTCTCGATGGGCATCACGTTCGCCTACGTCGCCACCTCGGCGTTCATCCTGCAATCGATGAATGGACTGTCTCCCCTGCTGTACGGGATCGACTTCGCCGCCAACGCGGTCGGGCTGACCGTGGCCACCCTGGTCGCCTCCCGGCTCGCCGGACGAGTGCCCACCCGGACGGTGATCGTCGTCGGCCTGGCCGCGTCCGGGGCGTCGGGCCTCCTGCTGCTGGTGGGAGCGCTCTGGTTGGGAACTCCTCTGTGGCTGGCGGTGGTTGCCTTCTTCGTCCTGATGAGTGCCCAGGGGCTGGTCGGGCCGAACGCCGGCGCGCTGGCGTCCGCTGCCGTTCCCGAACACCCGGGCACCGGGTCTGCCGTGCTCGGCTTCCTGCAATGGGTGATGGCCGGGGTGATCGCGCCACTGGCCGGGCTGGGCGGTGAACACACGGCTGTGCCGATGGCCGTGATCGTGGTCATTCTTACGGTGGTGTCGCTGCTGGCACACGTCCTTGCGGCGCGGCCGGGGCACGCGCGGATCGCCACAGGCGAAGCCTGATCCGCGGCTCGGGGTGGTGGTGCCACGGGCTGGTCTATTCCGGCCGCCCCACCACTCACATCGTGGGTCTGATCACGACCCTTGAGCCGGCCGAGCCCACGTTGCTACTGTCCGCTCCAAGACCGGCATTCGCCGGTCCAGCCTCAATGAAGAGGACCACCATGATCACGCTCACGCCAGAACGCACCTCCAAGCGCCTCGGCGCCGCCATCGCCGGACTGGCCATCATCGCCACCGGGCTGCTGGCGCCGCCCGTCCAGGCCGCGCCGAACGCCCCGACGCCGACCTCGTCCGCGCCGGATTTCGGACCGAATGTGACCGTGTTCGGCCCGTCCACCCCCCTGGCCGACATCCAAAGCCACCTCGACGCCCTGGCCGTCCAACAGAAGGACGCCGAGATGTCCTCGCAGCGGTAGGCGGTCTACTTCCTTCCCGGGGAGTACGGCACGGCTGAGGCGCCGCTGCAGTTCCAAGTGGGCTACTACACCGAGATCGCCGGTCTGGGCGCCGACCCGTCCGACGTGACCATCAACGGTGCGGTCGAGGTCTACAACCGCTGCTTGGAGGCGGGCGGCACGGCGAACTGCATCGCCCTGAACACCTTCTGGCGGACGTTGTCCAACCTGTCCATCTCGATCAACAAGGCTGGCCAGGACGGCTGCCGGCAGAGCGCCAACTTCTGGGCGGTCTCGCAAGCAGTCTCCCTGCGTCGGGTTGCGGTGACGGGCGGGAACTTGTCCTTGATGGATTACTGCACCGCCGGCCCGCAGTTCGCCAGCGGCGGCTACATCGCCGACTCCAACCTGCCCTTCGTGATCAGCGGATCGCAGCAACAGTGGCTGACCCGGAACAGCGTCGTCGCCGGCTGGAGCAACGGCGTGTGGAATCAGGTCTTCTCCGGCGTGGAAGGGGCACCCAGCGAGGCGGGGTTCCCGAACCCTCCCTACACCACGGTCGAGGAAACCCCGCTCAGCCGGGAGAAGCCGTACCTGCACGTCGATGACGCCGGAAACTACGTCGTCCGGGTTCCCTCCGCGCACACCGAGACCCGCGGGATCTCTTGGGACGACGGGATGACCGCCGGTCGGGACATCCCGATCTCGGACTTCCAGATCGTCACGCCTGGCGACTCGGTGAAGCAACTCAACGTCGCCCTGGCGCAGGGCAAGAACCTGCTGTTCACGCCGGGCGTGTACAGCATCGATCGTCCGATCGAGGTGAAGCGGCCCAACACCGTGGTGCTCGGAATGGGCCATGCAACATTGACCGCGACCGGTGGCACCGCGGCCATGAAGGTAGCCGACGTTCCAGGCGTCGTGCTGGCTGGGGTCACCTTCGACGCCGGCGAAAGGATCTCCCCGGTGCTGTTGCAGATCGGCGAGAAGCAGGGTCAGGGTCACGGAAACCGGACCGACGCGAGCAACCCGATCACCCTCAGCGACGTCTACTTCCGGGTCGGCGGACCGCACATCGGCCGGACGGAGACCGCTCTGCAGGTGCATGCCGATGACGTCCTGATCGACCACATCTGGGTCTGGCGCGCCGACCACGGGATCGAGGGTTTCGTGAACGGCGTCAACGGCGACACCGATCGTTGGGAGACCAACATCGGTCGTTACGGCGCGATCATCACCGGTGACGACGTGACAGCCACCGGGCTCTTCGTCGAGCACTTCCAGCGCTACAACACGTTGTGGGAGGGCGAGCGCGGGCGGGTCATCCTCTACCAGAACGAGCTGCCCTACGACCCGCCGACGCAGGCGGACTGGACTCGTCCCGACGGATCTCTCGGGTACCCCGGTTACAAGGTCGCCGACGATGTTCAGAGCCACAGCCTCGCCGGCGGGGGCGTGTACGTGTTCAACCAGAACAACCCCGCGATCGTCACCGACAGCGGCTTCGAGGTGCCGACCCGGGCCGGAGTGACGCTGCATCACGTGATGACGGTCAACCTGACTGTCGGCACGATCACCCACGTGGTGAACGACACCGGAACGCAGGCCGACAGCACCAAGATCGGCGTGCCGCAGGTCGTGGTCGACTACCCGACACCCTGACCCAACCCCGCGAGGAGGGTGCCGATGAGGTGCCCTCCTCGCAGGCAGCGCGGCTGATCGAGTGCAGACGGGCGGCTCAGCCGGGCACCCCAAGCAGGGCGATCGCGAAAGCCACACTGCTGTTGGCGAGTTCGGTCAAGCCCACCATCTTGATCGGCACCACTGCCCGTTTGGCCAGCAGCGGCACGTACCAGGCCCGCAGGGTCATGCTGCCGAAGAAGACCACCCACGCCCAACCCAGAAGTGAAACGCCGAGAAGCGCCAGCGCCATCCAGGCGGCGTGCCAGGTCACCGAGGCGGTCCACCAGCCGCGGCTCCCCCGCTCACGGACCAGCGTCTTCACATAGAAGATGGAACCGCCGAAGTACCCGAAGAGCATGACGATCAGCCCGAGCACGTGCGGCAGGTCAGGGCTCGCGATCGCGGTGGTCGGATCAGGGAACCGAGCTACCCCGAGCATCAGGCAACCGGCCAGGACGGTCAGCAGGCCGCCCGCCAACGCTCGCTCCTTCCGTCGCCAGGCCAGCAGCAACGCGATCGCCGTCGCGGGCATGAAGCACAGCAGCCAGAGCGCAATCGCCCATCCCGCTGCTCCGAGGGTGACCAGGCCAGCCACGGTGGTGATTGTCAGGTAGGTGACTGCGGCGGGATACCACCTCGGCCGCTGACGTGCCGCCGCCTTCAACGCCCCGGAAGCAGCGTTGAACGCGAAGTAGCCCACCACCCAGGTGAGCAGCAGGGTCCCGTGCCACCACCGGAGGACTCCCGCCTGCCAAGCCAGGGTTGTGCCGATCAGGATCGGCACAATCACCATCGCCCAGGCCCCATGCTGTTGAGGTACCCACCCGGCCGGACGGCTCCGCCCATTGCCTTGTGCCCGCGGGACGGGCCGGGCCGGACGTACGGAGGTCACGAAGCACCTCGAGCAGTGAGGGGCCGATCGTCTTCGTGGCTGGCGAAGGGGTGCCCGGCCGCGAGGACGACTCTCGCAATGAGCCGTGTCAGGTTGGTGACCAAGACCATAGGGACATCCTTGCAAACTGTTGGGAAGCCGAGGCGTCACGTCACGCCCCCGCGCCACCCGCGTGATGGCGGTGAACTTCGCGGTCGTAGACGCTGATCAAGGCTGATAGGGGCTTGATGCACGCTGAGGACCGTGAAGTTTCCGCCACGGCCGCTCACGATGAGGCGGGCCGGATGGATCTCGCAGCCACACGACCTCATCAAGAGTGCGTCGACGCCACAGGGACGCCGGCTGGATGGCGGTGAACTTCGCGGTCGTAGAGGCTCATCAAGGCTGATAGGGGCTTGATGCACGCTGAGGACCGTGAAGTTTCCGGCCACAGGCCAGACTTGATGCATGCCGACCATCACCGCCGTCCTTGGAGACATCACGCAGCAGGACGTGGACGTGGTCGTCAACGCGGCCAACAACGCGATGCGCGGCGGCGGCGGCGTGGACGGCGCGATCCACCGTCGGGGCGGGCCGGCGATCCTGCGCGACTGCGTCGCCCGGTTCCCCCACGGCCTGGCGACCGGGGACGCCGGCTGGACGACCGCCGGCAACCTGCCGGCCCGCTGGGTGATCCACACCGTTGGCCCGAACCACGCCGCCGGGCAGCGCGACCGCTCCCTGCTCGAGTCGTGCTACCGACGCGCCTTGGAGGTCGCCGATCAGCTCGGCGCCCGCAGCGTCGCGTTCCCGCTGATCAGCGCCGGCGTGTATGGCTGGCCCAAGGCGGACGCCATCGCAGCCGCCGTCGAGACGGTCGCCACCACGAGCACCAACGTCGAGGAGGTGCGGATCGTCGCCTTCGACCAAGCAACCTTCGAGGATGTCCGCGCGGCGCTGGCGCGGTGGACGCCACTGCGCATCCTTGAGGGAGTCCAGGTGCTGCACGAACGCGGCTATCACCGCGTCCGGGTCATGCCGGGGGTAAGCCCTTCAGGTATGCACTGGCGCGTCACCATCACTGCCGACCGCGTCGGGAGCCAACCGGACGATGCCCACTCCCCCGTCGAGACCCGCTCGCTGCGCTATACCACCGGGTCGTTCACCGACTTCGCGGGCGGGGAGGTCACCGTCGCGACCAGCCCAGAGGCTGTTGCCGACCTGATCCTCGCCGCCTTCCCCGGGATCGCGCCCACGCGCGACGACCCCGACTATGTGGCCTGGTTCGCTGACCTGATGCTGCTGGTTGAGCGAGCCGGGCGTCCGCCGGTCGCCTTCGCTGACTACTTCGACGACACCTCAGGCTGGGAGATCGGCTGGGGCAGCGGCGTCCGACACCCTCACCCGCCAGCAGCCCCGCCCCAGCGGTGAGTAGCAGACTCCCCAGGGCAGTCGACCGTGCCGGGACCGAGTCGCCCGCGGTCAGTGGTGCAGTTCCGGCTGGTCGACCTGCTTCGGTCCGATCCGCATGGGCAGCATCATCTCGTTGTCCTCATGCTCCAGGATGTGGCAGTGCCACACGTACTGCCCCGGCACGTTGAAGGTCATCCGGATTCGGGTCACCTGGTTGGGCGGCGCAACCACGGTGTCCTTTCGCCCGTTCTCCCACGGGTTCGCCGGTAGGGCAGGCTCAGCGCCGAGCCTCACGCCGCGCTCGTCCACCTCGATCGCCTGCCGATCGAGCACGTCGAAGGTGACCTCGTGGACGTGGACGGGGTGTGCGTCGACCGTCATGTTGTAGATCTCCCAGAGCTCTGTCGTCCCCACCGCAGGGTTGGTGGTGACCTCGTCGCTCCACATCTGGCCCATCGCGTGACCGGTGCCGGTCCCGTCCCACTCTGGAGAGTCGGGCTCCATGCTCTGACGGAGCGTGCCGAGCACCGCGGCCGTGGGCCCCTCGTCCGCATGTCCGTGCTCCAGCAGCGCGAGCCGCCGCGTCACCGTGGCTGCCGGGAACGCCGCGATGGCGGGCAGCGTGAGGAACGCGGCGGGGGTGGTCAGGTCTGGTGTCGTCGCCGCCACCACCCGAAACTCCATCACCGATCCGGTGGTCGCCGGGTCGGCGGGATCGAAGTCCACCCCCGGCACTCCCCCGCCATAGGGTTCGTCCGGACCAAGGTTTCGCAACGTGTACGAGCCCACGGGAACAGCGGTGAAATCGATGATCAGGTCGGCCCGCTCGGCTGGGATGACCAGCAGTTGGTTGCCGTTGACCCCGGTGAGGTCGACGGGTGCTGCGAGCAGCCCGCCCTCGTTACCGATCTGCCAGACCGACACTCCTGGGATGAGGCTGAAGTCGAGGATCAGGAAACGGGACTGGCAGCCGTTGAGCACACGGAACCGGTAGCGGCCGCGCTCGACCTGCTGATGGGGCCACGTCCGGCCGTTCACGATCAGCGTGTTGCCGAAGAACTCCGGATTCCAGATCGGCGAGGTATCCGAATGAGGAATGTAAGGGCCGGCGTGCTCGTCGAAGAAGGCCCGGCTGTCGGGGTAGAACAGCGAGCCGTCGGCATTGAAAGATCGGTCCTGGATGGCGATCGGAATGTCCCGGCAGTTGGCGGTGCGGTCAGAACCGTACTTAGGTGCCGGGCCTGGAAGAACGGCGGTTGTCTGCGTACGGGAATCGAGCACGAAGTTGTCTCCGCTCGGTCCCCCGCGGAGAAGGAAGAACCCGGCCGGTCCGGCGTAGACGTTGAGCCTGGTCAGGCCCAACGAGTGGTCGTGGTACCAGATGGTGGAGGCCCGGTTTTGGTTGGGGTACTGGTAAATCGAGTAGCCAGGGCCCCAATTGACCCGGAATTTGCGCGAGGCCTTCTCGGCGAAGAACTCGTACCAACTCCCGTGGGGGGCGTGGTCTGGGGATAGGTTGCCAGCTGACGGCAGGAACCAGGCTTCAGGATAACCATCGCTTTCGTCACCGACGCCCGCGGCCCCGTGCACATGGGTGACCAGCGGCACCGGACCCCAGTACCGGGTGTACTGCGTTTCTGGGTCGATCGGGTCAGCAGGAGAACTGGTGGGAACGTACGTCCGGCCGTCCAAGTCCGGTCGGGAGTCGGTGTGCTCACTACCCAGGCGGCCGGGGTTGGCCCAATGCAGAGTCGGGTCGACCGCGAACAGGTGCGGGAGGTAGTTGCCGGACTCGTCGGTGAGTTCGTTGATCCACTTCACCCGGACGGGCGTGCCCACCTGGGCGTCGATGGTCAGCGACGGGGCGTGGAACAGTTCGAGAAACGGACGACCCTTACGGGCGGTGGACACGGCCCCGTAGCCCCACACGGTGGTCATCGGATGGGTCGCGGGCAGCATCTGTTGGTCGAACTGCCGGACGGCGATCTCGTAGTAGTCGATATTGCGGCCACGGGACACGATCCGCCCCGCCTGGGGCATCACCGGCGGGATCAGCAGGGGGCTGGCGAACTTGTCGATCCCGGACGGGTCGAGCGAGCCGCCCGGCAGGACTTCGCCGAGCGCGATCGGTGCCCCCTGATGACCCATGACATACAGGGCCAGCATCGATCCGCCTGTGTACTTGAAGAACGCCCTGCGAGTAATTATGGTTTCCCCTCGAAAGCGTCAGCTTCCCCCGGAAGCATCCGCTGCCTCATCCTTTGCCCGAAGTTGAATCAAGTCAACAGCGACCACGCCTGCGCTGGGTATGAGTTGACCGAATCGGCAGAGCGCGTTTGTTAAAACTGCTGGAGCCGGTTGGTGGATTGTGCTCAGAGTTTGCGGGAGGCCGCCCCGCCCCCGCCCGCCGGTCGAAGCGCCTCGACCGCCAGTAACGAGTGAGATCCACCACCGAACACGGTGGTGGATCTCACTCGTTGTCACTTTTAGCAGGACGGCGTCGGCCTCAACCTGGCCGGAGGTCCTCAGACAGCGCGCCGTGGGGAAGCCTGGCCGGGCTCGGCCTCGCCAGCCTCAGGATCCGTTTTGTCCGACGCCCACCCGTAGGCGTTCATGTCTGGTGAGATGGCCGTTTCGGACTCCATGGCCAGTTGGTCAGAGCCGTCCATCGTGGCCGCGGTCGCGTCGCTGCCGTAACCCTCCGACTCGACGAACTCCTTGAAGCGCTCCAGGTCGCCTTCGGCCTGCCTCTCCACGATGTTCAGCTGGTCCCCGATAGCTTCCAGGAATCCCTCGGGCTCGTACTCAAGCGACAGGTGCACCTCGGCGCGGCCGGCACCAGCGTCCGCAAACGAAACCGCCCCGGCGTTGGTGGCGCCTTCGATCGCCGCCCAGGAAACTCGCTGATCAGGGACCTGCTCAAGCACCTGGGCGATCCACTGCCGCCGCACGCCCATGATCTCGGCGACCCACTCCAACCGATCGTTGCTGAGGTGTCGCACGCTCTCCACCCCGGTCATGAACCGGGGGAACTCCTCGAACTGCGTCCACTGGTTGTAGGCGGTGCTCACCGGCACGTCCACGAGGACGGACTTCTCGACTTTGGTCGTCATCTGCATCTCCTTGTCTGTGCCAACGGACTCTCCGTCGGCGCCGCCGCGTCGTCCTCGGGCGACGGCCTTGGAAGACCCTTACCCAACTCACTGCCGATCATGCGCTGAGTGACTCCACTGTCGGTCGCCTACCGGAGCGGCTCCGGGGAACGAGCCGCAGCACCAGGGGCACCAGCACAATCGCTGACTAGCCACCCACGACGTCTCAGCTGAGGGTGCGGAAGTGGTCCTCCGTCCGGCTTCGGGGTGGACTTACGGATCTCCGTCTCAGGGTGCCTGATGTGGGTATGGTGCTGGTCAGGTTCGGTGCGGTGCCCGGGCGCCTGCCCGACCAGGTGTGCCGGTTGAATACCCAGCCGGCGCACCGCTCAATTTCCGGTCGTCCGCGCGCAAGAACCGGTAGTCGGCCATTCTTAGTGCGCTATGTTTACGCCGCCGATCGGTCGCGGGTTCGGGCCGGCGTTGCCTGTCTGCGAGCATTAACGCACCGGTCCGGTTGTTGCTCGCGATAGAATCGTTGCGTTCGAGGACAGCCTGGTAGGCCACGGTTCGCATCCAGGGCCGGAATTATGGGTAGTCCGTCACGAAATTGGGGTCGTAGATGAATTCTTGGCCATTGGTGGCTAGGTGCACTTCATCCCGTCCCTGCCAGCTGATCTTGCTGGGTGGGGGCGATTGTTGATGTCCTTTTCGAACGCTGAGGAACGGGCTTGGGCAGGCGAGAAGCGAGAGTTCGTTGCCGACTCCCGGGATGACGCTGCTGACGAGCGAGACATAGCGGCCGACGCTCGGGACGTGGTCGCGAGCGCGAGGGAAGCCATCGCTGACGCGCGGGAGGCAGAACTCAACAAACGGGACGAGCAGCTACGGGCGCGGGCGAGTGAGTCGGGGTTGGCCGCTGGACGTGGGACCCCCGCGGCGGAGCCCGGCGAGGGTCACGCACGAGAGGTTGCACACGAGGAGCGCTCCGACGCCGGCCGTGAGCGCGAAGAAGACAAGGTGAGCCGGGACGCGGCAACCGAGCGGCGCGAACTCGAGGACCGACCCACTCTCCTGGCCTTGGCTTTCGCCAGTATCGCTGAGCGGCTCTACGACGCGGATACCTACGACGAGGCCCTAACCAGGATTGCCGCAGCTGCCGTGGCAACCATCGCGGGCGGACAATGGGCCAGCGTCACGCTCTCTGAGAAGAACACCTACCGGACGGCTGCATCGACCGATGAGGCAGCCACGGCGGTTGACCGAGAGCAGTACGAAGCCGGCGAAGGCCCCAGCCTGGACGCGCTGACGTCTGCCTTGGTGGATGCTCCCGGGTTCCCCGATGTCCGCTGGCCGATCTTGGGGGCGCACCCCAGCGAACACGGGGTGCACTCTTCGCTGTCCTACCAACTCGACACGCACGGCCGGACGGGCCACGAAACCCAGCGAGGGTCGCTCAACGTCTACGGGCTGACACCCGACGCGTTCGACCAGACCGCTCACGAGATCGGAACGATCCTGGCTGCGCACGCCTCCCTGGCCGCCCGTGCCGTCGGTGAACGCGCCAGCCTGGAGGCTCTCGACCAGCACCTTGAGCAGGCCTTGCTGTCGCGGGACGTGATCGGCCAAGCCAAGGGGATCCTGATGGAGCGGCTCAAGACCACCCCCGATGAGGCCTTCGACATCTTGAAACGCTCATCACAGCGCTTGAACGTCAAGCTGCGAGAGGTCGCTCGCAAGCTCGCCGAAACCGGGGAAGTTGATCCAGACACCTCGAAGTAGTCAAAGCGTCATGTCGGGGCCGCGCGTCGAGGCAGGTTGATCGAGTGGGCATCTGGATCGGGACGTCGGGCTGGTCGTACGACCACTGGCAGGACGTTCTCTACCACGGCTGCTCCCCGGCCGAGCGCCTGAGCCGTTACGTCGCCGAGTTCGGCACGGTAGAGCTCAACGCAAGCTTCTACTGGTGGCCACGTGACGCAGCCTTCAAGGGCGTGCGACGAGGTGTTCGAGCTGCTCGGCTGGTTGCTCCGTCGCCGTTACATGTAACATGGGTGCATGGCTGTCAAGGATCGAGTCAGCGAGTACCGGCGCCGGATGCGGGCACGCGGATACCGCCCCGTGCAGATTTGGGTGCCCGATGTGCGCACCGAGGAGTTCGCTGCCGAAGCGCGGCGCCAGGCTCGGCTGGTGGCCCAAGCGGATCGACTGGGCGACGATCAGGAGTTCGTTGATGCTGTGTCGGTGCCCTGGGATGACGAGTGAAGAGAGGCGAGATCTGGACGGTTGCTGGCGGCGTCTACGCCGCGAAGCCTCGTCCGGCCTTGATCATCCAGGAGGACCTTTTCGGCGAGACAACGTCCGTGACGGTCGTCCCCTTGACCAGCACATTGACGGATGCTCCCTTCCTGCGTGTCCGCATCTCCAACAGCGACCTGGCCGGGCTGGATCGCGTAAACGACATCATGGTCGACAAGCTGACGACGATCCACAGAAGCAACGTGCACAATCGTCTGGGTCGCCTGGCCAGCGAGCAACTCGTAGAGGTCGAGCAAGCGCTGATGGCTTTCCTCGGGCTCGCACGCTAAGGCGTCCCGACTTTGAGTTTGGCCACATGACTAACGCCATCTTTGACGCCCGATGTGCCTACTTCCGCAACGAGTTACCTGAGCCCCATGAGTGAGTCAGCAGCTACCAACTCCACGCCCCTCGACCCAAGCATGAGCCAGGACGTGGTGCCGATCGGGGAGGCCGTGAAGGCATGGTTCCTGATCAGCCTGCAGACGTTCGGCGGCCCAGCCGGCCAGATCGCGGTGATGCAGCGCACGCTCGTGGACGAGAAGCGCTGGATCGGGCAGCGACGCTTCCTCCACGCGTTGAACTTCTGCATGCTTCTGCCTGGTCCGGAAGCCCACCAGTTGGCCATCTACACCGGCTGGCTGCTCAACGGGGTGCGCGGAGGCCTGGCCGCGGGAACGCTGTTCGTCCTCCCGGGCATGGTTGCCCTGCTGGCACTCTCCGCTGTGTACATCGCCTACGGCGACACTCCAGTCATCACCGGCCTGTTCCTCGGGCTCGCCCCCGCCGTGATCGCGATCGTCGTTCAGGCTGTGGACCGCGTGGCCCGACGGGCCCTCACTCGCCCGGCGCTGGTCGTCATCGCGGTGGGCTCGTTCCTCGCTTTAGCCCTCTTCGCCGTGCCGTTCCCGTTGGTCGTTTTGGCGGCCGGTCTGGTGGGGCTACTCCTGGGGCGGTTCGGGCCGGTGACGTCGGCGGCAGAATCGGGCACCGAAACCGGACCGGCGCCCCTGGTCAGCGACGACCAACTCCACCACGCCCGGCCCGGGGCGGCGCGCACGGCGCTCACGCTGGGCGTAGGGCTGCTTGCGTGGGCCGCTCCCCTAGTGGCCGCGGGGTTCGCGTTCGGCTGGAACAGCATCTTCATCGACCAGGGGCTCTTCTTCTCCGGCGCCGCGCTGGTGACCTTCGGCGGCGCCTACGCCGTCTTGGCCTACGTCGCCCAACAAGCCGTGAACACCTACGCGTGGCTGCTGCCAGGGGAGATGGTTCGCGGGCTCGCGCTCGCCGAGACGACGCCCGGCCCGCTGATCATGGTCGTCCAGTTCGTCGCGTTCGTCGGCGCCTACCGAGCGCCCGGCGATCTGGACCCGTGGCTCGCCGCGACGCTGGCCGCCCTGCTGACTACTTGGGTCACCTTCGTGCCCAGTTTCCTGCTCGTCCTGCTCGGCGCCCCCTACATCGAACGGCTTCGCAGCAACCACACCCTCGGCGCAGCGCTGAGCGGTGTCACGGCAGCCGTCGTCGGTGTGATCGCCAACCTGGCCGTCTACTTCAGCGTTCACACCCTCTTCGAGCGCGCCTGGCGTTGGCAGGCAGGTCCGTTCCAGATCACCCTCCCAGAGGTCGACAGCGCCATCCCGATCACCATCGGCCTCACGCTTCTCGCGCTCGGGCTCACCTTCGTCGCGAAGTGGTCCACCCTCCGCGTCCTCGGCACCTGCGCGATCCTCGGAATCGTCGCTGGGCTGGTCTGAGGAAGCCGCGCTCGGCCCACCTCCCGTCCAGTCGACGTGAGCAGGTATGCCTACTTTGGCTTCCTGCTTGTTCGGATCTGTCGCTCCAGGCCGGGATTGACGACGCCATCCGAGCGGAGGCCGTGTCGCTGTTATCCACGGTCCGCGGATCGAATCCGGCCCACCGCCACTCCTCAGAACTGCAAGACCCGACTGCGTTACTGCGCTTTCCTGCCCGTGTAGATCCCGTAGCCGAAATACGTGAAGAAGGACCTCATCGTCCTGCGGGACGGCATCAGCGTCTTGGCGTAGCGACGCAGGTCGGCATCGGTCAGGTATTGACGGATGAAGGCGCCCATCGCGCGGAATCGATCGGCCACGTCGCGCCAACTCTGCCCGTTCAGATCGCTGGCCAGCTGGCTCCTTGCCGTCAGGTGGGAAACCTCGCTGCCCAGATCGGTGAATCCCCCTCGGTCGAGCAGTGCCCTCCAGCCCTCGGGCTCCAGGAACTCGGCCCCTTCCATGGAGTGACTGAGGAACTCCACCAGCTCTGCCGGCGGAGGCGTCTTCACCCAGGACGCTTCGGTCAACCCGACCCGACCTCCTGGCTTGAGGACCCGCAGGTACTCATTGACGGCCTTGGGCTTGTCCGGGGCGAACGCGGTCACGGATTCGCTGATCACAGCGTCGAATGTTTCATCACTGAAGGGCAGGTTCTGGGCATCCCCGACCTGGAAGGTGATCCGGTCGGCCACACCTTCACGGGTGGCGCGCTTCTTGGCCCAGGCGATCATCTGTTCGCTGAGGTCGACACTGGTGAGTGAACAGCCCACTTCCTTGGCCAGGTAGCAGGCGGTGATGCCGACACCGCAGCCGATCTCGAGGACTTTGCTGTCCGCAGTGAAGGCGCACAGCTCCACCAGTCGCTCGGTGGCCCTTCGCCCGCCCAGATGCTTTGTGACCCCCCACCTGGACTGGATGCAGAAATAGGAGAAGTCCTTCTTCTCGACGTCATCTCGCTTGTCCTTTGCTCCCCCTTGAGTGTGGCTCTCGGCGCTCCGACGTTCTCGAGCACCATTGCCCACGCTATGCCAAGATCGCCTACCGGTGTGCCAACGGGTCGGCCGGATTCGGTGGGTCAAAGCCCAGGGCCGGAAGGTCCCGCAAGAGCGTCACAGAGCGGCGCGAAGGTACTCGAGTACCGCCAACACCCGCCGATTCATTCCCGCATCGACGTCCATTCCGATCGTGGCGAAGATGGCTCCGACGTGAACATGGGGAGCAGGGTGCAGCCCAGGGCAATACCGAGCGCCGCGACTAGATTGCTTGCCCGTGCGCGCGGGCCCATCAGCAAAGCACTAGGTCCGCGCGCCAACCCCATTTGCCAATCATCGAACCAGCACTGCTCCGAGTCGATAGATAGCGACTCGGCTGAGGTGGCGCACGCAATGACGTCGACGCGGAGACCTCGTCCAGTTCGGTCGGATCAGAAGGCGACCGATCTGGGTGACGTCCGCGCTTGGGCTGGTTGCGCCGTCTCGACTGCACGAAGTCGGTTGAGGGCGCGGTGGCTGGTCGTTCGCACCCACGCTTCGGACGCCCCCAGTTCCGCCGCGGTGTCGGCAACGCTCAAGTCGTGGAGGTACCGGGAGATCGGCACCGCACGCTCCCTGGGCGGCAACATCGACAAGACGCGGGACACCTCGATCTTGAGGTGAACCTGATCTGCCGGTTCTTCGACTCCTCCCCGGTCCTCAAAGGAGTCCACGGGCAACTCCGCGGACGAGCGTCGTTCCAGCCGGCTCAGATACAGGTTGTGGACCGTTCGGTAGGCGTAAGCCACCGGGTTGCGGTCCATGTCGATGCGGTCCCAGTTCCGGAACACCCGGAGAAACGCCTCCTGCACCAGATCTTGGGACAGCTGCGCATCCCGACACAGCGAATACGCGTGACGCATCAGCCCAGGCGTGGCCGACTTCACGAAGGGCTCGAACTCCGCCAGTCGCCCCGACACGATGCCTCCGATCGCTCCGTCATCCCACCCTGGGTGTCACTAACGGTCTCGGTGAGAAGCCGATCCTGCCATGGGCGCTGATGCAGTCGGGCGTCCGGGGCCTCGCCGGTTACCCTTGCCAGCATGGCCCATGAAGCGACGGAGAGGTCCCCGCGCCGCACAGTTCTGCTGATGGCTTTCAGCGGTTGGAACGACGCCTGCGACGCAGCCAGCGACGTGATCGGGCACCTCGCCGAGGCGTACGACGCCCAACCATTGGGGCGGGTGCAACCCGGCGCTTACTACGACCTGCAACGGCACCGCCCCCTGGTCACGGTCGGCGCGGACGGACGCCGGGTGGTCTCGTGGGTAACCACGGACGTTTTGCTCGCCAAACACCCACTGGTTGATCTGATCCTGGTTCGCGGTCCCGAGCCGACCTTCCGCTGGGAGGAGTTCTGCGCCGACATCCTCGCGATCGTCGCCCCGCTCGCCCCGGAACTCGCCTGCACCCTCGGAGCGGTCTCGGCGGACATTCCGCACACCCGGGACCTGCCCGTGCGGGCGTTCACCCAGAGTCCCGAGCTGGCCGCGGAGCTTTCCGCAGAAGCCATCGCTCACGAAGGGTTCACGGGGATAACCGGCATTGCGGCCGATGCGTGCGATGACGCCGGGATCCCCAGCCTTCGCGTGTGGGTTTCGGTGCCGAGCTACGTGTCGACCCCTCCCAGCCCGAAGGCAACCCTGGCGCTGCTGGTTGAACTCCAGCGCCTCCTCGACATCGAGATCGACGTGTGGGAGCTGGCCGAAAACTCGGAGCAATGGTCGAGCGCAATGGACGAGCTGGCCGGCGAACAGGGCCTGAGCACCTGGGTCAATCACCTGGATGAGGCCAGCGAGCGTGAGAGCCCGCGCTCCGACAACCTCGCCGACGAGATCCTCAGCTTCCTTCGCCGCCGCACGAACTAGCACCCGCCAGGCCGCGACGCGTCCAACCCGTCATCGGGCGATGCGCGACGTTCCCGCACGTTCAGCTCGTCCGCTGCCTGGCCTGGACCGGGCCCCTCGCCTCGCCTAGAAGCAGACCGAAACTCAGCTGTAACGAAGTGCCCGGGTCAACCGGTATGCCTTCTGACGACGTCGTGTGGAGGCTGGGGTTCTGCACTGCCGGAGGACAACCACGTCCACTCGACGGTTCGCCGCAAGGTCCGGCCGGGTCGCACCCGCTTCGGAAACCTTGGGTAGCCCATCGATCACGCGTCCCGGTTCAGGGAGCACAAGCAAAGGAAGTGACTCATGACTCTTCGACGCAGCAGCAGCTCGCGAAGAACGGTGGCCCTCGCTCTCGGCCTGACAGCGCTGGCCCTCACAGCCGGGACGGCGGTCAACGCTCGGGGCGTACCCAACCCGGAAGGACCACCGGTCGGGACCGAACAACCGACCCTCAGTTCGCGCAGCGTTCCGATCATCACGGTCAACGGCCGCCAGTTCCGCGACCTCGACCGCGACGGCCAACTCACCCCGTACGAGGACTGGCGGTTGACGCCGGCGCAACGCGCCACTGACCTGGTGGCCCGAATGACGGTTGAGCAGAAGGCCGGCCTGCTGGTGCACAGCTGGAGGCTGCCGCAGACCGCGACGGGTTTCGAGCTGACCTACGTCCGGGAGTTGGTCGCAACTCGGCACGTCAACACGTTGATCACCTCGCTGGCCATGGCGCCCAAGCTCATGGCCGAGGCGACCAACAGCGTCCAGGCCATTGCGGAGGAACAACCCCTGGGGATCCCCGTCGCCTTCTCCACCGATCCGCGGAACGGATTCGCCGTGGCGACCGGCATGACCGTGCCTCGGGTCGGGACGACGGCGATGCCGGACGTGATCGGGCTGGGTGCCGCAGGCGACCCGAAGCTGACCCGGCAACTTGCCGACATCGTGCGGCAGGAGTACCGGGCCATGGGCTTCCAGATCGCCCTGTCGCCTCAGGCCGACCTCGCGACCGAACCGCGCTGGACTCGGATCAACGGCACCTTCGGCTCCAACTGGCGGGCCGTCGGCGCCCAGGTGCAGGGCTACGTGTCGGGTCTGCAGGGCAGCGACGACGCCGTGACCACCAGCGGGGTGGCGACCGTGACCAAGCACTGGGCCGGGTATGGCGCCCAGGAAAATGGCTACGACAGCCACTACTACTACGGGTGATACGCGACCTTCCCGGGTGGGAATTTCGCCGAGCACCTCAAGCCGTACAAGCGTGCCTTCGCCGCCAACACCTCAGGGATCATGCCCACCTACGCGATTCTGAAGGACCTGATCTACAAGGGCACCGCGGTCGAGCAGGTGGGCGTCGGCTACAGCAAGTTCATGCTGACCGACCTGCTGCGGGGCCAATACGGCTTCGACGGGGTGGTTCTCTCCGACTGGGCGATCACCGGCGACTGCCCATTGGCCTGTCAGGAAGTCCGGCCGCCGGCGCGGTTCGTCGGCCCGTGGGGGTCGGCATGCCGTGGGGCGTCGAGTACCTCACCCGGACTGAGCGGGTCGCGCTGGCGATCAACGCCGGCGTCGATCAGCTGGGCGGCTTGGACGAGCCCTCCTTCGTCCTTGAAGCGGTGGCCCAGGGTCTGCTCACCGAGGCGCGCGTCGACCAATCAGCGTGGCGCGTGCTCAGGCAGAAGTTCGAACTCGGGCTGTTTGAGAACCCGTTCGTCGATCCGGACGCCGCGGCGGCCATCGCCGGCAACGCCGACTTCAAGCAGGTCGGGGACGCGGCCCAGGCGAAGTCGCTCACGCTGCTCAAGAACTCCCAGAGCCTGCTTCCGCTGACGTCAGGGACGACCGTCTTCCTGAGCGGCGTCGCGAAGGAAGCGGCTGTGGCACGTGGCCTGAGCGTGGTCGACGACCCTGCGAACGCCGACGTGGCGATCGTCCGGCTTGCCGATCCTCGCAGCGGAGCCGATCTCACCGGCCTGAACTTCACCGGGCTCGAAGCGGACTACCAGGCGTTCAAGGCCGCGACCGCCGCAGGTGTTCGCACCGTGGCGGTTCCTAAACTCGATCGGCCGCTGGTCCTCACCGACGTGGTTGATGCCGCCGCCGCCGTCCTGGCGAACTACGGCGTGTCTGACGAGGTGCTCCTCGACACGATCGTCGGCGTTCGCAAGCCCGGCGGACGTCTGCCGTTCGAGCTCCCCTCGTCGATGGCTGACGTGGAGGCCCAGTTCGGTGATGTTGCCGACGACACTGCCGATCCTCTGTTCAAGAGGGGCTTCGGACTCCGCTACGTCGGGCGGTAGGGAAGCCGGATGTGAAAACGATACGTCGACCTGACGCGGGCGCCGCTCGCGTCAGGGTAGGCGCCTACCGCTCAGAGGTACCTCTCTTGATGACGCGCCTTCCTGGCTGATTGAGTGCCGCGCTGCTCAGCGATGCTGCGGCTGCAGCGACGGGGATGAACAATGCAGTCCAGAGCATGTCCTGGCTGAAGCCGGGATGCACAAGCAGGCTCGCCACCACCCAGCCGATGACCGCGAGCGGCACGAAGAGGACCAAGGAGACCAGGAACCGCTTCCAGAAAACTGGGGGCCACACGGCATCGACAAGCCTTCGATGCGACGTGCCCCCGGCTCCGTTCATGACTGGATTGAGAAGTAGGGCTCTTCCGAGTAGACGAAGACGACTCCATCGTCATGCTGCAGCAGGCTGTCCATTGTGGCTTTGGAGTCCACGGTTTCCGAATGTTCGGCATAGGACGAGTCGAGGCGCGGTCTGCGACTCTGATGGATATCGAGGCTCCAGGTCTGACTATCCACGTCTGTGTTGCGGTCAGCGAACTCAAAGCAGATGTGACTTTCGCCCTTGTCGTAGCAGGAGCTCCAACCCATCTCGCTGAAGTCGAGCACTACCGGGACCCCTGGTGTCGGCTTATCATCATACGGGTTCCGACCCGACTCATATTGAGCGGCCAGGTCCGGAAGGGACTCCAGGTACTTTCTGCTTTTCCACCCTGCCTCTCTCAACTCCTTATGGAGGGCCCTCGCCATCGCAGGAAACGGTCCTGACCAGCTATGGAACTGGGCGGCGGCGGCATAACAATCGTGGCGATAGCCCTCCTGCCTTTTGAAGTTGTTCTCGCCACGAACACAATACGCCGAGTAGGAAACCGGTCCTCGCGATAACACCTTCGAGCCCGTCAGATCCTCCAGGGGTGCCGCCGCCTTTGCTCGCGCGACGGCACGCTTCGCTATCACCTCTGGTTTGTCCTGATCGGGAGCCGGCAGGTGGTTCCAGATCACTGACTGAAACCCGCCCGACATGCTGACGTAGAACCAGGCCCACCCAGCGAGCCCCCCCCCCCCCCCCCCCCCCCCCCCCCCCCCCCCCCCCCCCCCCCCCCCCCCCCCCCCCCCCCCCCCCCCCCCCCCCCCCCCCCCCCCCCCCCCCCCCCCCCCCCCCCCCCCCCCCCCCCCCCCCCCCCCCCCCCCCCCCCCCCCCCCCCCCCCCCCCCCCCCCCCCCCCCCCCCCCCCCCCCCCCCCCCCCCCCCCCCCCCCCCCCCCCCCCCCCCCCCCCCCCCCCCCCCCCCCCCCCCCCCCCCCCCCCCCCCCCCCCCCCCCCCCCCCCCCCCCACCCCCCCCCCCCCCCCCCCCCCCCCCCCCCCCCCCCCCCCCCCCCCCCCCCCCCCCCGCCCCCCCCCCCCCCCCCCCCCCCCCCCCGGCCCCCCGCCCCCGGGCCCCCCGGGCCCCCCCGCGGGCCGGGCCCCGCGGCAAACCCACAAGAACCACAGCGATCGCCACGATCCACCGCCGGCGACGCGCTCGCCGGGCTCGCAGTACTGGGTCGGCTCGACCCGCCGGCGCTGACATTCCTGGCGACTCGCTCAAACCGTCACCCACCTCGACGTGACCGGGGTGGCTGCAGGACTCCCCAACCGCACCACCTTGTGCTTCGAGCCCTGGATCACTCGCTCTTCCCGACCCCGGAGGGAGCGAGGGGGCCCGATCATGATCTGGAGGTGTAGTAGGGCGCCTCGCTGGAGGCGAAGACGACGCCATCTGCGTGCTGGAGCAAGCGGTCAACGGTGGCTTTCGAGCTCACAGTGTCGGTGTACTCGGAGTAGGACCAGTCTCCGCCCGTAGTGCGGTTCTGCATGAGATCGAGGTAGCCTGGCATGGATGCGCTGGAGTTGCCATCCACGAACCGAAAGCACATCCGATCATCACCCATTGTGTAGCAGGATTGCCACGCAACTTGGTAGAAGTCGATAACGACCGGAGCCCCTGGCCCGCGATTGGGGTTTCGACCGGTCTCATACTGATCAGCCAACCGTGGAAGGCCGTCTTCGTACTCTGCCACCTTCCACCCCGATGCCGTCAACTCCTTATGGAGGACGCGGGCCATTGACGGAAACGTTCCCGTCCAACCGTAAAATTGGGCAGCGGTGACATGGCATTCGTGGAGATATCCCGTCTGCACCTTCATGTTGTTCTGGCCGCGGAGGCAGCCCGCGGAAGATGAGGTCGGTCCTAGGGACAATACCGTGGAACCTTGGAGATCCCCCAGCGCGGCCGCCGCCTTTGCGCGCGCAACGGCTCGGTCTGCAACCACCTCTGGTTTGTCCTGATCGGGAGCAGGCAGGATGCTGTAGATCCCTCCATTGGCCCAGATGAAGAACGAGATCACCATGGCCAGCGGCGTCCCCACAAACGCCACCAGGGAGGCCACGATCCACCGCCGGCGCATCCTGCGCCGGGCCTGCTGATCAGTGTCGCCTCGACCTGCCGTCACTGACGTGCGTGACTCGCTCACGCCGTCGTCCAGCGAGAGCCGCGCGGGTCGTCCTCGCCTGGGCTCGATCCGGCGCGGGTCACGACCGTCCTCGAAGGGGCAGTGCCAGCGCAGTTCGCTTGATCGGTTCGAGCACGGCGCTGGTGTGCGCCCAGACCTTCCCCGCGACACCGACCGTGGACGTCATCGATCCTCCTCCACGTTCGAGGGCTTGACCCTGCGAACTTGATCAGACTAGTGCCGGCAAGGTTCACCGAGGCTTGCTGGTCGGCCAAGACATCCGGCCCAGATCGAGCCTCCCCGTGCTACTGGACGAGGGTCACACTCACCCATCCGCGGTCGGTTCTGGGACCAGTCCCGCGTCAACGCCACCGCAAATTTCGATGGCTTCTTCCGCGGACGGGAGCCCGCGCGCTACCGCCCGAAGGTCGGCCTTCTGGCGGGTCTGAACCGGCTCTTTTGTCCGGGACCGGGCATAGGCTGTTGCTTAGGAGGGGCCATGAGGTGCACCGACTGTGGACTCGATCTATTGGCGCACACGAGTATTTGCCCGCGTTGCGGAAGCCCGATCAGTGGGTCAGGGCCACCTCCGCAATCCGCCCGAACGCCATCCGTCGTGAGCCCCTTCTGAGGGCCCGGGGCGTCCGCGGGCCGGGCCCCCGCCGGCGGCTTGGGTCCCTCCAGTTGGGCCTCCCGGCGTGCCCTACTCCCCCACTGGTTTTCGGGGTGCGCCTGGGCATCAGGTTCCACCCCCGGGTGGCTTCCCGCCTGCCCCGGGACACGCTGCTGCGCGCTCCGCTTCAGCGCCGCCCAAAAGGGGGGTGCTGTTGGCCTTCGCGTTAGCCGTGATGCTGGTGATCACCGGGGGTGTGCTCTTCAACCAGGAACAGAGGAAGGGCACGTCCGGCGCGACGGCGCCCGTGGCGAGCCGGGCTACGACATCCGTGCCCTCCCCCGACTCCACAACCCCCGCATCGACGACCGTTCCCCCGAGCGCCCCGACCATCATCGGTGCCGGCGACGTCCACGGGTGCGTGGTGACGGCAAGCGGGGGTCTGACCTGCTGGGGCGACAACACGCACGGGCAAATCGGGGACGGCACCACCACGATCCGGTTGACGCCGCGGGCGGTGACTGGGCTGGCCTCAGGGGTGCAAGCCGTGACCACGGGCGCTGAACACACCTGCGCGGTGACCGCGGCCGGAGAGGTGACGTGTTGGGGCAAGAACAACTCCGGCCAGCTCGGGGATGACTCCGAGGAGGATCAGACGTCGCCGGTTGCCGTGGTCGGGTTGGACTCCGGGGTGCGGTCCGTCGCGGCGGGCACTGAGCACACCTGCGCGGTGACCTCAGGCGGGGCGGTCCTGTGCTGGGGCGACAACACCAACGGCCAACTCGGCGACGGAACCACGTCCCTCCAGTCGACGCCGGTACAAGTGGGCGGGTTGCGTTCAGGCGTACGGGCCGTCGCCGCGGGCGCCGAGCACAGCTGCGCGGTGACCGACGACGGAACGGTGTGGTGCTGGGGCCGCAACACGTCCGGTCAGCTCGGTGACGGAACCACCGAGGATCACTCGACGCCGGTGGCAGTTGTCGGGTTGGGTGCGGGGGCGCAGGCGATCAGCGCCGGCGGTGCTCACACCTGCGCTCTGACCAGCGGAGGCGCCCTGAAATGCTGGGGCAGCAACACCTACGGCAAGCTCGGGGCGGGTTACGCGGATCAGTCGTCGCCGGTGGACGTGGTGGGGTTGGGTGCTGGGGTGCAAGCCATCAGCGCGGGCGCGGATCACACCTGTGCGGTGACGGCCGAAGGAGCCCTGAAGTGCTGGGGCAGCAACACCTACGGCCAACTCGGGGACGGTTCGGTTGTCGATCAGTCGACGCCGGTGGACGTCGTCGGGCTGGGCTCGGGAGTTCGGGGCGTCAGCGCTGGCCGACACCACACCTGCGCGATGACGATCACCGGGAAAGTGGACTGTTGGGGCGCGAACGACAACGGCCAACTAGGGGACGGGACGTTGCCGGTCGACTGGTCGAATGTCACTCTCGCCACCGATACGCTGGCCGACTGGTACGCCGGGGTCTGCAAGGGCCGCAAGGTTGCCGTCAGCGCGCGGTACGGCGGCAAGAGCCATCCGCTGGTCATCCTCGGTCCAGGGTCGGACCGCAACAACTGGGCGGTCACCCTCGCCGGTAAGAACGCCCCGAAGGCGCTGCATCCCAGCGGGATCGAGAAGGTCCAACTCGTCGTCTGCATCACTGAAAAGGTCACACTCGGGCCGGCGTGCGGGGACCTACGTGCGCAGCAGCGACAACGTCCGTGGCACTCTGCGCCGCCGCAAGGACGTGGTCACGGTGCGCATCGTCGTTGCCAGCACCGGCAAGGAAATCCGCCGGAACACGTTCACGCGAATGCCGACGTGCCCGACCAGAACCTCCGTCGGTTCGGCGTCACCGCCCTGGTATCTGAACACCCTGTACGTCAGCGCGAAGACAACCCTTCCTTACGTCGTCCGCTTCACAAAGGTTTCCGTCCTGCGGTAGTCCACGCCGACCTGCTTGGAGGGACCTGGCGTAGGTGAGCGGCCACCCCGGACAGGTCCGGGGGCGGCCAGAAAGCACTGCTGGGCTGACTATCTGCCGGAGCCGGGGTGGCCCAGCTGACGCCAGGCTTCGTAGACGGCGATCGCTGCCGCATTGGCGAGGTTGACCGAACGCATGCCGGGGCGCATCGGGATGCGCAGTCGCGCGGTGATCCGCGGGTCTGCCAGGACGTCCGGGGCGAGACCGGTGGGTTCGGGGCCGAACAACAGGACGTCACCGGGCTGATAGGCCACCTCGGTGTAGAAGGTCTCGGCGTGCGCGGTGAACGCGAACACCCGGGCGGGCAGCAGCGCGAGGTAGGCGTCCGCCAAGGAATCGTGAAGGAAGGTTGCCGCCTTGTCGCGATAGTCGACGCCCGCGCGGCGCAGCTTCGCGTCGTCCATGTCGAACCCGAGTGGTCGCGCCAGGTGGAGTTCGGCGCCTGTCACCGCCGCCAGCCGCATCGTCGCACCGGTGTTGTTCGGGATCTGCGGCGAATCGAACAGGATCCGCAGCGGACGAGTCACGGGGGTCATGGCCTCAGCGTGCCGCCCCGGGCCACTCCAGGGCGAACCGGCTGGTGTAGTCGCGTGGTGTCTGATCGATCGGGTCGGTGAAGCGGAGCCGCCGGGCCACGAGCTGGAGTGGCGAGCTGAAGTCGTCCGGACCGATGTCCAGGACTGTGGGGTAGAGCGGGTCGCCCAGGATCGGCAACCCCAAAGCGGCCAGGTGGACCCGCAGCTGGTGGGTCTTGCCGGTGATCGGCGTCAGCCGGTAGCGCGCGTACCGGCCGCGCGTCTCGACCAGCTCGATCAGGGTTTCGGCGTTGGGTTCCCCGGCCACCACCGCGGCCTGCAGGCTGCCCCGCCGCTTCTCGATCCGCCCGATGACGCGGCGCGGGAACTCCAGCTCCGGATCGAACGGCGCCAGCGCCTCATACGTCTTGCGCACCGCTCGACTCTGAAATAGCCCGGCGTAAGCGGCCCGGTGGTTGCGCTCCGTGGTGAGCACCAAGACGCCCGCGGTCAGCCGGTCCAGCCGATGCGCCGGCGCGAGCTCGGGCAGGCCCAGGGAGACGCGCAACCTGACCAGCACCGTTTCCCGGACGTGCGCGCCGCGCGGCGTGGTAGCCAGGAAGTGCGGCTTGTCGACCACCACCACCCGGGCGTCCGAGTCCAGCATCTCGAGGGCGAAAGGGACGAACGGCTCGGGCGCCAGCGGCCGATGGAACCACACGAACGCGTTCGGCCGGTAAGGCTCCTCCCCGCTCCAGGGGCGCCCGGACCGGTCGACGAACTCACCTGCCGCCAACATCTGCGGGACCGGAACGACGGCCGGGAGCCGGTCGAGGAGGTAGTCGCGCATGGTTGCCCAGGGTGCGTGGGCGTCCGGGTCATTGTCGGGAGTGCGCAACCAGGCCGCGTCCAGCCCCTGCCGCTGGGGCAGCGGAGATCGGGGAGGCATCAGGCCACCGAGTCCGTCCGGGAAGGAGTCACGCCAGCAGAGTACGGATCAAACGATGGCAACGTGGTCGGACGCCTCAGGCCGGGTCGCCACACCTGGGCCGAAGTGAGGGTCGGCACCAACCGGGGGAATGAGCGCGTTGGTGATGGTCGCCGTGGCGTGATCCCACGGGATGCGCTCCTGTTCGAGCCGCAGGTCACGGTCCCGAATCGCTCGCAGGGCCTGGGACTCGCCGGGTGTCAGGTGTCCGACCTCCCCCCGGAACGGTGCCGGCTCGGTGACAGTGAACCGCGAAAACCGATCCAGGGTCGCGCGATCCATCAGAAGGCTCTCGGTTCCGGGGAGAACCTGCCGAACCAGGCCCAGAATGCGCAGGCCGTGCGTGTCGAGGTCTCCCCAGTACAGGACTCGACTGCGCGCTATCCAGCCGACCACGGCGAGTTCGGGGGCGGCCAACCCTTGGGCGTGGACCGCCACCACGCCGGGCAGGTCGGCCAGCGGCGCCATGGAGTCGCGGTTCTCCACCAGCAGGACGCACGTGGGGCTCCACTCCAGACCGGCCAGCTCTGAGGTTGGTGCGGTGAAGTCGGTGAGCACTCCCCCGTCCAACACGCGCACCCGGAAGCGTCGCGGCTCCACGCGGAGGCCGAGCCCCACTGCGCCACCCATCGCGGTCACCAGTCGACGGACGAGGTCAACGTGCCGCTCGATCCACTTGGTGTCGACGCCCTCAACCGGAACCTGGCGCACGAGCAGGCCGGACTCAGGATTGGCCAGGAACCAGTTCACGGCGCCGATCAGCCGCGGGAGGTCGGCGTCGCCGAGTAAGCCCAGCTTCGCCGCCGCACCGGGGAAGGCAGCAGGCAACCCGTCCTGGTCGGGCCAGGCCGCGCGCAGGACGTCCGCCCGATCGCTGAGGGTCTGCCACGCTCGCGTCTGCCCCGCCACGGCTGCGACGGCGGACGGCGAGCGCAGCACGACCCGGACGGGGAGCCGCTGCTCGCCGAAGCCGGGCCAGCGGCGGGTCGCCCAGTGCAGTTCGACTCCCGGACGTCCGGGCTCGTCGAACCGCAGCCACGCTCGCACCCAGGCTGCCGCCGCCGCTGGGTCGGCGGCCACGACCGCCTCGGTCGGCGGGTCTGTCGGGAAGCCGAGAGTGAGGTCCGCGGCGCCCGGGGTCGTTTGGCCGAGCCAGCCGCGGAATCCCGCGGCGTACTTTCGCCTCGCCCACGCTGTGAGATCTTCGGGGCTTCTCACAGCAGGGTTTCCTGCGGTTCGGCGAGAGTGGCCTCGGGTGCCTGCTCGGCTGGGGGCTCACCGAAGGCCAGGTACTCCAGTCTGGAACCGCTTCCGGATTCGTTGAGCACGACCGCCGCGCCTCCGACGTAGTCCTCCAGGGTTTGGAGCATCTTCAGTGGTGTGGCCAGCAACAGCTGGAACCCGAAGCGGTGGAAGACCTCCAAGCCCGCCTTGGTGAACGCCGGGTCGGTCTTGTCGAACGCCTCGTCGAGGACGACCAGCCCGTAGGACGGGGTCGGCGCGCCGTCCCGGGCGAGCTGGTAGCGCAGAGCGGCGGCCAAGCAGAAGATGACCAGCTTCTGTCGCTCTCCCCCCGGACAACCCACCGGCGCCGGCGAGGAAGTCGACCGGGCGGCCGTCCACATCGCGTACTTCGGCCAGGAACTTGACGTGCTGCCGGGTGTCGAGGCACTGCTGGCGCCAGCGCTGGTCCACCGGCTCGGAGGAGGCGAGCCGGTTCAGCAGCTTCTTCATCTGCTCGAACCGCTGCTCGGCGCGCGCCCGAGCGTCCTCTTCGGCTCCCGCGGCAATGGTCTCGGCCAACGTGCCGCCGGCGATGGCGGACAGGGTCTGGAGAAACTCCGCGACGTCGGGGTTGCGACGGTCATCCACGCGGACGTGGAGGTGTTGGCCGGGTGCGTAGTCGGTGAGCCGCAGCGACGCGTTGATCGGGTCCCCCCGTTCCCGCACCTCGCGGCGGGCGTTGCGCAGCCGGGTCGACAGAATGCCGATGTTGTTCTGCGATTGGGTGCTGAGCAGGGTGAAGAACCTGTCCTCGAACTCGGGCAGCCGGTCGGACTGCAGGAGGTCGAGCCGGCCGAGGAAGTCGGGCAGGAAGTCGACACTGATCGCCCAGTCTTGAGCAGGGATCGCCCAATCGGTCTTGTAGCTGTGCATGATCCGCTCGGCTCGACCGGCGGCTCGGCTGGTGTTGCGGACGACCTCGTCCTTCTCTCGGCCCAGTTGCTGCTGAGCGAGGAGTTCCGCCTTCTCGCGGGAGGGTCCGAAACTCTCCAGGCGCGAGACCAGGGCCGCCCGGACGTCTGCTGGCGGCTCGGCGGCGTCCGCCAGTTCCGCTTGCCATTCACCGAGTTGGTGCTGTGCCGCCTCGGCTCGGCCGGTGGCCAGCGTGAACTGGCGAAACACGTCAGTGCGGCGCGCCTGAGCCTCGCGCAGGGCGTCCTCGGCCGCAGCGAACTGACGCCTCGCTTCGGCCAGCTCGGTGGCGCCGGCGAGGAGCGCCGTGAGGTCCTGAGCAAGCATCGAGAGTTCATCCCGCGGGGTCTTGAGGTCGACCTCTTCCCACCTGAGCTCGAGCAACCGGTCCAGATCGCCGGCGTGCCGGAGCCGGTCGTTACGTCCACTGTCGGCGTTGTCGCGCACCCGCGCAGCTGCGACGAGCTCCGCCTCCGCGTCATGAATCGAGGTCTCCAACAGCAGGCGCTTGGCCTGGGTGGAGGTCCCGAGCACCCAGGTGGCGCGGTCGTCGATGCGCGACCGGTCGTCCTTCTCGTGGCGGGCGGCCGAGTGTTTCACCTGGCCGGCCACCGTGACGCCTCGGCTCACGGCCCGCAGCTCAGCGGTCGTCTCGACGCAGCGGTAGTCGAACCGGCGGGCGAGTTCAGCGACGACCCAGTCGCTGGATTCGGCCGAGGCGACGCGCAGCTTGGCTGCCAGCGACCTCGGATCGTCGAGGACCACCGGAGTCACCGAGCCGCCCAGGATCCGCTCGTAGACCAGGCGAGTGCCCAGGTGGGTGGCCTCGACGAACTCCGACACGTGCGGGTACAGGTCGTCGGGGACCAGGAGCGTCCGCGCGAACGAACGAAGCACCCGTTCGATCGCCCCGCGCCAGCGGCCTTCGTCGGGCGCAACGTCGATCAGCTCACCGACGAAGGGGAGTCGCTCACGCGGAACACCGGCCGACTCCAGCAGCAGCCGGCGTACGTCAAGCAGTCGCTCGTCGAGGTTCGACTTCTGCCGTGCCAGGGCTTCGAGCTGTCCGCGGAGACCCTCGACCCGCCTCTTGGCCTGGGCCGCTCCCGAGGCCAGCTCGTAGCGTTCCAGCCGGTCGTCCTCCGACTCGTCCAGCTCGGCCCGAGCGGTCGCAGCACGCTCACGGAAGTGGTCGAACGCGGCTTCCGTCTCGGGCAGGGGCAGGCCGAGGTCGGAGCAGCGGGTCGCCCACTGGGTGCGGCGTCGAGTCACTTCGTCCACCAAGTGCTGCTGTTTGACGATCGACGTTTCAAGGTCGCGCACCTCGCGGCCACCCAGACCATCCACGGCAGCGCGCGCCCGATCCTTGGTGTGCTCGCACCGCGTCACGTCGTCGTCTGCCCGCGCCAGCTCGACCTTCAGTGCCGACGCCTTCCGCTGCGCTTCGTCCAGCTCGCTCGATACGGCCGCCAGGTTGAGTTCCACCACGACCGTGCGGAGATGGGACTCCTCGGCAGCGAGATCATGGCCTCGCCGGCCGAGCTTGGCCAGTTCGTCCTCGATCCCGTGCAGCGGACGCAGCACCTCCACCTGCCGTCGGGCGTCCACCACGCTGGCGTGCGCCTGGGAGAGTTCTTGGAACTGGGTGACGGCTTCATCGGCCAAGGCGAAGGTGTCCGGTTCGTCGAGCATGAAGTCGCGCAACAGCACGTCGAGGCTGGTCAGGTTCTTCGCCGACTGGGTCTTGTGAAGGAGTCGCTGCGCTTGGTCGGAGGCCAGCCCGAGTCGTCGCTGCAGCTTCACCGCGAAGCTCGAGTAGGTGGTGTCGGTCCTCCAGGTGGGATGGGCAGCTTTCAGTTTGCGGGCGTTGATGCCGTCCTCAGCGAAAGGAGCCAGCGTCATCAGGTCGAGGTCGGAGTCGGTGATAACAAACAGCGAACTCAATCCGTCGGAGGCGTTGGTGCCACGAGGCAGGTGCAGCAGGCGGACGAGGCCGGTTCTCTCTCCGGCGCCGTCGGGAAAGGTGAGGGCGATTCCGCTCCAGGTGGCCCCGGTGCGCAGGTAGGCGGTCGCCACTTCGCCGGTGGCGTCATCGGCTTCGCGCTTGTACGCGCCACGAACGTAGGAGACCAGACTGCGATGTCGGTCCGCGACCCCGCCCTCCTGCGCTGCGGCGTTGAACGACACCCACTTGGGCTGCACCAGCACGCAGGCGAGGGCGTCGAGCAGGGAGGACTTGCCTGAACCGGACGGGCCGGTCACCAACAGGCCGGCTCGCGGCACCGGCAGGGTGAAGGAGCCGTTGAAGGTGCCCCAGTTGACCAGCTGGATCCGTTCCAGGCGGCGTTGTCCGATGTTCACGAATCGTCCTCGCTGCTCGGCTCGGCAACCTCGCCCGCCAGCTGCCGCAGTTCGGCGGTGACGGCGCTGACCACGTCGGCGTCAAAGACCAGCCCGAGCACCGGGGAGATCTCGAAGCGGTCTTCCTCATTCGTCGTGCGCAGGATTGAGGCGTCCTTGAACTTGCTGACTGAGGCGTTCACCCGCTTGGCGTAGAGCGAGAGGTTCGTGTCCTCAGCGCTGCGAAACGGCTCACAATGCTCGTCGATCTCATCGCGTCCGACGAAGACTCGCCCTCCGGAGGCCCGGAGCAGGCGTTCGCGCAGGAACAGGGCCAGCACGGTGTCGATGTAGGTCAGCGGCATGCTTCGAATGGTTCTGGGCAGGTCGACCTCGTCGTCGGTCATGGGCCGGACGAAGGCGACTCCGCTCTCCTGGTCGAGGACGAGGTCAAGGAACAGGTCGCCGAGTCGCTCGCGCACCAGGTCTTCTTCGACCACCAACACCGGCCACAGGTTGGGGTGCAGAGCACGGGCCAGGTACGGGCCTTGCAGGAGGCTGACCAGCACCCGCCGGGTGAGGGCGGGCAGTCGGCCGCGATCCGACCTGGTGAGGGCGTGTCGGTCTTCGGCGGTGGGGGTGTCGGCGTGGACGGGCGGCAGGACGTCTGGGTGCACCCGGCGGGGCGTGGGGGTCATCCGGTCACCTTCCACTCAGCGGGGATCTTGGTGAAAAGGTAGCGGCCCACTCTGACAATGCGTGGGCGCTGTTGCGCGCTGAGCCAGCTCACGGCCTCGTCACCGGCTGCCCGTGAACCCACCGAGTGCGCGAGCACGAGGAGCCCGACGATCGAGGCAAGTCCTTGGGTCGCCGGGTGCCGACTGAGCACGTCACCCACGGTGGCGATCGGCTGCCGGTTGAGCGTGTCGACCACCGCGGCGCGCAGCTCGGCGAAGTCGATCTCGCTCTCGCGCACTTGCAGTCGCAGCGCCTCCAGGTCGAGCACCCCGCTGGGCTGCGCGGTGACCGGCGCCGTTGACCGGGCGTCGGCCGGGTTGCGCAGCTTCCAGGTGCCGACCGAGGACATCGGGAAGGAGCTGGTGTCCAGCGACAGCCGCAGAGGAGTCAGCGGCCGGACCCGCTGCGCAGCGCGCAAAGCGACGGATTTGGCGTTGTCGAGCGCACCGGCGAGGCGGCGGTGCTCCCGATACTCACGAGTCTCGACGAAGCGGCGCAGGCTGCGGGAGAAGCCGGTCATCACCGACCGCACCTGTGTGCTCTCGGACTGCAGCATGGTCAACAGGTGGCGAAGCAGGAACGCCTCCTGCGAGGTGAGCGCGCCGGCGAAGTCCCTATCAAGGACGCCGTCAACGGCCGCGTCGAGTGCGCCGGCGACATCTGGATTGAGGACGAGGGCGAAGAAGGCGGCGAAGGTGCGACCGGCCTCGGATTCGTCGATCAGGTCGACGCCCGAAAAGACCTCGGCGAGCACGTCACCGCGGGAGCCGGCCTGCCGGATGATCTGCTCTCGAAGCTCGCGGTTGAGCTTCTCGAAGTCAGCGCTCACGCGCGCGAAGTCACCGGGGATCTCACTGGCCAGGCGCAGCACTTCGGACAACCGCTCCAGGGCGACGTCGTCGGAGAGTGGTTCGAACCGCCCCTGCTCCACAGCCTCGATTTCGGCCGCCAGCACGTCGCGCTCGCGATAAAGCACCGCCAACCGCGACTCCTTCTCCGGGTCGGTATCGCGGGAAAGACGCTCCAGCATGTCGACCACGTTGCTCAGCCGGGAGGACGTCACCGATGAGCGCGGCGTGTGCAGGGCTGCCACGAACCGCACGGCCTGTTGGGCCGACGGCGACAACTCCACCGTCTCCTCCCGCCCTTCAGCGGGCCGGCGAACGATCAGGCCCTGCCGCACCCAATCCCCGAGGTACTCCTGCGCGGAGCGGGGCAGATCGAACCCGGCGCCCCGGAGTTCGGCAAGGTCTTCGGTGAGTTGCTCAAGGAACTCAGGCGCGGCTCGCAAGCGCTGCGTCCCACCGAGCTGCTCGTGCAGAATCGCGACGATCGCCGCCAAGTTCTCCGCGCGAAGAAGCTGGAACGCCGGCTCGTCATGGAGTCGGCGCAACGCTGCCGCCAGCGACACCACCGACCCGTCCGCCATCACACCTCCCACGTCGCCCGAAGCGTAACGTCCGCCGGTGACAGACCGAGTTCCTAGGCCGAGACGTGGAAGTTGCTGTAGTTGGAACTTGCCAAGCCCTGCCAACACCCTGGGTACTGCAAACGCATCACCCCTCTGATCATTTTGCAGTATGTCGAGGGCCGAAATGCTGGTGCGGATCTCAAACCTGCCTCCCAGCAGGGGCCAGTTGATGATCGCTTCCACCGCTCACGCCCGGGAGCCCCGGGCTTCCAAACCAGCCACGCAGCGAACCTTGAATGCTCGCCGTGATGACGGCACCGGTGACACAATCAATCCATGGACGCCTTCGCGATGCTGGACCTCGACGCGATCTCGCGCGCCTGCGAGCGCTATGGCGTCGAACGTCTGCGCATCTTCGGTTCCGCCCTCACCGATCGCTTCGACCCCGAAGGCAGCGACATCGACTTCTTGGTCGACTTCGCCCCAGGGAACACCAACCTGTTTCATGCCTACTTCGACCTGAAGTTCGAGCTCGAGCGCATCACCGGACGCCCCGTTGACCTGGTCGACGCCACCGCCGTCCGCAACCCCTACTTCAAGGCGTCAGCCTTCGGAAGCGCCCAGGAACTTTATGCGGCCTGAAGCCCGGGCGGCCGCCTTCCTGTGGGACGCCGTCACCTTGGCCCGCAACGTAGGTGTTGCCGTTGGCACAACCTCATTTGGAAGCCTATCTAGAGGGCGGCCCCGTCACGTGGGCCACAGAGCGCCAGATCGAACTGGTCGGGGAGGCGCTCAACAACCTTCGAAAAGCAGCCCCCGACCTTGCTGCGCGCATTCCTGATGTCCACAAGATAATCGCGACGCGGAATGTGCTCGTCCACGGGTACACCGAGGTGAACAGCACAATCGTTTGGCAGGCGGCGACCCAGGCCATTCCGGGCTTGATCCCGACCTTGGAGGCACTTCTCGCCGAGGTCGCGCCGACTGACTGACCGCGACCTCGCGTCGCAAGGTCGAGGGCGCGTGTTCGAGGCCCTGGCCGTGTTCGGGTCAGTGGCCCGACGACAGGCTCTGCCTGACTCCGACATCGACCCTGCTCGTCGAAGCACCCGCCGATGCCGGCATCACGGACGTGCGCCCCACGCGCTCGACAACGCCAAACGTGGCGTCGCGGTTGTCCCGACACCTACAGAGGAGGGGTGTGCCATGTCCGGGCGAGCACGCCGAAGCGTCCGCCGGCCTCCTCAGCAACCTGGTGCACATCTTCGGCGGTGTCCACGTCGCGCAGGGTCGGAAGGAGCTCGACCCGATGCTGCTCCCGCCGCAGGGCGGCGAGCGTGTCACTGCCGGTCTGGCTTGTCGACATCACCACGGGGAGCAGACACCGGGCCGCGCCAGCACGCCGCAACCCGAGCGCCCACCAGCCACCATCCTCGGCGAGGCCAAGGACGGCGTCGGGCCCGTCGGCCGAGGTGACCCGGGCGAGGCCGGCGGCGAGCACTTCCGGGCGTACCTGCGGGGTGTCCATGCCTATTTGGAGCGTGGCACCGGAGTCCCCGGCGGCATCGGCGTGGGCAGCGGTGAGCCTGGCAGCCAGCCCTTCGCCGCGCTGCAGGAGGAGCCGGACACCGACCAGCGCGGACCGGATCGAATCTTCCTCCAATGCCTGCGCGAGGTCACCGGACAGGGCGAGCGCGAGGTCGGCCCCCTGGAGCCTGGCTGCGGTGCGGCAGGCGTCGAGGGTGTCCAGCAGGGCGGCGGCGGCCAGGGCCGCAGCTTGGTGGGCGGTGAAGGGTGGCGTGAGCCTCGTCTTCACCTGCCCAGGGATCGGGGCCTTGGCCATGATGAGCAGCACCGGCCGGCCGCCGGTCATCGGTGCCGTTTCCACAGCAGCGCCCGGTGAGCGATCAGGACCCCGGCGAAGTCACGCAGTGCCCGCAGAGTCCCGCGGACGCTGCCGGTCACCTTGGACCGGCCACCATCACGGGGGTGGTAGGCGATCGGTCGTTCGACGATCCGCCAGCCCGCCGCTCGAGCCCGCAGGAGCACCTCAAGGGGGTAGCCGAAGCGCCGGTCGGTGACCCCCAACCCCACCAGTGCCTCCCGGCGGGCGACCCTGACCGGCGCGATGTCGTGCAGGTCCATCCGCAGGGACAGCGACAGCGTGGCCGCCAGCACCCGGTTGCCAAGCCGGGCGTGCACCGGCCACGCGGAACGGTCAATGGGCCTGCGGGCACCGCAGCACAGGTCAGCCTCACCGCTTGCAACGAGGTCGACCAGGTCGGCCAGGTCGGCCGGCTTGATGGAACCGTCGCCGTCGAGGACGACCACGATGTCCCGGGTCGCTGCCTGCACTCCACGATCGACCGCAGCGCCGTATCCGGGTCGGGGCTCAGAAATGACAGTGGCGCCGGCTTTGCGCGCGACGTCCGCGGTGCGGTCGCTGGAGCCGTTATCGACCACGATCACCGCCCAGCCTCGCGGGACGCCGGCGAGCAGGGTCGGCAGGGCGACCTCCTCGTCGCGGCAGGGAATGACGAGTTCGACCCGGTCGGGTGCGGCGAGTGCAGGGGACATGGCCCGACGCTAGCGCTCGAGGGCGGACAAACGAGCGCCCGCACAGAATCCTTGCCGGAATCGAAACAGCCGCACCGAATTCCGTCGCATCCGCCCCAGGCTGTTGCGGCACCCTGCGGCGCCCTAGAGTCACGACGTGAAGCCCTCGCCCGTCGAGCAGAGCGCCACGCTCAACGCTCCGCAGCGCCTGTCCTGGCTTGAGGGCGCGCTGCTGGCAGGATCGCTGCTCCTGGTGCTGGCCGCCCACCTGGCGGGCCGGGCGATTGAGGCCGGCGGCACGATCATCCTGCTGCCCTTCCCGCCGATCTACGCTCAGTGGGCCCCCCACGTCTCGTGGTGGACGCTCGCCGCCCTTGTGATGGTCGTCGCTGCAGCCCGGCTTCAGCGGGTGGCAGCAACCCTGGACTGGCGCGTCCTTCTGGTTCTTGGGTGGATGATCGGCTTTGGCTGGATCTTCTCGTTGGCTTCGGTGGACGGTGACTGGGCGACCAAACTCCTCTCCCCGCACGAGTATCTCCACGACCTACCGGCGGTGGGCGATCCGTGGACGTTCATCCGCGACTTCTCTGGACGGATCGTCGACGTGCCCGACGCGTGGACCACACATGTGTCCGCGCATCCCCCGCTGGCGACCCTGTTCTTCTGGTTCCTGCAACAGGTGGGCCTGGGTGGACCGTCGTGGGGCGCTCTCGTGTGCATGCTGGCCGGCAGCCTGGCCGCGCCGGCCTGGGCGGTCACACTGCGAGCCTTGGGGGCTCCGGACGCTGCCCGCCGGCTGGTGCCGTGGGCAGCAGTGTTCCCGGGGGCGGTCTGGATCGGCGTGTCCGGTGACGCCGTCTTCCTCGGCGTCGCTTCGCTCGGGCTCGCTGCGGCCTGCTGGGGTGCGGTCCGCGCACGCTGGGCGGCGTCCGTGCTGGGCGGGGTGTTGCTCGGCGCGACGCTGTACCTCTCCTACGGGCACATCCTGTTCGGCATCGTCGTCGCTGTCGCCGTCGCCCTCACCGTCCATCTGGCGGGTTGGCGGCGGGTCGCCGGCGGCTGGCTACTGGTCGCCGGCGGAGTCGCAGCGGTTGCGGCGTTCTTCACCGCGGCTGGCTTCCGTTGGTGGGAAGGCCTTGCCCAGACCCAGCTTCGCTACTACGAGGGGATCGCGAGTTCGCGTCCCTACAGCTACTTCGTCTGGGCCAACCTGGCCGCCGTCGTGGTGTGCGCATCACCCCTCGTCGTCCTAGCGGCCAAGGAGGCTATCCGGACGGTGGCCGGAACCCGCCGGAGAGCTCCGGAGTCAGCCCCGGCATGGCTGGCGCTGGCCGCGGTCGCCGCCATCGTGCTCGCCGACCTCAGCGGGCTATCGAAGGCAGAAACTGAGCGGATCTGGCTCACCTTCACGTTCACCGTCTGGTGCGCCGTCAGCCTCGCCCCACCGTTGTGGCGCCGCTGGGGGCTGGTCGGCGCAGCAGCCTGGGCCCTCGCGGTCAATCACCTCCTGCTGACTGAATGGTGAAGGCCCGATGTCCTCAGGGCGGAGTCGCCGGCGCCGCGCTGCCGTGGCCTGTCCAGGCCATCGACCCTTCGTTGTGAAAAGCCTGCCCGGTGAGCCAACCTGCGCGAGTGTTCAGCTGCGCATCGGGGCGGCCGCGAACTCGGCGATCCCGTCACGGAAGGCCACGTGGGCGGCGAAGTTCAGCTCTTTGCTGATCCGCGACGGATCAGCCACCACATGACGTACGTCCCCTGGCCGGCCGCCGCCCACCACCACAGGCTCCGGCCCGCCAACCTCCCGAGCAAGGGCGGTGGCCAGGTCGAGCACGGTGTGCGGATCCCCGGACGCGACGTTGTAGGCACGATGCCCTGAGGGGGCTCCCGCTGCTGAGGTAGCCAAAGCCTCGAGGGCGGCCAGGTTGGCCCGCGCCACGTCGTGGACGTGCACGAAGTCGCGCATCTGGCGTCCGTCTTCGTACACCTGGGGCGCCCGGCCCGCGGCCAGCGCCGAGCGGAAGATGCTGGCCACCCCCGCATAGGGGGTGTCCCGCGGCATCCGCGGTCCGTACACGTTGTGGTAGCGCAGGCTGATCGCCGTCCCGCCGGACTGCTCGGCCCACGCGATCGCGAGGTGTTCCTGGGCCAGCTTGGTGGCGGCATACGCATTGTGCGGCTTCAGCGGTGCGTCCTCCCCCACAAGGTCCCAGGTGACCGGCTCGCCGCACACCGCGCATCTGGCTTCGAAGCAACCTGCGCTCAGGTCCACGCTCGTCCGTGGCAGCGTCGTGACATCGCCATGGACCGAGCAGATCTCGCGACCACCCCCGTAGACGACCATGGATGATGCTTGGACCAGGCCGGTGACCCCGGCACGGGTCATCGCCGACACCAGTGACGCCGTCCCGACCACGTTGTGTGACGCGTAATCGGGGGCGTCGTGGATGGTCAGGCCCAGCCCCACCATCGCGGCCTGGTGGCACACGACATCGATCCCGCTCAGGAGCCGGGTCAGGGACGATTCGTCGCGCACATCGACGACCTGAAGATCATCACCCGACCAGGCCGGCCGGGACTGGTGCGCACCGTCCAGCAACACATCGACACACACCACATCATGACCGCTGTCGCGCAGGAGTTCGACGATCGTCGAACCGATGAACCCGGCCGCGCCCGTCACAAGAATCCGCATGCACCCATTCCAGCCCAGCCGTGGCCCAGATGGCGAGTCCCGCCGGTCTGGGGTCTTAATGGATCCGCGCAAGGACTGGTCGACGGTTGCCCGGGCGGCTCATCAATCCGATCCGGGGATCGAGTGGCAGATCGTGGCCCAGCCGGTCGGCTGGGGGGAATCGAGAGTCGTCAGCTCAGCTTTGCCGCCACGCCTTTGCGTCGGAATTGTCTTCGTGAGACAGGCGCGGAAGCTGTTACGGGTCCGGTGTCCGAGGCCTCGCGGCGTGACCTATCGCCGAGGACTCCGCGGAGGTACTGTCATGAGCCTGCCTTCAGTGACGAGGAGCTCGACCTATGACAATTGACGACCGCCTTGCCCCCGTCCTGGAAGCGGCCGCGAGCCACGCCGCTGACGTCGACGAGCACGGACGGTACCCGGAGGAGGCGGTCGCGGCCTTGCGCTCGTCCGGACTCCTCGGGCTGACGCTCCCCGTGGAAGTCGGCGGCCTGGGGGCCGGCCCGGAGGAGTTCTCCCGTGTGACCGGTCGACTTGCGGGCGCCTGCGGCTCGACCTCGATGATCTACCTCATGCATGTGGCGGCGGCGATGCCCCTGGCCAGCGCGACCCCCACGGGGGCTGACCTCCTCAGGGGATGGCCAGCGGTGAGCTGCTGGGCACCCTTGCCTTCAGTGAGAAGGGCAGCCGTAGCCACTTCTGGGCACCTGTGTCGCAGGCCAGAGCAAGGTCCGACGGATCGAGGGGGGTACAGCTCACGGCAGACAAGAGCTGGGTCACCTCTGCCGGGCATGCCGACGTTTACGTCGTCAGTACCAAGTCGGTCGGTGGCGAGACCCCGACCACCACCGATCTCTACGCAGTGACCGCCGAGCACGGGGGTTTTGAGGTCTCTGCGCCCTGGCTGGGGATGGGCCTGCGCGGCAACGCTTCGTCGCCCATGCGCTTCGACACAGGCGTTGAGGAGGGCCTGCGGCTGGGCGATAGCGGGTCGGGGTTCGGCACGATGATGGGGGTTGTGCTGCCGTGGTTCAGCCTCGGCAACGCCTCCATCACCCTGGGCCTGGCCCGCGCCGCCCTCGAGGCGGCCGTCGGCCACGTGTCGGGCGCGCGCCTGGAGCACCTCGATTCGCGCCTCGCCGACCTGCCGACGATCCGCGCGCGGATCGGTCGGGCCGGCACGGTGCTGGCGGCCAACGAGGAGTACGTCTGGGCCACGGCCCGCAAAATCGCAGCCGGCGCCGACGACGCGATGCTCTACGTTCTCGGCGCCAAAGCTGCCGCCAACGACGCGGCGTTGCTGGTCACCGACGAGGCGATGCGGGTCTGCGGCGGCGCGGCGTTCTCCAGACACTTGCCGGTGGAACGGGCCTTCCGTGACGCACGTGCGGGCCATGTGATGGCGCCCACCTCCGACATCCTGTACGACTTCTACGCCAAGCTGCTGTGCGGAATGGACCTGTTCTGATGGAGACCCTCGTCGTGGGCGCAGTCGCCTACACAGCAAACGTCGTGCCCATCTGGGAGGGCATCCGGGACTATTTCCGCGGGTCGGCCGTGGAGATGGACTTCGTCCTGTTCTCCAACTACGAGCGACAGGTGGACGCGCTGTTGGCCGGCCACGTCGATGTCGCATGGAACACCAACCTTGCCTACCTGCGCACTGTCGGTTTGACCGCGGGCGGCTGCCGCGCGCTGGCGATGCGTGACACCGACCTCGCGTTCCGCACGGTCTTCGTGGCTCGTCGGGGGTCCGGCCTGCAGGGGCTGGAGAGCGTGCGTGGCGCCCGAGTTGCCCTGGGCTCCAAGGACTCCGGTCAAGCCCGCATCCTGCCGATCAAGTTCCTTGCCGACGCCGGCATCACCCTCGACGCGGTCACGCCTGTCATCTTCGACTCCGACGTGGGCAAGCACGGGGACACCGGTCGCAGCGAGCTCGACGCGCTGCAGGCGGTGCTGTCGGACGACGCTGACGTGGCCGCCCTCGGGATCACGACCTGGCAGCAACTCAAGCAGGCCGGGGAGCTCGGGGTGGAAGAGGTCTGGACGAGCCCGGCCTACTGCCATTGCAACTTCACGGCCCTTTCGTCGCTGGACGAGGCTCGCGCCGAGGCCTGGACAAGCCACCTGCTCGCGATGGACTGGGATGTTCCGCAGGAGCGGCGGATCCTGGAGATGGAGGGGCTGCGGCGGTGGGTGCGTCCGGAACTGGCCGGCTATCGCTCACTCCAGGAGGCCATGCGGGAACAGGCGATACCACTGACATGGTGACCAACGCGGCTGCGGTCACCTCCGACCGGCGCACCCAGCTGGCCATCACGCTGGTCGATGTGGTGGGTCGACTCGCCACGGGGACGACCGCGATGATACCCGTCGAATCCCCCGCCGAGGTCGGTGTCGTCGACGCCTGGTGCCGCGGCAACGGCCACAGCGTCCTCGCGGTGCACGCCGACGCGGTCGAGGTCTATCGGGGACGGCTCTCCGACCTCGACAGCAAGATCCCCACCGAACGCATGCCGGGTCGACGCCTGTGGCTGTACGCCAACTTCCACTGCAACCTCGCCTGCGACTACTGCTGCGTCTCATCGTCACCGAAGGCCGACCCCCGGGCGCTCGGAGTCGACACGGTCGCCGCCCTGGTGGCTGAGGCTGTCACGGCCGGGGCGGTCGAGGTCCTCGTCACAGGGGGCGAGCCACTGATGCATCCCGCTATCGATGAGGTCGTGGGCATCTGTGCCGCAGCCCTGCCGACGGTGATGCTCACCAACGCCATGCTGTTCCGGGGGTCACGACTGCGGCTGCTCGACGCGTTGCCGCGGGATGGCCTCACTCTCCAGGTCAGCCTCGATTCGGCCACCCCCGGCCTGCACGACGCGCACCGGGGCGCAGGCACCTGGCTCCGGGCCGTCGAGGGGATCCGTGTGGCCCGATCGATGGGCTTCACCGTGCGGATCGCGATGACCGTCTCCCGGCGCGACGATGCGCAAGAGGAGCAGGTCAGGCAGTTCGCGGCCAGCATGGGTATCTCTCCGGAGCACATGGTGGTGCGCCACATCGCCCGCCAGGGTGAGGCAACCAGTGGCATCGTGCTGTCCCGGGCAACCCTTGTCCCGGAGGTGTGTAACGGCCGAGGGTGTCTGGTGGCACCCTGTCGCGGCCACCGACCCGGCGATGATGGTGAGCACCGACTTGATGCACCTCGGAGCGAGCATCGAGTCGATCCGCGAGGAATACCTCGGTTACCGCCGTCGCGGTGACATGCTCGCCGCGAGCTTCCCCTGTGCGTAGCCGCGTCCGACCGCACTCCAGCCGAGCCGTTGCCGCCCTGCTGAGCTCCCAGGACCACCCGTGGTTGCGATGATCGCCGGAGACCGTGCCCCGTCGACATCGAGCAGAGTTCTGGCGTCGTCCATACTGCGCCCTTCCCGAGGGCGAGCCCGTAACCCAGGCCGGAGCATGGACACCACGCCGCCGCTGCGATGTAAAATTCACCAAGGTCGCTGACGGTGTGGTTGACGTTCAGGGGAGGATGACGGTGCGGGACAAGGCACGAGCTGGACTTCGCTGGATCGTAAGTCCAGCGGTCGATGAGGTTCCCCGAGGTCACGCGCTTGCCGCAGCGGCTCTTCGCGTCCTGCTCGGCCTGCTGTGGCTCCACAACCTGGCCTGGAAACGGCCCCCGGACTTCGGACAGATCGCTTTCAACGATCTCTACCTTTTCACCAGCTACGCGGTCAGTCACCCGGTGTTCCCGCCCTACGCGTGGGTCGTCGAGCGTGCTGTCCTTCCCAATTTCCCGGTGTTCGGCTGGATGGTGCTGGCGACCGAGACCGCCGTGGCGGTCCTGCTCCTGACCGGAACCTGGATCCGCGCCGCCGCGGCCTTGGGCATCGCCATGTCGACCGCCATCGCGCTCTCGGCCGCCTACGCGCCCCACGAGTGGCCCTGGTCCTACTGGTTGATGATCGGCGCCCACGTCGTCATCCTGTTCAGTTCCGCGGGACGGGTGCTGTGCGTCGACGCGCTGCGCGCAGGCCTCTCCCGAGGCACGGTGCTCGTCCGGGTGTGGGGTGGGCTCTCGGTGCTGATGGGGCTGATCACGATCGTGGGCTCACCCAAGATCCTCTGCCGTCTTGGCTTCCAGGTCGGCTCCGCGCAACCGTCAGTCAGCCTCGGTGAGTACAACGCTGTCGGGGGTCTGATTCTTCTGCTCACAGGTGCCCTCCTGCTTGCTGCGACGCGCGTCGGTGCCGTCGCCGGGCCGCGCCTGGCCATGGCCGGAGCAGGCCTCGCCCTGATCGCGGCCGTGTCGCTCTACGTCCAGCTGGGCTTCAGTGACCCCCTGCTCGGCGGATCGGCGACCTCAGCCGGCTTCTTCCTCTGCCTCACCGTTGTTGGGGTCGCAGTCACTCCCCGGTTGTCGGGGGTTCCCAGCGCCAGGCACGCACCCGGAGCTTCACCCACACGGTGAGCGTCGAGGTGGTCGACGGGACCCGACCCCGAGCCGTCGCCACCCCACCCCCACTACCGATAGGAACATCCAGGAACGACTCGTCAGCAACCGCACCCACTGAGTTGACGATGTCGACCGAATCAGCCATCCAAGCCCGCGGCGCCTAGAATCGGTGGCTCGGGGCCCGCCTGTGCGGCGTTCGGCCGCACCATCGAGAGCACACACACAGCAGGGAGGCATCAGCGTGGCCGACACGGCAGAGATCGGGGTCTTCGGCGGCTCGGGGTTCTACTCGCTGCTCGATGACGTGCGCGAGATCAAGGTCGACACGCCCTATGGGCCGCCGTCCGACTCGCTGTTCCTGGCCGATGTCGCCGGTCGCAAGGTCGCGTTCTTGCCGCGCCATGGACGCCGCCACACGATCCCGCCGCACAAGATCAACTACCGGGCCAATGTCTGGGCGATGAAGTCACTTGGGGTCAAGGCCGCCATTTCGCCGTGCGCTGCGGGATCCCTGCAGCTTGGCGTCAAGCCCGGCGACTTCGTCGTCTGCGACCAGTTCGTGGATCGCACGTCGGGCCGTCCGCACACGTTCTACGACGGCCCGATCGTCACCCACCTCTCCTCAGCCGAGACCTACGACCCGGTCCTTCGCCAGCTGGCCATCGAGACCATCCGCGACCACGGCATCGAGGTCCACGAGCGCGGCACCGTCGTCGTCATCGAAGGCCCAAGATTCTCGACCAAGAGCGAGTCCAAGTGGTTCAGCGACGCCGGCTGGGAGGTCATCAACATGACCCAGTATCCCGAGGCGTGGCTGTGCCGCGAACTCGGGATCGCCGTCGTCAACATCAGCCTCATCACCGATTACGACGCCGGCGTCCACGAGGGCACCGAGGCGGTCAACGCGACCGATGTCCTGGAGGTCTTCCAGGCGAATGCGGCCCGGATCCAGGCGGTCGTCCTGGACCTCATCGGGCGCTTCCCGGCGGATCTGGCGGCGCTCGGGGCGGGTGCGGCCCTCGGGCCGACGCGCGGCGACGGGCACATCATCGCGGCCGAGGACATCCGCCTGTTCGAGACGGGGCTCTGAACGGGTCCCGGAAGGGTTACCCATCGGGGTCTGCCTGCGGACCATCCGAGTCGAGCCCGCGTCGCCGGTTACTCCTTGGCGATGTGCTGGCCTACCGTGAACTGCGTCGACAGCGTCAATACGCAATGCTGGACGCCACCGCTATCGACATGACAGCGAGGACGACCCCGACCAGGTGATCGCCCAGCTTCGTGCTGCCCGCAAGGCGGTCGCCCGCGCTCGCGGCAACTGATCGGCCAGTCGTGTTCACCGCTCCTGGACACGTGCGTGCTGTGGCCGAGTCTTCAGCGCGACTTCCTTCTTAGCCACGATCGGGCATCCGCGGCGTATCACACTCTGTCCAGAACACATCAGGTATGATGTAGACGTTGCCAGATACACACGGGGAGAGTGAAAGCCATGCGGACGTTGTCAGCCGTGCCAGTCCTTGGCCTTCGCGACCACGCGGTCGGCCGCGGTATCAGCGCGCTCACCTTGGACGATGTCGTCGCAAAGACCGGACTCTCCCGTGGGGCGGCGGCGGAAGCCATGCGCAGAGCACGCGCCGCCGGGCACTTCTTCTTGCCCGCGCCCGGTTTGTACATCCCGATCCCTTCGGAGTACTCCACCTGGGGTGTCGTGCCAGCGATGGACTTCATCGACCAGCTCATGCGCCACCTTGGTCGGGCCTACTACGTCGGTCTGTTGTCCGCTGCGGAGATGCACGGCGCCGCCCACCAACGGCCCCAGGTGTTCCAGGTGATGGTCGCCCAGCGGGTTGCCGACCGGGCCCTTGAACGGGTCCGGCTCCGCTTCCACGCCCGCAAAGACCTCGCCGCGGTACCGGTCTCGCTCATCAACTCGCGGACGGCCCAAGTCAGGGTGTCGACGCCCGAGGCGACCGTGCTCGACCTGGTGTCGCATCCGTTGGCGTCAGGAGGACTGTCGAACGTCGCCACCATCCTCGGCGAACTCGCCGAGGATCACCGGCTCCATCCCGATCAGCTCACTCAGTCAGCAGCGACCTTCCCGCTGGCTGTGGTACGCCGGACCGGTTGGCTGCTCGACCGGCTGGCCGACCACACCGACACCGCTGGCCTCGCCGAAGGGCTGCACACGCTGGTCGCGGCGCAGGGGACCTCTGGCCAGCGCGCGGTCGACCTGCTCGAGCCAAGTGGACCCCGCCGGGGATGGACGAATCGTCGGTGGGGCCTCATCGAAAACGCCGACGTGGAGCCCGACCTGTGATCCCCCGCGCGGCCATCCAGGCCTGGGCAGTCGACCGACCACCGAAAGCTCCGCACCCACGTCGGCGTCGCTGGTCGCCCGGGTCGGCACTCCGGTAACGCCATGGACCGCGACCAGGAGCGAAACCATGTGGCCGCCTATGAGCCGGTAGTCGACGTTCAGTTCGGCCGCAACGGCAGCGACGTCGGCGAGCGCGAGGAATCCCGCATCCTCGGCCCGCGACGTTGACCTGATCACCAACGGGGTCACCGGCGTCCCCATGCTGCTGCCCGCCAGGCTTGGGCGTGCCGTGCCTGCAAAGCCTGACACAGATGAGCCACCGCTTCGTCCTTGTCGACCGCCGCCGAGGTCGCCATGTCGTAGGCCACTTGAAGCGGATCGGCCAATGGCACACCATCGACACGCCACGACTGCGGCAGCCAGATACCCCGGTCCTTGGCTGCGCAGAGGGTGAGAGTCGCCTCAGCGGTCGACCCGACCGGGACGAAACCGGCCGATGCCAGTGGATATCCCGCCTTGACGTAGATGGTCACGTACTCCGGTCGGCGCCAGGGCGCGAGCACGTCGGCTGCCGCGTCACCGGAAACCACAGGGTCGGCGTTCGGAACGCCTTCCAGCAGCTGCACGGCACGCCGGGTCTGGGTGGCGACCTCGTCGAGGGAGTACCAGTAACTGGTGACCCCAGCGGCACCACGATAGGTCGCCAGCCACCAGGCAACCAGACGACTGAAGTCCGCTGGACGCCGCCAACCTCCGGCGGCACGATCCACCAAGCCCAGTTCGCGCAACTCCGCCAGAACACGCGACACCCTTGGCTGGCCAACCCCGACCAACCCTGAGAGTTCGGCCTGGGTGACGGGTGCAACGGCGAGCAGCCGCCGCGCCAGGGTGAACGCGGCCCACGGAACCGGTCCCCGCCGCGTCCTCCTCGTTGGCAAGACCTGCTCTACGCCCGAGCGCTCCACGCTGGACGAACCGAGTTGCACCGAGATCACCCCGGAATCGGTCACCACGTTCCAGCCAGCCTTGCGTGCTTCCGCCACCGTCTTTGGCGTGGCCCGCGGAACAGCGAGAAGGGATGGGTCTGTCGCAGGACCAGGCAAGTGCGAACTCGACACAGGGCGATCGACCCGAAGCAGCCGGAATACCTGCTCGTCGTCAGGGCTGCGCAGGAGGACATGGTCGGCGTCCACCGTCTCCACCGTGACGCCGGCGCTTCCAAGCACGTCCTGCCACATGACACCATTCTATGCCTGTTATCCGATTCTGGTAAATAACACACATATGGCGTTTCTGCGGGCCGCCGTGGTGGCCTCGCACGCTTCGTCGGCATCAAGCAGCTTGGTGAGTAAGCCCACGACCTCCCCGGGCGGCAAGCGAACAGGTGGCAGACTGACCGTCGTCCAATCCAGCCGGGAGGGGTTCACGTGGGATCGTTGGCCGACAAGGTGCTACCCCTGGTCCGAACCCGGGCCGACCTGCACCGCTGGAGCGCAGCCACCAGCTACGGCCACGGCGTCCACGAAGCGGTCGCCCTGTTGCGCGCAGCCGCCCTGACCCAGCCGGCAGCCGACGTGTTGGCGGTGACCCCAGCGTGCTCCTGGCG
>JADJTO010000010.1 GCA_016711105.1 Micropruina sp. | reverse complement strand
GTCGGCCGCGCTGAAGGAGTTCTTCGGGACCTCGCCCAGCTGTCCCAGTTCATGGACCAAACCAACCCGGTCGCCGGCCTGACCCACAAGCGCCGGCTCTCGGCACTGGGCCCGGGCGGTCTCTCCCGGGATCGTGCCGGCATGGAGGTCCGCGACGTCCACCACAGCCACTACGGCCGGATGTGCCCGATCGAAACCCCGGAAGGCCCGAACATCGGCCTGATCGGCTCGCTCGCGTCGTTCGCCCGGGTGAACGCGTTCGGGTTCATCGAGACCCCGTACCGCAAGGTGATCAAGGGCAACGTGACCGATCAGGTTGACTACTTGACCGCGGATGAGGAGGACCGTTTCGTCGTCGCTCAGGCCAACGCCAAGCTCGACGCCAACGGACGCTTCTCCGAGGACCGAGTGCTGGTGCGGATCAAGCACGGCGACGTCGACATGGTGCTGCCGGATGACGTGCAGTACATGGACGTCTCGCCGCGCCAGATGGTCTCGGTCGCGACAGCGCTGATTCCCTTCCTGGAGCATGACGATGCGTCGCGAGCCCTCATGGGTGCGAACATGCAGCGCCAAGCGGTGCCGCTGATCCGCAACGAGTCGCCCTTCGTCGGAACCGGCATGGAGTACCGCGGTGCGGTCGATGCCGGCGATGTGACCCTCGCTGAGAAGGCCGGTGTCGTGACCTCGGTCAGCGCCGACATCATCGACGTGGCCAACGACGACGGCACCTACCGCAGCTACCGACTGGCCAAGTTCCGCCGCTCCAACCAGGCCACCTGCATCAATCAGCGTCCTCTGGTCGCCGACGGTGACCGGGTCCAGGTGGGAAGCCCACTGGCCGACGGTGCTTGCACCGATGCCGGCGAAATGGCGCTGGGGCGCAACCTGTTGGTCGCGTTCATGCCCTGGGAGGGTCACAACTACGAGGATGCGATCATCCTCTCCCAGCGTCTGGTGCAGGACGACATCCTCACCTCGATTCACATCGAGGAGCACGAGATCGATGCCCGCGACACCAAGCTCGGCGCCGAGGAGATCACCCGCGACATCCCCAATGTCGGTGAGGAGATGCTGGCCGACCTGGACGAGCGCGGCATCATCCGGATCGGCGCCGAGGTGTCGACCGGTGACGTGCTCGTGGGCAAGGTGACGCCGAAGGGCGAAACGGAGCTCACCCCGAAGAGCGACTGCTGCGCCATCTTCGGCGAGAAGGCCCGTGAGGTCCGCGACACCTCGCTCAAGGTGCCTCACGGCGAGACCGGCACGGTCATCGCCGTGCGAGTCTTCGACCGCGAGGACGGCGATGAGCTTCCTCCGGGAGTGAACCAGCTGGTGCGGGTCTACGTGGCCCAGAAGCGGAAGATCTCCGACGGCGACAAGCTTGCCGGTCGCCACGGCAACAAGGGGGTCATCTCCAAGATCCTGCCGATCGAGGACATGCCGTTCATGGAGGACGGCACACCGGTCGACATCGTTCTCAACCCGCTTGGTGTGCCTTCCCGGATGAACGTGGGTCAGGTGCTGGAGATCCATCTCGGATGGGTGGCCAAGACCGGCTGGGACATCACCTCGGTGGACGAGCCCTGGGCCGAGCGGCTCAAGGACGTCGGTCTGGGCCGAATCGAGGGCGATGCCAAACTGGCAACCCCGGTCTTCGACGGTGCCACCGAGCACGAGATCGCCGGCTTGCTGGAGCATGGCCTCCCGCAGCGCGATGGGCTCCAGCTGGTCGACGCCGGTGGCAAGGCGAAGCTGTTCGATGGCCGTTCCGGAGAGCCGTACCCGCAGCGGGTCGGCGTGGGTTACATCTACATGCTGAAGCTGCACCACTTGGTGGATGACAAGATCCACGCCCGTTCAACTGGTCCGTACTCGATGATCACCCAGCAGCCGCTGGGCGGTAAGGCGCAGTTCGGTGGCCAGCGCTTCGGTGAGATGGAGGTGTGGGCCCTCGAGGCCTACGGCGCGGCCTGGGCACTGCAGGAGCTGCTGACCATCAAGTCCGACGACGTGCCGGGCCGGGTCAAGGTGTACGAGGCCATCGTCAAGGGCGAGAACATCCCCGAGCCGGGCATTCCCGAATCGTTCAAGGTGTTGGTCAAGGAGATGAAGTCGCTGTGCCTGAACGTCGAGGTGCTGTCCTCCGATGGCACCGTGGTCGAACTCCGCGACTCAGAGGACGATTTCCGCTCCGCTGAGGAGTTCGGGATCGACCTGTCTCGACGCCCCGGCCACGACTCGTTCGCTTCGGTCGACGAAGTCTGATCACCGCGGGGGCCACGTGGTGGCCCCCGCCCATCCACTCACCACACAGAGCATGCTCCTACGGGTGTAGGACGAAGAGAGAGAAGCAACGTGCTGGACGTCAACTTCTACGACGAACTGCGGATCGGGCTGGCAACCGCGGAGCAGATCCGCGAGTGGAGCCACGGCGAGGTGAAGAAGCCGGAAACCATCAATTACCGCACGCTCAAGCCCGAGCGTGATGGACTCTTCTGCGAGAAGATCTTCGGTCCGACCCGGGACTGGGAGTGCTACTGCGGCAAGTACAAGCGCGTGCGCTTCAAGGGGATCATCTGTGAGCGCTGTGGCGTCGAGGTGACCCGTTCCAACGTGCGACGCGAGCGGATGGGCCACATCGAGTTGGCCGCCCCGGTCACGCACATCTGGTACTTCAAGGGTGTGCCTTCGCGGCTGGGCTACCTGCTCGACATCGCGCCGAAGGACCTGGAGAAGGTCATCTACTTCGCCGCGTACATGATCACTTCGGTCGATGAAGAGTCCCGTCATCGCGATCTTCCCTCGCTGGAGGCCAAGGTCGAGGTCGAGCGCAAGCAGATGGCTCAGCGACGTGACTCCGACCTAGAGACCCGGCTGCGCAAGCTCGAGGAAGACATTGCGACGCTTGAGGCAGAGGGCGCCAAGGCCGACATCAAGAAGAAGGTCCGCGACGGTGCCGAGCGCGAGCTCAAGGGTCTGCGCGATCGCGCGCAGCGGGACCTGGACCGCCTCGATGCTGTGTGGAACCGATTCAAGTCGCTGAAGGTCCAAGACCTTGAGGGCGACGAGATCCTCTACCGAGAGATGAAGAGCCGCTTCGGTCGGTACTTCGCCGGCTACATGGGCGCCGAGGCGATCAAGAATCGCCTGGCTACTTTCGACCTGCAGGCCGAGTCGATCAATCTGCGGCACATCATCCAGACCGGCAAGGGCCAGCGCAAGACGCGAGCCCTGAAGCGACTGCGGGTGGTGGCGGCGTTCCTCAACACCACCAACAGCCCTTCGGGCATGGTGCTGGACGCCGTTCCGGTGATCCCCCCGGATCTGCGTCCGATGGTGCAGTTGGACGGTGGGCGCTTCGCCACCTCCGACCTCAATGACCTCTACCGCCGCGTGATCAACCGCAACAACCGACTCAAGCGGCTGCTCGATCTGGGCGCGCCCGAGATCATCGTGAACAACGAGAAGCGGATGCTGCAGGAGGCCGTCGACTCGCTGTTCGACAACGGTCGTCGTGGACGTCCGGTGACCGGGCCGGGCAACCGTCCGCTCAAGTCCATCTCGGACATGCTCAAGGGCAAGCAGGGCCGGTTCCGCCAGAACCTGCTCGGCAAGCGCGTGGATTACTCGGGCCGTTCCGTGATCGTGGTCGGCCCGCAGTTGAAGCTGCACCAGTGCGGTCTGCCCAAGACGATGGCTCTGGAGCTGTTCAAGCCGTTCGTGATGAAGCGGCTGGACGACCTGAACCTGGCCCAGAACATCAAGAGCGCCAAGCGGATGGTCGAGCGTCAGCGTCCGGTCGTGTGGGACGTCCTCGAAGAGGTCATCGCCGAGCATCCGGTTCTGCTCAACCGTGCGCCCACCCTGCACCGACTTGGCATTCAGGCCTTCGAGCCGCAGCTGATCGAGGGCAAGGCGATTCAGATCCACCCCCTCGTCTGCACCGCGTTCAACGCCGACTTCGATGGCGATCAGATGGCTGTGCACCTGCCGCTCAGCGCCGAGGCTCAGGCCGAAGCGCGGATCTTGATGCTGTCGACCAACAACATCCTGAAGCCGGCGGACGGTCGTCCGGTGACCATGCCCACCCAGGACATGATCATCGGGCACTACTTCCTCACCCTTGAGCAGCCCGATCTGCCCGGCGAAGGACGCGTGTTCAGCACCTTGTCCGAGGCGATCATGGCCTTCGACCAGGGGGAGCTGGGTATCGGCGCACCCTGCCGGATCCGGTTCCGCGACCAGGTCCCTCCGGCCGGAATCCCGACCAGGGCCGATGGTTCTGTGCTGCTGCAGACCACGTTGGGCCGCGCCCTGTTCAATGAGGCACTGCCCGCGGACTACCCCTTCGTCAACGACGAGGTGGGCAAGAAGCGGCTCGGTCAGATCGTCAATGATCTTGCTGAGCGGTACCCGAAGGTCGCGGTGGCGACGACTCTGACAAGTTGAAGGAACTCGGTTTCCGCTGGGCAACCCGCTCGGGCGTGACCGTGTCCATCTCCGATGTGGAGACCCCGCCGAACAAGCCGGAGATTCTCGCCGGCTACGAGCTGAGGGCGGAGAAGATCACCAAGCAGTACGAGCGGGGCAAGGTCACCGAGGAGGAGCGTCACCAGGAGTTGATCCAACTCTGGACCGACGCCACGGCCGAGCTGACCGCGGCGATGGAGGCCAACTTCACTCGCAACAACCCGATCTTCATGATGGTTCACTCCGGTGCTCGTGGAAACATGACCCAGATGCGCCAGATCGCGGCTATGCGAGGCCTGGTGGCCAACCCTAAGGGCGAGATCATCGCGCGGCCGATCAAGTCGAACTTCCGCGAGGGACTGTCCGTTCTGGAGTACTTCATCTCCACCCACGGTGGTCGTAAGGGACAGGCCGACACCGCCCTTCGGACGGCCGACTCGGGTTACCTGACCCGTCGGTTGGTCGACGTCTCCCAGGACGTGATCATCCGCGAGGAGGACTGCGGCACCGAGCGGGGTCTGACCAAGGAGATCTCAACCATCGGCAAGTCGGGCGCCCGGATTCCGGCGCGCAACGTCGAAACCGCTGTCTACGCCCGAACGCTGGCCACTGACGTGCTCAACGCCGCTGGGGAGGTCGTGGTCCCAGGCGGGGTTGATCTGGGTGACGTGGCGATCCTCAAGCTGATCGAGAACGGGATCACCGAGGTCAAGGTTCGTTCCGTGCTCACCTGCGAGGCTGCGACCGGCACCTGCGCGTTGTGCTACGGACGGTCGCTGGCCACCGGCAAGCTGGTCGATGTCGGCGAGGCCGTCGGTATCGTCGCGGCCCAGTCCATCGGTGAGCCCGGTACCCAGCTGACGATGCGGACCTTCCACACCGGTGGTGTGGCCGGGGACGACATCACCCAGGGTCTTCCCCGCGTGGTCGAGCTGTTCGAGGCCCGGCAGCCCAAGGGCAAGGCGCCGATCGCGGAGTCCGCGGGACGCGTCCGAATCGAAGAGGGGGATCGCTCTCGCAAGCTGGTCATCGTCCGCGATGACGGCGAAGAGGATCTTGAGTACCCGCTGCCTCGGCGCGTTCGCCTTGAATGGGAGGACAACACCAACACTCGCCACGCGGTCGCCGACGGTGATCACATTGAGGCGGGCCAGCAGCTCTACGCTGGTACCCCAGACCCGGCGGACGTCCTGCGAGTCAATGGCTTGCGCAAGGTCCAGGAGCATCTGGTCGAAGAGGTGCAGGCCGTGTACCGGACGCAGGGCGCTCCGATCCACGACAAGCACATCGAGATCATCATCCGGCAGATGCTGCGCCGGATCACCGTGATCGAATCGGGGGACACCTCGATGCTTCCTGGTGAACTCGCTGATCGGAAGATGTTCGAGTCGGAGAACCGCCAAGCCGTGACCGAGGGTCGCACGCCGGCTCAGGGTCGTCCGGTGCTGATGGGGATCACCAAGGCCTCGTTGGCGACCGAGTCGTGGCTCTCTGCGGCCTCCTTCCAGGAGACCACCAAGGTGCTCACCGACGCGGCCATCCACGCCAAGTCCGACTCGTTGGTCGGTCTGAAGGAGAACGTCATCCTGGGCAAGCTGATCCCGGCCGGCACCGGTCTGGAGCGGTACCGCAACATTCGGGTAGAACCGACCGCGGAAGCCCGGGCGGCGGCATTCGAGTTGAGCTATGACCCGTACGATTACGACCTCACGACCTCGGGTGGCTCGCTGCCACTGGAGGAGTTCGATATCAGCGATCTGCGCTGACACCGCTAACGAGGGGGGACATTCCACACGGGATGTCCCCCTTTGTTGTTTGCAGTGGGATGAAAGCGCCCGGATCGGTGATCAGGGTGCCCGATCTGGGTCCGCCCCAGCAGGCCGGTGGGCCTCGCTCAGCAGAACCCTTCCCGAACTCGTCCGGGCCACGGCGTAGGCGTTTTGACCCGCCTGCCGCTCGTGACTAGTCTTATCCCTTGGGTCCGGGACACCGGGCTATGCGTGCGTGCCGCTGCACCCTTGCGAGCGCGATGCACCCAAAGAACGAATCTCGGCCGCGAGGCCGTGCCTTGCAAAAACGACGGAAAGAGATACCAGCCGGTGCCTACCATCCAGCAGTTGGTCCGCAAGGGCCGGGCTGACAAGGTCAGCAAGAACAAGACGCCCGCGCTCAAGGGTTCCCCGCAGCGTCGCGGCGTGTGCACGCGCGTCTACACCACGACCCCGAAGAAGCCGAACTCGGCGCTGCGCAAAGTTGCTCGCGTTCGGTTGTCCTCAGGCATCGAGGTGACCGCGTACATCCCCGGTGTGGGGCACAACTTGCAGGAGCACTCGATGGTCCTGGTCCGCGGCGGTCGAGTGAAAGACCTGCCCGGCGTCCGTTACAAGATTATTCGCGGGTCCCTCGACACCCAGGGTGTCAAGAACCGCAAGCAGGCTCGCAGCCGCTACGGCGCGAAGAAGGAGAAGTAATGCCTCGCAAGGGTCCCGCCCCGAAGCGTCCGGTCGTCGTCGATCCGGTCTACGGCTCGCCGCTGGTTTCCCAGCTGGTCAGCAAGATCTTGCTGGACGGCAAGAAGACCACTGCTCAGCACATCGTGTATACCGCGTTGGAGGGCACCCGCACCAAGAGCGGCGTCGATCCCGTCCAGACTCTGAAGAAGGCGCTGGACAACATCCGTCCGGCCGTCGAGGTCAAGAGCCGTCGCGTGGGTGGCGCTACCTACCAGGTGCCGATCGAGGTCAAGCCCGCTCGGGCCACGACCCTGGCCATGCGTTGGTTGGTCAGCTTCTCCCGCGCCCGTCGCGAGAAGACCATGACCGAGCGCTTGATGAACGAGCTCCTGGACGCCTCCAACGGCCTCGGCGCTTCGGTGAAGCGTCGCGAGGACACCCACAAGATGGCCGAGGCCAACCGCGCCTTCGCCCATTACCGCTGGTGATCTGAATCACTTCCCGACTCATTTCCGGGTGGCTTCGTGCTGCCCTGCCCCAAACAACAGATAGAGGTTGAAAGCCCGTGGCCATCAACGTGAACGCCGACCTGGCCAAGGTTCGCAACATCGGCATCATGGCGCACATCGATGCCGGCAAGACGACCACCACCGAGCGCATCCTGTTCTATACCGGTATCAACTACAAGATCGGTGAAGTGCACGACGGTGCGGCGACGATGGACTGGATGGAGCAGGAGCAGGAGCGCGGCATCACGATCACCTCGGCCGCGACGACCTGCTTCTGGAAAGACCACCAGATCAACATCATCGACACCCCGGGTCACGTCGACTTCACCGTGGAGGTGGAGCGTTCGCTCCGCGTCCTCGACGGTGCTGTCGCCGTGTTCGACGGTGTGGCCGGTGTGGAGCCGCAGAGCCAAACGGTGTGGCGTCAGGCCACGAAGTACGGCGTTCCGCGGATCTGCTACGTCAATAAGCTGGACCGAACCGGTGCGTCCTTCGACTACTGCGTGAAGACGATCAAGGAGCGCCTCGGCGCCACCGTGGCCGTCCTGCAGCTGCCGATCGGGACCGAAGGCGGTTTCCTTGGCGTCGTGGACGTGGTCGGGATGCGGGCGCTCACCTGGCGCGGCGAGACCAAGATCGGCGAGGACTACGCCGTCGAGGACATCCCCGCCGACCTGGTGGACGCCGCCGCCGCCGCGCACGAGGAACTGATCCATGTGCTCGCCGACCACGACGACGAGTTCGCCGAGGCATGGCTGGAGGCCGAAGACACCGGCGCTGAGCTGACCGTCCCGCAGCTGAAGGCAGCCATTCGGCGCGCCGTCCTGGCCAACAAGGTCACCGCCGTGATCTGCGGCAGTTCCTTCAAGAACAAGGGCGTCCAGCCGATGCTGGATGCGGTCATCGATTACCTACCCTCGCCGCTGGACATTCCCGCCATCGACGGGTTCAAGCCGGGCGATCCGTCCGTGTTGATCGAGCGTCATCCGAACAACGCTGACCCGCTGAGCATCCTTGCCTTCAAGATTGCGGCTGACCCTCACCTAGGCAAGCTGACCTACATCCGGGTTTACTCCGGCGTGCTCAAGTCCGGTTCCCAGGTGCTGAACAGCACCAAGGGCCGCCGGGAGCGGATCGGCAAGATCTACCAGATGCACGCCAACAAGCGTGAGGAGATCGAGTCGATCGGTGCGGGCATGATCGTCGCGGTGATGGGTCTGAAGGACACCACCACGGGTGACACCTTGTGTGATCCGGGCCACCCGGTGGTGCTGGAGTCGATGGACTTCCCCGCTCCGGTGATCGAGCAGGCCATCGAGCCCAAGACCAAGTCCGATCAGGAGAAGCTGTCAGCAGCCATCCAGCGACTGGCTGAGGAGGATCCGACCTTCCGCGTCCACACCGATGAGGAAACAGGCCAGACGATCATCGCCGGTATGGGGGAACTCCACCTGGAGATCCTGATCGACCGGATGAAGCGCGAGTTCAAGGTGGAGGCGAACATCGGTAAGCCGCAGGTGGCCTACCGGGAGACCCTTCGTCGGGCTGTCGAGAAGATCGAGTACACCCACAAGAAGCAGTCGGGTGGCTCGGGTCAGTACGCTCGCGTGATCATCGCCATGGAGCCTCAAGAGGCCGGCAAGGGCTACGAGTTCGTCAATGGCGTGACCGGTGGTCGCATCCCGCGCGAGTACATCCCGGCCGTTGACAAGGGTATTCGCGAGGCGATGGCTTTCGGGCCGCTGGCCGGTTACCCGGTGGAAGACATCAAGGTCACGCTGCAGGACGGCGCCTACCACGATGTCGACTCCTCGGAACTCGCCTTCAAGATCGCCGGATCGATGGTCTTCAAGGAGGCTGCGCGCAAGGCTGACCCGGCCCTGCTCGAGCCCCTGATGGCGGTCGAGGTGACCACCCCCGAGGATTACCTCGGAACCGTCATCGGCGACATCAACAGCCGCCGCGGTCACGTCCAGTCGATGGACGAGGCGCACGGCAACAAGGTGATCCGCGCGTTGGTGCCGCTGAGCGAGATGTTCGGCTACGTCGGCGACCTCCGGTCCAAGACCTCCGGTCAGGCTTCGTACTCGATGGAGTTCCACGCCTACGGCGAGACCCCTCGGTCGGTGTCGGAAGAGATCATCGCGAAGGGTCGGGGCGGCTCAGTCTGAGTTTGACTCGGCTGGCCATCTCGACAAGACTTGGTAAGGTTCGCGCCACGCGGACCTTGACCATTGCAGTCAGTAATAAAACCAAAACCGCTGCGCAGCATAGCGCGTGGCAAGAATCCGAAAAGGAGCCCCAGTGGCAAAGGCCAAGTTCGAGCGGACCAAGCCGCACGCCAACATCGGCACCATCGGGCATATCGACCACGGCAAGACCACGTTGACGGCGGCGATTACCAAGGTGCTGCACGACAAGTACCCGACGCTGAACGCCGTCTCCGCCTTCGATCAGATCGACAAGGCACCTGAAGAGCGTCAGCGTGGTATCACCATCTCGATCGCACACGTCGAGTACCAGACCGAGTCGCGTCACTACGCGCACGTTGACTGCCCCGGTCACGCTGACTACGTGAAGAACATGATCACCGGTGCGGCTCAGATGGACGGCGCGATCCTCGTGGTCGCTGCCACCGACGGCCCGATGCCGCAGACCCGCGAGCACGTGCTGCTGGCCCGCCAGGTCGGGGTTCCGGCGATCGTCGTTGCGCTGAACAAGTGCGACATGGTCGACGACGAGGAGCTCATCGAGCTGGTTGAGATGGAGGTCCGCGAGCTGCTGGACGCCCAAGAGTTCGACGGCGACAACTGCCCGGTCGTTCGCGTGGCGGCTTTCCCGGCGCTGAATGGTGACCCCACCTGGAGCGCGGCCATCCTCGAGCTCATGCAGGCGGTGGATGACTACATCCCCGAGCCCGAGCGTGACATCGACAAGCCGTTCCTGATGCCCGTTGAGGACGTCTTCACGATCACCGGTCGTGGCACTGTCGTCACCGGCCGTATCGAGCGCGGCATCGTCCGCACCGGTGAGACGGTTGACATCATCGGCATCGCCGAGAAGAAGCAGACCACCACCATCACCGGTGTTGAGATGTTCCGGAAGATCCTCGACGAGGGTCGCGCCGGGGAGAACGTCGGCCTGCTGCTCCGCGGCACCAAGAAGGACGACGTCGAGCGCGGCATGGTCGTGATCAAGCCGGGTTCGACCACCCCGCACACCGACTTCGATGCCAACGTCTACGTGCTGACCAAGGAAGAGGGTGGCCGTCACAAGCCGTTCTTCTCCAACTACAGCCCGCAGTTCTACTTCCGCACCACGGATGTGACTGGTGTTGTTCAGCTGCCCGAGGGCACCGACATGGTGATGCCCGGTGACAACACCGACATGACCGTGCACCTGAACAAGTCGATCGCCATGGAAGACGGCCTGAAGTTCGCCATCCGCGAGGGTGGCCGCACCGTCGGCGCCGGCCGGGTGACCAAGATCCTCAAGTGATCTGACCGCCAGCAACATGAAGCCCCCGTCCGGATGGACGGGGGCTTCATGCTTGCCGGCACTCAGCGATTCACGAACTCTCCACCACACATCTGAACTGCCGCAGGCGTCATGATGCCGTTTGCGTAGGCGACGTGGACCATTCCCACCGCCCCTGGCTGTCCGAAGTGAACGTTGACGTGCAGCGGGTGCCGCCGATTCTCGGCGAACTCGTCGGCATGCGGGAGGGTGACGTACATCTCTCCGCCCTCGGGGGCCAGCAGCACGCACTCGCCGCTGCCGAGCACCCTGAAGTGGACATGGTCGGCACGGGCCGTGGCGGCCCCGCCGAGGAGGATCAGTGCGGCGCAGGTCAGGGACGCGGCCAAACGCATGGTGTTGTTCATGGGAGTGCCTTTCTCTTCGTGGTGAGCAGGGAGGACTGAGGGCTGGTAACGGGCTTTTCGGCCGACAGCCGGCGCCCGATCAGGGCGCAACCCAGGGCGGTGAGCAGGCAACCGGCGATCAGCGACAGGGACCAGGCCATCGGGTAATCCCCGTAGTATCCCGGGTCGCCGAACTGCAGTGCTTGGAGGCCAAGCAGGGCGGCTGTGGAGAGTGGCCAGGCGGTCGCGAGCAGGACGGGGCCAGTGCCCAGCCAGGACGTTGCGGGCAGGCCAAGTACCACGATGGTCAGGGTGAGAATGAGCGCGACGAGGGATGCCACGCCACGCTGGCTCAGCCCACTGTCGACACCCAACGCGGTCACCACCAGGGCCGCCTGCAGCGCTACCACCGCCACCCAGAGCCCGGCGCGACTGCGTGGCGCCTGGCGGGCGGACAAGAGCACGGCTGTGGTCAGCAGCAGAGTCCCCCAGAGACTGAGCAACCAAGGGAAGGCCGCCTGGCCGAGGAAGGCGAGCAGCACGAGCAGGCCCGTGGCGATCGTTCTGGGGTCCGTGCGCCCTCCGGCACGGACGGCCAGGCCGATGGCCACGACTCCCAGCAAGGCCACGCCGAGCAGTACAAGGCTCAAAAGCCACGGGGCGCTCAGGTCCGCGTCTGTGGCCACCCCGCCGATGATGGCCGGCGAGACCAGCAGGGTCAGCACAGCCCACACCGCGGCGGCCCCCCAGGCCAGCCAGCCGGCGGCGACCGTGAAACGGGTGGGCAGGGCCAGTGACCTGGCGCGGCTGGCGAGCAGCGCCCGAGCCACCAGCTGGGGCTCGCCCAGCCGCATGATCGCCGCCTCTTGGGCCAGGATCACCGGACGTCCGGAGAGGATCAAGGACTCGGCGGCCTCGCGAAGGTGATCCTCCATTTCCGCGACCAGATCCGTTGCGTCGCGCTGGCCCTTGAGCGTTGCAGCGAGCTCGGTCACGTAGTTGCTGATCGGGTCGTTCATCGCACACCGGACGTAACTGCCGCCACGGCGGCCACGACTTGACTCCAGGCATGCCGTTCTTCGGTCAGTTGCCGGCGTCCTGCTTCGGTGAGCCGGTAGGACTTGCGCCGTCGTCCCTTCACCACGCCCCAGGTCGCCGTGATCAGCCCTGCCTTCTCGAGGCGGTGCAGAGCGGGGTAGAGCGTCCCCTCGGGAACGTCGATGGCGTCGCTGCTCCGCTCCCGCAACTGCTCGATCACGGCATAGCCATGCAATGGGTTGTCGGCCAGGACGGACAGGACCAGCAGGTCCAGATGCCCTTTGAGTGTGTCACCCTTCATACCGAGAGAGTCTATGCATAGGATATCTGGGTATCAAGCCTTTGGTGACATTGACTCGCGTGCTCGCGTTTGACCCACCTCATCACCTGCTGAAATGATTGAAACCTGCACTTTGGTGGGCTTCCCGTCCGCCCCGCGGGCCGACAGGTGGTGGTTGTTCCATCGCCGTGTGTGGTCCGCGTCCTTCAATCCCTCTGGACGTACTTGTGTTTCGGCCTGTCCCGGCGCCTTCGTCGGTCTCTCGTGCCCGTGCCCTCTTGCTCGTGGTGTTCGCCCTCTCCGGGGCGACCGTCTTCTCCTGGTTGGCGCGCATCCCCACCATCCGTGACCTGCTGCTGTTGAGCACCGTCGACCTCGGTTGGGTGCTCCTGATCGGGTCCATCGGTGCCTTGGTCAGCGTTCTTGCCTCGGGCGTGCTGATGGCGCGCTTGGGCAGCGCCCGAGTCTTCGCCGTTGGAGCTGTGCTGACAGCGGTCGGCTTCACCTTGATGGGGGTAGGTCCCCAGTTCGGTTCGCTGCCTGGTTTTGTGGTCGGAATCATGTTCCACGGGGTCGGCAACGCCCTGCTGATGGTGCCGATGAACGTCGAGACCGCACGGGTCGAGCGGGCAGTCGGGCGGACGATCATTCCCGAGTTCCACGCCTCCTTCTCGGCGGGCGCGGCGCTCGGGGCTCTGGCCGGGGCCACTGGTTCGTATCTGGCGATCCCGGTGGGTGTGCAGTTCGGCGCCGTTGCCCTCGGTGCGCTGGTCTGGAGGCTTGCCTCCTTGCGCTCCGGGTTCGTTCTGCCCGTCTCGGCCTCCGAGCGCTTGGTGCCGACGTCGGGGACGGTCCAGGCGCCATCGGCGGCCCGGATTGCGCTGCAGGTGTGGCGTGAGCCGCGCACTTTGCTGATTGGATTGGTTGCGCTGACGGCTGCCTTCTCCGAGGGTTCGGCCAATAACTGGCTTTCGATCGCCATCGTGGACGGGTTCGGTGTCACCGAGTCTGTCGGTGGTTTCGCACTCGGCGTGATGATCGCCGCCATGACTGCCGTCCGACTGCTCGGCACCAGGCTGATGGACCGCTACGGACGGGTGGTCACGTTGCGGGCCTCAGGGCTACTCGCGGTGGTGGGGCTGCTCACCTTCGGGTTCGCGCCAGACCTGCCACTGGCAGTGATCGGCGTATTGGTGTGGGGGGCTGGAGCGGCGTTGGTGTTCCCGATCGCTGTCGCGGCGGCCTCCGACCACCCGGCCTACGCCGCAGCCCGGGTGTCGGTGATCACGTCCATGGCCACGGTGGCCTCGCTGATCGCTCCTCCGTTGGTGGGCATCGCGGCGGGTGTCGTCGGAGCCCGGCTGGCGCTGCTACTGATCCTCACCATGCTGATCGCCAGCATTCTCATCAGTGGCCGCACAGCGCCCTGTGCCGCGCCGCTGCGGGAATCGCGGCGCGAGCGCTCACGCGAATCGGTAGTAGTGGTCGGCGCTGTGTGAGACCAAGCGCGACAGCAGGCGAGACCAGGGTCCTCAAGATTGCCTACGACCGCATGTAGTAGAAGAATCTTCAATGAGCGGGACGTAAACCCATCACCCGCTCAAAGGAGAAGTCCATCATGTCCGTACCAACAAGAATCACAGCGATCCTGTGCATCATCTTCGGGCTCGTCGCGTTCGGTGGCGGTGCCGCCACCTGGGGGATCGTGACGAGCCAGTTGTCGGCCGAGAACATCACCGTTCCGAAGGACTCGCCACTGCTTCCCGGGGCGAAGGTGCAGGATCCGATCAGCGCCTACGCGCAGGCCGAGATCATCAACAAGCACGCCATGGCCGCCACCGAGGGCAAGACCTACGCTGAGCTCGGCGCACTCATCACCGCCGCCAAGGCTGCTGGCGATACCGCGCAGGCCGACGCACTCCAGGCCAAGCGCACGACCGTCATGAACGGCTCGTTCCTCCGCGCCTCACTGTTCACCTCGGTGCTGGCCTACGGTGTCTCACTGTTGGTGATGGGACTTGGCGTGATGTTCGTCCTGCTGGGGCTCACGCTCAACGGCCTGGGCAACGTCGCCGCACCGGCCACCGTACGGGCCAAGGCACCGGCTAACGCCTGACCCTGGCCAGTCAGGTCCGGTAGTTCACTCCGGTGAGTTTGACCGAGGCCTGCCAGAGGGCATTGAGATCGAAGGTGTCTCGGGCCTGGTTCGGAAGCGCTACGCGACCGACCGGTCCCGAGACACCTAGCTTTGTGATCGGCCCGTAGTAGGCGCCGGCCACCGCCTGACGACTGGCGGCGCAGAAGACGACCGCCTGCGCCCCATCATTTGCCGACTGCGCGACCCCGGCCGCTCCGGCCAACCACAAACCGATCCTCGCCGGACGTCGGTTGCCGAAGATCGGGGTGTCGGCGATTCCCGGGTGGGCGGCGTGGGCGAAGAGCCCCCAGTCGGCGGCGGCGCTGTGGCGTTGCAGTTCCCGAGCGAACATCACCATGGCGAGCTTGGAGTTGGCGTAGGCGCGCTGGGGCGAATACCCCTGGTCGAGTTGCAGGTCGGAAAAATCGAGTTTGCCGCGATTGGCCCGGAGAGACCCAAGGCAGACCACCCGTGGCCGCGCCGATTGAACGAGGTTCGGCAGCAGAAGACCGGTCAGCGCAAAATGACCGAGGTAGTTCGTGGCGAACACGAGCTCGTTGCCATCGACGGAGAGCTGCCGGGTGCGGTCGGCAGCGATGCCCGCGTTGTTCACCAGGATGTCGACCCGCCCGCTGCCGATCCGGGTGGCGAAGTCCCGTACCGAGGTCAGATCTGAGGTGTCGAGTTGTTCCACCCGATGATGGCCGAACGGTGCCTCCGCGCGAAGCTGTTCGAGCGCGGCTCTACCCCGTTCGAGGTTTCGGACGGCCAGGATCACGTCGGCGCCGGCGACCGACAAGGCCCGGGCGGTGGCGAAGCCGATCCCGGAGTTGGCACCGGTGACGATCGCGATCCGACCCTTGCGGGAGGGAATCGGCAGTGGAGTGAGTCGATCGCGGGTCATGAGGCGAGCTCCCTGGTTCCGGTTAGGTCTGACGCTTTTGAATGGCCGCCCACTCGTCCCGGAGCCTGACCGTTCGGTGGAACGTCATCGGTAGGGCATTGTCGAGAGCGAAGTAGCCGAGTCGTTCGAACTGGTGCACCTCACCCGGGCGGGTCTCGCCCAGCGCGGCCTCGGCCTTGCAGCCGGTGAGGAGTTCGCGGGAGCGAGGGTTCACGTCGTCCAGGGCTTCTCCGGTGGCCTCTCCGGGCACCGGCGGGCCGAACAGGCGGTCGTATAAGGCCACCTGGATCTCGACCGCGTGCCGAGCCGACACCCAGTGCATGGTGGATTTCACCTTCCGGCCGTCGGGGGAGTCGCCGCCCTTGGTGGCCGGGTCATGGGTGGCGTGGATCTCGATCAAGTTGCCGTCGGAGTCCTTGACCACCCCGGTGCAGGTGACGAAGTAGGCGCCGCGAAGCCGCACCTCTCGTCCGGGGGAGAGCCGGAAGAACCTGGGCGGGGGGACTTCGGCGAAGTCCTCGGCCTCGATCCACAGTTCGCCACTGAACGCGACCGAGCGCACGTCCGCGGGGTTGTCGGGGTTGTTGGCGACGGTGACGTACTCCACCACCGGCGTGCCGTCGGGTTCGGTCGGCCAGTTGGTGATCACCAACTTCAGCGGTCGCAGCACCGCCATCCGGCGCTGCGCGGTGCGGTTCAGCTCACGCCGGACGTAGGACTCCAGGGCCTCGATGCTTTGCCGGCTGTTGGTCTTCGTCGTTCCGATGTCGCGGCAGAAGTTGCGTATCGCCGCAGCCGGGTAGCCCCGCCGGCGCAGCCCGCGCAAGGTGGGCATCCGCGGGTCGTCCCAGCCGTCCACAACCCCGTCGGCCACCAGGGTAGCCAGACGGCGCTTGGAGGTCACGGTGTGGGTGAACTCAAGACGCGCGAACTCGATCTGCTTGGGCTGGTCGCTGGGCAGCGGGAGGTGGTCGAGGTACCAGTCGTAGAGCGCTCGGTTAGCGTCGAACTCGAGCGTGCAGATGGAGTGGGTGACCCCCTCGATCGCATCGGATTGGCCGTGAGCCCAGTCATAGGTGGGATAGATGCACCAGGCATCGCCGGTGCGGTGGTGGTGACTGTGCCGGATCCGGTACATCACGGGGTCACGCAACTGCATGTTCTCGTGATTCATGTCGATCTTGGCCCGGAGCACTCGCGCTCCGTCGGGGAACTCCCGGCCTTCATTCGGCGGAGGAGATCGAGGTTCTCGGCAATGCTGCGTCGGCGAAAAGCGCTGTCCACCCCTGGTTTGCCGAAGCCGCCCCGCTGTGCCGAAATCGTTTCGCTGTCCGAGTCGTCGGCGTAAGCCAAGCCGCGTCCGACGAGGTACTCGGCCCACGCGTACAACTGTTCGAAGTAGTCGGACGCGTGGAGCAACGCCTTCGGTCGGAAGCCGAGCCACTCGATGTCGGAGACGATCGAGTCCACGAACTCGCTCTCCTCGGTGTCGGGATTGGTGTCGTCCAGCCGAAGGTTGCAGACGCCGCCGAAGTCCTCGGCGATCCCGAAGTCCACCACGATCGCCTTGGCGTGGCCGATGTGCAGATAGCCGTTGGGTTCGGGTGGGAACCGGGTCTGGACCCGTCCGCCGTAGCTGCCCTGGTCGTTGTCGCGCCGGACGATGTCACGGATGAAGTCGTTTGCGGTGGTCTCGGCGCTCATGGCCGTAACCTACCAATCGCGGCCCCGGCCGATGGCGCTGGGCTCACCGCGAGACCCTTGAGCCCCTGTCGGGTTCAGCAGTCTCGCCCTGGTGGAGCGGCGCTCCGAGCCTCAGGTGAGAATCGGACTGAGCTGCTCTGCGCCACTAGGGTTCATCGGGTGGCGAACACCGGGAGGCGATGGCTCGCGCGCTGGACGATGGACACGCGTCCATTCGCCTACGTGCACTTTCGACGCCTCTTCGCCGGGAACCTGCTGACCAACGTCGGTGCGCAGATGACGCTCGTGGCGGTCAGCGTGCAGGTGTACGCGCTGACCCGCAGCAGCGCGATGGTCGGCTACACCAGCCTCTTCGCGTTGGTGCCGCTGATCGCCTTCGGGCTCGTCGGCGGGGCCCTTGCCGACACCATCGACCGTCGAAGGCTGACCATCTGGTCGACGCTGGTGACCGCCGTGACCAGCGTCCTGTTGTTGGCCCAGGTGGCGCTGAATCTGGGCTCGGTGTGGGTGATCTGGGTGTTGGTGGCGTTGCAGTCGGCGGCCGCGGCGGTCTACCGGCCTGCGCGTGCTGCCATGCTGCCCGCGTTGATCCCGGTCGCTCTGATCCCGGCCGCGAACACGATCTCCTCCAGTGTCATGTCGGCGGCCATGATCGTTGGTCCGCTGGCGGCAGGTCTGCTGGTTGCCTACCTCGGGGTGATCTGGGCCTACGCCGGGGAGGTGGTGCTCGTCCTTCTGGCCGTTCTGACGTTGAGCGGGCTTCCATCGCAGAAGGTGGCGGTGGAGTCCGGTCGGCACCCCTTCGCCACGGCCCTGGCGGACGTGGTGCACGGTTTCCGATATCTGCGGACGCAGCCGCTGCTGTCGATGCAGTACGTGGTCGACCTGATCGCGATGATCCTGGGCTGGCCGCTGGCGGTCTTTCCAGCGCTGGCCGACGAACGGTTCGGGGCGGATTCGATCGGCTGGCTCTACGCCGGAGCTTCGATCGGCGCGGTGGCGGCCGGTCTGTTCTCGGGGTGGATCTCGACCATTCGCCGGCATGGCGCCACGATCATCGTGTCAGTGGCTGTGTGGGGCGTGGCGATCCTGGCCTTCGCCTTCACCCGGAACCTTGTCGTGGGCCTGATCTGCCTGGCGATAGCGGGCGCGGCCGACCTGGTCAGTGCCTCGCTGCGGATGACCATGCTTCAGGTGTTGACCCCCGACGAGATGCGCGGGCGCATGCAGGGCGTCTTCATGGTCGTGGTCGCGGGCGGCCCCCGCCTCGGGGACGTCCGTCTGGGCACGATGGCGGCCCTGCTGGGGCCGACGATCGCCCTCGCTTCGGGTGGATTGTTGATCGTGGTGGCGATGATCGGGATCGCGTTGGCCTTCACCACGTTGTGGCGGTACACACCATCTGAGGTCTGAGCCGACCGGCTGATTCGGCACGGGAGGGTACGCGCGGAGTCGATCGACTACGCTGAGTCGGCCATGACTCTGACTCGCCCGAGGCTTCGCGTTGCCCCGTCCCCGACCGGGGATCCGCACGTCGGAACCGCCTATATGTCTCTGTTCAACCTCGCCTATGCCCGCAAGACCGGGGGTGCCTTCGTCTTGCGGATCGAGGACACCGACCAGGCCCGCTACGTTGCTGAATCCGAAGCCCAAATCTTCGAAACGTTGCGCTGGCTGGGGTTGCCCTGGGACGAGGGCCCGGACGTGGGAGGGCCTTATGCCCCCTACCGGCAGTCGGAGCGGCTGACCACCTACCGTCCGTTCGTCGATCAGTTGCTCGCCTCAGGTCACGCCTACTACTGCTGGTGCTCGGTGGAGCGGCTGACCGCGCTCCGCGAAGAACAGCAGGCGTCCAAGGTGTCAGTCACAGGCTACGACCGGCTCTGTCACGGCAAGACCAGAGAGCAGCGGGCCGCGTTGCCAGGGTTCAGCGACACGCCGGTCGTGCGGATGCTGATCCCCGAGGACCCGCCCCTGACCTTCACCGACGTGATCCGGGGAGACGTGAGTGCACCCCGCCCCGACGATCAGGTGATCCTCAAAGCGGACGGGTTCCCGACCTACCACCTGGCCGTGGTCGTGGACGACCACCTGATGGGGATCACGCACGTCGTGCGCGGCGAGGAGTGGATCTCCTCGACGCCCAAGCACCTCCTGCTGTATCGGTTCCTCGGCCTGACCCCGCCGGCGTTTGCGCACATGCCGCTGCTGCGGAACACCGACAAGTCGAAAATTTCCAAGCGCAAGAACCCCGCCGCGCGGTTGACCTGGTTCCGGGAGCAGGGTTACCTGCCGGAGGCGCTGCAACTTCCTTCAGCTGTTGGCCTATCCGCCCAGCGCCCAGGATGCCGAGGTGTCGACGTTCGAGGACTTCGTCGAGCACTTCGACTGGGCGAAGGTGAACACGGTCGGGCCGATCTTCGACCTGGCCAAGCTGAACTGGCTGAACGCGCACTACATCCGCTCACTGCCCAGTGATGAGTTGGCGCAGCGAGTGGTCGAGCATGCGCTGCGAACGGGGCAGTGGCAGAACGCGGAGGCCGCGCACCGAGAGGTGCTGCGCCGGGCGATGCCGTTGGTCCGGGAGCGAATGACCCTGCTGGCCGATGCGCTGCCGGCGCTCGGATTCCTGTTCACTGCCGACGCCGACCTGGTGCTCGCCGACGACGCCCGAGCGCAGCTGACCGCTGACGCGCCGGCCGTCCTCGCCGCCTCGGTCGAGGCGCTCGGCGGGCTGACCGAGTGGACCCACGAGACGATCGAAGCTGCGCTGCGAAGCGCCCTGATCGAGGGTTTGGGGCTGAAGCCGCGGTTCGCGTTCGGTCCTGTCCGGGTGGGAATCACCGGTCAGCGAGTCTCCCCGCCGCTGTTCGAGTCGATGGAGCTCCTGGGACGCGAGTCCTCGTTGCGACGACTGTCAGCCTTGGCCGCCGATGTCTGAGGTCGTCGTCGTCTTCGGCGGCCGCTCCGAGATCGGGCTGGAGATCGCCCATCGCTTGGCTGCCGGCAACACCGTGGTTCTGGCCAGCAGGGGGGCCGTCCCCGCAGACCCGGTAGCCCTCCCGGGAGCAGCCCGAGTGCTGGCCTTCTCCTTCGACGCCGACGACACGGCCTCCCATCGCGACCTGGTTGCCCGGATCGAGGCTGAGGCGGGACCGATCGACATCGCCGTCCTGGCCTTCGGCGTTCTTGGTGACCAAGCCCGAGCTGAAGCGGACGAGTCGGAGGTGGTGCGCATCCTGCACACCGACTTCATCGCCCAGGCTGCCCTGCTGACCGTGCTGGCCAACGTGATGCGCCCGCGCGCCGCGGGAACGATCGTCGCCTTCTCTTCGGTGGCCGGGCAGCGCGTCCGCCGTCCGAACTACGTGTACGGCTCGGCGAAGGCCGGGCTGGACGGTTTCGCCTCCGGGTTGGCCGACGCGCTGCACGGCAGTGGAGTCGACCTGATCATCGCTCGACCAGGTTTCGTGATCGGACGAATGACCGAGGGGATGAGCCCCGCGCCGTTCTCCTCGACCCCGGCCCAGGTCGCTGACGCCGTGGTGCGACGGGTTCGCCACCCCGGGCCGCCTGAGTTGTGGATCCCCTGGCAGCTGCGGGCACTCTTCGCGATCGCCGCGGTCGTACCGCGCTCGCTCTGGCGCCGGATGCCGCGTTGAGCGGTCATGGAGTCAGCGCCCCGGACGCCTGTTCGGTGCGGTGGGATGCCGCCGCGGTGCCCAGCTACGGCACGGCTCCGGCGGGCGGTTTCTGGCTCGCGTTGGAGCAGAACGGGCCATGGGGGCGCAAGGCCGCTACCGAGTCGCGCCTGGATCCCACGCTCGGCGCGGTGCTGGAGGAGGCCGTTGGTGCTGCTGGCGGCACGCTGCTGCTGATCCGGCAACCCGATCAGCATGCGGAGGTGGAGTCGGCGACCCTGCGCAGGGTCTATCTGGCCGGGGGACTGCAGGAGGACCCCTGGCTCCTCACTGGGCTGATCGCCGATCCGGCTGAACTCCTCACTCTGCCTCTGGCGACCCTGGGTAGCGCGGTCCAGGGGACGTGCTGGCGATCGCCCCCTGGTTGGCTCCGGCCGGCGAGGCGGTGCTGTTGGTGTGTGCGAACGCTCGTCGGGACATCTGTTGCGCGGTACGGGGTCGGCCGATCGCTCTCGACGTGGCGGCTCTGCGGCCCGGCCGGGTCTGGGAGTGCTCCCATCTGGGTGGGCATCGGTTCGCGCCGACCGGGATCGTGTTGCCGCTGGCCCAGGTGCTGGCCCGACTGACCACGGAGGTGGCTCTGGCCGCCCTCGACGCCGCGGAACAGGGACGCTTCGCCAGTCAAGCGCTCGGGCCATGGCATGACCGGGGTCGCACCCATCGGGAGCCGGCGCTCTCGGTGGCCGACTCGTGGATCCGGGCTGAGATCGGCGAAACCGACCCGACGGCCCTCAGGGTGCTGCCCGGGACCTCCGACCCCGACTGGATCACCGTCGAGCACCGGGACGGTCGGCGCTGGCGTCTGCGCGTGACGTCGCGTCCCGAGAGTGAGCCACGCCCGGAGTCCTGCGGCAAACCGCCCGTGATCTCCTCGGTGTGGGAGGTCGTCACCGAGCCGCTGTGACCCTCTGGTCGCTCCGGGAGGTTTGTGGCTCAATGGGGGAATGGCCCTGCACAAGCCGCGACACCCCGTCCGGTTCATCACCGCCGCAGCGTTGTTCGACGGTCACGACGCGGCGATCAACCTCGTCCGCCGACTGTTGCAGGCTCAAGGGGCCGAGGTGGTGCACCTGGGCCATGATCGTTCGGTCGAGGAGGTGGTCACCGCCGCCATCGAGGAGGACGTCCAGGGGGTCGCGGTCTCGTCCTATCAGGGTGGACATCTGGAGTACTTCGGCTACCTGGCGGATTCGTTGGCCGAACGCGGGGCGGATCACATCCGGGTGTACGGCGGTGGGGGTGGCGTCATTGTGGCCACCGAGATCGAGGAGCTGGCTCGCCACGGAGTGACCATCTTCAGCCCAGCGGACGGTCAGCGGCTGGGGCTCCAAGCCATGGTGAACCAGTTGCTCGTGGACTGTGATCGCGTGCCGCGGCAGCCGCCCGAACCCGAGGCGGTGCGCCGGGGGAACGCCGCTGCCCTGGCCCAAGCCCTGTCGATCCTGCAGGCCGGAGATCCGCGGCTGGCCGCGCAACTGGCCGACGGGGGAGTGCCCGCGGTACCGGTGCTCGGGGTCACCGGGACCGGAGGGTCGGGCAAGTCCTCGCTCACCGATGAGCTGTTGCTCCGGTTCCGCCGTGACTCCGGCGACGCGCTACGGATCGCAGTTCTGGCCATCGATCCGTCCCGACGTCGAGGTGGCGGGGCCCTGCTCGGTGACCGGATCCGGATGAATGCGCTGGGCCCCCAGGTGTACTTCCGGTCCTTGGCCACCCGCGGCGGCGCCGGCGGTCTGCCGGATCACCTCGACCAGCTCCTCCTGGCCTGCAAGGTTGCGGGCTTCGACCTGATCATCGTCGAGACCCCCGGGATGGGTCAGGGTGACAGCGCGATCGCCGATCAGGTCGACACCCTGCTGTACGTGATGACCCCCGAGTTCGGCGCAGCCACCCAGCTGGAGAAGATCGCGGCCCTCGAGGTGGCCGACGTAGTCGCGATCAACAAGTACGACCGGCGGGGTGCCCAAGACGCCCGCCGCGATGTCGCCCGCCAACTCCTCCGACACCGCGAAGCCTTCGGAACCCCGTGGGCCGAAATGCCCGTCTTCGGAACGGTCGCGTCCCGCTTCAACGACGACGGGGTAACGGCTCTCTATCACAGGCTGAAGCGGTTGCTCGTGGGTCATGGCCTGGCCGCGGCGGCGGCGACCTTACCCGTGCCGCCAGGGATGGTCAGCACACCGACCAGGGCGATCGTGCCTCCGGGGCGCGAGCGCTACCTCTCCGAGGTGGCCACTGCCGTGCGCGCCTACCGGGCCCATACCGCCGACCAGGTAGCTGCGGTCCAGCGGCGAGCCCATCTGGAGGCCGCGATCGCGCTGCTGTCCCAGGCAGCTCCCGACACAGTCCAGGAGTGGCGCCACCTGGCCGCTGAGGGAGTCGAGCCGGACACGGATGCCCTCTTGGCCGAGCACGCCCACCGGATCGCCACCGCGCAGCCCAGGGCAACCACGCTGTCGGGATCGCTCGTGCCGATGGTGGCGCTGCCGCACCACCTGGAGGCCGGCGCCTTGGTGCGTTACCTCCGCGAAGAGAACGTGCCCGGTGTCTTCCCTTTCACTGCGGGGGTGTTCAGGGAGAAGCGCCACGGTGAACGCCCGACCCGGATGTTCGCCGGAGAGGGCGACCCGGCTCGGACCAATCGGCGCTTTCACCTGCTCGCTCACGGTCAGCCAACCACTCGCCTCTCGACCGCCTTCGATTCAGTCACGCTGTACGGCCGGGACCCGGCCGGGCGCCCGGACATCTACGGCAAGGTGGGCACGTCGGGGGTCTCGGTGGCCACCATCGACGACATGCGGGACTTGTTCGCCGGCTTTGATCTGGCCGATCCGGCCACGTCGGTCTCGATGACGATCAACGGCCCGGCCCCGTCGATTCTGGCGATGTTCCTCAACGCCGCGATCGATCAGGCCGACGATCCCGAGGTGGTGCGAACCGTCCGCGGAACCGTCCAGGCCGACATCCTCAAGGAAGACCAGGGCCAGAACACTTGCCTGTTCTCGGTCGACTTCTCGCTGCGGGCGATGGCCGATGTTCAGGCGTGGTTCGTCCGCCACGAGGTGCAGAACTTCTACTCGGTGTCGATCAGCGGCTACCACATCGCCGAAGCGGGGGCGAACCCGCTGACCCAGCTGGCCCTGACCCTGGCCAACGGCTTCACCTACCTGGAGGCCTTTCTGGCGCGTGGCCTGGCCCTCGACGACGTGGCCCGGAACCTGTCCTTCTTCTTCTCCAACGGGATGGACGCCGAATACACCGTGATCGGACGGGTCGCCCGCCGGATCTGGGCGATCGCTCTGCGGGACAAGTACGGCGCGGGGGAGCGAGCGCAGAAGTTGAAGTACCACGTCCAGACCTCCGGGCGCTCCCTGCACGCCTCCGAGATGGACTTCAACGACATCCGGACCACCCTGCAGGCGCTCTGTGCCCTCTACGACAACGCCAACTCGCTGCACACCAACGCCTACGACGAGGCGGTGACCACGCCGAGCGAACACTCTGTGCGCCGGGCGCTGGCGATTCAGCTCATCATCGAAGCTGAGTGGGGCCTCTCTGCGTGCGCCAACCCACTCCAGGGTTCCTACCTGCTGGAGGAGCTCACCGACCTGGTCGAGGACGCCGTGCTGGCTGAGTTCGATGCCCTCTCCGAGCGCGGCGGGGTGCTCGGGGCCATGGAGACCGGCTATCAACGGGGCAAGATCCAGGACGAATCGATGCTGTACGAGACCCGCAAGCATGACGGTTCACTTCCCCTGATCGGGGTGAACACCTTCGTGGACCCCAGCGCTGAGGCGACCCGGGTGACGCCGCTCAGCCGGGGCACGCAGGCCGAGAAGGACTCCCAGTTGGCCCGTTTGGCTGCCTTCCACGCCCGCAACGCCGATCTCTCCGGTCCGGCGCTGCGTCGGTTGCAGGAGGTCGCCGCGACCGGCGAGAACTTGTTTGAGGAGCTGATGTCCACCGTCCGCGTCTGCAGTCTGGGTCAGATCACCGAGGCCCTGTTCGAGGTGGGCGGGCGCTACCGGCGTACCGTTTGATCGCTCAGTCGGCGAGCCCCGCGATCTGGGGCTTCGCGCTCGTCCCGGCGTAGCGGGCGATGCTCAACCACACGAAGATGGCCAACCCCAGGTTGCCGCCAACCACGACCGCCGTCTCCCACGGGGCATTGACGTGATCCGGCAGGTCGGCCGCAGGGAGTGTGGCGAACAGCACCTGATGGAACCAGACCGCAGCGAAGGCACCGAGGTAGATCAAGGTGATCACCACCCAGTTGACCCGGGGACGCGTCCGTAACAGCCGTCGCGGCCCGACGTCGAGGAAGCGGTAGGCCACCAGCCACCAGTGCAGCAGGTAGTAGTTGGTCCATTCCAAGGGCAGGGCTGCCACGGCGATGTGAAGGCCGTACTCGAAGAAGTTCCGCAGCCGTACCCAGCGGCCGATGAACGGCCCGAACGACTCGGCGTTGCGGTTGAAGAACGCCGCGATCGGCAGCGAGCAGGTGAGCAGGGCGATCCGGCCACCCCAGTACCACAGGGTGCTCTTGTTCGCTATCGCCCAGGGGCCGATCACGAACAGGTCGAGGCTCGCGACGCTCAGGTGGACAGCGAACAACCGCAGGGCGATCGGATGCCGAAACAGCGGATTCAGCAACGACTCGGGTGCCCGGTAGCCCTGGTACACCTGTCGCACCCCGACGAAGACACCCCAGGCCAAGAGCACGACGTAGACGATCGTGATCACGATGGCCATGGGCCTACCCCGTCCGGCCGATGCCGACCTTGCGCAGCAAAGCCTTCAGGATCACCAGCGGATGGGTGATCAGGAGCGTGACTTTGCCGCGCAGGGTGTTCGGGTCATCGGCCACCCCCAGCTGTCGCAGCGGCGCCCCCATGTCGAAGTAGAGCCGCTCGCTTACCATGTCGTTGCCGTCGAAGACGAAGATCAGGCACATCGGGAAGTCAACCCGGCGCCCGGTCGCAGGCAAGCCCCGCCAGGTACCGAGATGGGTACCGGTGAAGCGACCCTCGACCACGACGCAGTCGGAGGCAGGTGAGATCCGGCTCGGCAGGAAGGCGAAGTCGGGAAAGGCCCGTTTGTTCTCCACCAGGAAGTCCTCCACCCGACCCTCGCCGTCGTAGAGCTCATCGGTCGCCATCACCTCGTACTTGGCCGAGCTGAACTCCGCGATACAGCCGGCGAAGTCGTGGTCGTTCTCCAGCCGCATGTGCTCGTTGACGATGGCGAGCCGGGGATCCGCCATGGTGGCGCTCATCTCAGGCCCTCACGCGCTGCCAGGGGGCGAACGCGTTGCCGACGTTGCGCAACGCCGGTTCCAGGGTCGGATGGTGCCGCAGCAGCACCGACGTCATGGTGCTGTCATCGATCCACTGCAGGCCCTCCGCGGTGTAGACCTCAGGCCGGTAGTCGTCGGTGAGGAAGCGGTCACTGTTCAACCTCCGCGGAGCCATCAGGGCGAAAACCCGGAAGGCGGTGTCGCTGAAGCCGAAGCCGGGCGGTGGCTGCTCGGCGTACAACCCGATCATCAGGTCGACATTCTCCAGGTCGTTGTCATAGACCTCCCTGAGTTCGGCCTGCCAGGCCGGATTCGGGGTGAGCTCCTCGAACGAGGCGACCGGCCGCATGTGGAGGTTCCGTCGGAAGTCGTTGTAGCGGGCGACACCCCGCTCCCGGATCCGCAGGACGTCCAGCGCGCCGAGGTCGAGGATGGTGCCGTCAGGCCGCTCCAGGCGCTGGAGGAACCGCGGATAGTTGTGCAGCGTGATCGCGCCGGGGTGTGCGATCCCGAAGGAGTACAGCGAGTTCGCCATCCCGTACTCGCCGGCCCGTTCCCGGGCGTGGGTCAGGTTCAACTCCTGGAAGGTGTGGTCGGCCAGCAGAGCGTCGTCGGTCACGGAGCGGAACGTGTAGTCGTCGGGCAGCAGTGGATGCATCCGGTAGACCGCACCGAACTCTTCGGTCAGCGAGTAGGGGACGCCGAAGAGCTTCTTCTTGGAACCGGGAATGCCGCTGAGTAGCTCGCCTGATCCGATCCGGCCGTATTTGCGCCGGGCCTTCTCGCCGACCAGCCCGTACCAGGCGGTGCGCATGCCGCGGACCGTCGTCGGGTGGGCGATGATCCCCGGCGTCCACTCGACGGTGTGGATCTTCGCCATCAGAGCGGCGTTGATCAGCCGGGCCTTGTCGTAAAGCTGGTCGTCGCCCCACCCGGCATGATTGCGGCGCAACATGTCGCAGATCGCGTTGTGTTCCTTCATGAACAGGCTGTGCAACAACCCCAGGCCGACCCAGAAGTTGCCGGCCGTGCCGGTCACGTCGAGGCTGGCGTCGAGTTCCTTGGGGGGAAGGCCATCGGCGTCGAGGATCAGCTTGCCGTCCTCATGCGCGCGCAGCGCCTCGGCCATGCCGTGCGTGCTGCCGTAGATCTGCGACCCGTCCCACCAGTGACTGTCCTCGGTGACCCAGGTGGTCGGGGTTTTCGTCGAATCGCTCCAGGAGGGCTCGGGCAGGCTGCGGGGCAGCCGCATCGGGTTCTCGTGCCAGTCGTCGCCCTGGGACAGATTGACGTGGTGGCAGGTTTCCCAGTCCGGCTTGGGGTGGCTGAACCAGTCGTGGACCTCGAACTGCAGCCAGGCGGCGGCCAACACGTTGAGCGTCGTGGCCGGCTGAAACACCTCCCTGGTGAGGAGCTTCCGACTGACCACACGGGGGTTGGGGGACATCAGGTGGCTGTCGGTCTCTGGCCAGGTGCTCTCAATCGGCACGTTGCGGCCGAAACGGCAGCCGACGCTGCCCATCATTGGTTCTTCGAGGCTGTTGTAGTGGCCGGTCACCGTGCGGGCGGTCAGGTGCCGATCACCCACGGTTTCGGGGATCTCGGGAACCACATCACTGATCGGGCCGGTGTCATGCAGGTTCTCCTGGCGGAGTCGCGCCCGCATCGCGATCAGCATCAGGATCCCGGGGAAGGTGGGCAGGCGGTACCAGGGCACTCGATGGTCGATGGCGGTGGCGACGCGACCGACAAGTCTGGTGGCGCTGGACTTGATGGTGGACATGCTCTCTACCTTTCGGGGTGGTTGAGTTCTTTGAGCATCAGCGGGAAGACGTCGACCGCGGAGCGCTTACCGAGGAAGACGTCGAGGTGGCCGTAGTTCTTCAGGACGTGCAGGGCGTGTCTGCCCGGCGCTTGGGATTCCAGGTAGTCGAAGGTGCGCTGCTGGCTCTGAGGCAGGAAGCAGCGGTTGTTCTCTCCGCTGAACAACACCCAGCGGGCATCGGTCTGGATCGGCTCGACCCCGTAGGTGGCCGGGAGTCCGGGACGGTTGCTGACCGAGACGAGGTGACCAGCCCGCACGCTGGCGTCCATTTGAGCGAAGAAGCTCATCGGTACCTGGCCGAACTCACCGCGCAGCCATTCGTGAGTCTCCTCGGTGAGGTTCTCGTGCGACCACAGCGCCGGACGTCCGCTGCCGTAGGTGAAGCTGACCAGCTTACAGACGGGGTTGTTGCACTCGGGATGGGTCAGGTTCACCACCGTTCGAGCCACCTTGGCGAAACCGGTGTCGGGGTTATCGCCCCAGGACGGATCCAGGTAGGGCGCGATTCCCTGCACCAACGGGCGGAGCCAGCGCATTTTCGCCTTCGAGAAGGCCGGCAAGGTGGGGTGCAACGAGACCGCATTGGACAGGATGGTGGTCACCTCAGGGACCAAGCCCGCTGCGGCCGACATGGCGAAGGAGGTGGACCCCTGGCAGTGGATCACAGCCTTCATCGTGGGCGAGCCTGTTGCCTCCGCCACGTACTTGACCGCCACCGGGTGGTCGTAGGCGGCGGCATCGTCCAGTGTCCAGGGGACCGGATCAAGATCGATCGACGCCCGCCAGTTCAGCAGCCAGACGTCCCAGCCATCGTCGAGGAGCGCGTCGACGAAGGTGCGTGCGATGGGTGGCCGGAAGATCTCCGCCCGGACGCCCGACCCGTGCACGAGCAGGATCGGGCCTTTGGTGGCGGCCTGTCGACCCCGAATCCTCAGCAAGGCCAGCGGCAGCCCGTCGGTCGCGCTGAGCACGTGGGTTTCCATCTGATGATCAGTTCGGGTGGTGCCTCGATCAGCGGTTTCGGCGGTCATGTCGGCTCTCCTCGTCGCGACGTTGGCCGCATTCCGTAGCTGTGGATCAGAGATTTGGCGAAGTGAGCTGCGAACTGCCCGATCGCCCGCACCCGGCCGCGTCCGTCGGCGCGGAAGGTGGTCACCTGTTTGGCGAAGTCGCCGGGGAGGATGCGGAGCATCCCGGCCCCGAGCACCGACCCGGTCTCCCCTGGGAGGACGTGCCCCTTGAGCAAGGTGATGTAGAGGGTCGAGGTGTCGGCCCAGATGTCCATCCCTGGGTCGTTGCGGACCGTCTTGAACCCGACCATGGTGATCGGCGCACGCGCGAGATCCCGTAGCCACAGGCGATAACGCATCTCCCTGGTGTCGGCGCGCTCGGTCTCGACGAACAGGTTGAACCAGCCTCGCTGCACCGGCAGGCGTCCACCAAGCAGGTCGCAGCGGACGAATCCCTCGGCCGTTCCGGGGTGGTCACCGGCATCGATGAACCGTTCCACATCGGGCACGGTGATGGTCAGCTCGAACATGAACCGATGATTCAACTGCCTGGCCGTTCGCCACCCTGCCATCGGATCGGTCTCTCCGAGCGCCAGGTAGCCCTTCATCTGCTCGGTGAAGGCGACCGACCGGCCCTCGGTCGGACCCTGATCGGTGACCTCGTCCTCTTCCTCGTCCAGGTCGGTCGCCCGCCAGCTCGTCGGCTGATCCAGCGTGTGCTGAACGGCGCGATCGGCCACGGCGGCACTGGTGAGCGCGGGGTTCGGTCCTACCGGGCCGGGCATCGAGGCCCCATCGACCACGTAGAGACCGGGGTAGCCGAAGACCTCGCCCCATCGATCGACCAACCCCTCGTGTGCCGAACGGCCCATCGGTGCACCCCCCAGTGGGTGCACAGTGACCACCCGGTTGGTCCACCACAGCGGGTTGTCGTGGAAGTCGGCGTGCAGGGTGTCGGAGAGTTCGCGCATGGTGCCGCGCATCTCCGCGAAGTACTTCGTCGAGGTGAAGGTGCTCCAGATCACGTCCAACTCACCGTCGCTGAGCACGACTCGGCCGTCCGCCACATCGCGTCCCATACCCAGAAGCGGGAGGGAACTGGCCCCTAGGCGACCGTGACCGATGGCCTGGGCCACTTCAGCTGAAATCGTTGACTCGTTCAGGCCGCGCAGGCGATACAGCAGCAGGTCCCGGGCGATCTTGGCGGCCCGCTGCAGCGACGAGGTCACCTGCGCGGTTTCGATCAGCCAGTTGGCGAACTCGGGGAAGCCGGCCTCCTGGACGTAGTAACCGCGTCCCTCGCGCCCGGTCCCATCCACCGAGTCCGGCACCCGGATCGAGGTGGTGATGACCGGGCCGTAACTCCCGTCGATCACCCGCGGATGATGCGTGGAGGTGTCCGACTGGGCCCCCATGGCGAAAGTGAGGAGGTCGCCGTTGCCACAGAATCGGGTGCCCAGTGCCCGGCTGAGCAGCGGGAGATTCACCCGGTTGCGGAGCAACAACGATGTGGTGCCCAACGCGCCGGCGGCCAGGAACAACTGCTTGCAGTGGATCTTGTGCCGCGAACGGACCCGGTGGCCCTCGGCGTCGGAGTCCGGTTCGTAACGCACATACCCGACCGCGTAGCCCCCCTCCCGCAAAGGGACGATGCTCGTGACCTCACAAGAGGTGCGCAGATCAGCCCCATGGAAGCTGGCGGCGGAGAGGTAGTTGTGATCCAGGGTGCTCTTCGAGCCTTCGTTGCAGCCGATGTCGCACTCTCCGCAGAGCCGGCAACTGAGCCGGGTCACGTTGTGCAGGTTGCCGTAGTACGGCGTCTCGATGACCTGCTTGGGGCCGGCCGCGGCACCAGGGCTTGAGGCGAAGTCGATCGCCAGCGGGGATGGAACACCTCAGGCCCAGGGCCTGGGCGGCCTCCGCAGTGCGCGGGCCTTGGGGATGTCGGGGTAGGGGGACGGCGTGGGGTGGATCATCTTCTCCACCGCGTCGTAGTGCGGCTCCAAGTCCTCACGCCCGATCGGCCAGTTCTCGTAGCCGCCTCCCGGCAGCGGTGAGTCGTGGACGAACCACTTCTCGTCCTTACGCAACAGGACGTTGGCATAGATCAGTGATCCGCCGCCCAGGCCGCTGGAGACGATCGCCTCGAGTCTACGGAACGATCGCACGTCGAAGAGGCCGAAGAGTTCGTCCTTGGGCTCCCAGAACGAGCGGCTCATCTCATACGGGTTGCGGGCGAAGGTCCCCGGGGGGTAGGCCTGACCGCGTTCCAGGAGCACCGTGGACTTCCCCGCCTCGGCCAGCCGGTAGGCGGCCACCGACCCGCCGAAGCCCGACCCCACCACCAGTGCCTCGACGTGCTCAACCCGCGTTGCCTTCGCTGTCACGCAGCGACCCTAGGCGAGGGCTGCTTGCGCTCGGTATAGGTAGTTCTGCGCAGCGCAGGGGCTCGATTTGATCGCTGTCCACGCCGCATGACAAGATAGCCAGGTTGCTCCGCGGGAGGTTTCCTGCGGTGCCCCCGGGCGGATGAGTCGTTCGCCGGGCCCTACCTCGATCAGATAACGATCGTGTGCGGCCCAGAACGGCCCGACACGCCCGACCTCGGGGGCCGGAGCAACGCCAACCGACGACAGAAGGATTACCAGTGGCGGGACAGAAGATCCGGATCAGACTCCGGGCCTACGACCACGAAGTCATCGACTCATCGGCGAAGAAGATCGTCGATACGGTGACCCGCACCGGCGCCAAGGTGGCCGGCCCAGTGCCGTTGCCCACCGAGAAGAACGTGTTCTGCGTGATCCGTTCGCCGCATAAGTACAAGGACAGCCGGGAGCACTTCGAAATGCGCACCCACAAGCGCCTGATCGACATTCTCGACCCCACGCCCAAGACCGTTGACTCGCTGATGAGGCTTGACCTCCCGGCCGGTGTCGACATCGAGATCAAGCTTCCGTGAGGCCAGCAGAGATGACCAACAAGCGAAACGTGAAGGGTCTACTGGGCACCAAGCTCGGCATGACCCAGACCTGGGACGAGAACAACAAGGTTGTTCCAGTGACCGTGATCCTGGCTGGCCCGTGCGTGGTCACGCAGGTCCGCACCCCCGAGACTGACGGCTACTCGGCCGTCCAGCTCGGCTTCGGGGCGATCAAGGCCAAGGCCGTGACCAAGCCGTCCGCCGGGCACTTCGAGAAGGCCGGGGTCACCCCGCGCAAGCACCTGATGGAGCTTCGCACCGCCGACGCCAGCGAGTACACCCTTGGCCAGGAGCTGAACGCTGACGTGTTCGCTGCCGCCGAGGTCGTGGACGTGACTGGTGTCTCCAAGGGGCAAGGGCACCGCAGGCGTCATGAAACGCCACGGCTTCCACGGTCTGCGCGCCTCCCACGGTGTGCACCGCAAGCACCGCTCGCCGGGCTCCATCGGTGGCTCCTCGACCCCGTCGAAGGTGTTCAAGGGCATGAAGATGGCCGGACGCATGGGCGTCGAGAAGGTCACCGTGCAGAACCTCACCATCCATGCCGTCGACACCGAGCGTGGGCTGATCCTGGTCAAGGGCTCCGTGCCCGGCCCCAAGGGTGCCCTCGTCGTGGTGCGCAGCGCGGCCAAGAAGGGAGTCAAGGAATGAGCGAGTCCCAGACCGTCACCGTGCTCGGCACCGGCTCCGGCACCGCCGAACTGCCTGCCAGTCACTTCGACGCGCAGACTAACGTTCCGCTGATCCACCAGGTTGTGGTGGCGCAGCAGGCCGCGGCCCGACAGGGCACGGCCAAGACCAAGACCCGCGCTGAGGTCTCCGGCGGCGGCGCCAAGCCGTGGCGCCAGAAGGGCACCGGACGAGCCCGCCAGGGTTCGCGCCGCGCCCCGCAGTGGACCGGTGGCGGTGTCGTGCACGGTCCCGTGCCGCGCAGCTACGCCCAGCGCACGCCGAAGAAGATGATCGCGGCCGCGATCCGAGGCGCCCTGAGCGACCGGGCCCGCAACGGTCGGGTTCACGTGGTCGACGCCATCGTGGCGGGGGAGACCCCCTCCACCAAGTCGGCCTTGCAGGCGCTGACCGGTATCGCGAGCAACAAGATCCTGGTCGTGTTGCACCGTGACGAGGACGTGGCCTGGCTCAGCCTGCGCAACGTTGCCGTCGTGCACGCGATCGCCGTTGACCAGCTGAACGCCTACGACGTGCTGTTGAACGATGACGTCGTGTTCACCAGCGCCGCTCTGCAGGTCTACGTCGGCACCCCGGTCGCCGGTGTTGACGACGTGATCCTGGATGAGGTCGAGGTTGAGGCCAGCGAAGCCGTCGAGGCGTCCGCTCCGGTCAAGGGGTCCAAGAACACCTACCGCGGTGCCGAGCCGCCGGCCGGGTTCGAGATCAAGGGCAACGAGGATTCGATGCTCTTCCACACTCCTGAGTCGCCCTGGTACGCCGCGACGATCGCTGAGGTGTGGTTCAAGACCGAGAAGGCCGCTGAAAAGGCCGGATTCGTCAACGCAGTGAAGAAGGGTGAGGACTCCAAGTGAGCGACCTGAAGATCCGCGACCATCGCGACATCCTGCTGGCGCCCATCGTCAGCGAGAAGTCCTACGGTCTGCTCGACGAGAACAAGTACACCTTCCTGGTTGCTCCGAACGCCAACAAGACCGAGATCAAGATCGCTGTCGAAGCGGTCTTCGAGGTGAAGGTCACCAGCGTCAACACGATCAATCGCATTGGCAAGAAGCGCCGGACGAAGGCGGGTGTCGGCAAGCGTCCCGACACCAAGCGGGCCATCGTCACCGTCGCCGACGGCCAGCGGATCGACATCTTCGGTTCGGTCGGCTGACCGGGTAGCTGAGACAAGGAACACGAACTCATGGGAATCCGCAAGTACAAGCCGACAACGCCGGGCCGTCGTGGCTCGAGCGTGTCCGACTTCGTCGAACTGACTCGCTCCACTCCGGAGAAGTCGCTGCTCGCGCCGAAGCCGAAGACCGGTGGCCGCAACAACCAGGGCCGGATCACCACCCGGCACATCGGTGGCGGTCACAAGCAGGCGTACCGCCTGATCGACTTCCGCCGCTACGACAAGGACGGCGTGCCGGCCAAGGTCGCTCACATCGAGTACGACCCGAACCGCACCGCCCGAATCGCGCTGCTGCACTACGCCGATGGTGAGAAGCGCTACATCGTCGCTCCGAACGGCCTGGCCCAAGGTGCCGCCGTCGAAGCCGGTGAAGGCGCCGACATCAAGCCGGGCAACAACTTGCCGCTGCGCAACATCCCCGTCGGCACCACGGTGCACGCGGTGGAGTTGCGTCCCGGTGGCGGGGCCAAGATGGGTCGCTCGGCCGGGGCCCGGATCCAGCTGGTCGCCCGCGAGGGCAAGATGGCCACCCTGCGTCTGCCCTCGGGCGAAATGCGCATGGTTGATGTTCGCTGCCGGGCAACCGTCGGCGAGGTCGGCAACGCCGAGCAGAGCAACATCAACTGGGGCAAGGCCGGTCGTAACCGCTGGAAGGGCATCCGTCCGACGGTTCGTGGTGTGGTGATGAACCCGGTCGACCACCCGCACGGTGGTGGCGAGGGTCGCACCTCCGGTGGACGTCACCCGGTGAGCCCCTGGGGCAAGCCCGAGGGTCGCACCCGGGACAAGAACAAGGCGAGCTCTCGCCTGATCATTCGTCGCCGGAAGTCCGGCAAGAAGCGCTGATTGGATTAGGTGAGATAAGAAAATGCCACGCAGCCTGAAGAAGGGTCCCTTCGTTGATGACCACCTCGCCAAAAAGGTGGACGTCCAGAACGAAAAGGGCACCAAGCAAGTCATCAAGACCTGGTCCCGCAGGTCGATGATCATTCCGGACATGATCGGCCACACCATCGCGGTGCACGACGGCCGCAAGCATGTGCCGGTGTTCGTGACCGAATCGATGATTGGTCACAAGTTGGGCGAGTTTGCCCCCACCCGCACTTACCGCGGTCACATCAAAGAAGACAAGAAGTCGCGCCGCCGCTGAGCGAGCGAGATAAGGAACTGACTATGAGCAACAAGGAGAACCGACCCAGTCGGCGTTCCGCCCTGCTCGGGGATCGTCCTGGCTCGTACGCCATCGCGCGTCACGTCCGGATGTCTCCGAGCAAGGTGCGTCGTGTCGTGGACCTGGTCCGCGGAATGGATGTCACCCAAGCACTGACCGTGCTGAAGTTCGCCCCGCAGGCAGCTTCGGAGCCCGTGTATAAGGTTGTGGCCAGCGCCTCAGCCAACGCCCAGGCCACCGAAGAGCTTCGTGCCGACGAGCTGTTCATCAGCAAGGCGTTCGTCGACGAGGGCATGACCCTCCGGCGGATCCGCGCCCGGGCCAAGGGTTCGGCGAGCCGAATCCTCAAGCGGGCCAGCCACATCACCGTCGTCGTCGAACCCAAGAGCGAGAAGGGAGCCTGAGCATGGGCCAGAAAATTAATCCCCATGGCTTCCGGCTGGGCATCACCACCGACCACAAGACCCGGTGGTACGCCGACAAGTCCTATGCCGAGCATGTCGCCGAGGACGTGAAGATCCGCGCGTACCTGCACAAGACACTGGAGCGCGCCGGAATCAGCTCGATCGAGGTCGAGCGTCGCAGCGACCGCGTGACGCTGTTCCTGTACGCGGCGCGTCCGGGCATCGTGATCGGTCGTAACGGCGCCGAAGCCGAACGGGTTCGCTCCGAGCTGGAGAAGCTCACCGGCAAGCAGGTGCAGCTGAACATCCTCGAGGTGAAGAACCCCGAGATCGATGCGCAGTTGGTTGCCCAAGGTGTCGCTGAGCAGCTGGGCGCTCGGGTGGCTTTCCGCCGCGCGATGCGCAAGGCGCAGCAGACCGCGATGCGCTCGGGTGCTACCGGGATCAAGATCCAGTGCTCGGGTCGTCTCGGCGGCGCCGAAATGAGCCGCTCGGAGTTCTACCGCGAGGGACGGGTTCCGCTGCACACGCTGCGGGCTGACATCGACTACGGCTTCTACGAGGCCAAGACGACGTTCGGTCGGATCGGCGTGAAGGTCTGGATCTACAAGGGCGACGTCACTGGCAACCGGGCCGAACGGGCCGCCCAGAAGGCCGCCCGCGCGAGTGCTGGCGGGCAACGCCGGCCGGCTCGTGGGCCGCGCCGTGACGACCGGGGTACCGGCCGTCCGGAGCAGCGTGGCGGTCAGCGTCGTCGGGAGGGTGTCGCCGAAGGTGTCGCGACCCCGGCGGCCGCCGAGAGTGCAGGAGCCTGATCATGTTGATTCCCCGTCGTGTGAAGCACCGCAAGCAGCACCACCCGAGGCGCGATGGCGCCGCGAAGGGTGGAACCAAGCTCGCCTTCGGTGACTTCGGTATCCAGGCGCTCGAGTCCTCGTATCTGACCAACCGTCAGATCGAGAGCGCTCGTATCGCCATGACTCGTCACATCAAGCGTGGCGGCAAGGTGTGGATCAACGTCTACCCCGACCGTCCGTTGACCAAGAAGCCGGCCGAGACCCGCATGGGTTCGGGCAAGGGTTCCCCGGAATGGTGGATCGCCAACATCAAGCCCGGCCGGGTGCTGTTCGAACTCTCGGGTGTCCAGGAGGACGTGGCCCGTGAGGCCATGCGCCTGGCCATCCACAAGCTGCCGTTCAAGGCACGCTTCATCAAGCGAGAAGCAGGTGACATCTGATGGCAAAGTTCGTGACTGCCGCCGACCTTCGGGGGCTGAGCCGCGACGAGCTCAACGCCAAGGTCGTCGAGTACAAGGAAGAACTGTTCAACCTGCGCTTCGCTGCTGCCACCGGTCAGCTGGAAACGCACGGACGGCTCCGTGAGGTCCGCAAGGACATCGCTCGGATCTACACCGTGATCCAGGAGCGCAACCTGGGCATCGTTCCCGATCCCGACCAGGACAAGTGAGTAAGTGATGAGCGAGAACAGCATTAGCCGGACGGGCGCCCGTACGGTCCGCGAGGGCGTTGTGGTGAGCGACAAGATGGACAAGACCGTGGTTGTGGCGATCGAGCAGCGGGTCAAGCACCCGCTGTACGGCAAGGTCATGACCAAGACCGAGCGGTTGAAGGCCCATGATGAGGCCAACTCCGCTGGGGTCGGTGACCGGGTGCGTGTCATGGAGACTCGTCCGCTGTCGGCGTCCAAGCGCTGGCGTCTGGTCGAGATCCTCGAGAAGGCCAAGTAAGGGACGAGTGAGGTAAATGATCCAGCAGGAGACGCGACTGAAGGTCGCCGACAACACCGGGGCAAAGGAACTCCTCTGCATCCGCGTGCTCGGTGGCTCGAAGCGTCGCTATGCAGGCTTGGGCGACAAGATCGTCGCCACGGTCAAGGACGCCATCCCCGGCGGCAATGTGAAGAAGGGCGACGTCGTCAAGGCGGTTGTCGTCCGGACGGTCAAGGAGACCCGCCGCGCCGACGGCTCCTACATCAAGTTCGATGAGAACGCCGCCGTGATCCTGAAGAACGACGGGGAGCCCCGCGGCACCCGCATCTTCGGCCCGGTCGGCCGCGAGCTGCGCGAGAAGAAGTTCATGCGCATCGTCTCGCTCGCACCGGAGGTGATCTGAGATGGCGAATTCGCTGCATGTGAAGAAGGGTGACCGAGTCAAGGTCATCGCCGGCAAGGACAAGGGCCTGGTCGGCGAGATCCTCGAGGTCTTCCCCAAGGACGGCCGTGTGGTCGTCCAGGGCGTGAACGTGGTGAAGAAGCACCGTCCCGACCGGTCCAACCAGGCGCAGAGCCGGACCAAGGACAAGGGCGGGATCATCACCACCGAGGCTCCCATCGACGTCTCCAACGTTCAGTTGGTGGTGAAGGTGGACGGCCAGGAGGTCGTGACCCGGGTGGGTTACGAGCGCCGTGAGGTGACCAAGCGTCGTCCCGACGGCTCCGAGTACGAAACCACTCGGAGCGTTCGGATCGCGCGCAAGACCGGGAAGGAAATCTGATGACCGCTACTGCGACCGAAGCGAAGCCGTTGCCGCGGCTGAAGCAGAAGTACCGCGAGGAGATCGCGCCGTCGCTGCACACCGAGTTCGGCTACGACAACGTGATGCAGATCCCCGGCCTGACCAAGATCGTGGTCAACATGGGCGTGGGTGAGGCAGCGCGTGATTCCAAAGTGATCGACGGTGCCGTCCGCGACCTGACCCAGATCACCGGCCAGAAGCCGCAGGTGACCAAGGCGCGCAAGTCGATCGCCCAGTTCAAGCTGCGCGAAGGCATGCCGATCGGGTGTCACGTGACCCTGCGCGGGGACCGGATGTGGGAGTTCGCTGATCGGCTGCTCAGCCTGGCGCTGCCCCGCATCCGCGACTTCCGCGGGCTCAGCGCTCGCCAGTTCGACGGCCAGGGCAACTACACCTTCGGCCTGACTGAGCAGGTCATGTTCCACGAGATCGATCAGGACCGGATCGACCGCGTGCGTGGAATGGACATCACGTTCGTCACCACGGCGAGCAACGACGACGAAGGTCGGGCCCTGCTGAAGGCTCTGGGCTTCCCGTTCAAGACGCCCGAGAACGACCCGAAGAAGGTCTCGAAGAAGAAGCGGCGTCCGATGGGCGGCTCGAAGAGCGCTCAGAAGAAGTCCCTCAAGCCGACGAAAAAGAATTGAGCTGAGCCATGGCAAAGACTGCTCTGAAGGTCAAGCAGGCGCGCAAGCCGAAGTTCGCCGTTCGGGCCTACACCCGCTGCACCAAGTGCGGTCGGCCGAAGGCGGTTTTCAAGAAGTTCGGCCTGTGCCGCATCTGCGTCCGGGAACTGGCCCACAAGGGCGAGCTCCCCGGCGTGACCAAGTCCTCCTGGTGAGCAACCAGAACCACTGAACAACCCGTGCAGGTCAGACGTCCGTATGGCCGCCTGAAACCGCCCGAGAAAGAAGAAATCACGTCATGACCATGACTGACCCGATCGCAGACATGCTGACGCGTCTGCGCAACGCCAACCAGGCGTTCCACGAGTCGACGTCCATGCCGCACAGCAAGATCAAGGTCGGCATCGCGGAGATCCTCAAGCAGCAGGGCTACATCGCCAGCTTCGAGGTCGCCGAACCCGCCCAGGGTGAGGTCGGCAAGACGCTGAAGCTCACGCTCAAGTACGGCAACAGCCGTGAGCGCTCCATCGCCGGAGTGCGCCGGATCTCCAAGCCCGGTCTGCGGGTGTATGCCAAGGCCACGGCTCTGCCGAAGGTTCTGGGCGGCATGGGGATCGCCATCATCTCGACCTCGGAGGGCCTGCTCACCGACAAAGAGGCCAAGTTCAAATCGGTGGGCGGGGAAGTCCTCGCCTACGTGTGGTGAGAGAGGAGTACTGACATGTCACGAATTGGCAGACTCCCGATTACCGTTCCGGCGGGCGTCGAGGTGACTCTGGACGGCCAGCAGGTGTCGGTGAAGGGCCCCAAGGGCCAGTTGCAGCACACCATCGCTGAGCCGATCAAGATCGGACGCAACGAGGGTGGCGAGCTGGAGGTTACCCGTCCAGATGACGAGCGGCAGTCGCGCTCGCTGCATGGGCTGACCCGCACGCTGGTCTCGAACATGGTGATCGGTGTGACCACCGGTTACGAGAAGAAGCTTGAGATCGTCGGCGTTGGCTACCGAGTGATTTCCAAGAACCCGCAACAGTTGGAGTTCGCTTTGGGCTTCAGCCATCCGGTCGTGATCAACGCACCCGAGGGCATCACGTTCTCGGTGGAAAGGCCGACGGCCTTCACGGTCTATGGCATCGACAAGCAGGCCGTTGGCGAAGTTGCGGCCAACATCCGCAAGCTCCGCAAGCCCGAGCCCTACAAGGGCAAGGGCGTGCGTTACGCCGGCGAACGGGTTCGCCGCAAGGTTGGAAAGGCCGGGAAGAAGTAATGGCGATCTCACTGTCGAACAACAAGGGCATGGCTGCTCGGAGCGCTGCGCGACTGCGGCGTCAGGCGCGCGGGCGCAAGAAGATCTTCGGCGACGCCGGGCGTCCGCGCTTGGTCGTCACCCGATCGGCTCGTCACCTGGTGGCTCAGGTCATCGACGACTCCAAGGGAGTCACGGTGGCGTCGGCTTCGACCATGGAGGCCCAGTTGCGTGCTGCCGAGGGCGACAAGACCGCCGCTGCGAAGCGGGTCGGCGCCCTGATCGCCGAACGCGCCAAGAAGGTCGGTGTCGAGCAGGTCGTGTTCGACCGGGCCGGTAACAAGTACCACGGACGGATTGCGGCGCTGGCTGACAGCGCACGCGACGCCGGCCTCGGATTCTGACGGATTGCGGAAAGGTAAGCAGCGATGAATGGAAACCAGCGCCGCGGTGGCGGCGCAACTGGTGGGGAGCGTCGTGGCCGCGAAGACCGTCGTGGTCAGGCCGCTCCAGCCGAGAAGGACAAGAGCAACTACCTGGAGCGCGTTGTCGCGATCAACCGGGTGGCCAAGGTGGTGCAGGGTGGACGTCGGTTCAGCTTCACCGCGCTGGTCGTGGTGGGCGATGGTGACGGCACCGTCGGCGTCGGCTACGGCAAGGCCCGCGAGGTCCCGGCCGCGATCGCCAAGGGCGTGGAAGAGGCCAAGAAGTCATTCTTCCGCGTGCCCCGCATTCAGGGCACGATCCCGCACCCCGTGCAGGGCGAGAAGGCTGCCGGCGTTGTGATGCTGCGTCCGGCATCTCCGGGTACTGGTGTTATCGCCGGTGGCTCGGTGCGTGCGGTGCTGGAGTGCGCAGGTGTGCATGATGTGTTGGCCAAGTCCCTGGGCTCGGACAATGCGATCAATGTCGTCCACGCCACAGTGGCCGCCTTGAAGAGCCTTGAGGAGCCGGAGCAGGTGGCGAAGCGTCGCGGGTTGTCCGTGGCCGATGTCACCCCGGCGGCGATCCTCCGGGCCCGTGAGGAGGCGAAGCACTGATGGCACGCTTGAAGGTGACCCAGATCAAGTCTGGGATCGGTGGCAAGCAGAATCAGCGTGAGACCCTGCGTTCGCTGGGCCTCAAGCGCAGTGACGACGTGGTGGTGAAGGAAGACCGCCCCGAGATTCGGGGCATGGTCCTCACCGTTCCGCACCTCGTCGTCGTCGAGGAGGTTGAGTGACATGTTGAAGCTTCATCACTTGCGTCCGGCCCCGGGTGCCAAGACGGCCAAGACCCGGGTGGGTCGCGGCGAGGGCTCCAAGGGCAAGACTGCTGGCCGGGGTACCAAGGGCTCCGGCGCGCGCAAGAACACCCCGCAGAACTTTGAGGGTGGGCAGATGCCGCTGCACATGCGCACCCCCAAGCTTCGCGGTTTCAAGAACCCGTTCCGGGTCGAGTACCAGATCGTCAACGTGGCCAGGCTGGCTGAGCTCTACCCGCTCGGCGGTGAGGTCACCGTTGCCGACCTGGTCGCCAAGGGTGCCGTCCGTGACGCCTCGTTGGTCAAGGTTCTGGGCAATGGCGAGATCAACGTCGCGGTGTCGGTGAGCGTGCATGCGTTCTCCGCCTCGGCGAAGGCCAAGATCGAAGCCGCCGGCGGTTCGGTTACCGAGCTCTGAGGTTCGCTGTTCAACGCAATGGCGGGGTCCCCTGGGACCCCGCCATTGCGTTGTGTGCGTGAGGGCCGGTGAGCTCTGTAGTGCCGCAGGTGGTCGAGTCGAGACATGGGGAGAAGTACCCACGTTGCGGGGTTTCTCCGTCGGCCCGGCTGGCGACTAGGGTTGGGTGGACAGGTGGTTCTCCCCCCAGCCTGCGCGAAAGGCACGCCATGACGGCCCCTCACCTCCACCTTGACGCTCTGAACAAGAGTGGCCAGGACATCGTCAACGGAATCTTCGCCGCCGGCGCCGTCCTCACCCTCGCCGACCTTGAGCGCCGCTTCTTGGTGTCGCGGACGGTGGCCCGCGAAATCATGCGGGTCTTGGAGTCGTTGGGGATGGTCCGATCCCGTCGTCGGGTCGGAATCACGATTCGTCCGCGGCAGGAGTGGAACGCGCTGGATCCTTTGCTGGTGAAGTGGCGCCTGAACAGCCCCGAGCGGGCCGAAACGATGTTGGAACTGATGGAGTTGCGAGCGGCCCTGCAGCCGGCCGCTGCCTCCCTTGCGGCGCGGTACGCCACCCCGGAACAGCGAGTGCGCTTGCTCGAACTGGCCGATCGGGTGGGGTTCCTGTCGGTGCGCCCCGACCGGCAGAGCGAGTTCGTGGACGCGGTGGTGGACTTCCATTCCTTGCTGCTGCGCTCCAGCGCCAACGAACTCTTCGCCACGGTGGCCGACCTGATTCGGTTGGCCGAGCGACCCGCAGACTCCCACGGGCACCTCCCTGCGGACGCACGGAGTATCGAGCACTATCGGCGGATCGCGATCGGGATCGCCAGCGGAGATGACGATGCGGCGCGGCGCGCCTCGCTCGAGCAGGTCGCCCGCGTACTTGCGGGCGCGCGCAGGAGCTTGCAGGTGACCAGGCCAACCCTGGAGGAGCGTCCAGGTGTTGAGGGGCTGGTCGGTGTAGTCAGACCAGGATGAGTGGGTTTGGTGATCGGCACGGTAGAGTTCCACGCGTTGTCCGGTCCAGCCGGTTGTTTGCTATATAAGGAGAAGAAGTCGGAATGCTCTCCGCCTTCGCTAACGCGCTGAAGACGCCGGATCTGCGCAGGAAGATCCTGTTCACCTTGTTCATCCTGGCGGTGTTCCGCCTGGGGTCGGTGATCCCTGCGCCGAACGTCAACCTGGTCAACGTGGACGCCTGTCGGGCCGAAGCTCAGGCTGGTGAGAGCGCCGGTCTGTACTCCATGATCAACCTCTTCTCCGGCGGAGCGCTGCTGCAGTTGGCGATCTTCGCGCTCGGCATCATGCCCTACATCACGGCCAGCATCATTCTGCAGTTGCTCACCGTGGTCATCCCGCGGTTGGAGACGCTGAAGAAGGAAGGCGCCGCGGGCACCGCCAAGATCACTCAGTACACCCGCTACCTGACCCTGGTGCTGGCTGTGCTCAACGCCACGGCGTTCGTGACGCTCGCCGTCAACGGTCAGCTGTTCCAGGGCTGCAACCGGGATCTTGTCTACGACAAGGGAATCTTCCCGGTCATCGTGATGATCCTGACCATGACCGCCGGCACCGGGGTGATCATGTGGATGGGTGAGTTGGTCACCGACCGGGGGATCGGCAACGGCATGTCGGTCATGATTTTCACTCAGATTGCGGCCCAGTTCCCGGCCGCCCTCTGGGGCATCAAGGAGAGCCGGGAGGGTGCGGCCGGGTGGCTGGCCTTCTCTGTGGTGATGGCGATCGGCTTGTTGGTCATGCTCGGTGTGATCTTCATCGAACAGTCCCAGCGACGGATTCCGGTCCAGTACGCCAAGCGGATGGTTGGGCGGCGCCTGTTCGGCGGCAGCACGACCTACATTCCGCTGAAGGTGAACCAGGCCGGTGTCATCCCGGTGATTTTCGCCTCCTCGATGCTGTACCTCCCCGTCCTGTATGCGCAGTTCCAGCCCGACTCGCCGGTCTCGTCCTGGATCGCCGCGAACTTCGTTCGCGGGGACACCTGGATCTACAACCTGGTCTTCTCCGGCTTGATCGTCTTCTTCACCTACTTCTACGTGGCCATCACCTTCGACCCGGTGGAAGTCGCCGACGATATGAAGAAGTACGGCGGATTCATCCCCGGCATCCGGGCGGGCAAGCCGACCGAGGACTACCTGGCGTTCGTGCTCTCCCGGATCACCGCCCCCGGCGCGCTGTACCTGGCGACCATCTCGTTGATCCCCGCCTTGGCGTTCATCGCGTTCGGCACCCAGCAGAACTTCCCCTTCGGGGGACGTCCATTTTGATCATCGTTGGTGTTGGATTGGACACGGTCAAGCAGATCGAGAGCCAGCTTCAGCAGCGCAACTACGAAGGGTTCTTGCGCTAACAGAACAAAGGAGTTCGACGATGCGGATGTTGATCATGGGTCCCCCTGGGGCCGGCAAGGGTACCCAGGCAGGCGCGATCGCCGAACACTACGGGATACCCGCGATCTCCACGGGCATGATCTTTCGGCTGGCGATCACCGATCGAACAGCGTTGGGGGAACGGATCAAGCGCGTCATCGCCCAAGGTGGCTACGTCTCCGACGACCTGACCCTGCAGGTCGTGCACGCTCGCCTGGCCCAGCCCGACGCCGCCAACGGTTGGTTGCTGGACGGCTTTCCGCGCACCGTTGGGCAGGTGGTCTCGCTCGACAACGACTTGGCCAATGACGGCAACAAGGTTGATGCGGTGATCGCCCTCACCGCCGACGAGGACGCCGTGGTCGCCCGCCTGCTCAAGCGGGCCGAGATCGAAGGCCGCGAAGACGACAACGAAGCCACCATCCGGAACCGAATGGCCGTCTATGCCGCCGAAACCGGCCCCCTGCTTGACGTCTACCGCGCCCGCGGGGTTCTGATCGAGGTCGATGGGCTGGGCTCCGTCGACGAAGTGGCTGAGCGCATCTTCACCGCCCTCGACGCCAAGGTCGGCGTCTGAGCGTGCGGGTGGAGTTGAAGACGCCCGACCAGCTGCGGTTGATGCGTCAGGCCGGACTGGTGGTCGGACGCACCCTGGAAGCTTTGCGCGTGGCCGCGCGTCCGGGCCTGACCACGGCCGAGTTGGACGGGCTGGCCCGCGAAGAGTTGGCCCGGGCTGGCGCGGGTTCCTCTTTCCTCGGCTACGGCGGCGGTGGGTTGCCTCCGTATCCGGCCGTGACCTGCATCTCAGTGAACGAGGAGGTCGTCCATGGCATCCCCGGTGAGCGTGTGCTGGTCGAGGGTGACCTGGTCTCGGTCGACTTCGGCGCCACGGTGCAGGGCTGGCACGGCGACGCCGCGGTGACCTTTGCCGTGGGAGAAACCACGGCCGAGCGAGCCCGGCTGAGCGAGGTCACCCGAGAGTCCATGTGGCAAGGGATCGCCGCTGCCCGGATCGGCGGGCGAGTGGGGGACATCTCGAACGCGATCGAGACCCACCTGCGACGTCAACCGGCCTCCTACGGCATCGTCGCGGAGTTCACCGGGCACGGCATCGGTTCGCAGATGCACCAACCGCCCGACGTGCCGAACCTGGGCAAACGAGGCCGCGGCCCACTGATCGTGCAGGGTCTCTGCTTGGCGATTGAGCCCATGGTGACGCTCGGCACGGCCCAGACCGCGACCCTTGAGGACGAGTGGACCGTGGTCACCCGGGATTCGTCGGTCGCCGCGCACTGGGAGAACACCATGACCGTGACCAAGGACGGCATCTGGGTGCTGACGGCCCAGGACGGTGGCGAGGAGATGCTCAATCGGCTCGGGGTGAAGTTCGGGCCATTGTCGGACTGAGCCCCGGCACCTCAGCCAGAACCTGGGGACAACGTCCGTTGCCAGACCCCACCCAGGGAAGACGCCCGAAACCCGAGGGCCACGTTGATCGCGAGCATGTGGTCGTTCTCGGCCGCGTTCCAGGTCTGCACCGACGTGGCGCGTGGCTCCTCCTCGGCCAGCAGCCGGAGGTTGGCGACCTTGATCAGAATCCCCAGCCGGTGCCCGCGATGCGCTGAGGCGACGATCGTCGACCACTGAAAGGTCCGGTCGGGGCGTTCATGGTCACACATGATCTGGGTCAGGGCGACCACCTCGCCGGTGGCCCGATGCAGCGCCACCGTGTTGTACATCACTCCGCTGGCAGCAATCACGGCGTCATGCCGGGCCACCCGTTCGGCGTCCCAGGACTCGCCGTGCCAGTCCAGCCCCGCGGTGGGAGCGTCACTGGACAAGGCGGCGAACATCGGACCGACCCCCTCGAGCAGGTCGGCGGGCGTGGGCCCGACATAGCCGCGAAGCATGTAGGAGTGGGCGAGCGGCGCCGCGGCTTCCCAGAGCCCGGCCAGGACGTCCTCGGGTACCGGCATCAGGAGACTCGACTGCTGCTCGGTCTGTTCCAAGGAGAAGCCGCAGCGCAGCGCGAAGGAACTGGCCGCGTCGAGCGGGAGGGCGGCGGTCCCGGTGGGTGGCTGCAGCGCGTCCGGGTCGCCTTGTTCGGCCGCTCGGGCGTGGTCGGTGTAGCCGATGATGCTGGTGCGACCTTGGGTGCGGGTCAGTGCGAGCAAGTGCTCCCACAGCGCCTGGCCGATCCCGCGCCTCCGGTGCACAGCGTCGACGGTGATCCAGCCATCCTCGGCGAGGTGCGGATTGTCCTTGCGCGGGAACGCCAGGTAGGCGCAGCCCAGCATGTCTCCGCCCTCGACCGGAACCTCTGGCAGGCCCGATCTGGTGGAACTCTTGGCCCTCGGAATGGTCTCGAGGAGGGCGGAGCCGGCCAGGGCCACGAGAAAGTACTTGTCGGTGTCTGTCTGGTTGGCGTACATCACAGTCAAGGCCGGCGTGGACTCACTGTTGTCTTCGCCGTGCAGTTCGATTTCGCAGGCGCTCTGCAGCGCGCTGATCGACTCCACGACCCAAGCCGGGGCGTCGCTGGGCGGGACCTCGGCGAGATAGAAGCTCACTCCCAGGATTCTGCCCTCCGTCCACGGGGTCGGCAACGGGTAGCCGAGCCAGGCCAGAGGCGATGCACGGCGACGTGGCGCACTCAGCTAGAATGGGTCCTCGGTGCTCTGCGCCGGGTCGTGAGTCTGATCTCCCTCGATGGAGCAGCCGCAACGGCTACCTGATGCCCTCTGGGGGCGTCCATCGATGATCGAGGAACTCTTGTCCCACACTGACCCTGTCCAGACCTTTGCCGACCTCGGCTTGCGACCAGAACTGGTCGCCGTGCTGACCCGTCACGGCATTGATCACCCGTTCCCGATTCAGGCGGCCAGCCTGCCCGATTCGCTGGCCGGGCGGAACGTGCTCGGTCGTGGCCGCACCGGCTCCGGCAAGACGGTCGCGTTCGCCCTTCCTGTGGTCACTCGGCTGCTTGAGGCCGGTCGGCGGCCTCGTCCGGGCAAGCCGGGCGCGCTGATCCTCGTCCCTACCCGCGAGTTGGCGGTTCAGGTGAATGAGACGCTGGCGTTCCTGGCCCGGGCCGTCGGGCTGAAGACCATGACCATCTACGGCGGCGTGTCCTACATCCCGCAGCTGCGCAAGCTCGAGATGGGGGTCGACGTCGTGATCGCCACCCCGGGGCGCTTGGAAGACCTGATCGCTCAAGGTCGCTGTGACCTCTCCGAGGTGGACATCACCGTCCTCGACGAGGCTGACCTGATGGCCGACATGGGCTTTCTGCCGCCGGTGATGCGACTCCTCGACGCGATGCCCGCCACCGGGCAGAGGATGCTCTTCTCGGCCACGCTGGACAACGACGTCGACAGCCTGGTCCGCAAATATCTCAAACACCCGGTCACCCACTCGGTGGATCCGGTCGGTTCCGAGCCTCAGATCGACCACCGGCTGCTCCTGGTCACCCGGGACAACAAGCACGCGGTGCTAGCGGATCTGGTGCAGGGTGAGGGTCGCACGCTGGTCTTCTCCCGAACCAAGCACGGCGCCGCTCGGCTGGCCCAGGAACTGACCAACGCCGGCGTGCCGGCCACGGAACTACACGGTTCCCTCAGCCAGGCTGTCCGGCAGCGCAACTTGAACGAGTTCTCCAACGGTGGCGTCCGGGTCTTGGTCGCGACCGACATCGCGGCTCGGGGAATCCATGTGGATGACATCACCCTGGTGATCCACGCCGACCCGCCGGCCGAGCACAAGGCCTTCCTCCACCGCTCCGGACGGACGGCTCGCGCCGGTGCGTCGGGGACGGTGGTCACGTTGTGTCTGCGCGAACAGAACCGTCTGGTCAAGGAGTTGATGCGCAAGGCGCGGATCACCCCGACCCAGTCAGTGGTCACGCCGGGCGACGACACCATCGTCGGCATTCGCGGAGAGATCGCGGCACCTCCGGTGCGTCGGCCCGAGTTGAAGCACTTCGTCCCGGCACACCCCAAGCCGAGCCGGTCCTCGCATCGGCCGACGCACGCCGGTTCACGGCCCCGCCAGGACGATCGCCGAGGGTCGATGGAGGGTCGCGCCTCCGACGAACGGCGTCCTGTAGTCGAGGGCCGCTCCACCCGCGGTCCTCGACCCACCGAGGGAACCCAGAGTGCGTGGGGCCGTCCGCCTCGACGTGATGGTTCCGTCGGCGGGGGACCGGGTCGGCGTCCGCGGCAGGGCCGCTAGGCGGACAGGTTGGCTGCTTCGATACACACGCGAAACAGTTTGGACCTAACCTGAGCCCGTGAATGAGCTTTTCGCCGGCTACAAGGGATCGGGCCTGGCCTACGACGAGATGATGTCGTCGGACGGGGTGCGCCCGGCCTATTCATCGATGATGCGTCAGTTGGGCAAGCTCGATGCCGCCGAAGTGCGGGCCGGCGACTACCCGAAGAGCACCTACATCGACCAGGGCGTCACCTTCGACATCGGCGGTGAGGAGCGGCCCTTCCCGCTCGACATCGTGCCGCGGATCCTCTTGGCAGATGAATGGGCGGTGATCGAGACCGGGGTGGCGCAGCGGGTCAAAGCCCTGGAGGCGTTCCTCGCCGACGTCTACACGGAGGGACGCGTGTTCGCCGATGGGGTGATCCCGCGGAGGGTCGTCGCGAGCTCGCCGCACTTCCACCGAGTGATGGCCGGGGTGATCCCGCCGAACGGCGTCCGGGTGCACGTCGCCGGAATCGACCTGGTGCGGGACAACGCCGGTGTCTTCCGGGTGCTGGAGGACAACGTCCGGGTGCCCTCCGGTGTCTCCTATGTGATGACGAACCGACGGGTCATGTTCTCGGCTTTGCCCGAGGTGACCAGTCGCCATCGAATCCGCCCGGTGGAGCAGTATCCGCTGCAACTCTTGGCGGCCCTGCGGGCCGCGGCACCGCATGGGGTGACCGACCCCACGGTGGTCGTGATGACCCCCGGGGTCTACAACTCCGCCTACTTCGAACACGCGTTGTTGGCCCGGATGATGGGCGTGGAACTGGTCGAGGGGCGTGACCTTGTCTGCCACGGTGGCCGGGTCTCGATCCGAACCACCCAGGGTCTCCGGCCTGTCCACGTGATCTACCGCCGGCTCGATGATGAGTTCCTTGATCCGGCTGTGTTCCGCGCTGATTCGATGCTGGGCTGCGCCGGGCTGATCAACGCCGTCCGGGCCGGCAACGTGACCTTGGCCAACTGCGTCGGCAACGGCGTCGCCGACGACAAGCTGGTCTACACCTACGTGCCCGACCTGATCCGCTACTACCTCGCCGAAGAGCCGATCATTCCCGGGGTCGACACCTGGCGGGTGGAAGAGCCGGAGAGCCGGGCCGAGGTGCTGGATCGCCTGGACGAGTTGGTGCTCAAGCCGGTCGACGGCTCGGGGGGCAAGGGGATCGTGATCGGTCCGGTCGCCAGCAAGAAGCAGTTGGAGGTGCTGCGGCACAAGATCCTGGACGATCCTCGGGGGTGGATCGCGCAACCAGTCGTCCAACTCTCCACGGTACCGACCATGATCGGCGGGGGCATGCGGCCTCGCCACGTCGACCTGCGTCCGTTCGCGGTCAACAGCGGTTCCGATGTGTACGTGCTTCCCGGCGGGCTGACCCGGGTCGCCCTTCCGGAGGGCGAGTTGATCGTCAACTCCTCCCAGGGGGGTGGCTCCAAAGACACCTGGGTGTTGGCCCGGGACGGCGTCCGGTCGCAGCGGAAGCGGGCCAAAGCCAAGCCGATGCCCGCGCCGGTGCCATTGGTTGACATCGCCGAGGAAAAGACACATCACCAGCAAGAACAACAACAGCAGCAGAATCAACTGCGGATGGAGACGCGCCCATGCTGAGCCGGATCGCCGAGTCTCTGTTCTGGATCGGACGTTACCTGGAGCGGGCCGAGGACACCTGCCGGATCGTTGAGGTGCACCTTCAGCTGCTCCTGGACGACCCCTCGGTTGATTCCGAGGCTGCCGGCGCGTCGCTGCTGGCGGTGATGGGAGTGGACCTTCCCGACCAGGTCGACAACGCTGCGGTGATGCGTTCGCTGTGCTACGACGACGCGTCCCAGTGTTCGATCGCGGCGGCTTTGGGTGGAGCCCGGGAATCGGCTCGGCGGGCGCGTGAGACCGTGTCCACCGAGATGTGGGAGTCGATCAACACGACCTGGAACTCGGTGCGTGGGGGGCGGTTGCGGTTGATGCGGCCGACCTCGGCGTTCAAGCACGTCCGGGAACGGTGCGCCGTCATCTCTGGGACGGCCGACAGCACGATGAGCCACGACGAGGGCTGGAACTTCCTTGTGCTGGGCCGCAGCATCGAACGGGCTGACATGACCGCCCGCCTGATCGCCGCCGCGTCCAGCACGTCGGGCACCCAGTCGGCCTGGAACAACGTGCTCCGAGGCTGCGGGGCGCACCATGCCTTCGTCCGCACCTATGGGAGGGGTCACCACGGATCGGGACGCGGCCGAGTTCTTGCTGCTCGACCGGTTGTTCCCGCGCTCGCTGGTGCATACCCTGGCGACTGCCGAGCATGCTTTGGCCGCGCTCGATACCGGGGAACGCCGAGCCGGCATCGAGGATGACGCGCAACGGCTGTTGGGGACCGCTCGTGCGGCCCTGGAGTACCGTCCCCCGGGCAAGTCCTCGATGATCTACCCCGACGAATGTCGGAACTTCAGCGGGTGTGCAATCAGGCCAGCAGTGCGATCGCCCACCGCTACTTCGAGGGTGCCACGGCAGCGATGTGGCGCGGAGGTGCTTCATGACCACCCAACTCAGGATCGTGCACAGGACGGGCTACACCTACGCGGGGGGAGTGAGCGCCTCACACAACGAGGTCCGGATGACGCCGCGGGCCAGTCGGCAGCAGTACGTCCGCACCTCCCGGATCGATATCTCACCGCTGGCGTGGGTCCACTCGTATGTGGACTACTGGGGCACCACGGTGAATGCCTTCGAGATTCGCGAACGGCACCAGCAGTTGAACGTGGTGGCCACCTCTGTCGTGGACGTGACGCGGCGTGAGGAGGAGATCCCCGGTGCCAGCTGGGATGACCTGCGAAGTGAGGCCTTGCGCGACCGCCGCGTGGAAATGTTGGAGTTGAGTCACTACGTCGATCCCGGAGGCGAGTTGCGGCGGCTCACCGCGGCGGTGGCCGCAGAGTCGACCCGCCCAGCCGACGTGGTGCCGGTGGTGGTGCAGGAGATTCAGCAGCGGGTGAAGTATCTGCCCGGATCGACCCACGTGCGGACGAGGGCGGTCGACGTCTGGGGAGGCCGGGGCGGGCGTGTGCCAGGACATGGTGCATGTCGCCATCGGTGCGCTGCGCAGCGTCGGGATCCCGGCTCGCTACGTCTCCGGTTACGTCATTCCTGATGGGAATCCGGTGGTGGGGGAGTCCCAGGTCGGTGAGTCTCACGCCTGGCTGCAGTACTGGGACGGTGCCTGGGTGGGTGTCGACCCGACCAACGACAGCACGCCCGGTGACCATCACGTGGAAGTGGGCATCGGCCGTGATTACGCCGATGTGCCGCCGTTGCGGGGCATTTACACCGGCGCCGGAGAATCCGACATGTACGTCGAGGTGGAGATGACCATCCTGGCTTGACGCCGGGGACGTCATGGGGTGAACCAGGGATGGCGGTCTTCCTCGGGAGGACTAGCCTCAAGATATGGCACGCCTACGGATATCGATCCTGCTGTTGCTGGTCTCAGTCTGGTTCCTCGTGGCAGGCACCGGCCTTGCGCGGGCCGAAGACAACCCCTCGTCCTGGCGGATTTCGCGCTACGACGTGACGGCGACGCTCGAGCCGGGTGGCACCGCTCAGGTGCGGTTGGATTTCGACTTCGATTTCGCCTCCGACTCAGGTCACGGGCCCTATATCACCTTGCCGCTGCGGCAACGAGTCGCGGACAACCCCGACCTGTGGCGGATGCTGGACGTGACCGTGGGCGAGGTGACCAGCCCCAGCGGAGCCAGCGCAGAGACCAAGGTCACCGAGGTGGACGGCAACCTGCTGATCCGCGTCGGTTCCGAGAATCGGACGGTCACCGGCGTCCAGAATTACACCATCAGCTACAACATCCGGGGGCTGATCGCCCCGCGGCAGGCGATCAGTGGGCTGGATGAACTGAACTGGAACGTGGTCGGTCTGGCCTGGGAAGTGCCGCTGGAACAGATCACCGCCACCGTGACCGGCCCTGCCGAGGTGAGCCGAGTGGCCTGTTTCGCTGGTTCCGCGTTCACCAGCCCCTGCGACTCAGCCGTTGATCAAGAGGCTACGGCCACGTTCGAGCACAGCTACCTCTCCCCGGGGAACGGTCTCCAGATCGTGGCCGGCTTCCCCCCGGGGACCTTTACCGGGGCGGAGGCCAGGTTCGAGAAGCGTTACCACGTGGGCAACATGTTCCCGGTGACGCCCCTGACCGGTGGGCTCACCGGCGTTGTGGCCGCACTCGGCTTGACGACTGTTCTGCTGCGGGCCCGCCGGAGCGCCCGGGATGAGGTCTACCTGGGGCTGACGCCCGGTCTGGTGCCGGCGGCCGGTGAGCAGGCGGTGGTCGGACGGTTGGGAGTCAAGGCACCCGTGACGGTTGCCTTCACCCCGCCACGGGGACATGATCGGGAGCGCGTCCGTCCTGGAGAGATGGGGACCCTGGTTGATGCCACGGCCGACAATGTCGACCTGACCGCGACCATCATCGACCTCGCGGTGCGGGGGCACCTGGTGATCACGCCACTGCCGGGCAAGAAGTACCAGTTCAGCCGACAGGCCTCACCCGACAACCTGGTCGGCTACGAGCGGCACATCGTTGACACGCTGTTCTCGCGCGGACCGGTGGTGACCACCGATGACCTGAAGGACAAGGCGTACGGGACGTTGCTCAGCGGAGCGCGGACCAAGCTCTACCGGCATGTCACGAAGGACCTGCAGTGGTTCAAGCAGAACCCCCTGCACAGCACCGTGTTGGCTGCCCTTGCCGGGTCGGACTGATCGCCGCCGGTGGGGCTGGGCCTCCTGCTGGGTTTGGTGGGGTTCGGTCTCGTCGGAGCGGCCGGGGTGATCGTGGGCGTTGCTCTGATCGTGCTCAGCCGTCGCTTCGGTCGGCGGACTGCGCTCGGCTCGGCCATGTTGGCGCAATCCCAGGGCTTCCGGCTGTACCTGACCACGGCCGAGGCTGACCAGATCAAGTTCGAAGAGGGCGTGGACGTGTTCTCACGCTATCTGCCCTACGCCATCGTCTTCGGGGTTGCCGAGCGGTGGGCCCGGGCGTTCGAGGAACTGGCTGCGCAGGGTCGCTACGCCGCCGACACCGGCTGGTACGGCGGAGGTGTCTACGGACCGTTCCCGGGGACGGCCTTCACCTCGTCCTTGGATCGGCTGGGGAGCACGATGTCGCAGTCGATGCAGGCTGCAACCGCCGGCTCCAGCGGTGGATCGGGCTTCGGTGGCGGCGGCGGCGCGGGCGGTGGTGGCGGCGGGGGCTGGTGATCCGCGCTGTCCGGCCTCTAGCCCGGTTGGGATCGGCGGCCTTGGAGCCATTTGGCCGCCCGTGTCAGCCTGGGTGAATGACGGTGCTGCCGATCTTTCCCCTGGGTTCGGTCCTCCTGCCCGGGATGCCCTTGGCGTTGCGGATCTTCGAGGAGCGCTTCGTGGTGATGCTGGCTCGCGTGCTGGAGGAGGGCGGCGAGTTCGGTGTCGTCCTGATTGAGCGGGGCCAGGAGGTGGGCGGCGGAGATCAGCGATTCCGCGTCGGAACGGTGGCCCAGATCACCCAGTGCTCGGTGCACGACAGGTGGATCAGCGTGATCGCCGTCGGGGGTCGACGGTTCAACGTGGTTGAGTGGCTGGCCGATGACCCGCACCCTCGGGCGCGAGTCCAGTGGTTGCCCTCCCTGGAGTGGAGCGAGGAAGCTCGGCCCGCGCTGCAGGCGACCGAGCGGATCATTCGGCGCTCAGTGGCCAGAGCCAGCGAGTTCCGCGACCAGCGTTGGCCCGCCCAGATCGGGTTGGCCGAGGATCCGGTGACGGCCGCCTGGCAACTCGTGGGGATCGCCCCGTTGGGACCCCTGGATCAGATCGACCTGCTGCAGTCGCGGGAGGTCGGGCAACTCCTCAGCCGACTGGTCGGGTTGGCTGAGGCCGCTGTGGAGTCGGTGGAGTTCAGCGCCGGCTTGGGATTCGATGAGCCCGACGGCTTCGGGGACGAGGGGCCCGGGCAAGGGTGACCACCTCGGGCGCCGCAATGCCCGATTCGAAGCCCGACCAAGCAGCGATCTGCGTCAGGTGTCCCACGACACCGACCCCCAATTCGCGAGACGACAACACCAACGGGGTCACGGCCTTGAGTCGATGCGGGGATTGTCGACGACTGCAGCGCACAGCTAACTTAGTGCCACGCGGCACCCCTCGCCCGGAACCAGGGAGCACCCCATATCAAAACTCAGATCTCTGCTCATCGGGAGCGACGGATTCGCATGGCCGCGCAGGTCCGGGGTGATGGTGGCGGCAGTGATCGTGCTTGTGTTGATCGTCGCCGTGGGGACGCGTGCCATTCAGCTGTGGTCTTCGGGGAGGTTGTCATCACCGGGACGCGTGCCTTATGGCGTGGGTCTGACGATGCCGATCAGTGAGCCGCGTCTCATAGGCATCGGCATCCTGTGCTCACGAGGCACTGGTGTTGTTGAGGTCACCGGCGTCCGCTGGCTACGTGGCGCTGACTTGGCGATCAGTCGGTTCACCGTGGTCAAGCTCGCTGTGGGTGACGTGACCATGGGTGAGGTCACGGGATCTCTTCAATCCCAGGGTTACCTCGAGCAGCACTCGGTGGTCGATGTGACGTGTGGCTCGTGGGTCATCGGGGATCCTGCCTTCCAACTGATCCTGGAGATCCCGTCGTCGGATGAGATGACGGGAGTGACGGGCACGGATCTGGAGATCACCTACCGAGTTGACGGAGGCCCGGTGGGAACGTGGGTCGAGCCGTTTTCTCTGAGCCTGTGTGGCGCGAACAACCCCGATGATCCTGGTTGCTAGTGACCAGTGGTGGCGCTCAGCCCCGGTAGGCCTTGTTGGTCGGACGAATGTCAGCCCCAGCCAGGTGCTCGTGAGCGAGATAGGTGGCCAGCGCTCCGGAGAGGAGTTGTGCCCACGGGTCGTTGCCTCCGCGACTCGACGCCGAGGCTAGGAAGGTCATCGGAATCCCCGAGCGCAGCGGGGGCATCCGCAGCCAGGTTCGCCAGCCGTGCCATTGGGTGCCGAAGGAGGGGTCTGGTCGCCCCTGGCGGTGATCGTGGGTGGTGACCAGCGTGCCTGAACTGGTGGGGCGGTGATATTCCACGATCGGTCCACCCGGGGTGTGCGTGATGGCTTCAGACACCTCGGAGCTGTCGGGGAGCAGGCGGGCACTGATGCTGGGCGCCATGGCCGGCTTCGACCAGCGGATCCGCCGGGCCATCTCCCGATCGGAGCGGTCGGCCAGCGTGGCGTAACTCCACGGGTTCACGGTGCACACGGTGGCCGAACTGGCGACCCAGCCGCGACGCGTCCGGACTCGGTAGGGCTCGATGGCGGTGACCGGAGACTCCAGATGCACCTCGACCCCCCGCGTGGCCAGCCGTTCGGTGAGCAGATCGAGCAGCCGCACAGTCGGCGCAGGCTGCTCCTGCTCCACCAGGCGCCAGCGTCCGAACGTCCGCTCAACGCTCAGTCGGACGGCACACCAGCCGGGGGTGAGCCGGGGCTGCGACCCCAACCGCCAGGCGACGCTGCGGACGATCTCACCCAGATGCGGATGGTTCAGCCGCCGGGCTACGTCCTCGACGCTGACCCGGGGATGCAGCCCGGCTCGGCGCCGCCAGGTCAGAGCGTCGTCGGTGAACTCACCTTCCAACCCCAGGGGACGCAGTCGCTGCCAGGTGTCGTCCAGGTCGTCGAGCAGTGCCTGCCAGGACTTCGCCGTCGACTCGCCGTAGGCCTGCGAGAGGGTGGTCCATTGCTGACCGCGATCACTCGGCAGGGTCAGGGTGGCCCCGTCGGCGAAGTGATGAACGGCTGGCGGTGCAGCAATCAGGCCGACGTCGTGGCGTCCCAGTTCCGCGTCGAAAGCGCGTCCGGATTTCTTGAACAGGTCCCGCCAGGGAGCAGGGAAGGTGAGGACGGGCGGCAGGACGTCCGCCTCGGTGTCGGCCCAGCGGCCTCCCAACCGTCCGGTCTCCTCGAGCAGGAGCACCCGGTGCCGGGCCTTGGCCAGGCGCGCCGCGGCCGCCATTCCGGCCAGCGAGCCGCCGACGACGACGATCGGATCCGTCATGGACGGGCGGTCCGAGGCTGAGCCAGCCAGTCGCGGAAGGCTCGCCAGCCTCGGAGCACGCGGGAGAAGAGGAGGTAGGTCAGCGCCGCGGTGAGCAGCAGGAGGATGGCGGCGATGATCGCGGCCGGGATCGGATTGAGCACCGCCAGGGTGACCACTCCGGCCACCGACAGGTCGCCGGCCAGGGAGGCGGTGATGTTGGTCACCGGCTCGGGGGAGGTGTTGATCGCCAGCCGAAGCCCGGCCTTGGTCAGGTGTGAGATCAGGGCCGTGACGCCGCCGACCGAGGCCAGCGTGATCGCCGTCAGGTCACCAGAAGCACCGGCGAGGAGGGCGCCGATGACGGCTCCGGCGACCGGCCGGATGACGGTGGAGATGCCGTCCCAGACCGAATCCACGTAGGGCACCTTGTCGGCGACGAACTCGACCAGGGCGAGGATGCCCATCACGATCAGCACATCGGTTCGCTGGAATCCCTCGGGAATCCCCTCCACGGTTGTGAAGCGGCCCAGCAGCCCGATGATCAGCACCGTCGCGTACGCGTTGATCCCGCTGGCCCAGCCACTGGCGAAGGCCATCGACAACATCTCCATGCGGCCAAGGGTAGGCGAACGGGTCGCCGAACCACCTTGACGAAGGGTCGGAGCCGGGGGTTATAGTAGAAACGAATCGAACACAAGTTCGAAAACGAGTCGGGGAAGGGCTCGCACGAGCTCCCCGGTACGGGCGTCTCTCGACCAGGCGCCCGTACCGGGGTCTGCTTTTTTGGGGAGGGGAGACATGCGCCGCTACGACGAGCCGATCGAGGTGCGGCAGGGTCTGATCGGCACCCTGGAGGGCCCAGCGCAGTTCCTCTGGCGTCGCCGACTCTGGCGAGTCACCGAGGTGCAGACTCGCTGGGTCGAGACCGCCGACTGGTGGAACTCTCCGCTGATCCAAGCCGCCCGCGGCGATCTGGACGACGCTGCCGCTGGTCGTGACCTGCTGGCCGAGGAAGAGGTCTGGCGGGTTGTCGCCGCCCCCGGTCGGGCCGGGGAAGCGGGGGCCTATGAACTGGCCCACGCCTGGACTGACGGGGCGTGGCGGTTGCGCAGGGTGGTCGACTGATGCCCGACCCCGTGCAACTGGGTTTCGCTCGGGCGGCCCTGATCGAGGCCGAACTCGCCGATCGACCCGCCGACCGCTTCCTGGCGGCTCACCTGGCTGCGCTCCGGGTGGCGGCCGTGGTGTTGGCCGCCCGCGCCCACCCGAATCGCTCCGCGCGGCTGCGCAACGTGTGGCAGCTGCTGGCCGAGGTGGCGCCCGAATATGCCGAATGGGCGGGGTTCTTCGCCGCGGTCGGACGCAAGTGCGAGGTGGTCGCGGCCGGAGCGGTCGCGCTGGTCGGGGTTCGTGAGGCCGATGACCTGCTCCGGGACGCCCGCCTTTTCCATGATCAGGTGGCTCGCCGGTTCTCCCGCCAAGACGCCCTGCGAGTGGGTGGAACGTGACCGGCTCGGATCCCTTCGTCCACCTCCGGGTGGCCTCCGGCTACTCCCTGCGCTACGGCGCCTCGCATCCCTCGGCCCTGGTCGAGGCCGCGGCCAGCCAGGAGATGGACACGCTGGCGATCACCGACCGCGACGGTCTCTACGGCGCCGTCCGTTTCGCCAAGGCCTGCCTGCGGACGGGCGTGGCGCCGATCGTGGGGGTGGATTTCGCGATCGGCGACAGCGATCTGGTGCGGCCCGATTCGCCGCCCCCCGTCCGGGGCGGGCAGATCCGCGACCCGCGACTGTCCCGGGCGGTCACGTTGGCCACCTCTCGCCGGGGGTGGGCCTCGCTCTGTCGGCTCACCTCGGCCACCCATCTGGCCGGGGAGCGGGGCAATCCGGTGTGCAGCCGGGAGCTGATCGGCCAGCACGCCGATGATCTGATCGTGATGCTGGGGGCCGACTCCGACCTGGGGCTGGTTCTGGCCGGCGATGGAGGCGACGCCGCCGAACGAGTGCTGGGCGCCTGGCGGGAGGTGGTGGAGCCGCATCAACTGATCATCGGGGTGACCCATCATCAGCTCAGTGGGACGGGGCCTGGGTCGGCCGCCCACGCCGCGCGGATGCTCGCCTTCGCCGATGCGCACGGGCTGACCGGGGTGTTGACCAACGCCGTCCGGATGGCCCACAAGCATCTGGCCCCCACCATTGATGTGCTCGATGCCTCCCGCCGGCTGGTCCCGCTGGACCTGCGCAACGTCGATCGGCGCAACGCGGAGGGCTACCTCAAATCGGGCAAGGAGATGCTCGCTTTGGCGGAGGAGGTATCCCGGCTGGCCGGGCGCCGGGATGCTGAGCGGCTGATCGGGGACACCCGACAGACCGCGATCCGCTCCCGGCTCGACCCGCGGGCCGACATCGGGCTGGGGGAGATCCATCTACCCGAGTTCAATCTGCTCGACGTGCGGGGTGAGCACGCCAGCGCGCTGGCCGCTCTCTGGCAACGCTGCGAAGCCGGGGTGGCCTGGCGTTACGGCCACTCCAGCGTCGAGGTGGAACGACGGCTGGCTGGAGGAGATGGCGGTGATCGGAGAGCTCGGGTTCGCCAGCTATTTCCTCACCGTCGCCGAGGTGGTGGGCATGATCAAGGCGCTCAATATTCGCTGTGCCGCTCGGGGCTCGGGGCCGGCAGCCTGGTCAACTACCTGCTGGGGATTTCTGGGGTCGATCCGCTTCGGTACGGGCTGCTGATGGAGCGCTTCCTCTCCCCGCTGCGACAAGCCCTGCCGGACATCGACGTCGACGTCGAAGCGGCTCGCCGAACCGAGGTCTACGACAAGATCCTGGAGGTCTTCGGCGGCGAGCGGGTCGCCTGCGTCGCCATGCTCGACACCTACCGGGTGCGGCATGCCGTCCGGGACGTGGGCGCGGCGCTCAGTCTCCCCCCGCGAGAGATCGACGCCATCGCGACCGCTTTCCCGCACATTCGGGCCGCTGACGCCCGCGCCGCGCTGCGGGACCTGCCCGAACTACGTGCCGCCGGCCTCGGCGCCCAACGCCTCGATGTGCTGTTTTCCTTGGTTGAATCTCTGGACGGGTTGCCCCGCCACGTCGCCCTGCATCCCTGCGGCGTGCTGCTCAGCGACACCACGCTGCTCGACCGCACCCCGGTGGAGGCCAGCTTCGGTGGCTACCCGATGAGCCAGTTCGACAAGGACGATGTCGAGGATCTCGGGCTGCTGAAACTGGATGTGCTGGGGATCCGGATGCAGTCGGCTATGGCGTTGGCAATTCGTGAGATCAGCCGAGTCGAAGGGGTCGAGGTGGAGGTGGATGCCCTCGCGCCCTTCGACGACCCCGCCACCTACGACATGATCGGCAAGGCCGCAACCCTGGGCTGTTTCCAGATCGAGTCACCCGGGCAGCGCGAGTTGATCGGAAAGTTCGGTCCCTCCGACTTCTCCGACATCATCATCGACATCTCGCTGTTCCGCCCCGGGCCGGTGAAGTCCGACATGGTGGTCCCCTTCCTGGAGGCCCGTCAGGGCTGGCGAGCGCCGATCTATCTGCACCCCGACCTGGAGCCGGCCTTGGCCGAGACCGGGGGGGTGGTGGTCTTCCATGAGCAGATCATCCGGATCCTCTCCATCATCACCGGCTGCACCCTGGCCCAGGGGGACGAGGCACGGCGGGCACTGGGTGATCCCAAGGGGCAGGCGGACGTGAAGCGCTGGTTCGTGCCCGCGGCCCTGGGTCGTGGCTACTCCCAGTCGGTGGTGGAGAAGGTGTGGTTCGTGCTGAAGTCGTTCGCCTCCTTCGGCTTCTGCAAGGCGCACGCCGCCGCCTTCGCCCTGCCCACCTACCAGTCGGCCTGGTTGAAGCGGCATTACCCGGCGCATTTCCTGACCGGCGTGCTCACTCACGATCCCGGGATGTACCCCAAACGGCTGATGTTGGAGGAGGCGCGTCGACTCGGGGTCACGATCCTGGGGTTGGACGTCAACCGCAGCGAAGGCGAGTACCGGGTCGAGAAGGTGCTCGCGCAGTGGCAGCCCTCCGCAGACCTGTCGCCACCACAGGGTGGTGCCGCTGGTTCTCCCGGGTCGCGCCGGTTGGCGCCCGGTGACGGTTTGCCGGACGGCCGGGGTTACGGCATCCGGTTGTCGCTGGCCGATGTGTTGGGGATCACCCAGACCGAGATCGCCCGGATCGTCGCGGGCCGCCCCTATGTCTCGCTGACCGACTTCGTGGAGCGGACGCACAACTCAGCACCAGTCACCGAACGGCTGGTGCTGGCCGGCGGCTTCGATGAGTTGTACGGGATCGCCGACCCGGCGAGCGTCCAGGCGCGGGGACGGATCACCCGCCGGGACCTGCTGCTCTCGGTCGCCGACATTGCCCGGGCGGCTCGGATCGATGAGCGCACCAACGGGCGAGCCCGCGGCCTGGGTGGCGGGCGAGTCGAAGGACCGGTGGGGGATGATCCCCGCGATCGGGCTCGGCGACAGTCGCGCAAGGCTGCTTCTGCCCGCCCGCAGGCGATCCAACTGCCGTTGGATTTCACCGAACCTGCTCTCGGGGATGACCCGGAGTTCGCTCAATCGGACGAGGCGACCGGGAGTCGTCCGCTCGATGTCGTCGCCACCGGTCTGCCGGAGATGACCGATGCCGAACGTCTGGCGGCTGAACTGGAGATCATCGGCATGGACGCGAGCAGCCATGTACTCAGTCGCTACCTGCCCTTCCTGGAGGCACTCGGCATGACCTTCGCCGCCGATCTCCTACGCGCCAAATGGCGTAGTCAGGTGCTGATTGCAGGCGTGAAGGTGGCTACCCAGACCCCACCGGTCCGCTCGGGGCGACGGGTGGTCTTCCTGACTGTCGATGACACCACCGGCCCGGCCGATGCCACCTTCTTCGAGGACGCGCAGGGCCCTTACGCCTCCACCGTGTTCAACTCCTGGCTGCTGGTGGTCGCCGGGGAGGTGCGTCGCACCGGCCCACGGGGAATCTCGCTGCGAGCCACCGGCGCCTGGGACCTGACCGTGCTGCACGGGATCTACAGCCAGGTGGTGGCAGAAACCGGCGATGAGGCCGCCGCCTTGGTCGCCGTCCGGGAGGTGATGGCGCTCGTTCCCGAGGGGGTCGGCTTCGTCGGTGAGGAACTGGCGGCCACCGAGGCCGCCTCGGCCGGACTGGCTGACGCCCAGGAGCATGGTCGAGGTGGTGGCATGGGTAGGCGGCGGGTGCTGGTCCATCCCAGCGGCTACCGGCAATCTCCCTACGCCGACGTCAAGCCGGCCGGGGAGTCGGTCGCGCAGGCTTCACGCAAGCTCTGGCATTCGAGCCCGGGGAGCTCAGGGCGCTGATCCGCCCGGCGACGAAGTCATCTTATCGAACGGGTATTCGAAAAAATAGCGCGATGGTGAAGGAGGCGAGACGTGACCGGGCGGGTGATCATGCACGTCGACATGGACGCGTTCTACGCCTCCGTCGAACTGCGCCGCCGACCCGACCTGCGGGGCAAGCCGATGTTCGTCGGCGGGGCAGAGCGCGGTGTGGTGCTCAGTGCCACCTACGAGGCCCGTGGCTTCGGGATCGAGGGCGGCATGTCCTCGACCCGGGCGCGCCGGCTGTGCCCGAGTGTGATCGCGATCCGCCCCGATTTCGACACCTATGCCCAGGTCTCGGCCGGCATCGTGGCCATCTTCGAGTCGGTCACCGCTCAGGTGGAGAGTGCCTCGATCGATGAGGCCTATCTCGATGTCACTGGCGCGGTCGGGCCGATGAACATGACGCCCGCAGAGATCGGCCAGTACCTGCGCGCTCTGGTTGCCGATGAGCAGGGCATCACCTGCTCGGTCGGGATCGGGCCCTCCAAGTTCATCGCCAAAGTGGCGTCCGGTCAGGCCAAGCCCGACGGTCTCCTCGAGGTCACCCCTGATCGGGTGGTCGAGTTTCTACACCCGCTGGCGGTGCAGAAAATCTGGGGTATCGGTGAAGCCACGGCGGCGAAACTGCATCGGCTCGGGATCACCACCGTCGCCGAACTTGCCTACCTGCCCGCCGGCACCCTACAGCGGGCGCTGGGTCCGCACCAAGGGGCACTGCTGGCCGACCTGGCCTGGGGGAGGGATGGTCGGCGAGTGATCGCCCGGTCCGGAGAGCGAGGGGTGGGCTGCCAGGAAACCTTCGCTCGGGACACCGACGATCCGCGAATCGTGCACGCAGAACTGCTCCGGGTCTGCGGCAAGGTTGCCTGGCGGATGCGCCAAGCCGGGGTGCTCGGGCGCACCGTGACGCTGAACCTGCGGTTCGCTGACTTCACCACCATCTCCCGTTCCCTGACCATCCCCAGCCCCACCGACGGCACCGATGAGCTCTACCGTCAGGCGCTGAAGCTCTACGCCAAGCTCGGCTTGCAGCGCGCCCGAATCCGTCGGGTCGGGATCAGGGTCGAGGGGCTGGTGGAGCGGGATCGGGCCTACCAACAACTCACCCTGGACGCCCCGGAGCGAGGGTGGAGCGAGGCCGAGCGGGCCGCGGACGCCGTGGTGCGCAAATATGGGCCAGAGTCGGTGAAACGGGCCGCGTTGACCCGGCAGTCGAGGCCGTGACCCGCCGCGGGCCGACCCTGTTCCGTTTGTTCGTGGCGCCGCCTACACTGGAGCCACGTTTCGCATGGGGAAAAGAGAGGAGGCCCGAGATGGCTCTCTCGGAGGACGAACAACGGCTCCTCGATCAGATGGAAGCTGCACTAGCAGCTGAGGACCCAAAGTTGGCTAACACGCTGCGCGGCACTACCAGCCGCCGGTTTCATCGTCGACGGGCTGCCGTAGCCGGGGTTGGTTTCTTGGTCGGCATCGGTTGCCTGATCGGTGGCATGCAGGTTCACCCGGCTCTGAGCGTGGTCGGTTTCCTGCTGATGCTCGCCGCCACGGTGATCGCGATCACCTCGTGGCGTCACGTCGGTGGCGACGACGTGACCCTGAACGCCCCCGCCAGGCCGAGTTCCGGCGGTGGCAACGAAAAGGCGTTCATGGACAAGATGGAAGAGCGTTGGCGTCGTCGTCAGGACGAAGGCCTCTGAGGCTGGCCGCTCAGGCCCCTCTGCTCCAGCGGAATCGCTTCCAGATCGATCGGGGGAGGACTTCCCTCCACGGCACGCGCCCAGACCGTCGGGTTCGGGCTAACGCGTCGCGTACCGTCGTGACCTGGTCGGTCAGGGCTGGCACCGTCCCCAGGGAGTCGGCATAGCGCGAGCGTTCCACCCAGGTAGCCAGTTCCTTGATCGCCGCGTCCGCCCCGTCCGGCAGACGCTCGGCCAGGTGACGTCCGCTCTCCCTGACCGACCCCGTCGGCCACTCCCAGCCAGCATCCCAAACCAGGTCTCGGAACTCCTCCCAGGCTCCTTCGACCCGGTCCGCGGCAGCCACAGCCCCCAAGCGCCGTCGGCGCCGGAGCGTCCGGACGAGCCACGGGCTGCCACCCACCGCCAGCAAGGCACCGAGCACCCCTACGGCGAGCAGCGCCGGGCCGGTCCCGAACAGGCCGGCGTTGCCGGTTTCCGGTGCCTGCGGCTCCTCACTGGGTGCGGGGGTGCTCGCGGGATCGGAGGGCGTGCATGTCGCGGATCGATACCTCCCAGCCTTCCCCAACCCGGCTCCCGGGCAAGAAGCCGATGGCAACTCGCGAGGGAATACCGACCGCTCGGGCCAGCACCGCCATCGAGGCTGCGAACTGCTCGCAATAACCCACTCGGTCCACGAACAGAAAGCGGCTCAACGCGTCGTAGCCAGAACCCGGGGCCGGATCGATGCTGTACCGAAAGCGATCCGAGCGCAGGTACTCCTGGATCGCCATCGCTCTCTCCCCAGCGGAGAGGGCATCCCGGGTGACCTCCCGGGCCAGCTCGCTGACGTCGGCTGGAAGGTCGCTCGGCAGGGTCGTGGTCGTGGCGCCATCCCTGGGTCGGCCGACCTGCGCCGACAGCATGTCGCCGACGTCGGGCGCGATCTCGAGGCTGGTGGCGGTGTAGCTGAGCCCCACCGTGCTCGTCCGCTCGTCTCCGCCGGACAGCACGGCCAACGTGAGATCGTCGTGTCGCCAGTCCCCGCGGGCCTCGAACGAGGTCGGTGCATAGGGCAGCGGCAGCCATTGAGTCTTGAAGTTGTCGATCGTGATCTGCGTCCGGCGTTGCGGCTCGCTCCCGGTAAGACCCGGGGCTGCGGGTAGCGCGCCTCCGAAGAGCTGCATGCTGTCCAGGTGCCAGCCGCCGGCGTCGAAAACCGGCAGCGTGGTCATCCGCAGGTGCACACCCCCGGGCTGGTCGGTCTGATAGCGGATCACGATCACGTCGTCCAGCTGCTCCAAGTTGCGCCTCAGGTCGAGGGTGGGATCGGCCATCTGGATCGGCCCCTGCCCGCGAAACGGTTCCCACGTACCCGCGTCCGACTCGCCGGACATGACTCCGGCGACGCCGGCCCCCGCAACCCCGAACAGGACGGTGGCGGCCCCGCCGGCCAACACCGCCCGGCGCAGACCGGGCACGCCGAGACCGGAGCTTCGCAGCATCGCCGTCCGGGCCAGCCCGTCGGCGAGCAACACCAAGAACAGGCCGAGTCCGACCAGGAGGAACGAGCGGAAGTCGAGATCGTTCGGGATCGCCAACGATCCGGCCAAGTAGGGCGTGAGCAGGAAGGGGAGCACCCAGGCAGGCCGGGCCAACGAGATGACCACCATCTCCGCGACCCAGCCGAGCAACCAGATCAGGATCGCCCCCAGCACCCGAACAGGTGCATTGGGAGTCATGGGTGCCGCGCTGACTTGGATGTGTTCGAGGGCTTGGGAGCCGATCGTGGTGAGCGCGAGCAGTGGGTCGTCCCCGAGGTCGGCGACCGCGAACAGTCCCGTCGTGAAGAGGAACCCGGCTAGCAGCTGGAGTAGTTGGACGGTCCACTCCGCCAGGCCGAGACGCCGCCCGGCGATCCCGACAACCGCCGTCAGGGTCAGGCCGATGACGCCGCCGACCAGCAACCAGTTGTCGGCGGTGAGCGCGCTCAGGGTGCTGCAGGCCAGGGCCATCGCCACCAGCACGGCCAAGCCCAGACGGTCGCTGCGGATCATCTCGGCACTCCAGCCGTCAGCGACGCCCACGCCTGGGGGATCGAGCCGGAGGCGGCCCCCGTGGTCACCCGCCATCCGTCCGCTCGCAGCCGGGCTGGCCCAACGTCGGCGAGGATCGGGTCGGGGCTCTGGTTGGCATCGGGCAGGACGACCGCCCAGCCCAGCCGTCGGTCCCGATGTGCCTGGCCGAGCGCGATCGCGTCGGCGTGGGCGAGTTTGCCCAGAATCGCGATCAACAACTGCGCGCGGGTGCGTCGCCGAAGCGTCTCGACGGCCCCGTCCAGGGACGTTGCCTGGGTCAGTGAGCTGTCGGTCAGATGGTGCAGCAGCACCCGCTTGCGGATCGTCTCCTGGCCGATCTGCTCGAGTTGTCGTCCGTCGGCCTCCACCAGATCCACCTCGAAACCCGCATCGAGCAGGTGAATCCCGATCGAGGCGGCGGCCGAGACCGCCCACTCGAAGGTCGATTCGAGCCCGTCGCCGGAATGCGCCACCGCCCGCGAGTCGAGCAGGATGATCGCGCTCGGGTCCCAAGAGCGCTCCTCACGGCGGACCATCATGGTTCCCATCCGGGCAGTGGAGGGCCAATGGATGCGGCGGACATCATCACGCGGTCGGTACTCACGGATCAGCGCGTCATCGGGTCCGATCAGGCTGCTCCGCAGGACGGCCGAGTCACCAGCCAGACCGGCACCGGAGGCGTGCTGCACAGCGCCCAAAGGGACCACCCGGGGAGTGACCGTCAGTGGAGTGAGGGTGCCCTGCTCGGCCCGATGGACTGCCAATCCCAACGCGTCCGCGCTCCGCCAGGCGACTCCGCCGAGCTGGTAGCGACCGCGCAGCGGTGGCCGCAACTCATAGCGGTGGACCAGGTCGGTGCGGCCCCAGCCGGAGGGGACAAGGAAGGCAGGGGTCGCGCCGAGGGACTCCGGGGCCCGCTCCTCGACCACATGGACTCCGCCGATGCCAATCCCGGTGTGCCCCAGGTTCAGGTGGACGACGACGGGGTCGCCTGCCTGCACCTGGTCGGGGAGCACGGTGCGAGCGCTGTGCAGGTTCCGGGTGGAGAACAGCAGGACCAGGGCCGCGCTCACCGGGAGCAGGATCAGGAACGCTGCCGGCCAGATCACGTCGCGCTGTCTGGAGGCCACGCCTAAGATCAGCAGGCCGACGCCCACGCTGAGCAGACCCAACCCGCGATGGGACAAGCGGGGCAGGCCTCGCATGGGATCAGACCCGCTCGGGGATCGGAACCCGCGAGACGGCTTGGGTGACTACGTCCGCCACCGACTTACGGGCCAATTGCGCCTCGGGGCTGAGCAGCACCCGGTGCGAGAGCGCGGACAGGGCGAGGTCGCTGATGTCGTCGGGGATGACGTAATGCCGACCTTGTAGTGCGGCCCGCGACTTGGCGGCGCGCAGCAACTGCAGCGTGGCTCGAGGAGATGCACCCAAGCGGACGTCCGGGTTGTGCCGGGTGGCATCGATCAGCGCCACGAGGTATCGCTTCACCACCGGGTGCACGAAGATCCCACGGACGGCGCTGATCAGGCGGCCTATGGTGGCGGTATCGGTCACTGGACGCATCGCCTCCAGCGGGCTGGTCGAACCGTGCTGGTCGAGCATCGCGACCTCCGCGTCGGTGGCCGGGTAGCCCATGTCGATCCGCAGCATGAAGCGGTCGCGTTGCGCCTCCGGGAGTGGGTAGGTCCCCTCCATCTCAATCGGGTTCTGGGTCGCCACCACCATGAACGGGCTGGGCAAAGCATGGGTGGTCCCGTCAACGCTGACCTGATGCTCCTCCATCGCCTCCAACAGGGCCGACTGGGTCTTCGGTGAGGCGCGGTTGATCTCATCGCCGATCACCATGTTGGCGAAAACTCCGCCGGGCTTGAACTCGAACTCCCGGGTGTGCGAGTTGAAGATCGACACCCCGTGATGTCGCTCGGTAAGAGGTCCGGAGTGAACTGGATCCGAGAGGCAGCGCCCTCGATCGATCGTGCCAGCGCTCGCGCCAACATCGTCTTGCCGACACCGGGGACGTCCTCGATCAGCAGGTGACCCTGAGCGAGGAGCACCGTGATGGCCAAGTCCACCGACTCACGCTTGCCTTGAATCACCGACTCCATCGACTCCCGGATCCGCCCGGCCACTTCCAGGACCTCCTGAACGTGCTCCGCGGTCTCCACCTGCACCAGACCTCCTCAAGGCCGTTCCCGTTCATCGCTGCGCCCACCCTACTGGGGCGGACCAGTCCGCTGGGGTGCCGGCGAAGCCTGAGTTCTCGGAGCGGGATCGCTCAGGAAAGTGCGGTGATCTCGTCCAGAGTGGAGGGAAGTGGAGTAGAGTGGCGCAAAATGGAGGAAGAAGGGTGAAGGGAGGAGTGCCGTGTTCCTGGGTACTCACACCCCCAAACTCGACGACAAGGGTCGGTTCTTTCTCCCGGCTAAGTTCCGAGACGAACTCGCCGACGGGTTGGTGATCACCCGGCAGCAGGATCGCTGTCTGGCCATCTACCCCCAGGCGATCTTCGAAGCGGAGGCAGCCAAGGCGATGACTGGTTCGTCAACCGTCGCGAAGGTTCGGGACTTCCAGCGAATGCTGGCCTCCGGCGCCTCGGACGAGAAGCCGGACAGCCAAGGTCGACTGACCGTCCCGCCGCATCTGCGGCAGTACGCGTCGTTGGATCGGGAGATCGTCGTGATCGGTGCGATCAATCGCATCGAGGTGTGGAACGCGGCCAACTGGCAGCGGTATGCGGAGGCTCAAGAGGCCGCCTTCGCGGAGATGGACGAAGAGGTCGACCCCCGGTAGGGGTCGTCGGAAGTACCGGCTCGTGTCGTGCGGCTTCGGCCCGCTGAGTAACCCCTGGCGCACCTTCCCTGGTGCCAGGTGATCTCCGCGGGGCGAAACCACGGGGCACGAGCCGGCCGGTCAGTGGCAAGAACGAGTGCAGGGCGGGTCGAGATGGAGCAGCAAGGGACGCGAGCCCAGGCTCACCTCCCGGTGATGCGCGCCCGGATCACCGAGCTGTTGGCGGTCCCGTTGGCCGCCCCCGATGCGGTTTATGTGGACTGCACCCTCGGCGCAGGTGGCCACGCCGAGGCAATCCTGACTGCCTGCCCGAGTGCCTCCTTGATCGGGATCGATCGCGATCCCTCAGCATTGGAACTGGCCGCCCAGCGATTGGCCCGATTCGGCGATCGAGTGGCGCTGTTCGAAGCCCGTTATGACGAGCTTGCCGACGTGTTGGCCGAAGCAGGCCGTCGACGGGTACAGGCGATCCTGGCCGATCTCGGCCTCTCGTCGATGCAGATCGATCGGGTGGAGCGTGGCTTCGCCTATTCCGTCGACGCCCCGCTGGACATGCGGATGGACTCCACTCAGGACTTGACGGCGGCCGACGTGGTCAACACCTACTCGGTTGCCGATCTGACCCGGATCCTGCGTCGTTACGGCGAGGAACGGTTCGCGGAGCGGATCGCTCGTCGGATCGCGGCCGCACGAGCCGACCAGCCGTTCAGCTCCTCAGCTCGGCTGGTGGAGGTGCTCACCCAGGCGATCCCGGCGGCGTCCCGCAAGACCGGGGGGCACCCGGCCAAGCGGACGTTCCAGGCGCTGCGGATCGAGGTCAATGCCGAACTGGAGTCCCTGGAGGGTCTGCTGCCGGCCGCGATCGCGGCACTGGCCCCGGGTGGCCGCTTTGCCGTCCTCGCCTACCACTCGCTGGAGGACCGGCTGGTGAAGAACTCGATGCGTGAGGCGAGCACCGACAGCGCGCCCCGGGGATTACCCGTGGTCCCGCCCAGGTTCGCGGCGCAGTTGCGCTTGATCACACGGGGGGCCGAACGGCCCGATTCCCGCGAAGAATAGAGAACCCGCGCGCCTCGTCGGCGAGGCTCCGGGTTTGCGAACGGAATGAGGGAACCCCATGACGGCACTCGAGGCACCCCAGGTCCTGTCTGCGGGCTCTCGTCAAGGCGGGGCCAGACTCCGCCCCGTCACGCGTCGCCAGCAGACGGTGGCCGTGGTGCCCTTCGTCAGTTCGTTGGCGCTCCTCTTTGTCGTGGGCATGGTTGGTCTGCTGTTGCTCAACACCACCCTGCAAGACCAGGCTTTCGTGGTCCGCGCCCAGCAACGCCAGGCCACCGAGCTGGGCTATCGGCTCGCCGACCTGGAGGCGCAGGTGACCGAAGCGCGGTCGTCCACCGAGTTGGCCATTCGAGCCACGGAGCTCGGTCTTCGCCCCAATCCCTACCCGGGGTACCTGATGTTGCCCGATGGAACGGTGGTCGGTGAGCCTTCGCGCGTGACGGGTGCTGAGTTGCCGGAGGTCTTGTACCGCTCGCCCGAGCAGCTCCAGGCCGAAGCGCGAGCGCGGGTGCGTGCGGCTGAAGAGAGGCGTCTGGCAGCTCGTGCCCAGGCGGAGGCAAAGGCCAAGGCGGCCGCGGAGGCCAAGGCGCAGGCTGCGGCCAAGGCTGCGGAGGAGGCGGCGAAGCGCCAGCTTGAGGAGGATCGCGGATGATCGAGCGGTTGATCAAGGCCGCAGGCAGTCGCCCGCGGGGCAAGGTGCGGCGCTGGCCGCTGGCACCCTCGGTTCGCCGACTGAGGATGATGCTGTTGGTGATCGCCATTGCGTTCTCGATGGCCGCCGGGCGGGCTTTGCAGGTCCAGGCCCTCGATGCCACGGCTGAGGCGGAGAAGGCCGCCGATCAGATGACGGTGTCCCGTCCGCTGCCAGCGATCCGGGGGAGCATCACCGACCGGTTCGGGGATGTGCTCGCCTACACCGAGCCGACCGTCCGGGTGATCGCGGACCCGATGATGATCCAGACCAACGGCAAGTTCGCCGAGAAGATGACCGAGAACGACAAGCAGAAGGCCGCTGTCGCTCCTGGGCTGATCTCGGAGATTCTGGCCCGGCATTTGGGTGGTGAGGCGGCGACGTACCTGCCGCAGGTGACCCGTCCGAACAGCCGGTACGTGATTCTGGCCAAGAAGGTGTCCTCGGCGACCTTCCAGTCGATCAGCTCAGAGATGACCGCGGCCAAGTTGATCGGCCTCTATCGAGAAACCGCCCCGACCAGGCGCTATCCCAACGGCACGTTGGCCTCCAATGTGATCGGTTTCGTCAACGAGGAGGGCACCGCGGCCGGTGGGCTGGAGGTTGCCCTGAACAAGTCGCTCTCGGGCAAGGACGGTCGTGAGGTCTACGACTCCTCGCCGAACGGGAAGATCCCGTTGGGCGACTACGTGCTGACCCCTCCCGTGAATGGGAAGAGCTACGAGTTGACCCTCGATTCGGGGCTGCAGTGGCAGACCGAACAGCTCTTGGCCAATCAGGTCCGGATTGGGAATCACATCGCCGCCACTGCCGTGGTGCTCTCGGTGAAGACCGGTGAGGTGTTGTCGATGGCCAACTATCCGACCTTCGACAGTAACGATCCCGGATCGGGCAAGGCGGCGGACCTGGGCAACCGCGCGATCACCAGCGCCTATGAACCTGGCAGCGTGCAGAAGGTGCTGAGCTTCGCGGCGATGCTTGACTCCGGTTTGATCACCCCGGACACCGTTCTCACCGTGCCACCCTCGGTGAAGTCCGGTGACTTCAGCATCACGGACGCTTTCAGTCACGGAAAGGTCGATATGACGGCCACCGGGATCTTGGCGAAGTCCTCCAACATCGGCACTCTGCTCCTGGCCCGAGGTATGAAGAAGGAGAAGCTGGTCGAGTACCTGAGGTCTTTCGGCCTGGGCCAACGCACCGGGATCGGACTCCCCGGCGAGGGGACTGGTTCGCTGCCGGGCGCCACGATGCCCGACTACACCAGGGACTCGGTGGCCTTCGGCATGGGTCTGAGTGTCACCGCGATCCAAGAGGCCGCAGCGATCGCCGCGATCGCCAACCGCGGGGTGTACAACCGGCCCACGCTGATCCGGTCCGTGACCGCGGCGGATGGCACCAAGACCTCGGCCGATCGGCCCGAGCCGCGCCGGGTGGTATCGCCCAAGACAGCCACTCAGGTCGCCGAGATGATGGAGCAGGTCGTGGCCAACTCTGTCACCGGAGTGTTCACCGTCGACGGCTATCGAACCGCCGCCAAGACGGGGACGGCCTACCGGGTCGACCCCGCGTGCAAGTGCTACAAGGGGCTCTTCACCTCCACGATCGGTTTCGGCCCGTTGGAGGATCCGGAGATCCTGGTCTACGTGGTCGTGGAGACCAGGACGAAAGCGGCTCAGGCTCGCGCGCCATGCCGCCCCGTGTACGCCGACATCCTCCGTTTGGCGCTGCCGCGTTATGGGGTCCCGCTCTCGCCGACGAAGTCGGTCAAGAAGCCCCTCTTCGGATGAGTCACTTTCCCACCGGTTGTCGCTAGCGTGTGCTCTGTGGAAGCCAGCCATCAGGGTGCTCGGCCTGGACGACGCGGGATCCCGTTGGCGGACCTGGTCGCGTCCGATTCGACGGCTGTTGTGAGCGGGGTTTGCCTGGACTCCCGGACAGTCCGACCTGGGGATCTGTACGTGGGGTTGGCCGGCGCCGTGACGCATGGTGCCAAGTTCGCGACCAGCGCGGTGGCGCGCGGGGCCGTTGCCGTCCTCACCGATCCGGACGGCGCTGTCGGCCTCGCCGACCTGGGGGTTCCGGTGGTGGCCGTTGAGGACCCTCGCGCAGCCATGGCTGGAATCGCCGCTCAGGTCTATGGCCACCCCGCCCGTCGGTTGGCGATGTTCGGCATCACTGGCACGAACGGTAAGACGAGCACCCTGTTCCTCCTGGAGGCGGGTTTGCGGGCCGTCGGCGAGGTCGTCGGCACCATCGGGACGATCGGTTTCCGCGTCGCGGGCACCGCGTTGCCCAGCGCTCGCACCACGGTCACCACTCCGGAGTCGCCCGACCTGCAGGCACTACTCGCGGTCATGGTGGACGCCGGTGCGACGGCTGTGGGGATGGAAGTCTCCTCCCATGCCCTGGCTCTCAGACGGGTCGATGGGGTTGAGTTCGCCGTAGCCGGATTCACCCAGCTCGGCCAGGACCACCTGGATTTCCACCGAGATCAGGCCAGCTATTTTGAGGCCAAGAGCCGACTCTTCCTGGGCGGACGGACGCGGGTCGCGGTCGTGTACACCGACGATCCCTGGGGACGCCTAGCCGAGCTGATCGCCGCCGACGGCCACGCGCGACTGATCACCACCGGTTCGGACTCCAGCGCTGACTATTGGGTCCGCGACTATCGCACCGACGAGGAGGGCCGTAGCCGAGTGGTGATGGCCACACCGAGCGGTGATGTGGACTTCACCGTGGGCATGATCGGTTCCTTCAACGTGCGCAACGCCGTGACGGCGGCAGCCATGATCGAGGCGGCTGGCTACGATCTGGGCCAGGCAGTCCGTGGCTTCGCCGAGGCCAGCGTTCCCGGGCGCATGCAGCGGGTCGACCTCGGTGCGGACGCGCCCCGGGTGGTGGTGGACTTCGCCCATACGCCGGAGGCGATCAGCGCCTGCCTGGCCGCGCTCCCCGAGGGCCGCCGAATCGCGGTCTTCGGCTGTGGGGGTGATCGGGATCCGATCAAGCGCCGGCCGATGGGGCAGGCCGCTGCTCGGGGGGCCGAGCTGGTCATCGTCACCGACGACAACCCGCGGAGCGAACTGCCGGCGACGATTCGGGCTGCGGCCTTGGCCGGCGCCGAGTCTGCGGCCCAGGAGTCAGGCGCTGAGGTGCTCGACGGTGGGGAGCGCCGCTCGGCGATCAGGCTAGCGCTGGCCAGGGGTGATGCCAGCACCTGGATCGCCATTCTTGGCAAAGGTCACGAATGGGGTCAGGAGGCCAACGGAGTGATCACCCCGTTCGACGATGTGGACGTGGCCCGGACAGAATGGGCCGAGCTGACCAGGAGGAGAGCCGCCGATGCGTGAGCGTACTGTCGCTGAGGTGGCGGCGTTGGCCGGGGCCCGTTTGCTCGAGGGCGACCGGGCAACCCTGGCCGCCGGACCCATCGTGACCAATGACTCGCGGGCCTGTCGTCCGGGGAGCATCTACGTGGCCCTGCCGGGGGAACGCGCTGACGGGCACGACTTCTTGGGCGCCGCGGCCGAAGCGGGGGCCGTGGCCGCCTTGTGCCTGCAGCCCTCGACGGCCGATCTGGCTCACCTGCTGGTGGAAGACGGCCAAGCAGCGCTGTCCCGACTGGCCCGCGGACTGGTTGCCGAGGCCAAGCGGGACGGTCTGGTCTGCGTGGGGATCACCGGTTCCTCGGGCAAGACCAGCACCAAGGATCTGATCGCCCAGGTTCTCGAAGCCAGTGGCCCCACGATCAGCCCTCCCGGTTCCTTCAACAACGAGATCGGGGTTCCGCTGACCGCCTGTCGGGTCGAGGCGGAGACCCGTTATCTCGTGGCCGAGATGGGAGCGCGAGGTCTTGGACATATTGCCTGGCTGTGCCAGGTCGTGCCCCCCGACGTCGGAGTTGTGCTGAACGTGGGGCACGCACACGCGGGGGAATTCGGCTCCCTCGCGGCGACCGCCCTGGCCAAGGGTGAACTGGTCGAGGCTGTCGTACCTGGCGGCTGGGCCGTGCTGAATGCCGCCGACCCCCTGGTGCGTGCGATGGCAACCCGCACCAGCGCTCGGATCGCTTCCTTCGCCCCGACCCACGAGCCTGAGTTCGGTGACCTGCGGGTGTGGGCCGAGCAGCCGAACCCCGACCACCTGCAGCGCTACAGCTTCGAGCTTCGAGCCGAAGGCGCGAGTTCTGGTTCCGCGCCGGTGACGCTGCGGGTGCCAGGCTCCTTTCAATTGTCCAACGCGCTGGCCGCGGCAGCGGTGGGCTTGGCCGCGGGGATGGAGATCGCGATGGTCGCCTCCGCGTTATCGGGTGCCGAAGCTCGCTCACGTTGGCGGATGGAGGTGACCGAGCGGCCCGACGGGATCGTCGTGGTGAACGACTCCTACAACGCCAATCCTGATTCCATGCGCGCCGCCTTGGCTGCCAGCGCGGGCCTGCGTCGACCGGGCGGACGGGTGCTGGCGCTGCTCGGTGACATGCTCGAACTGGGGGAGTCCGCGCCGGAGGCGCACGTCAGCCTGGGGCGGGCCGCCGCCGACCTGGGCTACGACCTAGTGCTGGCGATTGGCCAACACGCCGCCCAGATCGCCGAGGGAGCGCGATCAGGCGGGACGCCTGCGGAGGAGGTCGCTGACAAGGAAGAGGCCTTTGCCCGCAGCTACGCCCACCTGGTGGCCGGCGATGTGGTGTTGATCAAGGCGTCGCGCGGCGTGGCGCTGGACACTGTTGCGCAAAGGCTCGTGGACGCTGCACCAAAAGAGGGGGGAACGCGCGTGAGAAGCATCCTGTTGGCGGGGGGGCTGGGCATGCTGGGCACGCTCCTGGGGACGCGCTTCGCGATTGCGCTCCTGGTGCGGCGTGGCTATGGCCAGTTCATTCGCGATGACGGCCCGACCTCGCATCACACCAAGCGGGGCACCCCGACCATGGGTGGAATCGTGATCATCGGCAGCGTGGTGCTCGCCTACGCGCTGGGGCACCTGCTCACCTGGACGCCGCCCACCGCGTCGGGCCTGTTGGTCCTCTATCTTTTCACCGGGATGGGTCTGGTCGGCTTCGTCGACGACTGGATCAAGATCTCCAAGGCACGCTCGCTGGGCTTGGACAGCCGGGCCAAGCTGATCGGGCAGGCAGGCGTCGCGGTGTCCTTCGCGCTGCTGGCCTTCCAATTCCCTAACGAGCGCGGCCTGACCCCGGCCAGCATGGCGATCTCCTTCCTGCGTGACATTCCCTGGCTCACCCTCCCTCTGGTCGTGGCGGTGCTCTGGATCGTGCTGATCATTGCGGCGTGGTCCAATGCCGCGAACCTGACCGATGGCCTGGACGGCTTGGCCACCGGTGCCGCAGCGATGGTGTTTGCCGCCTACGCGGTGGTCAACATCTGGCAGTTCAAGCAGTCGTGCGGAGCTCTGTCGACCGCCGGACCACAGTGCTACGAAGTCCGGGACCCCTACGATCTGGCGGCGGTATCGCTGGCCTTGGCCGGGGCCTGCTTCGGCTTCCTCTGGTGGAACGCCAGCCCGGCGAAGATCTTCATGGGGGACACCGGTTCCCTGTCCCTGGGGGGTGCCTTGGCGGCGTTGTCGATCCTGACCCGGACGGAACTCCTGATGGTGGTCGTGGCAGGCCTGTTCGTGGTGATCACGTCCTCGGTGGTGTTGCAGGTCGGTTTCTTCAAGCTGACCAAGGGCAGGCGCCTGTTCAAGATGGCCCCGCTGCAGCACCACTTCGAACTTCTCGGATGGGCCGAGGTGACCATCGTGATCAGGTTCTGGATCATCTGCGGGCTCTTCGTGGCGATGGGGCTGGGGGCCTTCTACGGCGAGTGGTTGGTCGGCCAGTGACGTCGTGGATCAGCGCCGCCAACCGGCTCTCGGATTGGGCCCGCGCCCATGTGGTGGTGGCTGGACTGGGCACCTCGGGCTTTGCCGCCGCAGACGGGTTGCTCTCACTGGGTGCTCGGGTCACGGTGTTGGACGAGTCCGCCTCAGCCGCCAACCTGGATCGGGCCACGCTCTTGGAGCTTTTGGACGTCAGCGTCCGGCTTGGCCCGGGGGCCACGACCACGCTGCCTGAGGACGCTGATCTGGTGGTCACCTCTCCCGGCTGGCCTCCGACCGCCCCGCTGCTGCGTCAGGCGAGGACGCGTAACGTCCCGATCTGGGGTGAAGTGGAGCTTGCCTGGCGGATGATGCAGCCCGACCGCGTGGTGCCGTGGCTGGCGGTCACCGGCACCAACGGCAAGACCACGACGGTGAACATGCTCGAGTCGATTCTCACCGCGGCCGGCCTGAGCACCAGCGCGGTGGGAAATGTCGGTCGTCCGATCGTCGAGGCGGTGTTGGACGAGAAGACCTACGACGTGCTGGCGGTCGAGCTCTCCAGTTTCCAACTGCACTGGGCCAACTCGCTCAGCCTCCACTCCGCAGCCGTGCTCAACCTGCAGCCGGATCATCAGGAGTGGTACGCCGACCTGGACGACTGGCCGGGGATCAGTTCCTCCATGGACGCCTACGCAGCAGACAAGGCGCGGATCTACCAGCGAGTCACGCACAGCTGCATCTACAACGTCGCCGATCCGAGAACCGAGTCGATGGTCGAGGAAGCGGAGGTGAGTGAAGGGGCGCGGGCGATCGGGTTCACCCTGGGTATCCCCAGTGTGTCGATGCTCGGCGTGGTCGATGACCTGCTGGTGGACCGCGCCTTTGTGCCGCAGCGCCGCGACTCAGCCCTGGAGCTGGCCAAGCTGTCCGATGTCGTGCCTTTCGCGCCGCACAATGTCGAGAACGCCCTGGCCGCCGCGGCCCTGGCCCGCTCCTTCGGGGTTCCCGCGGCCGCCGTCTCCCAGGGTCTGCGTGACCTGCGGATCGGTGATCATCGGATCCAGACCATCGCGGAGGTGGACGGCGTCCGCTTCGTGGACGACTCCAAGGCGACGAATCCGCATGCCGCGGCCTCGTCGCTGCGGGCCTTCGACCGGGTGGTCTGGCTGGCCGGTGGGCAGGCCAAAGGAACCACCTTCGACGAGTTGGTCCTGACCTACGCCCCCAAGCTGCAGGGCGCGGTGCTGCTCGGCGTCGACCGACACGTGATCGCGGGCGCTCTTGCCCGACACGCGCCGCAGATCCCGGTGATCGTGATCGACAGCACCGAAACTGATGCCATGGCGCAGGCGGTGGCGGCGGCCCACGAACTGGCTCGTCCCGGCGACGTGGTCCTCTTGGCCCCCGGCTGCGCGAGCAAGGACATGTACAGCGGCTATGACGCCCGGGGTAACGCCTTCGCCGCGGCGGTGTCGGCGTTGCAGCACCGGGGCTAGGAGGGGAGTGGCAGGTGGCGATCCTCGACACCCCACGGGCAGCGGATCGTCAGACTGACCTCCCAGTTGGGCGACGCCGCTTTCACGTGATCACCGACTGGTTGGCGCGCCCGCGGGCCAGCTTCTACTTGGTGCTGGTCCCCGCTGTCCTGCTGCCTGGCCTGGGCATGATGATGGTGCTCTCGGCCTCCAGCGTGTTCGCGCACGTCCAGTTCGGGGATGCCTACTACTTTGTGAAGCGCCAGATCATCTTCCTGCTGATCGGCGGGGTCGGCGCCTGGTGGCTGGCCCGGAGCAGCCCGAGGCGGTTGAAACTGCTGGGCTGGGGTGGGTTGGCGCTCGCGTTCGTGCTCCAGCTCCTCACCTACACGCCCCTCGGTTTCGAGATCAAGGGAAACCGAAACTGGGTTCAGTTCGGCACCTCTCTATTCCGCGTGCAGCCCTCCGAGCTGGCCAAACTGATGCTGATCGTCTGGGGGGCCGATCTTCTGGCCCGCAAGCACAAGCTGCTCGATCAGCCCAAGCACCTGCTGGTCCCCTTCATCCTGGTTGCCGCCTGATGATCGCCCTCGTGGTGCTTCAGCACGATCTGGGCACGGGCATGATCATGGGCGCGATCGTGGTCGCGATGTTGTGGTACGTCGGGGCGTCCTGGCGGGTTCTGGGTTCGATCGGTTTGGTGGTCGGGATCGGTGTTCTCGGTCTCGTCGCCACCTCCGGCCACCGGATGAGCCGGATTCTCGGCTTCCTCAATCCGAACCCTTGACCCGATGGGCGTCAACCTGCAGCCGCAACGGGGATCTTCGCGCTCGCCTCCGGCGGTTGGTGGGGGTTGGGCCTGGGGCGAGCCGACAGAAGTGGGGCATGCTGGTCGAGGCCCATACCGACTATGTGCTCGCCATCATCGGTGAAGAACTGGGACTGGTCGGCACCCTGATCGTGCTCGGGCTCTTCATGATTCTCGGTTACGCCGGCCTGCGGATCGCGCTTCGCTCCGATCTGCGCTTCTTCCGCTACCTGGCGGCGGGCCTGACCTGTTGGTTCATGATCCAAGCGCTGGTCAACGTCATGGTGGTGCTCCGGATGATCCCGGTCCTCGGGGTGCCGCTACCGTTGCTGTCCTATGGTGGGTCGGCTCTGATGGCGAACATGGCCGCTCTGGGAATGCTGCTGGCCTGCGCCAGTCACGAGCCGCTGGCGCGCCGCCAGGCGGAGCGCAAGAGACGGACGGCGAAGCCCGCCGTGACCACCGTCGTCGAAGGCCGCCGGGTCTAGAGGAGGAGCACGTGGTGTCGAAGACGCCGAAGGGGATCACGGTTGTCCTGGCCGGTGGCGGTACCGCGGGGCACACCTCCCCGTTGATCGCGACCGCTGAACGGATCAAGGCTCTCGACCCGACTGGACGGATCATCTGCGTCGGCACGCCCAAGGGTCTGGAGAGTCGAGTGATTCCGGCGGCCGGCCTCACCCTGGAGATGATTCCGCCGGTGCCGCTGCCCCGGAAGCTGACCCTGGAGTTGCTCGCCGTCCCAGCCCGACTGGCCGGCTCGGTGCGGCAGGCTCGGCGGATCCTTCGCGACTGTGGCGCCCAGGTTGCTGTCGGGTTCGGCGGGTATGTCTCGCTGCCTGTCTACCTCGCGGCCGCCACCATGCGGATCCCCGTGGTCATCCACGAGCAGAACGCGATCCCGGGCCTGGCCAACAAGGTGGCTGCCCGCTTCGCCTCGGTGGTTGCCGTCTCCTTCCCTGCCACGCCCCTGCCGGGAGCGAGCTATCTCGGACTTCCAGTGCGCAAAGGTGTCGCCGGGCTGGCCCGATCGGAAGCTCGAGGGGCGGCGCAATCCTTGTTCGGCCTGGCCCCAGACATGCCGACCCTGCTGGTCAGCGGCGGATCTCAGGGTGCTCGTAGCATCAACCAGGCCACCGAGGCGGCCCGGGATCGGCTCCTGGCGGCGGGGATTCAGGTGCTACACGTCCTCGGCCCCCGCAACTTCACCGACCATCAACCCGTGACCGACCCCGTGACCGGGGCGCGCTATGTGCCGGTCGCCTACGTGGACCGGATGGAGGACGCCTACGCCGCGGCCGATCTGATGCTGGGACGCTCCGGCGCCGGAACAGTCATGGAGACCGCGACGGTCGGGCTGCCGATGATCTTCGTACCGCTTCCCCACGGCAACGGTGAGCAGGCGCGAAACGCCGACTTCCTGATCGACGGCGGCGCCGGCGTCTTGGTCGCCGATGCCGAGCTGACGGCGGACCGGCTGCTGAGCGAAGCGCTCCCGCTACTCAACGACGCGCCTCGGCTGGCCGCGATGAGCGCGGCGACGCGGAATCTGGTTCCCGCTGACGCCGCCGGTGAGCTGGCCCGCCAGGTGCTGGGCGTCGCCCGGGAAAGGGTCTGACATGCCCTTGATCGAACCTGTCGAGCTGGTATCCCCCGACGAGTTGGGGGCGGTCCACTTCATCGCCATCGGCGGTGCGGGAATGAGCGGCATAGCGGCAGCGTTCGCCGAGTTGGGGGTACAGGTCAGCGGTAGCGACCAGAGCGACTCCGAGACGCTGCGCGGGCTTGGCCGCCGGGGGATCGTCACCACGGTTGGCCACGACCCGGCCAATCTCGGCGCGGCGAGCACGGTGGTGGTGTCGTCGGCGATTCGGGAAACCAACCCCGAACTGGCCGAGGCCCGACGCCGCGGTCTGCGAGTCTGGCATCGAAGCGCTGCCCTGGGTTCGCTCATGCTGGGCCGGGTCGGGGTCGCGATCACCGGCACCCATGGCAAGACCACGACCACCGGTATGACGGCTGAGCTGCTCACCACGTGTGGGCTGGACCCGTCCTACGTGATCGGATCCCCGCTGGCCAGTTCTGGGCTGAGTTTCCGGGTCGGCTCCGGGGAGGCCTTCGTGATCGAGGCGGACGAGAGCGACGGCTCCTTCCTGCAATATCCGGCGCGGATCGTGGTGGTGACCAACATCGAGGCCGATCACCTGGACAACTGGGGAACCGCTGAGCACTATGCGGAAGGCTTCCTGGCCCTGGCCACCGCTCCCGCCGTCGAGGTCGTGGTGCTCAGCGCCGATGACCCCGGCACCCGGGCGCTCGCCGAGCGGGTGCGCGCGGCAGGCAAGCGGGTGGTCACGTTCGGTGAGTCCGATCAGGCTGATCTGCGGTTGAGCCACCTCGCCTTCGAGGGCGCCACGGCGAGCGCCGTCCTCACCTCGGGAGATCAGACCGGACTTCTGGCGCTCAAGGTTCCCGGACGTTACAACCTGCACAATGCGGTTGCCGCGCAGGCCGTCGGCCAAGCGTTAGTCCCGGCGGCCACCCTGCGGGCGGCCGCGGGGACCTTTCGTCGGCACCCATCGGCGGTTCCAGTTCGTGGCCGAGGTCGGCGGGGTTCGAATCTTCGACGACTACGCGCATCACCCGACCGAGGTGACAGCGCTGCTCACCGCGGCCCGGCCGCTGGCTGCGGGCGGGCGCTTGGTGGTGTGCTTTCAACCGCATCTGTTCAGCCGCACCCGTGACTTCGCCGACGACTTCGGTGCTGCCTTGGCCCTCGCCGAGGAGGTCATCGTGTTGGACATCTATCCGGCTCGGGAGGATCCCATCGCCGGGGTCACCGGAGCTGGTTTCCAGAGCTGCGGCAGCGCGGCTGGGAGCTGAGCACGTCAGCTGGCTCCCCGACCAGGCCAGTGCGCCGCTGCACATCGCCAACCTCGTGCGACCGGGTGATTTGCTGCTGACCGTCGGGGCAGGCGACGTCACCGGCATGGGGCCGCTCGTGGCAGCCCGGTTGGGCGGCCCATGACGACCCGGCAGTCCACGGTCCGCGACGCAACACCGCAGTTCGCTCAGCGGCGCCGGTTCTCGCGTGGCCGCCGACTGATCATCGCCTCCGTGGCTGCGGCTGCTCTGCTGCTCGGCGGGGGGCTCTTCTGGCTCGTGGCAGGTTCCTCGGCACTCGCCGTGCGAACCGTCACCGTCACCGGAGCCAAGGTCCTCGATCCGCAGCAGGTCAGGGAGATCGCCGCCGTGCCGCTGGGGCAGCCATTGATCTGGGTCGATCCGGGATTGGTCGCACAGCGGGTCTCCGGCTTGGCCCCGGTGGCTCGGGTTCGCGTTGCCAGGACCTGGCCGGACGCGATCACCATCGACGTCACGGAACGCCGTGGGCAGTTCGTCCTTGCGGTGGCGTCCGGCTACCAGATCGTCGACGCGTCCGGAGTCATCTTCCAGTCGGTCCAGGAGCGGCCCAAGGGATTGACCTTGGCCAAAGTGCCCAGTGGGGATGCCCGGGTGCTGGCGAATCTGGCCTCTGTCCTGGAAGCACTGCCGCCCGATCTGCATAAGCAGTTGGCGTCGGTGGCGGCCAACACCCCGGACACCATCGTGCTGGATCTGGACGACGGGACCGAACTCGTCTGGGGCAGCGTCGAGCAAACTCCGCTCAAAGTGCAGATCGTGACCGCACTGATGAAGTCGGTCAGCGCCCGGGTCTACGACGTCTCCTCCCCGTCTCACCCGACCACGCGCTGACGGCGCACCAACCCTGAAGTATTACTTGAGGGACGCGCCGCCTGGGGCACGTCGCTTGGACATCGAATTGCCCTGACCGTAGCCTGAACTTCGACGTCGGTTGAGTTGCCTTTCCCCGGTCTTGACTGCAACTTGAGATTCGGCTTCGCTAACGCAATCGCTCAGCAGAGGGTGGATTTTTTCGTGGGCAGTGCATCCCAGAACTACTTGGCCGTGATCAAGGTCGTCGGCGTCGGCGGAGGCGGTGTGAACGCCGTGAACCGGATGATTGAAGCCGGACTTCGCGGGGTCGAGTTCATCGCCGTGAACACCGACGCGCAGGCGTTGTTGATGAGCGACGCGGACGTCAAACTCGATATCGGACGGGATCTCACCCGGGGCCTCGGCGCCGGAGCTGACCCCGACAAGGGCCGGCAGGCCGCCAATGACCACGCTGACGAGATCGAAGAAGTGCTCAAGGGCGCCGACATGGTCTTCGTCACCGCTGGCGAGGGTGGCGGCACCGGTACCGGTGGGGCCCCCGTGGTTGCTCGCATCGCGCGCTCGCTGGGTGCCCTGACCATCGGTGTGGTTACCCGGCCGTTCAGCTTCGAGGGACGTCGCCGCGCTAACCAGGCTGACGACGGCATCAGCTCGCTGCGCGACGAAGTAGACACCCTCATTGTCATCCCGAACGACAAACTGCTGGAGATGACCGATCACAACGTGGCCATCCTTGATGCTTTCAAGCAGGCCGATCAGGTGCTGATGCAGGGAGTTTCGGGAATCACCGATCTGATTACCACGCCGGGTTTGATTAACCTGGACTTCGCCGATGTCAAGGCTGTGATGTCGAACGCCGGTTCGGCCTTGATGGGCATCGGTTCGGCCCGTGGGGAAGATCGCGCTCGGGCGGCAGCTGAGATGGCTGTGTCCTCCCCCTTGCTGGAGGCCAGCATCGATGGGGCGCACGGCGTGCTCCTCTCCATCGCGGGTGGCTCCGACCTGGGCCTGTTCGAGGTCTCCTCGGCCGCCAATCTGATCGAGGCGGCAGCGCATGAAGATGCCAACATCATCTTCGGTACTGTCATCGACGACGCGCTGGGCGATGAGGTCCGGGTCACGGTGATTGCGGCGGGCTTCGATGGCGGTCAGCCGCCACGTCGCCAACCAGGGACCCCTCGCCAGCCGGATCTGCGCCAGCAGCAACGGCCCGCCGCGCCGGCCCGGCCCACGACCCCAGCTCCGGCTCCGGCTCCCGAGCCGAAGCCGGTTGAGCCGGTTCGGGCTCCGGATCCGGCCCCACAGGCCTTCCGCCGTCCGGCTCCAGCGGCCTTCGATCCCGATGACGACCTGGACGTCCCCGACTTCTTGAAGTAGTCGTCGGTGTTCCACTACCGCAACGACCCCGGCGCTGATGGCGTCGGGGTCGCATTTTCCGATGCCATCGGGAGCGGAGGCGAGCCACTCAGTCTCGGCGGTCAGCACGGTGCCGGAGGTCGACCCGCGGGCATCACGATCCTGGAGCGGGCCTTGCAGGTCCGCCTTGCGGTGGTTCGACAGGTGCATGGCGACCGCGTTCTGGCGATCAATCATGACAACGTCGACACCGCCGCCGAGATCGAGGCGGATGCCATGGTGACCACGGCGCAGAGCATCGCCCTGACCATCCGAGTCGCCGACTGCGTGCCGGTGTTGCTCGCCGATTCGGCAGCCGGTGTGATTGGCGCCGCCCACGCCGGGCGCCGCGGCCTGGCCACCGGGGTGCTGTCGCGGACGGTCGAGGCGATGCGGAGCATCGGGGCAGTGTCCATTCGGGGCTGGATCGGCCCGCACATCTGTGGCTCCTGTTATGAGGTACCCGAGGCGATGGCTGAGGAGATTGGTGCCCTCGTGCCGGGTGCCCGGTCAACCACGAGCTGGGGGACTCCGGCGCTTGACCTGGGCGCTGGGGTCGACCGACAACTCCGTGATCTGGGCGTGGGGTCGCTGCGCGTCGACGGCTGTACTCGGACGACTGGGTCGCTGCACTCTTATCGGCGTGACGGGACTCGCGCAGGGCGTCAGGCCGGCTGCATCTGGCTGCCTGCCCGCGTGTCCCGGTGAGCCTGTCAGCGCACACCGGCTTCCGCGGTTACGCTCGTTGGTGAATCATGAGTGGAGGATTGGGCGATGGCCGATCGACTGAAGAAGGCAGCCGTCTGGCTGGGGCTGGTCTCGGATGGTACCTATCCCGGGGCTGAGCTGGGCGCCGAGGACGAGACTCAACAGGTCGCACGTGCCTCCGAGCCGCGACCTGAACCGGTACCCGCGTCCGCGGCCGCCACCGTCACCGAGTTGGAGAGCCGTCGGGGCACGCATGCCGTGGCGCAGCCATCGGGCCCGAGGACGGCTGACATCAACCGGATCGTGACCGTGCATCCTCGTACGTACAACGAGGCCCGCACGATCGGTGAGAACTTTCGCGACGGTGTCCCCGTGATCATGAATCTCAGTGACATGGAGGACTCTGACGCCAAGCGTCTGGTCGACTTCTCGGCCGGGTTGATATTTGGTCTGCATGGCAGGATTGAGCGCATCACCAGCAAGGTGTTCCTGCTGTCGCCCAACAACGTCAACGTGACGGCGGAGGACAAGGAGCGCATTGCGGGTGGCTTCTTCAATCAGAGCTGACTAGCAAGGGAGTTCCGTGCGACTGATCGGTGACGTGCTCACGATGGTCCTGTCCGTGTACTTGGCCGTCCTCACGGCCCGGGCAATCCTGTCCTTCGTGCCGCTGTTCGTCCGCGGCTGGCAGCCCCGGGGGATTATGCTGGTGTTGGCGGAGTTCGTGTACACGCTCACCGACCCGCCGCTGAAGCTCATGCGGCGGCTGATCCCGCCCGTGCGACTCGGGGGCATTGCGCTCGACTTGGGGTTTCTCGTCCTCTACCTGGGGGTCTCGTTCCTGCGCAACCTGGTCGGGGCCGTCTTCGTCTGAGTCCCATAGTCTCAACCAGTGCCTTTGTGAACGTCTGCGTCAGGCGATAGCCTGAGCGAGCGCTGGCGACGTTGCTGATGGCCTGTTTCCAGCGGCTCCTGAAGCCAGAATCCGAGGCATCCAGTGCCTACCAAAGATCACGTGAGGTGAACCGATGACCCTGACCTTGGAGCAGGTCCGTCAGACCCGATTTCATCTGGCCCGGCGTAACGGCTATGAACCTGTTGATGTAGACAACTTCGTCGACAAGGTGGAGGCCACGCTTTCCCAGATGACCGAGGAGAACGACGCGCTGAAGAAGCAGCTCGACTCCCTGGCCAACTCGGAGCCGACCGGCAGCTTCGTGTCGGGATCGGGTGACGATCAGGACTCGTCCGCGCTGCGTGACGAGCTGGCAAGCAGTCAGGCCGCGGCGGAGGGGTTGCGCGAGCAGATCCAGGCGCGTGAGGCCGAACTGGCCGAGCTTCGGGCTCAGCTCGAGGGAAGCAACGGCGAGGCCCAGGGCGAGATCGATCGCCTACGCGGAGAACTCGAAGGCCGGAACCAGGAGCTGGGCCAACTTCGCGGCGAACTCGATCGGGCGCGCGGCGAACTGGACCAAGCTCGCGGCGAACTGGAGGTTTTGCGCGCCCAACTGGCCAGCCATGACCCGAACCTCGGCGCTGAGCTGGATCGACTGCGCGGAGAGCTCGACCAGGCTCGTCAGGCCGTCTCGGACCGTGAGGCTGAGGTCGCTGCGTTGCATGGTCGGTTGGAGGGCGCCGAGCAGTCGGCGGCCGCTGTGCAGGCCGCTCAGTCCGGCCACGTCGAGCACATCGTGGTCACGGCCGCGGCCGACGCTGCGCCGGCGGTGACGAAGCTGCTTCAGATGGCCACCGAGCAGGCCGAGCGCCTGGTGGGTGAAGCCAAGGAAGAAGCGGACAGCGCGGTGCAGGCTGCCCAGGCGGCGGCTCAGGCGGCCGTCGATGAGGCCAATCGCAAGGCCCATGAGGCTTTGACCGACGCACGGACGCGGGCAGAGCGGATCGAGTCCGAGGCCAGGGTCACCTCCGAACGAGTGACCGGCGAGGCGCAGGCCCGCGCGGATGCCGTCAACGGCGAAGCCGATGCCCGCCGCCACGAGTTGTTCTCACAACTGGAGTCGGAGCGCGATCACCTGCGCGGCCGGGTCGACCACCTGCGTTCGTTTGAGGGTCGCTTCCGGGAGAACCTCACCGGGCACCTGCGTCGGCAGATCGAGGTGTTGGAGAGCGGTGTGGTCGAGCCCGACGACGTCCCTTCGATCCTCGACGAGCCCGCGACCCAGTCCGCCACGCCGCGATTGGACGCCTTGCTGGGTGACCAGAACTGACGTCCGCAACCGTCGGCAAGCCCGGGATCACCAAGGGTGTTCCCGGGCTTTCCGCTTCCCTGGAAAAACTCGCGTTCGGTCATTCCCGCGGGGCGGCTTCGGTGGTATGGTCTGCGCTCTAGAACCCCATGACGAAGGAGCCGGTGCGATGTCCGCGGCCCGCAAGAGTGCCCCCACGAAAGCCGCCCAGTTCCGGGTTGCCGAAGGTGAGGATCCCTGGACCGAAGAAGAGGTTGAGGAGATCCGGGTCGAACTGCAGGCTGAGATCGCGCGTATGGAACGCGCCATCGGAGTTGCCGAAGCGGGCCTCCAGGATCTGTTCGCCGATGGTTCCGACGGCGCTGGGCGTGATCCTGCCGATGTGGGCTCGTCCAACTTCGAGCGGGACCAAGAGATGTCGCTGGCCCAGAACGCTCGGGAGATGCTGGAGCAGGCGCAACTGGCGTTCCGCATGTTCGAGTCGGGAGACTACGGCGTGTGCGAGTCCTGTGGTCGGCCGATCGGCAAGGACCGCTTGCAGGTCTTCCCCGGGCCACGATGTGCATGACGTGCAAACTGCGTGAGGAACGCCGATAACTGGTCCCGCCACGTCTCAGCACCGGGTCCTGCCTCCGGCGGTGGCCATTGCGACCAGCCTGGGCATCGGGGGGTTGGGGTTCGCCGCCGACCTGGCGACCAAGACCTGGGCTCTCCTCGCGCTTGATCCGGCCCGGCCGATCACCGTCATCCCCGGGCTGCTCAGCTTGCACTTGATCCGCAACCCGGGTGCAGCCTTCAGCATGGGCGAGAACCTCACCGTGGCCCTGACCGCCTTGGCCATCGCGGCCGTCCTCTTCTTGTTGCTGTGGATGGCACCCCGGGCTCGGCACCCAGGCTGGGCGGTGACCACCGGGTTGCTGCTGGCTGGGGTGTCGGGCAACCTGTTCGACCGACTCACCCGAGAGCCAGGCATCTTCAGGGGGCACGTGATCGACTTCCTCAACGTTCCCTTCTTCGCCATCTTCAACGTGGCCGACATCTGGATCACCTTCGCGGCCATCGGGGTGATCTGGATCAGCCTGGTCACGCAGGTCACGCTGGCCGGTACTCCCGTCGAAGCGACCACCCCGTCGAAGACGGCGTCCGAGTGAGCATTCATCTCGTGCCAGATGGGCTGGACGGAGATCGTGTCGACGTCGCGGCGTCGCGGATGACCGGACTCAGTCGCAGCCGGATCGAAGAACTGATCGGGGCGGGGTCGGTGCTCCTGGACGGCGTGCCAGTGGCCAAGTCGGCCCGCGTCCGAGCCGGGGCGATGCTGGAGATCGACCTCCCAGCACCACGCACCGTCACGGTGGTGACCCGCGAGGTAGGAGGGATGCGGATCGTCCACGACGATGCCGACATCGTGGTGGTGGACAAGCCTGCCGGGGTTGCCGCCCACCCGAGTCTTGGCTGGGAGGGGCCCTCGGTCGTCGAGCACCTGGCCGGCGCCGGCTTCAGGATCTCCACGTCCGGGGCGCCGGAACGCCAAGGCATCGTGCAGCGCCTCGACGTCGGCACGTCAGGGCTGATGGTTGTTGCCAAAAGTGAGCGCGCTTACACCGTGCTCAAGCGAGCCTTCAAAGCCCGAACGGTGGAGAAGGTCTACCACACGTTGGTGCAAGGGTTCCCCGACCCGCATGAAGGCACCATCGAGGCTCCGATCGGGCGACACCCCAATGCGGACTATCGGATGGCGGTGATGGCTGGGGGGCGGCACAGCGTCACTCATTACGCCACCCTCGAGGCGTTCCGCGCGGTGACCCTGCTGGAGGTGCATCTGGAGACCGGCCGCACTCACCAGATCCGGGTGCACATGCAGGCCATCGGTCATCCGTGCGTCGGAGATCCGACGTACGGAGGTGACCCGGTGATCGCCGCGCGTCTGGGTCTGGAGCGCCAGTGGTTGCATGCCCACCGGCTCGGCTTTGACCACCCAACCACAGGTCAGTCGGTGGAGTTCATGTCTGAATACTCCGCTGACCTGGCCGACGCCTTGGAGATTGTCCGCGGTTGGTGACCCTTTTGCCCGCGGAGGCGCCAAGTGGAGTCAGGCTCCGCTAGGGTTTTGCTTGTGCGTAGAGCAAAGATCGTTTGTACCATGGGTCCCTCCTGCGACACGTTGGAGAAGGTGATCGAACTAGTCAACGCGGGCATGAACGTCGCCCGCTTGAACATGAGTCACGGGGATCATGTGGAGCACATGCGACGCCTGAACCTCGTCCGAGATGCCGCCCATGCGGCTGGCCGCCCGGTGGGTGTCTTCGCCGACCTGCAGGGTCCCAAGATCCGGTTGGGGAAGTTCGAGAACGACTCGGCGATCCTCGTGCCGGGCCAGAGATTCATCATCACCACCGAGACCGTGCTCGGCACGTCCGAGCGGGTCGGGACAACGTTGAAGACCCTCACCCAAGACGTCCGTCCGGGCGATCAGGTGCTCGTCGATGATGGCCGGATCGCCCTGCGTGCCGTCGAGGTGACTGAGACCGAGGTGATCACCGAGGTGGTCGTCGGCGGCAAGGTGAGCAACAACAAGGGGATCAATCTTCCCGGCGTGGCAGTCAGCGTGCCCGCGCTCAGCGAGAAGGACGAGCTTGACCTGCGTTGGGCGCTGCGCCACGGCGTCGACATGGTTGCCTTGTCCTTCGTCCGTAGCGCCTCTGACTACGACCGGGTGCGCGAGGTCATGGATCAGGAAGATCGCCACGTTCCGGTGATCGCCAAGATCGAGAAGCCGCAGGCTGTGGAGAACCTGCAAGAGATCATCGACACCTTCGACGCCATCATGGTCGCGCGCGGTGACCTCGGCGTCGAGTTGCCCCCCGAGCAAGTCCCCTCCGTTCAGAAGAAGATCATCGAGGGCGCCCGAAAGTGGGCCAAGCCGGTCATCGTGGCCACCCAGATGCTGGAGTCGATGATCTCCAACCCGCAGCCCACCCGCGCGGAGACCTCGGACGTCGCCAACGCCGTCCTCGACGGGGCTGACGCCGTGATGCTGTCGGGTGAGACGGCCATGGGTCAGTACCCGGTCGAGGCCGTCAACGTGATGTCTCGCATCATCAACTACACCGAAGAGCAGGGCCTGGAGGGGATCCGCAAGATCGCCTGGGACCCGCACACGCAGAGCGGCATCGTGGCCAAGTCGGCCGTGGACATGGCTGAGCGGATCGGTGCCAAGTATCTTGCGGCCTTCACCATCTCCGGCGACACGCCGAAGCGGCTGGCTCGGCTCCGCTGCGAGATTCCGCTGATTGCGTTCACTCCCAAGCCGCGCACAGCCCAGGAGCTGACTCTGTGTTGGGGGGTTCAGTCCTACGTCACGCCGGAGTACACCACCACTGACAGCATGGTGGAGTCCGTCCATGAGGCGTTGATCGGAACCGGCTGGGTGGAGGCCGGAGACCTGATTGTCATCGTGGCCGGAAATCCGGCCCAATGGGGCGGCCACACCAACTCGGTACGGATCTACGAAATCTCAGCTTGACCTCGAACGCCAAGATCCGGCCGGTCCATTGGACCGGCCGGATCTTTGTGCCGAGAAGGGGAGTCGAACCCCTACGCCCTTTCGGGCAGACGGGTTTGAGCCGTCCGCGTATGCCATTCCGCCACCTCGGCCGGAGCACGGTAGATTCTGCCACAGTCCAGGCAATCCTGCTGGTCAGCGCGTAGTCTGCGACGTGGAGACAGTGCATCCCGTGAGTACGAAGACGGCAAACGAAAGAGATGACAGTGGTGTCAGAGCGCAATCCTGAAACGACGACAGAACGGCCCCGGGTGCTCGTGGCCGAAGACGAAGCCTTGATCCGGCTGGACCTGGTTGAGCTCCTCGGCGAAGAGCGCTACAACGTGGTCGGCGAAGCCGGCGACGGCGAGGCCGCGGTCGCCATGGCGCGCGAGCTCCGACCCGATCTGGTCGTGATGGACGTGAAGATGCCCAAGATGGATGGAATAACTGCGGCCTCCCTGATCGCGCAGGAGCGGATCGCCCCGGTGGTGATGCTGACCGCGTTCTCGCAGCGGGAGTTGGTCGAAAGGGCCAGGGAGGCCGGCGCCATGGCCTATGTGGTGAAGCCCTTCGACGCCTCTGATGTGGTGCCCGCGATCGAGATCGCGATGGCCCGGTTCGCCGAGATCCGTGCGGTCGAGGCCGAGGTGGCTGATCTTGAGGAGCGTTTCGCTTCGCGCAAGGCGGTCGAACAGGCGAAGGGTCTGCTGATGGAGGGGCTCGGACTCAGCGAGCCGAAGGCCTTCCGCTGGATCCAGAAGACCGCGATGGATCTGCGCAAATCCATGCGTGAGGTGGCTGAAGGGGTGATCGACCACTCGACGCAGGGTCGGAAGCAGTCCAAGGGCTAGGCGGTCACGCGGGATCCCGGCGAAGAAACACGGTCAGTCGTGCCGTACAGACCAGGTCGCCTGCGTCGTCGGTGAGCACGATCTGGTAGCTCGCCAGCCGTCCGCCGAGGCTCAGTTGCGTGGCCGTCCCGGTCACCCAGCCGGAACGCACCGCCTTGTGGTGGGTTGCGTTCAGATCCACCCCGAACGCTGCGCCGCGTCCCTCGATGGCACTGAAGGCTGCGACGGAGCCGAGGGTTTCGGCGAGCACGCAGGAGGCCCCACCGTGCCAGAGGCCGAACGGTTGAGTGTTGCCCTCGACCGGCATCCGGGCGACCGTCCGTTCCCCGGAAATCTCCAGGAACTCCAAGCCCATCTTCTGGTCCAGGGCGCTGCCGTGAGCGAGCAGCCAGTCGGGATAGGCGTCCATGGGGCACACCTTGGCACAGGGCCGCCGTTTTGTCAGAGCGGAGCACTAGAGTGCGCTGGGTGAGTGAACCTGGCACCCTGTTGCTGATCGATGGCCATTCGGTGGCCTACCGCGCCTTCTTCGCGTTGCCGGTGGAGAACTTCTCGACCACGACCGGGCAACACACCAACGCGGTGTATGGCTTCACCTCGATGCTGATCAATGTTCTGCGCGACGAGCAACCCACTCATCTGGCCGTGGCTTTTGACGTCTCCCGGGTGACGTTCCGCTCCGCTGCCTACGCTGACTACAAGGCCAACCGCGCGACGTCCCCGGCGGAGTTCACCGGCCAGGTGGCCCTGATCAAAGAGGTGTTGGACGCCCTCAACGTCGTGCACGTCGAGGTCGACGGTTTCGAGGCGGACGACATCATTGCCACTTTGGCCGCTCAAGCAGCAGCCCAGGGCCACAAGGTGCTGATCTGTACCGGTGACCGGGACACCCTGCAATTGGTCACCGATGAGGTCACCGTGCTGTACCCGCGCAAGGGCGTCTCCGACATGGCGCGGATGACTCCGGCCGCAGTGCAGGAGAAGTACTTCGTGTCCCCGGCCCGCTACCCGGAGTTGGCGGCCCTGGTCGGTGAGACCAGCGACAACCTGCCGGGCGTGCCCGGGGTGGGGCCGAAGACCGCGGCCAAATGGATCGAGCTCTACGACGGCCTGGAGAACGTGATCCGGCGGGCGGAAGAGATCAAGGGCAAGGTCGGTGACTCCTTCCGTGCGCACCTCGCGGACGTCACCCGGAACCGCGAGCTGAATGCTCTGATCGGTGACCTCGCGCTGCCTGTGACGGTCGACGACCTCACTCGACGAGACTGGAATCGGGAGGCGGTGCACTCGGTCTTCGACGGGTTGGAGTTCCGCGTCCTGCGAGATCGCTTGATGGACACCCTGCCAGCGGAGCAGGCCGGGCCGGTCGGTGGTTTTGAGGTGGCCGGTGATGTGCTGGCGCCGGGGCAGGTGAACGCTTGGCTGACCGAGCATGCCCGAGGGCAGCTCACCGGCGTGGACGTCACCGGGAGTTGGCGCTCAGGAGTGGGGGACATCACCGGGATCGCACTGGCCAGCGCCGACGGGGCGGCCTGCTGGATCGATCCCGCCCACCTCTCACCCTCTGACGACACGGCTCTGGCAGCCTGGCTGGCCTCCCCGGACGCCGCCAAGGCGCTGCACGATGCCAAGGGGCCCATCTTGGCGGCCTGGTCCAGAGGTTGGGAGCTGCAGGGATTGTCCTGCGATACCCAGTTGGCCGCCTATCTGTTACGGCCCGACCAGCGCATCTACGATCTGGCCGACCTCACCGCGCGCTACCTGAAGCGCGAGTTGGCCGCCTCGGCCCAGGCCAGCGAACCCAGCGAGCAGCTGGCCTTCGACTTTGAGGATCCCGATCTGGGGGTCGAGGGCATGATCCGGGCCCGAGCAGTGATCGATCTCGCCCGCGCGTTGGAGGACGATCTGGCGGAGCGCGGTGGTGCCAGCCTCCTGGCCGAGGTGGAGTTGCCGTTGCTGCGCACCCTGGCGGAGATGGAACGGGCGGGAATCGCGATCGACCTGGAGTACCTGAACTCGCTGCACGCTGACTTCGACGCGGCAGTAGCGGCGGCTGAGCGGGACGCGTACGCGGTCCTGGGAAGGGCGATCAACCTCGGTTCGCCCAAGCAGCTGCAGACCGTGCTCTTCGACGAGCTCGACATGCCGAGGACTCGGCGCACCAGGACTGGCTGGACGACCGACGCCGAGGCTCTGGAGGGCTTGTTCGCCAAGACCGAACATCCGTTCTTGGCCCACCTGCTTCGCCACCGGGATCAGATCCGGCTGCGGCAAACCGTGGAGGGTCTGCTGAAGTCCGTGGCCGATGACGGACGAGTCCATACAACCTACGTGCAAACGATCGCCGCCACAGGTCGCTTGTCCTCCACCGACCCCAACCTGCAGAACATTCCGATTCGGACCGAAGAGGGGCGGCGGATTCGTAAGGCCTTCGTCGTCGGTGCCGGCTACGACACCCTGCTCACGGCTGACTATTCCCAGATCGAGATGCGGATCATGGCCCATGCCTCCGCTGACACCGGCCTGATCGACGCCTTCCGCAGCGGCGAGGACTTCCACACCGTGATGGCGTCCAGAGTGTTCGGGGTCGAGGCCGCCGGGGTGACCAGCGCGATGCGGGCCAAGATCAAAGCGATGAATTATGGGCTGGCCTACGGACTGAGCGCCTACGGCCTGAGCCAGCAGCTCAAGATCGAGGTCTCGGAGGCGCGGGGGCTGATGGAGGAGTACTTCGAGCGTTTCGGCCACGTTCGGGACTACCTGCGTGAGGTCGTCGCCCAGGCCCGCAAGACCGGCTACACCGAGACCATCTTGGGTCGCCGCCGGTACCTACCCGACCTGACCTCCTCCAATCGGCAGCGTCGGGAGATGGCCGAACGGATGGCCCTGAACGCACCCATCCAGGGGTCCGCCGCCGACATCATCAAAGTGGCGATGCTCGACCTGGAGTCGGCCTTGAGCAAGGCGCGTTTGCGCACTCGGATGCTGCTCCAGGTGCACGACGAACTCGTTCTTGAGGTTGCGCCAGGGGAAGCGGCCGTGGTGGAGGAGTTGGTCAGAGACAAGATGGGCCATGCCGTCGACCTGTCAGTCCCCCTGGAGGTGTCGGTCGGGACGGGGCGTTCCTGGCATGACGCGGCCCACTGAGGTCATCCGCACAAGCGCGGGCTAGCCCTGGCACAGCCCGCGCCCAGGTATCGCCACCAGGGTGGGAAAATGTTCGCCTTACCTGTTCTGGGACGGTCGGTCGCTCGGCCGACACCCGTGCCTGCCCATCCCCAGCTCAGCATCCTGGCCTCCCCAGCGGTGTGGTTGGGGCTGCTCGGGTCGGTGCTGACCGCGTTGGGCGAACTCAGGGGTCAGCAGTTGCTCGTCGGTGTGATCGGCGCGGAGTTCCGTGTGCCGCTGATCGTCACCGGCATCACGGCGCTCGCCGTCGCCTGGGGTCTGCTCCGGCCACGGCCGGGCGAAGGAGTCAACCTGGTCGGGGTGTTCGTCCTGTGGGCACTGCCCTTGCTGCTTCTGCCGCCCGTGCTGAGCACCGATGCCGGTTCGTATGCGGACCTGGGTTGGATGATCAACCAGGGCTTCAGCCCCTACGAGCAAGGGCTGGGGACTACCGGCAGTCCATTCGCCTACGGACGTGCCTGGCGTGGAACCACCTCGGTGTACCCGGCCCTCTCGCTTGAACTCTTCGCCGTGGTCGTGAAGCTGACCGGCGCCCACGCCTACTGGTCGGTGGTCGCCCTGCGCTCGCTGGCCGTTGCCGGTGCGGCGATGCTGCTGTGGAGCCTTCCGCGGATCGCACGGCGGATCGGGGCGGACCCGGACCGGGCAGTCTGGCTGGCCGTGTTGAACCCGATCACCCTGATCCACGGGATCGGCGGCGAACACATCGATCTGCTGATGGTGGGCTTGGTCGGCGTGGCGTTGGCCGTTGCCCTGACCCCGTTCGGCTTGGTCACCGGGGCGATGCTCATCGGCGTCGCCGCGGCTGTCAAACAGCCGGCACTTCTTGCCGCACCCGTGGTCGCCGGGCTGGCGTTCCTCGGTAAACCACGGGCTTGGGCACGCGACCTGGGCGGGGCTGCCTTCGCGGTGGTGATCGCCGTGGGCGCGTTCGTCGGCGTCAGCGAGCTCACCGGACTGGGGCTGGGCTGGCTGGAGGGCACGGGTGATCCGTCCCGCTCGGCGACGCCGACACCGGCCTACCTGCTCACGGCGCTCGCTGATGCCGTGGGGTTGAGCGCATCAAGCGACACCCTGATGCTGGTCGGGCAGGGTCTATCGGTGCTCCTGATCGGGGGTCTCTACCTTCGGTTCGGCGCAGGTCAGCCGTTGCGATTCCTGGGCGTCGCCGCGCTGATTTCGGTGCTCGGGCTCGGCAGCCTTCGCGAGTGGTACTTGCTCGCACCACTCGCCTTCCTCGGCCTCTCCAGGCCGGGCCGCTGGGTCAACGCTGGCGTGACCCTCCTCGTGCCGCTGTTCGCGGTGTACGGCTGCTTCCGTGAATACCTGCGGCTACCGATCATCACGTCCATGCTGTACGCCTCGACCCTGGCGCTGGCGGTCGTGGCCTCGATCAGCCTGGTGACGTGGACACGCCGGGAGCGCGTCCCCGTCCGCTGACGAGTTTTGCCCGGCCGCCCTTTGTTGAATTGAGCATCGAGCGCCGGACGTGGTGCCTCACTGTCAAGTCCCCGCGAAACGTAGGTCGTGCCTCAGGTAGTTTTCCCCGCGAACGGTCAGCTGGCGCGCACGCGGATGCCGGCTGGGTGGGGTAGCTGCGGGCGGGTCTGGTCGGCGAGTTGGCGGGTCTTCAGGGCGGCGTGTCGGGTGAGTTCCTGTTGGATCTCGGTGATGCGGTTGGCGATCGCGGCCGGTTTCAGGGTGGCTTTGTAGGCGGCGAGGTCGGCCTCTTGGGTGCGGCTGAGGACGCCGGCGGTGAGGAGCCTTTGGTAGGGCGTCGACGGGGTGTCGTAGACGCGTTTGCGTCTGCCGACACGGTCGGTGGTGTATCCGACAGGCTTCTTGGTGGGGGTGAGGAAGTTGAGCCGGTCGTTGACCAGGGGCCAGAGTTGGTTGAGCAGGTCGAGCTCGGCGGGGGTGTCGTAGCGGTGGTAGAAGCCGTAGCGGCGCACGAGGTGGTTGTTCTTCGACTCGATGGTGGCCTGGTCGTTCTTCTTGTAGGGGCGTGACCGGGTGAAGAACACCTGCCTTTGCCCGGCCCAGTCGATCAGGTCGTGGTTGATGAACTCCGATCCGTTGTCACAGTCGATGCCGGTGACCGCGAACGGGACGTGCTCGATGAACTGGTCGAAGACGGACAGGATGTGGACCCGGGCGTTGTTGCGGATCGCCCGGGTGAACACCCAGCCGGTGTGCATGTCGGTGTAGTTCACGCTCCGGGCGAACTCGCCGACCAGGGTGGGTCCGCAGTGGGCGACGGTGTCGACCTCGAAGAATCCGGGCTCGGCCTCGACCTCGTCGCCGGCCTTCCGCACGCTGATCGAGTTGCGGAGCAGGCTGCCGGGCCTGGTGGTCGTCTTCCCGCGGATCGGGTCCCGCGCGCGGGCTGGTGCCAGGTAGCGATCGATCGTGGCCGCCGACATCGCTTCGAGTTCAGCGCGGACGGCGACGCTGTACCGGTCACGGCCCGCGACGAGGGAGCCTTCGGCTTCCATCGCGTCCAGCCAGCCGGTCATCGCTTCGGCCAGGTACTTCCCGCAGGAACCGCCGGCGGTCGCCCACACGACCTGTAACACCTTGATCGCGTCGTAGGAGTACTTGCGGGGCTTGGTCCGCCGCCGGTCGATCACCGCGACCGTCGCGGTAGCGCGGCCCTTCGGCTGGGTCAGCCGGGCCCGGAGTTGCTGGCGGGCGTGGTCGCGGTTCCAGCCGGTGACCTCGACCACCTGGTCCAAGATCCGACCCTTGTCCTTCTTCCTCGCCTGGGCGTACGCGGTGGCGTACTTCTTCGTGACCTCGAACCGAGCTGACAACGACAGACCCTCACTCCGCACGCCCCATCGTCGCTGGCCTCACCAGGCTCCCGGGGGAAAGTGCGTGAGGCACGGCCCTGACTACGCGGGGACAATACGTGAGTCTCGTCGCCGGATTGACCCTCCGTGCAGGGCAAAGGTATCCTGAATGGCGCGTTGCAACCCGACCGGCCTCGGACAGAGCAGGACGGGCACGCTGGCATGCTGATGAATTTTCCGGAGTCCCCGGCAAGGAATCGGTTTCCGGCAGGGGAGCGGTGCGCCACCACCCAAATGTCTATTCATCGGAGCCCTACTACATGACCTCTTCTGTTGAGGCTACCCAGATCACCCTCGATGACCTGGGATCTCCCGAAGCCTTCCTGGCTGCGGTTGACGCAACAATCAAGTACTTCAATGACGGCGACATCGTCACCGGCACCGTCGTCAAGGTCGACCGGGACGAGGTCCTGCTCGACATCGGTTACAAGACCGAAGGCGTAATCCCTTCCAAGGAACTCTCGATCAAGCATGACGTGGACCCCTTTGATGTGGTCTCCGTCGGCGATGAGATCGAGGCCCTCGTCCAACAGAAAGAGGACAAGGAAGGCCGCCTGATCCTGTCCAAGAAGCGGGCTCAGTACGAGCGCGCCTGGGGCACGATCGAGAAGGTCAAGGAAGAGGACGGCGTCGTCACCGGCCGCGTCATCGAGGTGGTCAAGGGCGGCCTGATCATCGACATCGGCCTGCGCGGCTTCCTGCCGGCCTCGCTGGTGGAAATGCGCCGGGTCCGCGATCTGCAGCCCTACGTCGGGATGGAGCTCGAGGCCAAGATCATCGAGCTGGACAAGAACCGGAACAACGTGGTCTTGTCGCGTCGCGCGTGGCTTGAGCAGACCCAGTCCGAAGTGCGTCACACGTTCCTCAATCAGTTGGCCAAGGGCCAGATCCGCAAGGGTGTCGTCTCTTCGATCGTCAACTTCGGCGCGTTCGTCGACCTTGGCGGCGTCGACGGCCTGGTGCACGTCTCCGAGCTGTCGTGGAAGCACATTGATCACCCGTCCGAGGTGGTCGAGGTGGGCACTGAGGTCACCGTCGAGGTCCTGGACGTCGATATGGAACGCGAGCGCGTCTCGCTGTCCCTCAAGGCCACCCAGGAAGATCCCTGGCAGACCTTCGCCCGGGTTCACCAGATCGGCCAGATCGTGCCGGGTAAGGTCACCAAGCTGGTGCCCTTCGGCGCCTTCGTCCGGGTCGAAGAGGGCATCGAGGGTCTGGTGCACGTCTCCGAGTTGGCCGAGCGTCACGTGGAGATCCCCGAGCAGGTGGTCACGGTCAACGACGACGTCATGGTCAAGATCATCGACATCGACCTCGAGCGTCGCCGGATCTCGCTGAGCCTGAAGCAGGCCAACGAGGGTGTCGACACGGGTGCCGACGACTTCGATCCGGCGCTGTACGGCATGTCCGCCAGCTACGACGACCAGGGCAACTACATCTACCCCGAAGGTTTCGATCCCGAGACCCAGGAGTGGAAGCCCGGCTACGAGGATCAGCAGCGCGCCTGGGAGCAGCAGTACGCCGAGGCCCAGACTCGCTGGGAGGCGCACAAGAAGCAGGTCGAAGAGGCCGAGCAGGCCGGCGCCCAGGCTGCTGTCGCACAGGCCAGCACGGCGGCTTACTCCGCCGGTGGCGACGTGCAGGCAGCCGAGGGTTCGCTCGCCTCCGATGAAGCCCTGCAGGCTCTGCGGGACAAGCTCACCGGCGGTCGCTGAGTAGTTTGTAACACGTCGAGGCCCCCACCGAAGTCGGTGGGGGCCTCGACGCATCTGCCGACAATGGCACGTCAGGAGCGCTCAATGTTGCGGGTTGGACTCACCGGAGGCATCGCCTCGGGCAAATCAGCGGTGGCGGCACGCCTGGCCGAGCACGGAGCGTTGGTCATCGATGCCGACGTCCTGGCTCGGGAGGCGGTCCAACCGGGAAGCCCCGGCTTGGCAGCTATTGCCCGCCGCTTCGGCGCCTCCGTGCTGCTCGGAGACGGAAGCCTCGATCGATCCCGGCTGGCCGAGGTCATCTTCGGCGATGCGGTAGCACGCGCCGACCTGAACGCCATCGTGCATCCGGCCGTCCGGGCACTGGCCCAATCGCGGGAGGGTGCCGCGCCCGCTGAGGCGATCGTGGTGCACGTGATCCCGCTGTTGGTGGAGACGGGTCAGCAGGACGCCTTCGACGTGCTCGTGGTGGTCGACGTCGACCCCGAGGTTCAAATCAGTCGGCTGATCAGCCGCAACGGACTCACCCGCGAGCAGGCCCAAGCCAGGCTGGCCGCGCAGGTCGACCGTGCGCGGCGGGTGGCGGCCGCCGACATCGTCATCTCCAACACCGAGAGCCTCGCGGAACTGCAAACCCGCGTGGACGAGCTGTGGGCGCGGTTGTGCGTGGCATCCTTAGGGGAGCACAAGGAGAGGTGATGGCGTGAGCCAGGACGAACCGACGCGGACCTTCGAGCCCTATCCGCGCCCCGGTCAGGACGTGCCGGTGGATGGGCCGGCAGACCCTCCGCCACCCCTGCCTGCCCACCCGACGCCGTGGGCGGCCGCTGAGCTTGCTCCCGCGCCACTCATCTCCCGGCGCAATGCCACGGCCGGAGGAATCCTGCTCGCGGGGGTCCTCATGATCGGGGCGGTCGCCAGCGGGGGAATGATGGCCGTGCCGATGAGGATGGACAACTTCCCACCCGACTATCTTCCCGATGAGTACACCGACCCCCCCGTCAACGACGAAGACACGCTCTACTTTCGAGGGGGCAGCGCCACCGTGCCGACCGGCTGGAAGGTGGCCGATTCCACGGACACCGGTGCAGTCCTGCAAAAGGGCGAGAGCCGCGTGATAGTCCGGCTGTACCGGCCCGAGGACGGTGCTGACCCTGAGGCCGAGGTTCGCCGCCTCTCATTGCGGCACACAGGCTGGCTGACCGGGCTCACCGAACTCGACGGAGCGATCGAGGACGTCGAGGGGTCCAGTGGGGCCTCCGTTGTCTATCAGGGCCGCTCGACAAGCAGCGCCGCGCGCGTCGAGGGCCGCTTGCTGATCCGCGATGGCGACGGAGAAGCCGCCTTCGGGGTCGTCGTCCTGGTCGGAGCGGACAAGACGGCGGCGGCCAGAGTGCGTGGCTTCGTCGAAGAGGTCCTCAAGCAGGTCGTCGGCTAGCCAGGGGACTGCCGACAGGAAACTGTCGGCGGGCCCGCATAGGCTTTGCGCCATGCGTCCGATAACCGATCTGCAACGCCGACTGGCTCCCTTCAAGGTGGAGGCCGACTTTTCGCCGGCCGGTGACCAGCCAGCGGCGATCGATGATCTGGAACGTCGGATCCTGGCCGGTGAGCGCGATGTGGTGCTCCTGGGTGCCACCGGAACCGGGAAGACTGCGACTGTTGCTTGGCTCGCCGAGCGGCTGCAACGTCCGCTGCTGGTGATGCAACCGAACAAGACGCTGGCTGCTCAGTTCGCCAACGAGTTGCGCAGCTTCTTTCCGCGCAACGCCGTGGAGTACTTCGTCTCCTACTACGACTACTACCAACCTGAGGCCTACGTGCCGCAGACCGACACCTACATTGAGAAGGATTCGTCCCTCAACGAAGAGGTGGAGCGGTTGCGGCACTCGGCCACGAACTCGTTGCTGACCAGGCGCGATGTGATCGTCGTCGCGACGGTGTCGGCGATCTACGGTCTGGGAACGCCGCAGGAGTACGTGGATCGGATGGTCCGACTCCGGGTGGGGGATGAGCGTGACCGGGATCAACTCCTGCGCCGGTTGGTCGAGATCCAATATGTGCGCAATGACCTGGCGGCCACTCGGGGCACTTTTCGGGTGCGCGGCGACACCCTTGAGATTTTCCCGATGTATGAGGAGCACGCGGTCCGGGTCGAGTTCTTCGGCGACGAGATCGAAGCGCTCTCGACGCTGCACCCCCTGACCGGCGAAGTGATCAGCGAAGACCTGGAGAACTATGTCTTCCCCGCCTCCCACTACGTGGCCGGCCCGGAGCGGATGGAGCGAGCGATCGGCCGGATCGAGGAAGAGTTGGCCGAACGGTTGGCTGGTCTGGAGGGCGCCAACAAGCTGCTGGAGGCGCAGCGGCTGCGGATGCGCACCACCTACGACATCGAGATGATGCGCCAGGTCGGAACCTGCTCGGGAATCGAGAACTACTCGCGACACATCGACGGCCGCGGGCCGGGCACGGCGCCCAACTGCCTGCTGGACTACTTTCCCGAGGACTTCCTGTTGGTCATCGACGAGTCGCACGTCACTGTGCCTCAGATCGGAGGGATGTACGAGGGTGATGCGTCGCGAAAGCGCACCCTGGTCGAGCACGGCTTCCGGCTGCCAAGCGCGATGGACAACCGGCCGCTGCGCTGGGAGGAGTTCGTCGACCGGATCGGTCAGACCGTGTATCTCTCCGCGACACCGGGCCACTTCGAGCTCGCCAAGTCCGATGGAGTGGTGGAGCAGGTGATCCGGCCCACGGGTCTGGTGGACCCGGAAGTGATCGTGAAACCCACCAAGGGTCAGATTGATGACCTGATGGGGGAGATCCGACTGCGCACCGCCCGCAATGAACGGGTGCTGGTCACCACCCTGACCAAGAAGATGTCGGAGGACCTCACCGACTACCTGATGGAGAACGGGGTCCGAACCCGTTATCTGCATTCGGAGGTCGACACGCTGCGGCGAATTGAACTCCTTCGTGAGCTTCGCCTGGGCGAGTATGACGTCCTGGTCGGGATCAACCTGCTCCGGGAAGGACTGGACCTACCCGAGGTCAGCTTGGTCGCCATCTTGGACGCTGACAAGGAAGGGTTCCTCCGCAGCGAACGGTCGCTGATCCAGACCATCGGTCGGGCGGCGCGAAACGTGGCCGGTCAGGTGCACATGTATGCCGACCGGATCACGGCGTCGATGGCTGCGGCGATCGACGAAACCAATCGGCGCCGGGACAAGCAGATCGCCTACAACGAAGAGCGCGGGCTGGACCCCCAGCCCCTGCGCAAGAAGATCGCCGACATCAGCGACATGCTGGCCCGGGAGGACGCCGACACGGCTGGGTTGATGGCCAAGGCGGGCTCTCGACGTCCGTCGCAGCCGGTACCCCAGTTGGCCAAGAGCGACCGCAACCTCGCTGCACTCCCAGTGAGTGAGATGGCCGTGTTGGTGCACGAGTTGACGGATCAGATGCACTCGGCGGCCGCAGATCTCCAGTTTGAGCTGGCGGCACGGTTGCGGGACGAAGTGTCGGACCTGAAGAAGTTGGTCCGGCAGATGATCGACGGCTCCAAATAGTTGAGGCCCCCCGCAGGAGGTTAGAATCGAGCACTCGACAGGGGCCGTCTCCCGATTGAGGGCGCCGCCAGCACGGTCTCACTCGTGCGCCAGGCGTCTCGGCTGAACAGCGGGAAGGGTGACCTCCCGTTGCTCTCCCCATCACCGTACGCAGGAGCGACTGAATGCACGTAGATGCCACCACCTGGTTGATCACGATCGGGGTGACCCTCGCCGTCCTGGTCGTTGACCTCCTGGTCATCGGGCGACGTCCGCACGAGCCTTCCTTGAAGGAGTGCTCCATCGCCATCGGAATCTACTCCGGCCTGGCAGTGATCTTCGGCCTGTGGATCTGGGTCGCCTACTCGGGCCGCTATGCGGCGGAGTTCTTCGCCGGCTGGTTGACCGAGTACAGCCTCAGCGTGGACAACCTGTTCATCTTCGTCATCATCATGACGAACCTTCGGGTGCCGCGGAAGCTCCAGCAGTTCGCGCTGATGGTGGGCATCGTCTTGGCGCTCATCTTCCGAGCCGTGTTCATCGCTGTGGGTGCAGCAGCGATCGAGGCCTTCAGCTGGGTCTTCTTCATCTTCGGCGCGTTCCTGATCTGGACGGCGTGGAAGCTGTTCAAGGACTTCATGGCCGAGGAGACCGAAGAGGAGGCCACCGATAATGTGCTGACCCGGTGGGTGAAGAAGAGGTTCCCTCCACTGACGCCTACCACGGCACGCACCTCATGATCGTCGAGAACGGTCAGCGGATGATCACCCCGATGTTCTTTGTGATCGTCGCCTTGGGTAGCACCGATCTGCTTTTCGCGCTGGATTCCATCCCGGCGATCTACGGCCTCACCGAGGAGCCCTACATCGTCTTCACCGCCAACGCTTTCGCGCTGATGGGTCTGCGTCAGCTGTACTTCCTGATCGGCGGGCTGCTGCAGCGCCTGGTGTACCTCTCGGCTGGACTGTCGTTCATCTTGGCGTTCATCGGGGTGAAGCTCGTCCTGCACGCCATGCACGAATACGGACTGGACAACCAGTTGGGCTTCAACGGGGAGATCCCGATCTGGGTGTCGCTGCTGGTGATCATCGGCACCCTGGTCATCACCACGGTGGCCAGCCTGATCAAGTCAAAGCGGGATCAGGTGAACGCCGAGTCCCACCGTTAGGCCAGCAGGGGGAGCCGCAGTGACCCGGCTCCTTCGACTGTCTCAGGGCCCCGGCGACCCGTGACCCACCCCCAGAGCGCGTTGTCCGGGCCGGTGACGTGCAAGGTCGGAGCCCCGGACCCGAGTTGGCCCTGCACACCACTGTGGCTCTCCACGTGGACGCTCTCGAGCCCCGGCTCGTCGCGCCGACGTTGCAGCGCCCACTCCAGGAGCCATCGGGCAGGGACCGGGTCGAGGTCGCTCGGGGTGAAGCCGCAATCCAGATCGACATGGTGCATCACAACCTCATGCAGCCGAATGACCGGCAACTCGGCCAGCGTGGTGACCCGGGGGCCCACGGTCACAGGGAGTTCCCAATCGGCCAGGGTGTCAAAGGCCGCGTTGAGTTCGCCTGCCGTGGTATCAAGGTCGATCTGCAACTCAAGGCCAGTGCGCTCGGCTCCCGATTCAATGTCGGCGAACCTATCCGTGGCCGCGTAGAGCGGAGCCTCGATGCCTTCGCTGACGTGCTGCACGAGTTGGCGCAAAGCGTCGGCGTTGCGGGCCACGTGCGTGGCCACGTGAGCTCGGGACCAGCCGGGCAGCAGGCTGGGCTCGCGCCACTCCTGATCAGTGATCCGAATCGTGTCACCGAGCAGACGCTGGGTCGCCTCCAGCTTTCGCTTGCGCACGGTCGCCACCGGTGCTGAAAACGCCGGTTCGCTCATGGCCCAAACCTAGGCGGTTGGGAGCCGGTCGCCAAACCCCGGGCACGACTGTCGGAAGGACCATCTAGCATGAACGCCGTGAGTGACCGACTGATCGTCCGTGGCGCGCGGGAGCACAATCTGCGCAATGTCAGCCTTGACCTGCCGCGGGACGCCCTGATCGTGTTCACCGGGTTGTCCGGCTCGGGGAAGTCGAGCCTGGCCTTCGACACCCTCTTCGCCGAGTCTCAGCGTCGCTACGTCGAGTCGCTGTCCGCATACGCTCGCCAGTTCCTCGGCCAGATGGACAAACCTGACGTTGACTTCATTGAGGGGCTCTCCCCGGCGGTCTCGATCGATCAGAAGTCGACCAACCGCAACCCGCGCTCCACGGTCGGCACGATCACCGAGATCTACGACTATCTGCGGTTGCTGTACGCCCGGGCCGGCCGGGCGCACTGCCCTGAGTGCGGCGAACGAATCAGTCGGCAGACGCCCCAGCAGATCGTCGACAGGCTGCTCGGATTGGAGGAAGGTACCCGGTTCCAGGTGCTGGCGCCGGTGGTACGTGGCCGCAAGGGCGAGTACGCCGACCTGTTTCGGCAACTGGCCGCACAGGGCCTGAGTCGGGTACGCGTCGATGGCGAGATCCACCAACTGACCGCCCCGCCCACGTTGGACAAACAGAAGAAGCACTCGATCGACGTGATCGTCGATCGACTGGTGGTGAAGGCTTCCGCCAAGCGCCGACTCACCGACTCGGTGGAGACCGCACTGGGGTTGGCCAGCGGTGTCGTGTCGATCGACTTCGTCGACCGGGCAGAGGATGACCCCCAGCGGGAGCGTCGCTACTCCGAGAAGTTGGCCTGCCCCAATGAGCACGACATCGCGATCGAGGAGATCGAGCCGCGGCAGTTCTCCTTCAACGGACCCTGGGGTGCCTGCCCGGCGTGCGCGGGGTTGGGCACGACCAGTGAGGTTGATGTCGACCTGGTGGTGCCCGATGTGACCAAGAGCTTGGACGATGGCGCGATCACCTGTTGGACTTCGGTCTACGTGTCCGGCTATTTCCAGACGTTGTTCCAAGCCCTGGCAATCCAGGAGGACTTCTCGACATCGACCCCCTGGGAAGAACTGCCGGCTCGCGTGCGGGGCATCGTGCTGAACGGAGTGCGGGAGCCGCTCCAGGTGCACACCCGCTCCCGACACGGCCGCGAGCACTCTTTCCGGGCCAAGTTCGAAGGCGCATTGCCCTACGTGCGGCGTCGGCACGCAGAGGCGGAGACCGACAATGCCCGGGAGCGATTCGCGGGCTTCATGCGCGAGATTCCCTGCCTCACCTGCCAGGGCGCACGGCTGAAGCCCACCTCGTTGGCGGTGACGGTCGGTGAGAAGAACATCGCGGAGGTGTCTGCGCTGTCTATCGACGAGGTGGCCGTCTTCATGCGGTCTCTCCAGCTGACCCCGCGCGAGGCCCAGATCGCCGAGCGGGTGGTCAAGGAGATCAACGAGCGGCTCCGCTTCTTGCTCGACGTCGGGTTGGACTACCTGAGCCTCTCGCGGCCGGCCGGGACGCTGTCTGGCGGGGAGGCGCAGCGGATCCGGCTGGCAACCCAGATCGGCTCCGGATTGGTCGGTGTTCTCTATGTGCTGGATGAGCCATCGATCGGCCTGCATCAGCGGGACAATCGTCGGCTGATCGAGACGCTCGTCCGGTTGAAGAGCCTGGGTAACACCCTGATCGTGGTCGAGCACGACGAGGACACGATTCGTACCGCCGATTGGGCCGTGGATATCGGCCCCGGCGCGGGGGAGCATGGCGGGCACGTGGTGGTCTCCGGGCCCGTCTCGGAGTTGCTGGCGCACCCGGATTCGCTGACGGGTGCCTATTTGTCGGGGCGTCGCAGCATCCCGATGCCACAGAAGCGACGAGCCGCCACCGGGAAGGCGATCACCGTCCACGGCGCCACCCAGAACAACCTCCGAGATGTCACGGTCGCCTTCCCGCTGGGGCAGTTCATCGCGGTCACGGGGGTCTCCGGTTCGGGCAAGTCCTCCCTGGTGAACGGCATCCTGTACAACGCGCTGGCGAAACAGCTCTACAGCTCGCGGGTCGTGCCGGGCCGGCACAGGCGAATCACCGGGATCGAGCACATCGACAAGAGCATTCACGTCGACCAGTCACCGATCGGACGTACTCCCCGCTCCAACCCGGCAACCTACACCGGGGTCTTCGATCACGTCCGTCGGTTGTTCGCCGAAACCCAGGAGGCCAAAGTCCGGGGTTACCTGCCCGGGAGATTCTCGTTCAACGTCAAGGGTGGCCGGTGTCACGATCAAGATCGAGATGAACTTCCTGCCGGATGTCTACGTCGCCTGCGAGGTCTGCCACGGCGCGCGGTACAACCGGGAAACCCTGGAGGTGCACTACAAGGGCAAGACGATCGCCGAGGTGCTCGACATGCCGATCGAGGAGGCGGTCGAGTTCTTCGCCGCCATTCCGGCGATCGCTCGGCACCTGCGCACCCTGGTCGACGTGGGTTTGGGTTACGTCCGGCTCGGTCAGCCGGCCACCACACTGTCCGGCGGAGAAGCCCAGCGGGTGAAGCTCGCAACCGAGCTGCAGAAGCGATCGACCGGGCGGACGATCTATGTGCTCGACGAACCGACGACCGGCCTGCACTTCGAGGACATTCGCAAGCTGCTCCACGTTCTGGGTCGACTGGTCGACACCGGGAACACGGTGGTCGTGATCGAACACAATCTGGACGTGATCAAGACCGCGGACTGGGTCATCGACATGGGGCCCCACGGAGGCAAGCGTGGCGGCCTGGTGGTCGTCGAGGTACGCCCGAACGAGTAGCGGACTGCCCCGAGTCGGCCACCGGGGAGTTCTTGGAGCCCGTCCTTGCCGGCAAGCGGGTGGCGGTCGCTGATCCTCCGCCCCCGCCGGACGCACCGGTGGCCGTGAAGCCGGTTCGCCGGAGGGCGGCCGTGACCGTGAAGCGGCCGGTCAGCCGCTGATCGACAGATTGTCGCCCTGCACCGAGACAGTGGCTGCAGTCAGCGGCTTTGGCGCGGGACCCTCGAGCACCGACCCGTCCTTGAGCGAGAAGTGACTGCCGTGGCACTTGCAGATGATCGCCTGATTACTCACTTCTGAGACCGGGCATTGCTGGTGGGTGCAGGTCTTGTTGAAAGCCATGAAGGTGCCCGCCTCCGGCTGGGTGACCACGTAGGCGGCGTCGGTCAGCACTTTGCCGGACCCCACCGGGATGTCGGCCTTGGCGACGGTGACACTGGCAGCCACCGACGGGGTGGCCGCCGGGGTGGCGCTGGCGGCACAGCCGGCCAGGCTGGCGGTGAGGGCAGCCGTTCCGGCCGTGGCCAGGACGGTTCGGCGGGAGGGCGAAGGGGTCGGAGCGGTCATTGATCCTCCTGAGATGCGGCGATGTGGGGCGAGTGTATTCGGAGCCTGTACCCCCGACCACCAGTGGGCGGTCAGCGGTGCCGCCGGCAGCCGGAGTCGGCGGAACCGGGACCTATGCTGAACGCCATGGCTGACCCGGCAACGTATCGCCCTCGACCGGGAAGCATCCCGCTGGGGCCTGGGGTCTACCGGTTCAGTGACGCCCAGGGACGGGTGATCTACGTCGGTAAGGCAAAGAGTCTGCGTCCGCGACTGAGCTCCTACTTCAACGACCCGGGCGGTCTGCACTTCCGCACCCAGACGATGGTGCGAACGGCCGCACGGGTTGAGTGGACGGTGGTGCGCAATGAGCTGGAAGCCCTGCAGCTCGAATACACCTGGATCAAGCAGTTCGAACCCCGGTTCAACGTCAAGTACCGGGACGACAAGTCCTACCCCTGGGTAGCGGTCACCTGGAGCGAGGAGTTCCCGAGGGTCTTCGTCGGCCGAGGAGCGAAGCGGTCCGGGAACCGCTACTTCGGGCCCTACGCGCACGCGTGGGCGATCCGGGAGACGATCGATCTGGTGCTGCGGGTGTTCCCCATGCGTTCGTGTTCGGCGGGGACCTTTCGCAATGCCAAGGCTGCCAAGCGTCCGTGCCTGCTCGGCTACATCGGGAAGTGCGCGGCGCCCTGCGTGGGTCGGATCGATGAGCAGGCGCACCGGGCGCTTGCCGATGATGTGTGCGCCTTCCTGGCGGGACAGACCACAAGCCTGATTCGGCGGGTCGAGCGGGCCATGCGCCTGGCCTCAGAGCAGTTGGAGTACGAGCGCGCCGCAGTCCTGCGCGATCAGCTGCAGGCCCTGACCCAGGCAACGGAGAAGAACGCCGTCGTGTTGGGCGACGGCACCGATGTCGATGTGGTGGCGCTGGCCGAGGATCCGCTGGAAGTCGCCGTTCGGATCTTCCACGTTCGTGGCGGACGGATCCGCGGGGAACGTGGCTGGGTGGCCGACCGGACCGACGATGCTGACGCGGCTCAACTCGTGGAGTCCTTCCTGCTGCAGCTGTATGCCGACGCCGAGGCCGCCGACACCGAGGTCAGCGCAGCGATCCCGCCCGAGATCCTGGTCCCGGTGCTCCCGGTCAGCGGCTCGTTGCTCAGTGATTTGTTGGCCGAAACCCGGGGGGCACGGGTGACGATTCGGGTACCCCGGCGAGGCGACAAGGCAGCACTCCTGGAAACGGTCGCGCGAAATGCCGGAGAGGCGCTGATCCAGCACAAGACTCGACGGGCCAGCGATCTCTCCACCCGGAACCGCGCCCTGGAGGAGATCCAGGCCGCCCTCGCCCTTCCCACGGCGCCGCTGCGGATCGAATGCTTCGACATCTCCCACCTGCAGGGAACCGAGGTCGTCGCCTCGATGGTCGTCTTCGAGGACGGTCTTCCTCGGAAAGGGGAGTACCGCCGCTTCATCGTCCGCTCCATAGACGGCTCCAACGATGTGGCCGCCATGCACGAAGTGGTCAGCCGTCGCTTTCGCCGGCTCGTGGAGGATCAGCAGTCCTTGGCGGCGAGCGAAGACGGCCCACAACTGATCGACTCGACGACCGGGGCCCCACGGAAGTTCGCCTACGCTCCCGGGCTGGTCGTGGTGGACGGTGGAGCCCCCCAGGTGGCTGCCGCCGCCCAGGCCATGGCGGAACTGGGTATCACGGAGGTCGCCCTCTGCGGGCTGGCCAAACGGCTGGAAGAGGTCTGGCTTCCCGGGGAGGAGTATCCGGTGATCCTTCCTCGAAGCAGCGAGGGACTGTATCTGCTGCAACGGATCAGAGACGAAGCGCACCGGTTCGCGATCACCCATCACCGCGGACGGCGGAGCCGCTCGATGCTGGAGTCCCTGCTCGATGACGTGGCCGGCCTGGGCGAAATCCGGCGCAAGGCACTGATCGCCCACTTCGGTTCGGTGAAACGGATTCGGGCTGCCAGCGTCGCCGAGATCGGGCAGGTGCCGGGGTTCGGGCCGAAGCTCGCCGACGCCGTGGTTGCGGCCCTCGCAGGAACCAGCCAGGTGAGGCGATCAATACGGCGACGGGAGAGGTCATCGACCTAGGGGGCCGGGCCCTCTCCTGGTTGAGTTGGGCTGCCGGAGGGACCGATTCACAGCCATAATGGCCGCATGGATGCGGTTGGCTCACCAGTGAGATTCGTCATCGTCACCGGCTTGTCGGGGGCGGGTCGGCGCACGGCGAGTCACGCCCTGGAAGACCTGGGTTGGTACGTGGTGGACAACCTGCCACCGGTGATGCTGCCCAGCCTGGTCGATGTCGCCCGCGAGCGCGGATTCCCCGAGGTCGCCGTGGTGTTGGATGTGCGGACGCGCTCAGCCTTTCAGCAGATTCCGGCGGCCTTCGACGAACTCGGCCAGGCCGGGGTCGTGCCCCAAATCCTGTTCCTGGAGGCCAATGATGAGGCAATCGTTCGCCGTCAGGAGTCGGTCCGCCGACCCCTGCCGCTACAGGGTGACGGACGGCTGTTGGATGGTGTGCAGAAGGAACGCGCGATGCTGGCCACGCTCCGCGCCTCTGCCGACCTGGTGATCGACACGTCGAACCTCAACGTCCACCAGTTGACCCATCGGGTGACCCAGGTCTTCGGTACCGAGGCCGATGACGATCTGCACGTCACCATCATGTCCTTCGGCTTCAAGAACGGGGTGCCGATCGACGCTGACATGGTGTTGGACGTGCGTTTCCTGCCCAACCCGCACTGGGTGCCCGCGCTGCGTCCCCAGACGGGGCTGTCCCAAGCGGTGTCGTCCTACGTCCTGGGCCACGAAGAGGCAACCATCTTCCTCGATCATCTGGAAGGGTTGCTTTCCACGATCACGCCCGGCTACATCCGCGAGGGGAAGCGGCTGGCGACGGTGGCGGTCGGGTGCACCGGCGGCAAGCATCGCAGCACGGCCATGACCGAGGAACTGGCGCGACGACTTCGCGAGCGGGGTATCGCCACTCAGGTCCTACATCGAGATCTGGGCCTGGAATGACCCCTCGCGAGGGTCCGTTACCGGCGGTGACGGCCTTCGGCGGTGGTCACGGGCTTGCCGCCACGCTCGCTGCGCTGCGACTCCTCACCCACCGGCTGACCGCCGTCGTCACCGTGGCCGACGACGGGGGCTCCTCGGGGCGACTGCGCGACGAGTTCGACATTCTGCCGCCAGGAGATCTGCGGATGGCGTTGGCGGCGCTCTGCGGGAGTGACGAGGTCGGTCGCACCTGGGCGGACGTCCTGCAGTCGCGGTTCCCTGGCTCTGGGCCGTTGGCCGGGCACGCCATCGGCAATCTGCTGATCGCCGGGCTCTGGGGGCGGCTGGCCGACCCGGTGGCAGGCCTGGATCTGGTCGCCTCCCTACTACACGTTCAGGGCCGCGTGCTCCCGATGGCCGCGGTGCCTCTGGTGATCGAGGCCGACGTGATCGGGGCCGACCCCGACCGCCCGGACGAACTGAGCCTGGTCCGTGGACAGGCGAAGGTTGCCAAGGTCAAGGGGGAGGTGCTCTCGGTGCGGCTGGTGCCGGAGAATCCACCCTGCCGGCCTGAGGTCATCGCCAGCGTGGCGGAGGCGGACTTCCTGATCTTCGGCCCCGGTTCCTGGTTCACCTCGGTCATTCCGCACCTGCTGGTGCCGGAGTTGGCGGCAGCGATTCACGCCTCCCCGGCTCGGCGCATCCTCACCATGAATCTGATCCCGGCCGACGAGACGGACGGGCTCTCGGCGTCGCGGCACCTGGAGGTGCTGGCCGAGCACGCGCCCGAACTACGGCTCGACCTGGTTGTCGTCGACCCCACCTTCGCCGCCGGCGACACCCACCTGGAGGCGTTCGCGGCGTCCCTGGGGGCACGACTGGTGGTGGAGGACGTCCGCATGCGGGACGGCTCGCCCCGGCATGACCCGTACCGCCTGGCCGCCGTCTACGCCGAATTGCTCGGCGTCTAAGGTTTGACGTAGCAACCCCGCATTGTGAGGATGACATTCATGGCTATGACGCAGCAGGTCAAAGCGGAACTGGCCACCATCCCGGTCACCAAGCCCGCGGCTCGCCGGGCCGAGGTGGCCGCAACCCTCCGCTTCGCTGGTGGGTTGCACCTCGCCGGAGGTCGGATCGTCGTGGAGGCCGAACTGGACACGGGCGCGGCGGCTCGACGCTTGCGGACCGCGATCAGCGACCTCTTCGGGTTCACCTCCGAGTTCGTGGTGATCTCCAGCACCGGCCTGCGCCGCGGCACTCGGTACGTGGTGCGGTTGATCCGGGACGGCGACTCGCTGGCTCGGCAGACCGGGTTGGTTGATTCCCGGGGGCGCCCGGTGCGCGGTCTTCCCTCCGCTGTGGTGAGCGGGGGCTCGACATCGCCGTCGCCGCCTGGCGCGGTGCCTTCCTGGCGCACGGGTCCCTGACTGAACCGGGCAGGTCGATGGCGATGGAGATCACGTGCCCCGGTTCGGAGGCAGCCTTGGCCCTGGTCGGGGCAGCCCGTCGGCTCGGGATCACAGCCAAGGCGCGTGAGGTGCGCAACGTGGATCGGGTGGTGATCAGGGATGGGGATGCGATCGCAGCCATGCTCACCCGCCTGGGAGCCCACGAGTCACTGCTCGCTTGGGAAGACCGACGGATGCGCCGGGAGGTGCGTGCCTCGGCCAACCGGCTGGCCAACTTCGACGACGCCAACCTGCGCCGCTCTGCGCGTGCTGCGGTCGCGGCCGGAGCGCGGGTCGAGCGGGCGCTGCTGATCCTCGGCGAGGACATCCCCGACCATCTCAAGATGGCTGGGCTGCTCAGGCTGGAGAACAAGCAGTCCAGCTTGGAGGAACTCGGCCAGTTGCACACACCACCGCTGACCAAGGACGCGGTGGCCGGTCGAATCAGGCGCTTGCTGGCCACCGCAGACAAGCGAGCGCACGACCTGGGCATCCCGGGTACGGACGCAAATCTGAGCGCAGAAATGCTCGACGACCGCGACTGAGGGGCTTCCACTACGCGTTGTAGGGGATGTCGCCCGAGTGTGTCCAAACCGTAGTCAGATCACGTAGCGGTGGCAGAATTTTTGGTTAGAGTGGGGGTGTCCACCCTGCCTGAGCCTGCGGGCAACAACTCCCAAGAAGGGGAACCATTCATGACCGTCAAGGTTGGTATCAACGGCTTCGGCCGCATTGGCCGCAACTTCTACCGAGCCATCAAGGCCTCCGGTGCCGACATCCAGGTTGTTGGGGTCAACGACCTGACCGACAACAAGACCCTGGCGACACTGCTGAAGTACGACTCGATCCTGGGCCGCTTCCCGGGCGAGGTGACCTACGACGATGAGTCGATCACCGTCGATGGGGTCAAGATCATGGCCTACGCCGAGCGTGACCCCAGCAACCTGCCCTGGGGCGAGATCGGCGCCGACATCGTCGTCGAGTCCACCGGCTTCTTCACCAACGCAGAGAAGGCCAAGGCCCACATTGCCGCCGGCGCCAAGAAGGTCATCATCTCGGCCCCGGCCAGCAACGAAGACATCACCCTGGTGATGGGCGTCAACGACGGCGACTACGACCCGGCCGCGCACCACGTCATTTCCAACGCGTCCTGCACCACCAACTGCCTCGCCCCGATGGCCAAGGTGCTCAACGACACCGTCGGCATCGTCCGTGGCCTGATGACCACGGTGCACGCCTACACCGCCGACCAGAACCTGCAGGACGGCCCGCACAGCGACCTGCGTCGTTCGCGCAACGCCGCCCTGAACATCGTTCCCACCAAGACCGGCGCCGCGGCTGCCGTGTCCCTGGTGCTGCCCGAACTCAAGGGCAAGTTCGATGGCTACGCGCTGCGGGTCCCGGTCCCCACCGGTTCTGCCACCGACCTGACCTTCCAGGCCGGCCGTGAAACCTCCGTGGCCGAGATCAACGCCGCGATCAAGGCTGCGGCCGAGGGCCCGCTGAAGGGCATCCTGGCCTACACCGAGGATCCGATCGTGTCCAAGGACATCGAGACCGACCCGCACTCCTGCATCTTCGACGCCGGCCTGACCAAGGTCATCGGCGACCAGGTGAAGGTCGTCGGCTGGTATGACAACGAGTGGGGCTACTCCAACCGCCTCGCTGACCTGTGCGTGCTGGTCGGTTCGAAGCTCTGATCGTCCACAACACCAACAAGTGAAGAAGGAAGGCCGACGGTGAAGTCAGTCCAAGATCTTGGTGATCTGCAAGGCAAGCGGGTCTTGATCCGTTGCGATTTCAATGTGCCGCTCGATGGTGTCACCATCACCGATGACGGTCGCATCCGGGCCGCGTTGCCGACCCTGACGGCGTTGCGAGACGCCGGGGCCAAGGTCATCGTGCTGGCTCACCTCGGCCGCCCCAAGGGCGCGCCGGAGGCGAAGTACTCGATCGCCCCGGCCGCCCAGCGGCTGGGCGAGCTGATCGGTTCCACCGTGAAGGTGGCCACCGATGTCGTCGGCGACTCAGCTGCCGCCACGGTGGCCGGCCTCGCCGACGGTGAGATCGCCGTGCTGGAGAACGTCCGCTTCGAGCCGGGCGAGACCTCCAAGGTCGAGGCCGAGCGCGTGGCCTTGGCCGAGAAGTTCGCCGCCATGGCCGACGTCTTCGTCTCCGATGGTTTCGGCGTGGTCCACCGCAAGCAGGCGTCCGTCTACGACGTGGCCAAATCCGCGCCGGCGGCCATGGGGTCGCTGGTGAAGAAGGAAGTTGACGTCCTCCGGCAGTTGACCGTGACCCCCGAGCGTCCCTATGTGGTCGTGCTCGGCGGCGCCAAGGTGGCCGACAAGCTCGCGGTCATCGACAACCTGCTGAAGACCGCCGACACCCTGGTGATTGGTGGAGGGATGGCGTACACGTTCCTGAAGGCCCAGGGCAAGGAGATTGGTAACTCCCTGCTCGACGCCGAGAAGCTGGACGTTGTGGCCGACTATGTCGTTCAAGCCGCGGCCGCCGGCAAGCAGATCCTGCTGCCGACCGATGTCGTGGTCGCCCCGGCGTTCGGCCCCGATGGTCCGGCGACCGTGGTCGGCATCGATGACATCCCTGCAGACCAGATGGGCCTCGACATCGGCCCGGAGACCGCCAAGGCCTATGCCGACGCGATCCGAGGTGCCAAGACGGTCTTCTGGAACGGTCCGATGGGGGTGTTCGAGATGGAGTTGTTCGCCGGCGGCACGCTTGCCGTTGCGCAGGCGCTGACCGAGTGTGAGGGGCTGACCGTCGTCGGCGGCGGTGACTCAGCTGCTGCTGTCCGCCAACTGGGCTTCAGTGACGACCAGTTCGGACACATTTCCACCGGTGGCGGCGCGTCACTGGAATACCTCGAAGGCAAAGAACTGCCCGGCATCGCCGTGCTGGACGAAGGGAACTGACATGGGTCGCACACCGTTGATGGCCGGTAACTGGAAGCTCAACCTCGACCATGTCGAGGCTGCCGGACTCGTGCAGAAGCTGGCCTGGACGCTGGCCGACGCCAAGTACGACCCGACCAAGTCAGAGTGCGCCGTGATGGTCTCTTACACCAATCTGCGCACCGTGCAGACCCTGGTCGAGGGCGACAACCTCCCGATCAAGTACGGGGCTCAGGACGTCTCGGTACACGCCTCGGGCGCCTACACCGGAGAGATTTCGGTCGGCCAGCTGGCCAAGCTGCATTGCGCCTACGTCGTCGTGGGGCACTCGGAGCGTCGTGAGTACCACGGCGAGACCGATGCTCTGATCAACGCCAAGACCAAGCAGATCCTGACCACGTCCATGACGCCGATCGTCTGCTGTGGCGAGGTGCTGGAGATCCGCAAGGCGGGCACCCAGGTCGCGCACGTGTTGGCGCAGGTCGACGGCTGCCTGGAGGGCCTCAGCCCGGAGCAGGTGGGCGGTCTGGTGATCGCCTACGAGCCGGTCTGGGCCATTGGTACCGGTGAGGTGGCAACCCCGAGGACGCTCAGGAGGTGTGCGGAGCGATCCGCGTCCGGGTGCGGGAGACTTTTGGCGACGAGGCGGCCGACAAGGTGCGGATCCAGTACGGCGGCTCGGTCAAGGCGAACAACATCGTCGACATCATGGCCAAGCCTGATGTGGACGGCGCTCTGGTTGGCGGTGCCAGCCTCAACGCGGACGAGTTCGCGGCGATTGTGACCTTCTACACCAAGGTCGCCTGACCCTCCAGGGTTCGGGTTGTGCCCGTGTCCGCCGCTGGCGGGCACGGGCAATTCGCCGTCCTGTGGCCGCTGACTTGGTCGGATGCGGTTTTTCGGGAGCGGTGAGTTAGGATTCTGCCCGTGATTCTTCTGCCTCTGATGACGTGGCCGATCTTGACACTCTCCATCGTTCTGATCATCACCAGCGTCACCCTCGCCCTCTTCATCTTGCTGCACAAGGGCAGGGGCGGTGGCATGTCCGACCTGTTCGGAGGCGGCATGTCCAGCTCCATGGGTGGCGTCTCCATGGCTGAGCGCAATCTCGACCGGCTCACCGTGATCGTTGGCCTGCTCTGGCTGGCCTGCATCATCGGCTTGTTGGTCCTCTACCGTTTCTTCCCCGATTACGGGATCTTGGGCTGACGGCCCTGCATCCTCAACGGATCACTGACAAGGAGTAACCCAGGTGGCTGGTGGTAGTGCGATTCGAGGCAGCCGTGTTGGTGCGGGCCCGATGGGCGAGGCCGAGCGGGGCGATGCCGCCCCGCGGCTGTACGTCTCCTACTTCTGCTCCAACGGGCACGAGACGCGGCCGGCGTTCGCCGCCGAGGCGGTCGTGCCTGAGGTGTGGGACTGCCCGCGGTGTGGCTTGCCGGCCAACCTGGACTCGGAGAACCCGCCGCCCCCGCCGAAGATCCAGCCCTACAAGACGCACCTCGCGTACGTGAAGGAGCGGCGCAGCGACGCCGAAGCCACCGCCATCCTGGCCGAGGCTCTGGAGGGCCTCAGAGCGCGTCGGGCCAAGGGCGAGGTCATCTACTGACCCCGGGCCCGCCACGGGGCGTCAGTTGGCTTCTAGAGCGAGCATTCAAAGTAGGGCAGCTGAACCGCCGCGGCCCGATCCACGAACCACAGGGTCAGCTCACGGCCTCGAACCACCCCCGCCGGAACGGCGAGGTCCCCAGCCAGCCCAAGGCTGACCGCGTCCGCTTTGTCGGCGCCGACCACGAGGAACCACACTTCGCGTGACGCCGCCAACGTCGGCACGCTCAGACTGATTCGTTCCGCGGGTGGCTTGGGAGAATCGCTGACGCCGATCACGGCCTGGTTGGTGGGCTCGAAGGACGGGTGGCCCGGGAAGATCGAGGCGACGTGGCCGTCCGGACCAACACCAAGCAGGCAGATGTCGAAGACTGTTCCGCCCAACTCCTTGGCATAGGTGGCTGCGGAGGCGCCGGCGTCGATCAGTCCGTCCGCCGCGGGCATGGGATGGGTACGGCTCGGGTCAAGCGGAAAGTGGCCGGCCAACAAGGCCAGCGTCGGCCCAGCGTTGCGCTCAGGGTCATCAGTCGGCACGAACCGTTCGTCGCCCCACCACAACTCCAGCCGGCCTGGATCAAGGTCGGAGTCGCCCACCAGAACGCCCAGTCGAGTGTAGATCTGGGTGGCGATCCGGCCGCCGGTGAGGCAGAGCTGCGCCACCCTGCCGCCTCGCTGCAACTCGATCAGACGTGCCAACAACCGGGCGGCGACGTGGTCTGCCAACTCGTCCGGGCCGCGGTACTGATGTACTCGCTCGATCATCCAGAGGCCTTCGCGACGATCCCCACCGGGTCAGCGGGCCGTTCGCAGCGCTGCACCAGACAGCGCATCGAGGCGGCGAAGATGTCATCGACATCGATCCGGCGTAGTTCCTCGGTGATCAGGGCGTTCAACTCCCGGCGGCGCAGGGCGACGACGCGGCGGGGGAGACCGGGGGCGGAGAACGTGGCCATCCGTCCGTCTTCGCGAGAAATCGTGATGTCTCCCTTGGACGTATTCATCCGTACTTGGGTGATCCCAAGGCCCGTCGTGCTTTCGGAGCGCACCACTGTGCACTTCAGCCGGTCCTCCAGCCAGGCGGCGAGCAGCATCCCTGAGGCGTTATTGGCCGCAGACGTGACAGTGACGTCGGCGATCGTCGCGGGGTACTGCTCCACCGCAGCGGCCAACAGCGCCCGCCAGGGGGTGAGGCGCGTCCAGGTGAGGTCGGTGTCGCCGGGGGAGTAGTTCCGGGCCCGGGTTTCGAGCGCGCGAAGCGGGTTCGAGGCCCCCATGGCGTCAGTGATCCGCCGGGTGGCGAGGGCGCCGATCGGGTCGTCGCCGGGCTTGTCCGGCGACTTACCGGGCCACCAGGCCACCACCGGCGAATCCGGCAGCAGTAGGGCCAGCACGACCGAGTCGCGATGGTTCACCATCTCGCCGTGGAAGCGGAGCGAGATGATCTCACCTGGCACCTCTTCACCCAGGTGAATCTCGGCGTCCATCCGGCTGCTTGCGGACAGGCCGTTGGTGATCAGGATGATCCGGGACGGGTGTTCGCGGCCGGCGTCCTTGCAGGCGTTGAAGACATCGTCGTAGTTCCGGAGGTCGGCAACCACGAGCAGGGTGAACACCATGCTGCTGGCCACACCGACGCTGTGTCGGGCCTTGACCAGCGCCATGTGCACTCCGGTTGCCGTGGTGTCGGGGACGTTGATGATCACGGCGACTCCTTTCCTATGGCCTGCGCCAGACGAAGCCGTCACGAGCGAGCATCGCCCGGCCCGACTCCGGCCCCCAGGAACCCGAAGCGTACCCCTCGGGTTGGGTGTCGATGTCGGCCCAGAAGTCCAGGATCGGATCGAGGATCTTCCAGGACAGCTCCACCTCCTCATGCTGGGGGAACAGTGGCGGGTCGCCGAGCAGCACGTCCAGGATCAGTCGCTCGTAGGCCTCGGGGCTCGATTCGGCGAACGAGTTGCCGTAGGCGAAGTCCATCGTCACATCCCGAATCTCCATCAGCGTGGCCGGGACCTTGGCCCCGAAGCGCAGCGTGATTCCCTCGTCGGGCTGGATCCGCATCACCAGGGCGTTGGTCCCCAAGGCTTCGATGTCGTTGTGGGTGAACGGCAGGTGCGGGGCACGGCGCAGGTTCAGCGCCACCTCGGTCACCCGCCTCGGCATCCGTTTGGCCGTCCGCAGATAGAAGGGCACGCCGGCCCAGCGGCGGTTATCGATGTCGACCCGGATGGCGGCGTAGGTCTCGGTCTGCGAGGCCTGATCGATGCCCTCCTCCTCCAGGTAGCCGAGCACCTGCCGCCCGCCTGCCCACCCGCCCCGGTACTGCCCGCGGGCCGTGTGCGCCGCGATGTCCCTGGGCGGACGAGCGGCGGCCAGCACCTTTTGCTTCTCGGTTCGCAGCTGGGCTGCGTCAAAGGAGGTGGGCTCTTCCATCGCGGTCAGGGCGAGCAGTTGCAGGAGGTGGTTCTGGATCACGTCCCGGGCAGCGCCGATGCCGTCGTAGTAGCCCGCCCGGCCGCCGATCCCGATGTCCTCGGCCATCGTGATCTGCACATGGTCGATGTAGTTGCGGTTCCAGATCGGCTCGAACAACTGGTTCGCGAATCGCAGCGCCAGCATGTTCTGCACGGTCTCCTTGCCCAGGTAGTGGTCGATCCGGAAGACCGACTGGCTGTCGAAGGCCGAGGAGACCTGCCGTTCCAGCACCTGCGCACTGGCAAGGTCGTGGCCGAACGGCTTCTCGATCACCACGCGGCTCCAGGCCCCCTTGACCGACTTGGTCATGCCCTGCTTCTTCAGCTGGGAGATGACCAGGTCGAACGCCTTCGGCGGAACCGAGAGGTAGAAGGCGTGGTTTCCGCCGGTGCCTTGGGCTTCATCCAGCTCCTGCAGCGTGTCCTTGAGCGTGGCGAAGGCGGCCTCATCGGTGAAGTCGCCGGCGACGAAGCGGATTCCCTCCAGAAGCTGTTGCCAGACCTCTTCGCGGAACGGCGTGCGCGCGTTCCTTGACCGCGTCGTGGACGATCTGGGCGAAGTCCTGGGTGGCCCAGTCGCGACGGGCAAATCCGACCAGGCCGAAGCCGGGGGGAAGGAGCCCCCGGTTGGCCAGATCGTAGATGGCCGGCATCAGCTTCTTCCGGGACAGATCGCCGGTCACCCCAAAGAGCACCAGCACGCAAGGGCCGGCGATCCGGGGGAGTCGTCGGTCTTGCGGGTCGCGCAACGGGTTGACGGGAGCTTTGGCGGTCACGCTGTAGATCGTCTCGCGCCCGTGGGTCGATGCAATCGGAGTCCGGACCGGCTCCCAGACTGTAGGCCGGTAAGGCCCCAGCCGGAGCGGTTCGGGTTAGACTGCTCCAACGTTCACCCGGAAGGCACTGACATTCATCTGAGTCCGACGACCGAACCGAGCACCCACGACGCCGACGCCGTGCTCGGACGATCGGGCATCGAGGTGCTCTTGGCCTACGTCGCGCTGACCAAACCTCGCATCATCGAGCTGCTCCTGGTGACCACCGTGCCGGCGATGTTCCTCGCCGCGGGCGGTTTGCCGCCGGCTGACCTGGTCTTGTGGACGCTCCTCGGCGGGACGGCAGCGGCCGGGTCGGCGAACGTGTTCAACTCGGTGTTGGACGCCGATATCGACTCCTCGATGCGTCGGACGCGGCGTCGGCCGATGGCGTTGGGCCAGGTCACCAGGCCCCGCGCCTTCGCCTTCGGGGTCGTCCTGGGCGTCATCGCGGCACTCGTCATGGGATTTGGGGACCCAACGGTTCCTCGGCCGCGCTCGCCACTGGTCGCGAACGCCTACTACGTCTTCGTCTACACCCTTGCCCTGAAGCGCCGTACGTCGCAGAACATCGTTTGGGGTGGGATCGCGGGCTGTTTCCCCCCGCTGATCGGGTGGACGGCCGTGACCGGGTCGGTGGCTTGGCCGCCGATCGTCCTGTTCCTGATCGTCTTCTTCTGGACGCCGCCGCATACCTGGGCGTTGGCCTTCCGCTACCGCGAGGACTACAAAGCAGCCCACGTGCCCATGCTGCCGGTGGTCATGGAGCCGGCCCCCGTGTCCTGGCGGATCCTGATTTACACCGTGATCACCGTCGCGGTCAGCCTGCTTCTGTGGCCGGTGGCCGGTACGGGCTGGCTCTACCCGGTGGTGGCGGCGCTGTCTGGGGTCGTCATGATCGTCGAGTCAGTCCAGCTGTTGCGCCGGGCCCTGGCTGGCAAGGTCGACGCCGACCTGAAGCCGATGCGGCTCTTTCACCTCTCGAACAGTTACTTGGCCATCGTGTTCATCGCGGCCGCACTCGACCCGCTGATGTTCTGATCATCCGGTACGGGTCGGCTGGCGAAACCACCGACGAGCCACAGGTGGGCGACGGCGACGGTGAACAACGTGGTTCCGAT
>JADJTO010000009.1 GCA_016711105.1 Micropruina sp. | reverse complement strand
GCCGCCCGGCGAGGACGACTACAGCAGCAACATCCAGGTCGCGGAGTTGAATGCACTCAATGCGGCGCTCGCTGTGATTCGCTGGAAGCGCCACCTCGGCTTCTACGCTGCGCACTCCATGACCAACCAGACGGTCTACAAGCTGTATCTCAACGAACTGCGCAACGGAAATGCCGAATGAGCCATATTGATCATTACGCGGCGGAGTTCGTCAAGTCGTTCCCGACGCCGCTAGAGCCCGGGATTTCTACGTCTCGACCGCATACTGACAGCTGGCCACATCTGCCCATGCGGTTGTGGACGCGAGGTGGTGACGAAGCTGTCTCCAGCTCGCTACCGAGTGAGCTTCGACGGCGAGGTTTCGCTAAGGCCGTCGGTCGCGGCGACGGGTTTGCCGTGCAACTCGCACTACTTCATCACCCGTGGGCAGGTCGATTGGCACCACAGGCTTGACGCTGGTCAGGCCGCGAGGGCGCAGGCCTTGATCGGCGCACTGTTGAAACACAGCGCGCGCACCAGTCCCGCAATCGCGAAGGAGTTGGTGGAAGCGCATCTGGCGTCGTGGGTAGCGGGCCGCGGGACCGCTATTGGTCAATCCTTCGCTGTCGTGCTTCGCCGGACCCAGGCGGTGTAGCCAACGCTAGCGTGGGTGATGGGTAAGGCGATGATGCAGGGGACGTCGTAGGGGTGGCGCTCCTTGGCCAGGGCGGCAATGCGGTCGAAGAGCGCGATGCGAGTGTGAATCGACACGCGGGTTTCGGTGGCTCTGTGGATGTCGCCTTGCCAGGTGTAGGTGGATTCGATGGTCTGTCGGTGGCCGCACGCGGCGAGACCTTGGTCGATCACGGTAGGTAGTGAAGTCCTCGATCCACTCGGCGCTGGGTGCCGTGATAATGACTTCGCAAAGGTCCGACGGATCGTTCATCGCTGGACCAGGTTCGCCAGCAGCTCAGGTGCATCCTGGGCAGAGCGGGCAAACGCAGCGGCGCCGGTCTGGATTGGACCGTCGTAGCTCAAGCCGACCCATCGGCCCTCCATGCGTTGACCGTGCTGATGGAGGACGAGGTAGAGCGTTCCCTTGGAACGGATGGCGGCATCATCGGCGGCGTACCAGCCCATGAGGATCTCGTTGTCCCACAGTCGCAGTTGGCCGCGCCAGAGGTATCCGCCGTCTGCAACGTCGGTTCCGCGCTCCAGGGAGCGGATGTCGAGATCCTTGCCTCGCTGCATGATCTGAATCGGCTGACGAGTGTGGATCTCGGCTCCATCTTTGTAGGTCTGCCACGCCGACCACCACTCCCCGGTGATATGCACACTCTGCTCTCCCACGCCGGCCAGCTCGTCGATGCTGATCTCGAGAGCCTGAGCGAGCGCCTTGGCCACCGGCAGCGTGGGCTGGGCCTCCCCCATCTCATAGCGGCGTATCTGACGCTTATCCAACCCTACGGCGGCCGCTAGGTCGGCCTGCGACAGAGCTAGTGCCGCGCGGCGCTCCTTCATCACTTCTGGCATGTTCACCCTTCCAGTTTGGAGGACGCATCAGTCCGATGCAAAAAAGACGCTTCCGTCCAAGAGGCAGTATAAGTCGTTGACCATGACTCACGCGTCCCCTGTGCGTGACGTATACGTCCTCTACGAGGGAGGATGCTTCGCAGACGGAGGTTGTGATGAGCGTTCAGGGACCGTTCAAGGTGGAGTTTGACGATGTGTTCCCGCATGGTGTGGGGATCGTTGGTCCAGTCGGGGCGCAGGTTGATTTTGATGCGTCGACGAAGGAGAACCGGGTTCAGGCACGGGACAAGGTGACTGGCCTGCCCGTCTGGGTGGTGGATGTGATGGATTTCGATCCGGAGGCGCGCGAGCGGACCTTCAAGGTCAAGATCACGGCCCCGGTCCAGCCGGTGCCGCCGGCTGAGGTGGCTGGTTTGCCGATCCGGCCGGTGCGTCTGGAGGGGCTGACGGTGACGCCCTACTTGAAGGAGTCTGGGGCTGGGCGTCCTCGGATCGCGTACTCCATGCGAGCGACGACGCTGGTTGAGGTTCGCCGCAGTGGTGATGGTTCGGCGCCGGTGGTTCTGGTCACGGGTCAGACGGTCGACGATATTGACGCGGTCGTGGAGCGGCTCCGCGCGGCCGTTGATGCGCGTGCTCTCCAGGTGCGCGCCAATGAGCGCCGGACGGCATGCGAGCTGGTCTGGTCGTTCACTGACGCGTTGGCGCAGCTGGTTCCGTTTGTGGGCCCTGGCCCGGTTGCCGTGCAGGTGGGGTTGGACAGTGTGCTGGTCGGGCGTGCCGACGACGGGTCGCCGTTCAATCTTGATCTGCGGGTGTCGACGTTGACGGTGGGAGCAACGGGCGCCGGGAAAGCGTCCGTGATGTGGAACGTGGTCCTGGGTCAGGCACCGAACATCCGCTCCGGGTTGGTCGAGTTCCACGGTGCCGACCTGAAGGGCGGGATGGAACTGAGCATCGGTGCAGCCCTCTTCACCCGGATGTCCACGTCGTCAGCGGAAGCAGTGACCATGCTGGAGGACGCATCTGCCGCGTGCAACGCCAGAGCAGTCCGCTTGGCCGGCTCAACACGCAGCCATGAGCCGACCCGGAGTGATCCGGTGGTGATCATCCTGATCGATGAGTTGGCCGCTCTGGTCGCCTATGAAACGGATCGCGATCTGCTCAAACGGGTCGATGCGGCGCTACGTCGGCTGCTGGCGATGGGTCGGGCTGTCGGCTTCTACGTGTTCGCGTTCGTTCAGGATCCGCGCAAGGAGACCGTCGGCATGCGGCACATGTTCCCGCAGAAGGTGGCGTTGCGGCTTGATGAGGCAGCGGAGGTTGACATGGTGCTCGGGGAGGGTGCTCGCCGGCGGGGCGCCGAAGCTCATCGGATCAGCCGCTCCACGCCCGGTGTCGGGTACGCGGTCGCTGAGGACGGCCAGGTGGTCCGGTTCCGGGCAGCCCACATCGCCGACGACCTGATCCAACTCGTGGCCTCCACGAACCCAGCAGCCCGTCACCAACCGATCACCGTGGGACCGGCTGAGGCCACGACCACCAGCAGAGCCTCTGCCCGGCCCGTCAGCCGACGTTCAGGTTCTCCAGCTCTCAACGCATCCGAGGGGTCTGAAACGCTATGAACGTTCCAAGTGGCGGATCACTGTTGCGGTACCTGCGCGGCGCAGGTGAGTTGCGGGCGGTGTCGTGATGCTTGCCGCACTTGCGCAGGTCACTGCCGACATGGCTCGCCAGCTTGCCGACGCCGAGGGGGTTTGTATCCGCCCGCAGCTGCGTCGCGTCACCGATCAGGAGACGGGCCTTGTCGCCAGGGTTGCTTTGGCGTGTGGTTCGACCCGGGAGGCGGTCTGCAAGGCGTGCGCCGGCAAGGCACGGAGACTGAGGATGCAGCAGTGCGCGGAGGGTTGGCATCGCACCGATGAACCCGAAGTGGACGACAGCTCGCCCCCCTCCGACGGTGACGACGAGGGCGGCGTTGAAAGTGTTGACTCGCCTGCGCGGCGGGTGCGTTCAACGAGGCGGCGGGAGGATGTGCCTGATTTGCCGGCGGTGCAGATGAGTGACCGGACTGTCGGTGTGGTGTTCACCGCGCCCAACGGCGCCCAGTTTCGGCCGTCGATGTTTCTGACCCTGACTTTGCCGTCGTATGGCCGGATCCGTGACGGCGCCCCTGCTGATCCGGCTTCCTACGATTATCGACGGGCAGCTCTGGATGCGATCCTGTTTCCGCGTCTGGTGGACCAGTTTTGGAAGACGCTGCGCCGTTGCGCCGGGTTCCACGTGCAGTATTTCTCCGCGGTCGAACCCCAGCGACGCCTCGCACCTCATTTGCATGCCGCCATGCGGGGCGTCGTCCCGCGCCGGGTGTTGCGCCAGGTCGTGGCCGCCACCTATCTGCAGGTGTGGTGGCCGGCCTTCGATGAGGCCCGACTGTGGATGAGTTGCCGCAATGGACTGGTTCGGAGTTCGCGGACCCAAAGACGGGTGTGTTGTTGCCGACCTGGGCCGAAGCCCTTGACGCGCTCGACGTTGACCCGGATGCCCGTCCTGCGCATGCGATGCGGTTTGGCACTCAGCTCGATGTGCAGGGCATTATTCGGGGCCATCCCGATGCCGACCGCGCGATCCGGTATTTGACGAAGTACATCACCAAGGATGTCGGTTCCTCCCGCGCCGAGGCGGACGCCGATCCCCGGTACGCGGCACATATGGAGCGTTTGCATGACGAGCTGCGTTACCTGCCCTGTTCGGAGCGCTGCGCCAACTGGTTGCGGTACGGATTCAACCCAAGGGCGCCACGGCTGGTCTGGTTCCCGGCGCGTGCTCGGGGAAGGCTCACCGTTGGGAGAATCTGGGCCTTGGTGGTCGACGCGTCCTGGTGTCGCGGAAGTGGTCGTCGAAGACGTTGGCCAGGCATCGCGCCGATCGGGCGGATGTGGTGCGGGCGGCTCTGGAGTCTGCCGGGATCATCGCCCCGGAGACTGAACGGATGTCTGCTGGCGTCAAGACTGCTGACGGCGGCGCCCGGTTTGTGTGGGAGCGGGTTGAGCGGGACGACTGCATCTATGCCCAGGTTGTGATGTTCGCGGTGGCGGAGCGCCGGCGGTGGCGCGCTGAGTACGACGCCGCTCGCGAGGTTCAGCTGTCCCATTCAGCAGTGCCGCCGTGACCGCGCACTGCTTCGGCCTCACCGACTAACTGCCGCTTTGTGGGTCAGGGCTGGCCGGTCAGGGGTGAGCGGAGCGAATCACGAAGTGACACGGAGTGCCCTTGACGGGCCGGCCTGACCCGCATTCCTCCCATTGTCGGGGAGGGCGAAGTACCAACGACTGAAACTACGCAAGGAAGGGCCGGGATGATGGAAGGTGCAGTGTTGGCGGGCCGTGTCCTGTACAACGTGCCGGAGGCGATGGAGTTGCTCAATCTGAGCAGGACGCAGATCTATGAGTTGATTCGGTCGCGTCGGCTGTTGACGGTGACGCCGGGTCGTCGGCGGTTGGTGCCTGCGGCGTCGATTGCGACCTATGTGGAGCTGCTGATCCGTGAATCGACTGGTGATGACCGTGGTCACGCGGCGTAGCCAAGGCGAAGGCGCCTTGTATTGGCACGAGGGCCGGCAGCGCTGGGTCGCTATGGTTGAGCTGGGTTTTACGGCGGAGGGCAAGCGTCGCCGCGTGTGGGTGTCGGGTCGCACCAAGACTGAGGCAAAGGGCAAGCTTCTGAGTCTGCGTCGGGATCAGGTCGACGGGCTGCCGCCGCAGCATCGCGGATATACCGTGCGTGAAGCGGTCGAGTCCTGGTTGGAGTTCGGGCTGACCAATCGCGACCCGAACACGGTGATCAATCGCCGCATCCTGGCTGAGAAGCATGTGATTCCCGCCTTCGGGGCGCGGAAACTCGTCGACTTGACCGCCGAACAGGTCGAGGCGTGGCTGGGACTGAAGGCCCGCACGTTGTCAACTGACACGGTTAACCGGTTGTTGTCGATCTTGCGTCGCTCTATTGGTCGAGCCCAGGCTCGTGACTTGGTTCGCCGCAACGTCGCCTTGCTGTGTGCCGTGCCGCAGGGGCAGGCCGGCCGGCCATCGAAGGCTCTCACGCTCGATCAGGCTCACTCGGTGATTGCGGCGGCCGAGGGTACGGCGATGCATGCGTATGGTGGTGGCGCTGTTTACCGGGGCGCGCACAGAGGAGCTTCGCGCTCTCACGTGGGGTCGTGTCCATCTCGATTCTGACCCGCCTTCCATGGAGGTGTGGCGATCGGTTCGTCGATCAGGGGATACCAAGACGGCGAGGTCGCGTCGGACGCTTGAACTGCCGCGACGGTGTGTGGATGCGCTTCGTGCCCATCATGTGGCCCAGGTCGAAACGAGGTGGTTGCTGGGTCCGGAGTGGATAGAGCACGGCCTGGTGTTTTGCACCGGCTCGGGACGACCGCTCGATGCGGCGAACGTGCGCCGCTCTTTCCGGACAATAGTGGGGCACGCTGGGCTGGACGCAGCAGCCTGGACGCCGCGCGAGCTTCGCCATAGCTTCGTGTCTTTGCTTTCGAGCTCCGGTGTCCCGATCGAGGACATTTCGCACCTGGTGGGACATGCCAGCAGCAACGTGACCGAGAAGGTGTACCCCAGGAACTTCGCCCAGTGCTCACCAGAGGAGCACGCGCCATGGATGGGATCTTCGATGCCAAGCAAGCAGATTAGGCAAGCAGTTTGGCAAGCAGAGGTCGGGAAATCGGCCCTCGGAGAGTGCCTCGATTGCCTGGCTCTCTGCTCTGACAAGCCTCTTTACCGGTGGAGCTAAGGATTCGAACCCCTGACCTCTTCCATGCCATGGAAGCGCGCTACCAACTGCGCCATAGCCCCTCACCGCCCTTGCGGACGGCCGTCAGCTTACCGATCTGGTCACCCTTTGTGAAATCACGGGCGCCCCCAGACTCACCACGTGGGACACGGCTCAGCTCAGCCCTCACGAGGGCGGGAACGTGCAGATTCAGCGCGGGGCTGCGTCGGCGACGTGGTTGTACGAGACCAGGCGCCAGCGCTCCCCCAGCGGCTGCAGGATCGTCCAGGAACAGTTGCGCAGCCCGGCCAACACGTGGTTGTCGGTGTAGTTCAGCCCTAGCAGCATCGTGGTGGCGATCCGCATCGAAAAGCCGTGCCCGACCGCGACCACCGTGGAGCCGTCCGGCACAGATTCGGCCAGGTCCAGCAGCGCCAAGGCCACCCGGGACCCCGCCTCAGCCCCGGTCTCACCGGTCGGCGAACGACGCCAATCACCACCGGCGGCCAGCGCCCGCTGGAAGCCGGGGTCACCGACGTAGATCTCGTCCTTGGTCATTCCGACCCAATGGCCGACGTTGATCTCCTGCAGCCGCGGATCGATCTCCAGCTCGTTACCGCTGATCGCGCACAGCGCTTCCGCGGTGACCCGGGCCCGCTGCAAATCTGACGAAAGCACGCGCGCCGGTGCCATTCCGGCCAGCAAGGGTGCCACCACCCGGGCCTGCTCGATGCCGACCGCGTTCAGCGGCTGGTCACCCTGCCCCTGATAGCGACCGCTGAGGTTCCAATCGGTCTGCCCGTGCCGCCACAGCACCACGTGCGCGGCCGTCATCGGCTGTCCCCGTCCTTGACAGAGGCCGTCACTCGGCGAGCGCCGCGGCTTCGTCCAGTGCCAGTTCGATCCGCGGGCAATCCCGCCACAGCCGCTCCAGGGCGTACAGGTTGCGTTCCTCGGAGTGCTGCACGTGCACGACGATGTCGAGGAAGTCGAGCAGCACCCAACGATTCTCCCGGTCACCCTCACGCCGAGCCCGCTTAACTCCGGCACGCAGCAGAGCCTCCTCGATCCCGTCCACCACGGCACCGACCTGGCGCTCGTTGCTGGCGGTGACGATCAGGAAGACGTCGGTGATCCCCAGCGCCTCGGAGACATCGAAGGCCACGAGATCGGTGCCCAACTTGTCGGCCGCGCCCTGGGCGGCGATCCGGGTGAGCGTGATGGCGTGGTCTGTTGCGGTCATGAAACTCCTTGATTGGGCGGACGATCACCCGGTGGTTCGGCGGGCTGTCGATAGAGCCCGCGCTTTGCGATGTATTGGACGATACCGTCTGGCACCAGATACCAGATCGGCTGACCTGCCGCGACGCGCTCCCGACAGTCGGTGGAGGAGATCGCCAAGGCAGGAACTTCGAGCAAGGTGACCTTGTCTTCGGGCAGGTGGGTGATGTCGTGTTCCCCCAGCGGAACCCCCGGGCGAGACACCCCGACGAAGTGCGCCAGGTCGAACAGTTCCAACACGCCATGCCAGGTGAGGATCTGACTCAGCGCATCCGCGCCGGTGATGAAGAACAGGTCCACCTCTTCGCCACGCTGGCGCCTGAGGTCGCGCAACGTGTCGAGGGTGAAGGTGGAACCAGGCCGATCGATGTCGACCCGGCTGACCGAAAACCGCGGATTCGAGGCGGTGGCGATGGTCGTCATCAGGTAGCGATCCTCGGGCAGCGACACCTCCCGATTGGCCTTCTGCCACGGACGACCGGTGGGCACGAACACCACTTCGTCGAGATCGAAGGTGGCCTGCACTTCGCTGGCGGCCACCAGGTGACCGTGATGAATCGGGTCGAAGGTGCCACCCATGACGCCAAGGCGGCGGCGCCTGGTGCCATCGGACGTCCAGGCGATCCCCAGTTCACTCATCAGCTGTGCGGACGGCTCTTACTCATTCCATGCACAACCCGCAGCGCAATCAGCAGCATGAGCAGGACGGTCCCGCCGACGAACCACGGCGTCAACGGATCGTGTGCGACCGTCGTCTCGAGAAGGAAACCCATGCGCGGATCCTAGCGGTGCCACGCCCCACTCAGGAACGGATCTGACCCTCACCGACCACCACATATTTCGAGGAGGTCATCTCCGCCAGCCCCATCGGCCCCCGGGCATGCAACTTCTGCGTCGAGATCCCGATCTCTGCACCGAAGCCGAACTCCCCGCCATCGACGAACCGCGAGGACGCGTTGACCAGCACGGCGGCGGCGTCCACCTCGGCAGTGAACCGGTTCGCCGAACCTTGATCGTTGGTGATGATCGTCTCGGAATGGCCGGTCGAGTGCAGCCGAATGTGCTCGATCGCGGCCTCCACGGAGGGAACCACGGCTGCCGCGAGGTCGAGGGAGAGGTATTCGGCGTCGAACTCGTCCGGTTTCGCGGGGACCACGTCGGGCGAATAGGCGGCGACATCGGGAGTGCCGTGGACGGTGACCCCGGCTCGCTGCAGGGCGAGGAGTGCCTTGGGCACGAACTCGTCCGCGATCGCCTGGTGCACCAGGAGCGTCTCGGCCGCGTTGCAGACACTGGGTCGTTGCGCTTTGGCGTTGATCAGAATGTCCAGCGCGATCTGCTGGTCAGCACTGGCGTCGACGAAGATGTGACAGTTGCCGGTGCCGGTTTCGATCACCGGCACCTTGCTGCCGTTGACCACCGCGTTGATCAGCCCGGCCCCGCCCCGCGGAATCAGCACGTCGACCAGGCCGCGAGCGTTCATCAGCTCAGCAGTGACCGAACGGTCCCCCACGACCAGTTGCACCGCCTCAGCGGGCAGACCGGCCGCCTGCAACCCGTCCGCCAGGGCAGCCACGATGGCGAGGTTGGAGTCGATCGCCGAGGACGAGCCGCGCAGCAGCGCCGCATTGCCCGACTTGAGGCAGATCCCGGCCGCATCCGCGGTCACATTCGGACGCGCCTCGTAGATGATGCCGACCACACCGAACGGCACCCGCACCTGGCGTACCCGCACCCCGTTGGCATTCGTCCAGCCACGGATCACGTCACCCACCGGGTCAGGCAGCGCCCGCAACTGCCGCAACCCCTCCACCATGCCCTCGACCCGGGCCGGGGTGAGCGCGAGGCGGTCGATCAACGCCTCGGACGTCCCGAGCGACCGGGCGCGGGCCACATCGCGGCTGTTGGCGGCCAGCACCGCGTCGGTGGCAGCGCTCAGCGCGTCCGCCATCGCAGCCAGCGCCGCGTCCTTGCTGGCTCCATTCAACGTGGCCAGCACCCGGCTGGCCTCCTGGCCCGGACGGCCTGCTCGGTGAAAGTCACGGGCAACAGACTAGCTACCAGCCGCCAGGCAGACGCCCAGCGGCCCAAGGGAAGGGATCAGCGCCGCTTGCGCAGCTTGATCACCAGCGCGTCCCGATGGACGACCTCGCGGTCGAACTCGGGCCCTCGCTCGGCGACCAGCTCATGGGTGCTGCGTCCGATCACGTGAGGCAGGTCCTCGGCGTCGTAGTTGACGATGCCGCGCGCGATCACGGCACCGTGCTCATCGGTCAGCCGGACGGGCTCGCCGGCGTGGAAGTCGCCGTGCACCGCGATGATTCCGGCCGGGAGCAACGAGGCCTTGCGCTCCAGCACGGCCCGCACCGCACCGGCGTCCAGCACCAGGTCACCCTTGGCCTGGGAGGCGTAAGCCAGCCACATCAACCGACGGGAACGCTTCTTGCCGGTGGGAAGGAACAGCGTCCCGATCGGTTCGCCATTGAGCGCCGCGGCCAGATCGTGCGCCCCGGCCAACACCACCGGAATGCCTCCGGCCGCGGCGATCCGGGCGGCCTCCAGCTTGGTGGTCATGCCGCCGGTGCCGACGCTGGCCCCCCTGCGCGAGGTGTCCACCTCAAGATCGTCCACGTCTTCGACCTCATCGATCCGCAGCGCGGACGGGTCGGAGGGATGCGCGGTGTACAGAGCATCGACGTCGCTGAGCAGAATCAACGCGTCCGCCCCCACGAGGTGAGCCACCAACGCCGCCAACCGGTCGTTGTCGCCGAAGCGGATCTCGTGCGTGGCCACGGTGTCGTTCTCGTTCACGATCGGCACCGCCCCCAGTTCGAGCAGCCGGGTGAACGTACGCAACGCGTTGCGGTAGTTGGCCTGCCGGGTGACATCGTCCACGGTCAGCAGCACCTGCCCGACCGCGAAGCCGTGCCGGGCGAAGAGCGCCCCGTAGCGCTCGATCAGCAACCCTTGCCCCACCGAGGCCGCCGCCTGCTGGCTGGCCAGGTCGCGGGGCCGAAATCGCATCCGCAACGCCGGCATCCCGGCCGCCACCGCCCCCGACGACACCAGCACCACGTCCTGGCCGCGCTGGCGAGCCACCACCAACGCCTCCACCAGCTGCTCCAGCCGGGTGGCGTCCAGTCCTTCTCCGTTGGTCAGCGACGAGGAGCCGACCTTGACCACCACCCGCTGCGCCCCGCTGATCTGCGTGCGCTGACTCCTAGCGCCCGCCTGATCACTCACCCTGGTCGACCTCGAGCCCATGCTCGGCCACCCGAGTCAGCCGCTCCGCCTCTTTGGCAGCGTGGTATTCGGCATCCAGTTCGCGGCGGCGTTTAGCCGCCGGCCGCTGGCCGATCAGCCGCTGATCCTCACCACGTCGGGAGAGGATTTCGGCGCCCACGTCGACCTGCGGCGCGAAGTCGAAAACCACCGGGTGTTCCCCGGCGCCGATCGCGACCGCATCGCCCGCCAGCGCTCCGAGGGCCAACAACTCCTGCTCGATGCCGAGCCGGGCGAACCGGTCGGCCAGGTAGCCGACGGCTTCGCCGTTGCCGAAGTCGGTCTGCCGGACCCAGCGTTCAGGCTTCTCCCCCTTGACCCGCCAAACCCAGCCGCCCTCGCCGTCACCCTGCCGCTTGATCGTGAACTCAGGCCCCCCGGCCATCGGCTTGGGGGTCAGGACGATCCGCTTCGGGGCAGGCTTCGGGGTTGCCGCCCGGCGCGCTGCCACCAGCTCAGCCATGGCGAAGGTCAGAGCTTGGAGCCCTGTGCCGTCCTTGGTGGAGACGGCGAACACCGGCAGGCCGCGCGCCTCCAGATCACCCCTGACCAGCTCAGCCAGCTCGGCGCCGTCGGGGACGTCCACCTTGTTCAGAGCCACCATCCGAGGACGATCCTCCAGCCCGCCGTGCGCGGCCAGTTCGCCTTCGATCACGTCCAGGTCGGTCAGCGGGTCGCGCCCGGGTTCGTAGGTGGCGCAGTCGATCACATGGACGATCGCCTGGCACCGCTCGATGTGTCGCAGGAAGTCATGGCCCAGACCCCGGCCTTCGGAGGCGCCTTCGATCAACCCGGGAACATCGGCCACGGTGTAGGTGGTGGAACCGGCGACGACAACACCCAGGTTCGGCACCAGGGTGGTGAACGGGTAATCAGCGATCTTCGGACGAGCGCGACTGATCGCAGCGATCAAGGACGACTTGCCCGCGCTGGGGAAGCCGACCAGCCCGATGTCGGCCAGCACCTTGAGTTCGAGGGTGATGGTGCGAGCCGACCCCTCTTCACCCAGGAGGGCGAACCCGGGGGCCTTCCGGCTGGCTGAGGACAAGGCTGCGTTGCCGAGCCCGCCACGACCCCCAGCCGCGACGGTGACTTCCGCCTCGGGGCCAACCAGGTCGGCCAACACCTCACCGGTGTCCCGGTCGCTGACCAACGTCCCTACGGGCACAGCCAAGATGATGTCGTCACCGTTGGCGCCATTCGAGTGATCGCCCCGGCCGGGTTGGCCGTTCTGCGCGTGCCGTTGCGACTGCCGGTGGTACTCGACCAGGGTGGTCAGGTTCGGGTCGACCCGCAGGATCACCGATCCGCCGTTACCGCCGTTTCCGCCGTCGGGGCCGCCCAGCGGCTTGAACTTCTCACGGTGCACGGACGCGCAGCCGTGCCCCCCATTGCCTGCCGAAACAGTCAGGGTCGCCCGATCGACGAAGGATGGAATTGCCATAAATCACTGCTCACGGTTGGTTTTGACGACGATCCTTCATCGTCCCACAGCACAACGTGAAGGATTGACTACCGAAGTCGGTGGTCAACCCTTCACGTTGATCCCGGAGACGCGAAGAGGGCGACCCGATCGGGTCGCCCTCTTGCAAGCTTGCTGATTACTCGGCAGCGGCAACGGCGATGTTCACCACGCGGCGACCACGCCGGGTGCCGAACTCGACCTTGCCCGGCCGCAGAGCGAACAGGGTGTCGTCGCCGCCACGGCCGACGCCATCACCTGGGTGGAAGTGGGTTCCGCGCTGGCGAACGATGATTTCGCCGGCGTTGACCTCTTGGCCACCGAACCGCTTCACGCCCAGTCGCTGGGAGTTGGAATCGCGCCCGTTACGGGACGCGGATGCGCCTTTTTTATGTGCCATGTCGAAACCTCAGCTCTCGATCCCGGTGACCTTGACCTGGGTGTACTTCTGACGGTGCCCCATGCGCTTCTTGTAACCGGTCTTGTTCTTGTATTTCACGATGCGGATCTTGGGACCCTTGGTGGCGGCAAGCACCTCGGCGCTCACGGTCACCTGGGCCAGCTGCTTCGCCTCGGTGGTGACGGTCTCCCCGTCCACCACCAGCAGCGGGGTCAGCGCGACGCTCTCACCGACCTTCGCATTGATCTTATCGATCTCAACGACGTCGCCGACGGCAACCTTGTGCTGGCGTCCGCCACTACGCACGATTGCGTACACGTCTGACCTACTCTCTCGATCTGAACGACTCACGGTGCCTGCTGCCTGGAGACATTCAGCCACGCCACTCACGGGGCACGGCGGGCACCGAGGATCAAGGATACGTGCCGCCGTCGAGGGGGGTCAAACTGGCGCCTGGGCCCGGTCCAACCGGGGCGCGGAGCCTCGTCCGCGAGCTGGAGGGGTCAGGGACGGATTTCCTCGACGGCGGTGAAGAACGCGGCCAGTTTCTTGGTGCTGGGCGTGATCCCCTCGACCGTCACCGTCGCGAGTTCGGTTTCAGAGACCGCCACCCGAAGCACCTTCTCGTCCGGGAAGTAGTAGCCGGCATTGCCGACCTGGACCTTGTCACCCTTCCCGAGGGTCGCATCACGCAGGGCCGCCAGGGTGCCGAACCGATCCAGCCGAACCGAGGCCTCCGGAGTCACCCACAGGCAGGTGAACCGGCCATCGCCGAGCGTTCCGCGACGGGCAGTCACCTCGGCACCCAGCAACGTGGTGGCCGCCTTGGTTCCGGTTCCACACGCGGACCAGCCGGCGGCGAGGCGTGGCTTGCGGGCCCCGGCGAGCTCCAGGGCGAGGACGAGTCCGGCCTTCACCTCCTCAGTGGTGGCGCCACTTCGCTGGAAGGTCACCAGCTGCCCGCCCGACACGGCGGCCCCGTACCCCTTCCAACCGGCCGAGGCGTCACCGATCAGGAGGTCCTGCGGGACTCCCGCCTGCGGGGCCTCGCTTCGAAACTGCAGGAAGCGGGTGGACGAAACCGTCACCAGTCCGACCCCGAGTTGCACCTTGCTGCCGGGACTGCAGACGTCGCGGGGAACCCGATCGCTGGCCACGCCGGCCGATCCCAGCTTGTACTTCCAGGCGTACTCGGCGGCGAACTCTTTCCACATCGGATCAGCACAGAGCGAGGCTTTGGCCAAGCGAGTCGCCACCACCTGTGCCTCCGACTGTGCAGCGGGGGCCGAGGAAGTCACCACGACGGAGGGGGCCACCGTGACCGCTTCGGCACAAGCCGCCAGCGGAAGGGCAACGATCAAACCGAGCAGCGCGCGGATTCGCAGTTCACTCACCCCTCCGGGGACGGATTCACAGGGCCACGATAGCCATGTGTCACTCGTTAAAGGGGGCTGTTCAATCCCCGCCGAGCAGTCGGCGGAGGATAGTGCTCAAAGGATCGTGAGCACGTTCTAGTTCATGACTTCGCGGGCACACTGCCCTCGGCCGCCAGGTCGGGGTACGTTTCAGGGAAGCGGGAGGAAATTCCTCAACTCAACAGGTTCTGAAATTGGTTGACCGCGGACGTATCAACCAGAGGCACCCCCGCTCCTGGCAATCATGGGAACAGGGTCGGTGATGGCGGCAACGCATGCTGCAGGTCCAACAGACGTCCCCAACCGGTCGGTTTGGGAGCGCGCTGCGGCGAGCTTCGACGACTGGCGCAATGGCGATCAGGCGGCGCTGGACGAGCTCGTCCGAGCGCTGACCCCTGTGCTGTGGCACGTCGTGCGGGCCTACGGGCTCACTCCGGCCGCCACCGAGGACGTCATCCAGACCACCTGGTTGGCGCTCGTCCGACACGGGCACCAGGTCAACGAGTCAGCAGCGGTGGGGGGATGGCTGCTGACCACCGCCCGCCGCACGGCTTGGCGCGCCAAGAGCGTCGATGGCCGAGCGATTCCGGTTGAGGACGTTGATCTTGCGCCGTCACTGCCGCACACGAGCGCGGCCGAGTCCACGGCCATCGAGCACCTGAGCGCCAGCAGTCTGTGGCAACAGGTCCAGCAGTTGGACGATCGCTGCCAACGCCTCCTGCGGATCGTCGCCTTCGACGACCGTCCCGATTACGCCGGCCTGGCCAGTGAGCTGGGCATGCCGGTGGGGAGCATCGGGCCCACCCGTCGACGTTGTCTAGACAAACTGCGCGTTGCGCTCCAGAAAGGCGATCAGCCGTGACCACTCCCGATGAGCCTCGTGACTCCCTCTTCCTTGCGCTCAAGTCAGCGTATGAGGCGAACGACCCGATCCCCGAGGGGTTGGTCGACCGGCTGCTCACCGCGCTCGCCGTGGAAGACCTCGACCTAGAATATGAGTTGCTGACGATGGTTCACCGCTCGTCCCAACTGGCGGGGACTCGGGGCGGCAACGACGACAAGCTGGTCATGGAGTTCAGCGCCGCCGGGGTCACTCTGATGCTCCGGATCAGCCCGATCGACGCGAACCACCGCCGGATCGATGGTTGGGTCTCCCCGGCGCAGCCCTTGACCGCCTCGCTGTGGCAGGACGCTGCGACGGTGGAGTCGGCGGTTGGCGCTCACGGACGGTTCGAGTTCGACTTCGTGCCTCGGGGGCTGACCCGACTTGATCTGTTGCAGCCCGGTACCGGGTCGTCCCGCAGCACCGCCTTCCGCACCACTCTCTTCGAGATCTGAGGACCAGCCGATGGACAATCCGGAACAGACCCAGGCCAGCACCCCGAAGCCCAGTCGCGATCCGCTGGATCGCGACCCGGTGGCGCCGTCGCGCGACATCCTTCAGCAGCTGGCCGGACGGGTGCTCGACCCGGGGACGGCGATGCGGGTCAAGGGCGTCGACCCGCGCCCGAGCGCCTACGTCGGCCACCGGCTGTTGGTCGCCACCCAGGATCTGGAATCCCTGTTCCCCATCCTCAGCGAGGCCGCAGCCCTCAAGGGCTGGGAAGTGACCCGCGATCCGGACTTCACGGCTTGGTCGATCACGGTTCCCGATCCGGCCAAACCGGACTCCGAGATCACCGTTGGCCGGACTCGGCTGCTGATCGACATCGCCTCCGGACGCGCGTCCTCGGCGCCGGACGCGTGGGTGCTGCTGCAACTGGCGAGGGCGAACAGCGGAGTGGAGGCGCTCCGCGGCGCCAGCCTGGATCACATCCTGACCACGGTTCCCTTCTACGACCCGCACCCTTTCTATGACCCGCACCCCTTCTACGACCCGCATCCGTTCTACGACCCGCACCCAGTGGGCAGCTACGGCTCCCCCGGTTCGGGCGGACGCCAGCCGGTCGCCTTCGCGGGAGCCGCGCCGCATCGCCATGACAAGCTGCCCACGCTCCGTCCGGTGGTGGCGATCCTGGATTCCGGGGTCGGCTCGCACCCCTGGCTGGACCGGGCCGTCACCGAAGGTGTGAAACTCGACCTGCTCGACATCGGCAACGTGGATCCGGCAACCGACCCCGAAGCCCACCCCGATCTGGCCGGCCCGCTGGACGGAATCATCGACCACAACTCCGGGCACGGCACCTTCATCGCCGGGCTGGTTCATCAGGCCTGCCCCGACGCCGACATCATCTCGTGGCGGTTGGTCGACTCTGAGGGGCCGGTGGCGCAATCGGAGTGGGAGTTGGCGATAAGCCGCGTGGTGGAGCTGGCTCGTCGTTACCACGTGGGCCGCAGCGACGGTCAGCGGATCGACGTGCTCAGCTTGTCCATGGGCTACTTCCACGAGACCGCCGCCGACATCCAAGACACCGAGGTGGGAAAGATCCTTCTCGGCGCGCTCGGCGTCATGGGGACGGTCGTGGTCTGCGCAGCCGGCAACGAGTCCACCGCTCGTCCGCGCTTCCCGGCGGCGCTCGGCCCGTGGCGGGACGCCCCAGTCCCTCCGGCGGCGCACCTGCTGCCGATCGTCTCCGTGGGAGCCCTGAACCCCAACGGCACCGATGCCTTGTTCAGCAACACCGGCCCGTGGGTCCGCTCGTGGGCCACCGGCGCCGCGGTGGTCAGCACCATGCCGATGTTTCAGGGTGGCCTGCTGCCCCGGGCGGGTGGTCTATGAAGGCCACGTCCGGGAGGCGATCGATCCCGACGACTTCAGCAGCGGCTTCGCGGTCTGGAGCGGCACCTCCTTCTCGGCACCCCTGGTAGCCGGACGGATCGCAGCCCGGCTCGCCGAGACGATGCCGGCCGATGAGGCCACTCACCGCGCCACCGGCGTGGCCCGCGGTTGGGTCGCCGTCGCCGCCGAGAGCGACATCGTGGCACCATGAGGCGGTGCTGTCTGCGGAGTTGTTGCACGAGCGGGCCAAACAGGCCAACAGTGCCGGGCGACTCCGGGTAGCCCGACGGCTGTTGCGCCTCGCCCTCGACCGGGACCCCTCGGTGGCCACCCGCTCAAAGGTGGAGGCCACCTTGGGGTTCGTCGAGGCTGAACTCGGTGACCCGCAGGCGGGCTTCGCTCACCTGACTTCGGCGCTGAGCCGCCGCAAGCAACTCAGCCCGGACGAGGTCGGGGTGATCCATGCCCAGCGGGCACTGGTCTGGATGATGCTCGGACACCCCCGCGACTCTCTGGCCGACCTGGCCCAAGCCATTCCCCGGCTGTCCGGGCACCCGATCGACCTGGGCCGGGCGCACATGACCCGCGGCAACATCTACCTGCAGCAGGGCCAGATCACGAGGGCGATCGGCGACTTCGAAGCGGCCGCCGCCCAGTTCGAACTGGCTGAGGTCGAGGTGCAACGGGCCAAGGCGCGGCACAACCTCGGTTATGCCGCGATGCTCACCGGCGACCTGATCCGGGCGCTGCAGGAAATGGAAGCGGCAGCCGAGGTGCTGGTTCCCCAAGGCGATGCGCTGGCGGCGACCTGCGACCAGGACCGTGCGGTGGCGCTGCTGTCGGCAGGCATGGTCGAGGAGGGCACCGAACTGCTGGATCGGGCGGCCCGACAGTTCGGCGCCCTGGGGTACCGCCGACTGCAGGCCGAGGCCGAATATGCCCTGGCGAACACCCTGACCGGCATCGACCCGGACCACGCTCGACGGGTGGCGCGGCGGGCGTCGAGCAGATTCTCCCGCGCCGGGGCTGACGCCTGGGCGGTGCGCGCCGAGGCCATCGCGGTCAGCTGCGCGGTCGAGTTGGGCAAGCGTTCGGAGCGTGCGGCCAGCGAACTGGCGACCCGGCTGGCCGCCCTCGATCTACCCCACGACGCTGCGGTGATGCAGCTCTCGGCGATGCTCGCTCGGGTGCGTGCCGGGGGTTCAACCTCGGACGCCTTGATGCCCACATTCCCCCCCGACACGCCCATCGCCACCCAGTTGATGGCCGATGAGATCCGGGTCGAGATCGCCATCGCCCAGGGGGATCGGAAGCAGGCGTTGGCCCACGCCCGCTCCGGCATCTCCCGGCTGGTCTCCTGGCAGTCGACGTTCGCCAGCCTCGACCTGCGCACCTCGCTGGTGGCCAACGCGCGCCAACTGACCGGACGGGCGCTCGAACTCGCCCTGCAGGAAGGATCACCGGCCGCCGTCTACGAATGGGTGGAGCGAACCGGGGCCATGGCCGGACGGATCGCGCCGGTGCGTCCGCCCTCGGACCCGCAGACTGCGGCCGATCTGACGGAGCTACGCGTCCTGGCCCAAGGCACCCTCCGGCCCGGGTCAGCCGAGGCTGCGCGGCAGGAGCAGCTTCTGCGCCAGGTACGCCAGCGGTCCTGGCAGGATGCGGGCTCGGCTCGGCTGAACCGCTTGGTGCCTTTGGCCGAAGTGAAGCGGCAGTTGGCCGCTACCGACGCCACCCTGATCGCGCCCTTCACCGTCAAGGGCCAAGCGTGGGCGCTGGTCGTCCGGCCCCGACAGGCCCACGTGGTACCGCTTGGCCCGCTGGAGGCGATCCGGACCCAGTTGGCCGGGTTGCCGGCTGACCTGGATCTCGCCGCCGCCGACCTGCCGCCGATGATCGCAGAATCGGTTCGGCACAGCTTGCGCGAGCGGATGGAAACCCTGGATCGGCTGACTCTTGGCCCGCTCGCGCCGCTGATCACCTCGTCGCGAGTCGTGCTCAACCCGACCGGCTTGTTCTCGGGGCTGTGCTGGTCGCTGCTGCCCAGCCTGCAGGGGAAAGCGATCACGATCCCGCGGAGCGCCTCGGCCTGGGTGAGTGACCTGGCCCGTCCTCACGAGTACGCCACGGCCGGCTTCGCTGCCGGGCCCCGTCTGGAGCGCGCCACCCCCGAGGTACTGCAGGCGTCCGGGTACTGGGAGGCGCCCGAGGTGCTGATCGGCGAGCGCGCCCATTCGGAGGCGGTCAGCAGCATGGCCGGACGAGTCGACTGCCTGCATCTGGCCGCCCACGGACGCCATGTCTCGGAAAACCCGCTGTTCTCGAACCTGGAGCTGATCGACGGACCGTGGTTCGGCTACGACCTGGACCAACTGGCGCAGATCCCCGAAACGGTGATTCTGTCGGCCTGCGAGCTCGGCACCACCACGATTCGCCGCGGCGATGAGCTGCTCGGGCTGACCACCGCCTGGCTGCACGCGGGAGCGCGTTGCGTGATCGCCGCCCCGGCGAGCGTCTCGGACGAGGTGGCGGCCGCGATCCTGCCCGACGTTCACCGCGAGTTGGCCAGCGGCACTTCCCCGGCGGACGCCCTGGCCAAGGCCACCGCTGACCGGCCCGAGGAGTTGTCCACCTTCCAGTGCTACGGCTCAGGCTGGTAGGTCAGACCCCGGAAGCTCTTGGTGGGGTGGGCCACTCCTGACCCCCGACGACGCCACTCAGACGCCCCGCCGGTCCAGCCCTCACCCCGACGACGCTGCCCTCATGACCTGCCGCTGCCTGAATACAGGCAGCTTGAGGTTATTTGGGCAGCTCCGTCGGTCTGGGTGGTGCGCCAGCCCAGACCCCCGACTAGCTGCCTCATAACCCTCCCGCTGCTCCAGCCCTCACCCCGACGACGCTGCCCTCATGACCTGCCGCTGCCTGAATAATTTGAGGTGATTCGGGCAGCTCCGTCGGCCTTGGTGGGGTGGTCTGGTGGGGTGGTCGGCCTTGGTGGGGGTGGGCGGCGCCTCACCGGGGGTGGGCGGGGCCTCACCGGGGGTGGGCGGCGGGTGGTGGGATGGACGGACGGGGGGATCCGGTGGCGGGCGGGGTGGAATGTGGGCGCCCGAGGAGGCTCTATGGAAGCGCTGATCAATCATGTCCCGGCTGCGGCGCACTGGACGGGCGAGCTGCAACCCCCCGATCGAGGAACGGATGCCCGATACGACCCCACGATCTGGGCGTCGCAGCTCATCCCGCCCAGCACGTCCTCGCTCGGAACAGCATTGATCAGCGCATCCCTAGCTCAGCCGATCAGCGCATCGACGAAGTCGGTCACGTGGCTGGCCAGGCTGCGTCCCAGCTGATCGGACGCCTCTCGCGCGGCCACTGTTCGTGGCGCAAACGAGTGGGTGGCCCCGGGGATGTCGATCAGCCGGAACCGGTCGAGGGCCGGATCGCCAGCAGCCGCCAGCGCTGCACGAAGCTCCTCGGCTGATCCGAACGGGTCCCGTCCGCCCTGGATCACCAGCACTGGCCCGGCGACGCCGGACAACTCCCCGATCCGGGAGGCCTCGGGCTTGCCCGGCGGGTGCAGCGGGAAGGACAGGCAGACCACGCCGATAGCCGGCGAGGCAAAGCGGCGACAGGCCACCCGTGCCCCGGCGCTGCGCCCGCCGACCAGCAGCGGCAGGCCCGGGAACGCTGCGGTGGCGTGCTCAAGCGCCGACTCCCAGGCCTGATCGAGCGTGGCCGGACGTCCGGCGATCTTCCGCCCGGCCGTCCGCCAGGGCTGCTCGAAGCGCAGCACCGCAATCCCAGCGCCGGGCAGGTGAGCTGCCAGGGCCTCCAGGTCGAACGCCTCGATCCCTCCGCCGGCGCCGTGCCCCAGCAGCAGCGCAGCACGCGGACGCGTCGGCGCCGAGACAAAAACCCGACCCGGGCCACCCGGGGTCTCCACCGTGATCGTGTCCATTTCTGCAGTCTGATTCACACCCCACAAGGCAGGCAAGCCCACGGCGCCAGGAGAGCATGATCGTCGGGCGGGTCAGGTCCGATGCCGGAGCGGCTGACACACTAGGCCCATGGATCTGACTGGTGTTTTCGTCGTTCTTCTGATCATGGCGGCGTTCGGCTACGTCGCCTGGACCCGCCAGCAGGCCAGGCTGGCCTCCAGGGACGAAATCTTCGTCGGCCTGACCCCCGGCATGCTGCCGGTGGCACCCGACCCGGGCAACCGCGAGTTGGTCAGTGACGGCATGGTCTACGCCGGGGAGGTTGCGGTCGCGTTCAACCCGCCCAAGGGTGTCCGGCCCGGGCTCGCCGGGACGATCGTCGACGGCGCAGCCGAGACCCGCGACGTGACCGCCACCATCGTCGATCTGGCTGCCCGCGGCTACCTCACCATCACCGTCGTCGAAGACCGCAGCGCCCGCTCGGGTCGGGACTGGGAGTTGCATGGGCCGTTCGCCGCCCGCGCCGGCGACGACGTGTTGGAGCCGGTTGAGCAGCAACTGCTCGCCGACCTGTTCAGCGCCGGCACGGCGGTCCGGCTGTCAACACTCCCCCAGACCGGCAACCCGGCCTTCAACAATGCGCGTTACGGCTTGTGGCAGGAGATTCATGAGCGTGGCTGGATGCGTCCGCCCACGTCACTGCGCGCCCCCCGCACCGCCGAAGGCACGGCCTACCGAATCCAAAGCCTCGCCTTCAAGAAGTACTTGGAGACCGCGGAGGCGGACCAGTTCGCCTATGAAGAGGCAGCCGGAATCTTCGGCCGGTACTTGCCCTACGCCATCGTCTTCGGCGTTGCCGCGCACTGGACCAAGATTTTCGGCGATCTGGCTGCACGTGCCCAGGCAGAAGGCTATGACGACGGGTTCGACATCTTCTGGCTCAGCATGGCCGGCTGGGGCATGACCGACATGATGTTCGACCTCTCCATGCTTGGTGGCATGGACGGGCTGATGGACGGCGACGCCGGCGGCTTCTTCGACGAGGGAGCGATCGATGACGTCGGAGCCGAGGCCACCGGGGTGGAGCCCGGAATGGAGGACGGGATCGGCGGCGACGCCGGAAACGACTCCGGTGACTCCGGCGGCTGGGGCGATTCCGGTGGCGGCGATTTCGGTGGCGGGGACTTCGGCGGTGGCGACTTCGGCGGCGGAGGCGGCGAATGACGTCCAGCGCCACTGTGGCCGGGCTTTCGCCCCTGGCTGCCGGACGGGCGGTTTCTGACATGCTGGGTCGGACTCCCAGCAGGAGGTCGTGATGGAGTTCTTCAACCCGTACCGCCACGGGTTCGTCCGGGTCGCGGCCTGCACGCTGCCGATCACGATGGTCGATCCGGCGGCCAACGCCAACGCCGTCGCGGCCCAGGCACGAGCCTGTGCCGAGGAGGGGGTGGCCATCGCCGTCTTCCCTGAACTGTGCCTGACCGGGTATTCGATCGAGGATCTGCTGCTCAGCCAGACCGTCCTCGACGCCACAGAGGCCGCCTTGATCGACCTGGCCGCTCAGACCGCCGAGTTGGGCACCGTCCTGGTCGTCGGCGCCCCGCTGCGCAGCCTGCATCGGGTCTACAACTGCGCTGTGGTGCTGCATCGCGGAGAGATCCTCGGCGTGGTCCCGAAGTCCTACCTGCCGACCTACCGCGAGTTCTACGAACGCCGCCAGATCGCCCCCGGCGATGACGTCACCGGCGAGATCAGGCTGAACGGGGTGGACGTCCCCTTCGGCCCCCGACCTGCTGTTCGCCGCCTCCGACCTGCGCGACGTCGTCCTGGCGGTCGAGATCTGTGAAGACATGTGGGTGCCGATCCCGCCCTCCGCCGAAGCCGCCCTGGCCGGCGCGACCGTGATCGCCAACCTGTCCGGCAGCCCGATCACTGTGGCCAAGGCCGGCGACCGGGCCCTGCTCTGCGCGTCCGGCTCATCGCGTTGCCTGGCCGGTTACATCTACTCGGCAGCGGGTGAGGGCGAGTCCTCGACCGACCTGTCGTGGGACGGCCAGACCATGATCTACGAGAACGGCTCGTTGCTGGCCGAATCGGAGCGCTTTCCGGCCGGCCCGCGGCGCAGCGTGGCCGACCTCGACGTGGGCACGCTGGCCCAGGAGCGACTCCGCCAAGGCACGTTCGACGACAACCGCCGTACCCACGCCGAGCGGGTGGACTCCTTTCGCTGGGTGTCCTTCACCCTCGGTGTCCCCACCGGCGACCTGGGCCTGCGCCGCTCGGTGCCGCGCTACCCGTTCGTCCCGGCCGACGCCGACCGGCTGGCCCAAGACTGCTACGAGGCCTACAACATTCAGGTGTCCGGTCTTGAACAGCGGCTTCGGGCGATCGGACAGCCCAAGATCGTGATCGGCGTGTCCGGCGGCCTGGACTCCACCCACGCGCTGATTGTGGCCGCAAAAGCGATGGATCGACTGGGACGCCCCCGGACCGACATCTTGGCCTTCACCATGCCCGGCTTCGCCACCTCCGACTACACCCGCAACAACGCCACCGCCCTGGCCACCCGGCTCGGCGTCAGTTTCGACACCCTGGACATCACCGGCACCGCCCGAACCATGTTGGACGAGATGGATCACCCGTTCGCGGACGGGGAACCCGTCTACGACATCACGTTCGAGAACGTTCAGGCGGGCCTGCGCACCGATTACCTCTTCCGGCTCGCCAACCAACGTGGCGGCATCGTCCTGGGCACCGGGGACCTCTCCGAGCTGGCGCTCGGCTGGTGCACCTACGGGGTCGGTGACCAGATGAGTCACTACAACGTCAACGGCGGGGTGCCCAAGACGCTGATGCAGCACCTGATCCGCTGGGTGATCAGCTCCGAGCAGTTCAGCGCCGAGGTCGGGGTGACTCTGCGGGCGATCCTGGAAACCGAGATCACCCCCGAACTGGTCCCGACCACGCCCGGGCAGGCGCCGCAGTCGACCGAGGCCACGATCGGCCCTTACAACCTGCAGGATTTCACCCTGTTCCACATCTTGCGGCACGGCATGAACCCCTCGAAGATCGCCTTCCTGGCCTTCCACGCGTGGTCTGACCTGGCCGCGGGGAACTGGCCGGCCGGGTTCCCGGAGGCCGACCGGGTCGCCTACGACCTGCCCACGATCAAACGCTGGCTCGGGGTGTTCCTGAAGCGCTTCTTCGGCTTCGCCCAGTTCAAGCGGTCGGCGATGCCGAACGGTCCCAAGGTCGTCCGTGGCGGCTCATTGTCACCACGCGGCGACTGGCGGATGCCCTCTGACACCTCCGCCGCCCTCTGGCTGGCCGAACTGGAACGGAACGTGCCATGAAACCTGTGACCGCCGTGATCTTCGACGTGGCGAATGTGATCGTCGACTGGGATGCCGGACGAGCCCTGGTCGGGGCTGTCCCCGACGAGCAGGTGCGGGCCTTTCTGGCCAGCGACACCTTTTGGGACATCAACGCCCGAACGGACGCCGGGATGCCGCTCAGCGAGGGTCTGGCCGAGTTCGAGCGGACGGACGCTGACCTGGCAGCGGTGTACCGCACTTACCTGGAGCGCTTCCCGCTGACCGTCACCGGGCCGATTCCGGGCACCGCCGAGGTGATCGAGGAGTTGCTCGCAGCCGGGGTGCCCTGCTTCGGGCTGTCGAACTGGGCCGCGGAGAACTTCCACATCGCGCGCGCCGCGAACCCGGTGCTCGACCGGCTGGCCGACGTCATCGTCTCCGGCGAGGTCGGGATGGCCAAGCCCGATCCCGACATCTTCCGGTTCGCGTTGCGCCGTTTCGGGCTGGACGCCTCGACGACCGTGATGATCGACGACACCCAGGTCAACCTGGTCTCCGCCGAAACGGTGGGCCTGCCCACCCTGCACTTCACCAGCGCCGAGCGGCTGCGGCGGGATCTGGTCGGTCTGGGCCTGCTGTGACCGGGCTGATGGCGTTCACCGCCGCCGATCAACGGCGACAACTCGCGCTGCGGCGGATGAAGCTCATTGCGCTGTCGCTGCTACTGATCGCCGCTGTCATCTATGCCGCCACGCTGCGCTGGGCCGACAGCGGCATGTGGGGGTACGTCAACGCCGGTGCCGAAGCTGCGATGGTGGGCGCCTTGGCCGACTGGTTCGCGGTCACAGCGCTGTTCCGGCGTCCGTTGGGGCTCCCGATTCCGCACACCGCGATCATCCCCACCCGCAAGGACGAGATTGCGCACAACCTGCAGGACTTCTTCACCGAGAACTTCCTCACCGAGAAGATCGCCCGGGAACGCCTGGCTTCGACCGCGGTCGGACTCAGGGCCGGCGAGTGGCTCGGCCGCGACGACAACGCCCGCCGGGTTGTGGCCGAACTGGCCCGGGTGGCGAAGGCCGGGTTGCGTCAGGTCAGTGATGAGGACGTCAAGACCTTTGCCGCCGAGGTGATCCTGCCCCGGCTGACCAAGGAGCCGCTGGCCGGCATGGTCGGCGATTTACTGGACGCGATCGTCGTCGACGGCGCCCACCATTCGCTGGTCGTTCTCATCTTCAGCGAGGTCCACGACTGGTTGCGGGCCCACCCGGAACAGTTCATGGACATCGTCGAGGAACGGGCCCCTCGGTGGGCTCCAGGTTTCGTGGGTCGCCGACTGGCCAAGTGGACTTATGAGAAGACCCTTGAATGGGTGTGGGACATCCGTCGCGACCGGTCGCACCCCACCCGGGTGGCGATCGACCAACTGCTCCGGCAGATCGCCGCCGACCTGCAACACAACCCGGTGATCGCCGAGCGGGCCGAGGCGCTCAAAGTGCGGCTGTTCAGCCATCCCCAAACCGGGCAGACGATCGTCAACCTGTGGGCCACCGTCCGTGGCTCGTTGGATCACGCGCTGAGCGACGAGAACTCGGCGCTCTGGCTTCGTGGCTCCCGGGCCGTGCAGCGCTTCGGAGCCTCCCTGACCAGCGACCAGGAACTGCGCCAGCGGTTGGAGGCGCGACTCTCCGACGTGGTCGCGTTCATGGTCACCTCCTACGGCCCGGAGCTGTCCACCGTGATCAGTCACACCATCGAACGCTGGGACGGACGCGAGGCCGCCACCCGGATCGAACTGCACATCGGGCGAGACCTCCAGTTCATCCGGATCAACGGCACCGTGGTCGGCGCTCTAGCCGGCCTGGTGATCCACGCGCTCAGCCACCTGATCGGCTGAGCGCCCGGCCCACCGCAGTTCAGCGGCGCCGGCGACCGTTCTCCCGGTCGCCGCCATCAGCCTGGACCTGAGTTTCTACCGGGTCATCGTGACGGTGGTAGCCACGACCCTTGCAGGCCTCACAGGTGATGGTGAACGCCTCGGCAAGCCCGGTACCGATCTTCTTCCGGGTCATCTGCACCAGGCCCAAGGAGGTGACTTCGGCCACCTGGTGCCGCGTCCGGTCCCGCCCCAGGCACTCGACCAAGCGGCGCAACAGCAGGTCGCGGTTGGACGGCAGGACCATGTCGATGAAGTCGATCACGATGATGCCGCCGATGTCACGCAACCGCAGTTGCCGGACGATCTCCTCGGCGGCCTCCAGGTTGTTGGAGGTGACGGTCATCTCCAGGTTGCCCGACGTCCCGGTGAACCGTCCGGTGTTGACGTCGATCACCGTCATTGCCTCGGTGCGGTCGATGATCAGCGAGCCACCTGAGGGCAGGAAGACCTTGCGCTCCAACGCCTTGGCGATCTGCTCGTCGAGACGATGCGCGGAGAACACGTCTCCGCTTACTTCACGATTCCAGTGCACCAGGCGTTCCTGAAGGTGGGCCGCCACATGGGTCACATAAGCCTGGACGGTGTCGAAGGCGTCCTCGCCCTGGCCGTTGCCGTCGACGATCAGCGAGGAGAAGTCCTCGGTGAACAGGTCGCGGACGATCCGGACGGTCAGATCCGGCTCGGCGTAGAGCTGTTCGGGTGACTTGCCTGCCCTGACCCGCTTCTCGATCACGTCCCACTGGGCCTTGAGGCGGTTCACGTCCCGGACGAGCTCCTCCTCGGTCGCACCTTCGGCGGCGGTGCGAACGATCACGCTCGCCTTGTCGTCGATCAGGCCGTCCAGGATGCCCTTGAGGCGGTTCCGCTCAGCCTCGGACAGCTTGCGCGAAATGCCGGAGAGCTGGCCGCTCGGCGAGTAGACGACGTAACGACCCGGCAGCGAGATGTGGGAGGTGAGCCGCGCGCCCTTGGACCCGACCGGGTCCTTGCTCACCTGCACCAGGACGCTCTGCCCCGACTTGAGCACCTTTTCGACCTTGCGCTCAGAACCCGTGACCCCGAAGCCGTCCCAGTCCACCTCGCCGGCGTACAGCACGGCGTTGCGGCCGCGTCCGATGTCGATGAACGCGGCCTCCATGCTGGGCAGCACATTCTGCACCCGGCCCAGGTAAATGTTGCCGATCAGGGAGGTGGCCGCTGCGCGGTCGACGTAGTGCTCGACCAGGATGCCGTCCTCGAGGACGCCGATCTGGGTGTAGTCATCCCGCTGCCGGATCAACATCTTGCGGTCGACGGCCTCGCGGCGGGTCAGGAACTCGGCCTCGCTGAGGATCGGTGCCCGGCGGCGACCGGCAGCTCGTCCTTCACGGCGGCGTTGACGCTTGGCCTCCATCCGGGTGGAACCGTCGATGCCGGTTACCTCATCAGAAGTGGTGGCGACCCGCGCCCTGCGCGGCTCGCGGACGCGGACGATGACGTCGGTCGGGTCGTCCTCGGCGGCGGCGATGTCCTCGCCGCGACGGCGACGACGGCGACGACGGCGCGAAGTGCCTTCGGCGGTCTCGTCCTCGGCTCCTGGTTCGGCCCCCTCAGCTTCACCGCTGCTGTCGGCCCCATCGGCCCCATCGGCCACTTCGGCTGCCTCGCCGCCCTCGGCATCGGCGGGTCCGGCCACTTCCGCCGGGTCGGCGGCTCCGCCACGGCGACGTCGACGCCCACCGCGACGGCGGCGGCGGCGAGGGGTTGCGTCCCCCGCCAGCTCGTCCTCGGCCTCATCGGACGCCTCGTCCTCGGCGTCCTCCTCGTCGGCGTCGTCACCGTCCAGATCCTCAACGTCAGCGTTGTCGGCTTGCTCGTCGCCCGCTGGGGCGTCGTCTGCCGACCACTCGGCCCGGTCCTCAAGCACCTCAGCCTGGCCCTCGAGCACCTCGACCTGGCCCTCAGGCACCTCGGCGTCGTCCTCGATCGACGCGTCGGCCTCGTCCTCGGGCCGTTCGTCGACGTGGTCCTCGGACGGTGCCTGGGCAACCTCGTCGGCTTGCTCTTCGACGGCGACGTCGGCCTCAGCCGGCAACTCGGGCGCCTGATCAGCGTCGGCGGACCCCTCTGTTTGGCCCCCGATCGCGGCGGCCAGTTCCTGCAGCCTGGCGGCGGCGTCGGTGGCGATCGGGTCGCCGGAACGTCGGCGGCGGCTCGGTCGACCTTCGCGGGCCAGGGCGTCAAGGCTCGCCGCCACGGCGGCGTCCTCGGCGTGGGCGCTCGTGTCGGCGGTAGTAGCAGCCCGGCGAGTGCGCCGAGGCCTCTCGCTGACCGGTGCGGTCGGCTCGCTCCCCTGGGCGGGCTGGCGGGTTCGCCGGCTCCGGGCAGGCTTGGGCTCGTCCACGGCGGCCGAAACGACGTCGGGTTCGGCGGTCTCGGCCGGGGCCACCGCTGGCTCCACCAGAAGGGCCTGGCTCACCGACGGCTCAGCGGGCGGACCAGCGGGACGGCTCGCGGCGCGGCGGCGGCGCGGTGCTGGCGGGATGGCTGCCTCGGTTGATGGGTTCGAGGATTCCTCGTCGAGCATGGGCTCTCCTTACACGGCGGGGGTACGCCGAGATGTGGCCACCGAGGTGGCGAAGCTGTCGGTACACCGATGAATGCCACCCGCAACCCCCGCGGTCGTCGCCGTCGCGGTTGAGTTTCGGGTGAATCGTCACAGCTGTCACCTGGGACGACCCTCATCGAGGGTTCGGAACTGGGTCCTACCTGGCGGCAAGTATTCCACACCAGGTGATCACGGGCGACGCATCCACGCTGATTTAGCGACCCTAATTCAACAATGACTAGCTTTGATCGGGCTCAGGTCAGAACGAGGGGCTCCCCGTTGAACGGATCCAGCAAGACTTGTCCGTCCCAACTGCCCTGATATCGCCGGTGGAACATGGCTGGCTGCCCCGACTGGCAGGCCGGTTCGATCCGGGTCAGGGCCTGCACCACGTCATCGGGACGGACGAGCGGCGCCTGGTGCTCGACCAGCAAGCGCAGGGTCCCCTCCCCGATCACGGCCAGCGCCAGGATCGCTGGTCGGGCATCAAAGTCACGCATCCCGGTCTTGGTCATCCGTTGCACCGGCAGCGTCTCGCTGACCAGCACGCCGGCCACCGCCCCCGCCAACACGTCGCCGGGAACCGGGCCGAGATCGATCTCCCACACCGAGGCGGTCAGGCCGTCCGCCAGTGAGCCCGGGCCCGCCTCCACCACGTCCTGAAGGACCAGCCCGTCCGGCAGGGCAGCGTTGAGTTCATTGCGCAACTGGCCGGGATCAACGGCCCTGGCCAGTCCGATCTCCAGGTATTCGGCGTCGGTGGCCGCCCCGGTGGGGCTGGCGTTGGCGTAGGAGATCCGCGGGTGCGGGGAGAAGCCCGACGAATAAGCCATCGGCACACCGGCCCGGCGCAGGGCTCGTTCGAAGGCCCGGCTGAAGTCGCGGTGACTGGCGAAGCGTGCCCGTCCGGTCTTGGCGTAGCGAATCCGGAGCTTCTGGACGGGCGGAGCCTGCTGCTCGGGTGGTTGCCGGGGAGTCACGGGCGCCAACTCTAATCCACCGGAGCTCCGGCCGGGCTCAGATCGTCGGCTGCGCCGGCTGGTCGGGCAGCCCGGGCGGCAACTGACCATGCTGGCCGCGGTACCAGGCCAGGTAGCCGGCCACGGCGGTCGGCAGGGTGGGGAAGATCAGGTCGTCCCCGAGTTTGTCGACGAACCCGGCGGCGTGAAGTTGTTCCCGCAGATCCATCTTCACCCGCGCCATCGCAAACGTGACCCCCCGCGAACTCAACACCGCGCGCAGCTCCTCCAGCGTGTCCACCGAGGTCAGGTCCACCTCCACGTTGGCCTCGGCGTTCAGCACGAACCACTGACAGTCCGGTTCGGCCGCCTCGGCCGCGGCGACTGCCCGGGTGAGGAAGTCTTCGGAGTTGGCGAAGAAGAGCGGGGAGTCGTACCGGTAGACCACCAGGCCTGGCACCATCGTGGCCTCGGGATAGTCGTCCACGTCGTGCATCCCGGCCATGCCGGGGACGTAGCCCAGGACGCCGTCATGCGGATGCGCGATCCGCCGGATCAGGTCCAACAAGGAGAGCCCGACCGCGATCCCGATCCCGACCAGCACGCCGAAGCCCAACACCGCGATCGTTGTGGCCAGGGCCAGCACCAGTTCACTGCGCCGGAAGGTGGCGATCCGGCGCAGTTCGGCCAGGTCGATCAGCCGGATCGCGGCGTAGATCACGACCGCCCCCAACGCCGCTGTCGGGAAGGCCGAGAGCACCGGGCCGAGCACCAGCAGCGTCACCACGACGAGGCTCAAGGCGACCAGGGAGTGCAGTTGGGTCCGTGAGCCCATCGCGTCGCCGATCACCGTCCGGCTTCCCGAGGATGAGACCGGGAAGCCGCTGAAGAAGCCGTTGGCCAGGTTGGCCACGCCGAGGGCCAGCAGTTCCTGGGTGCTGTCGAGGGTTTCGCGCCGTTTGGCTGCGAAGGCTCGTCCGGTGAGCACGTTGTCGGAGTAGCCGACCACGGCGATGCCCAGCGCGAATGGGAAGAGCGCGAACAGGCCGAGGTCCCCCAGGCTGGGCACCGACGGCAGCGGCAGGCCCTGCGGGATCTCGCCGACCACCGTGATCCCGCGACCGGACAGACCGAACAGGGCCGCAGCCGCAGCGGCCCCCAGCATGCAGAGCAGCGGACCGGGCCACAACGGCAGGTAGGCCCGGAAGGCGAACAGAGCGATCAGCACCACCCCCGCCAGCACCGCGGTCGGGACGTGGATCGACCCCAGTTGGTCGAACAACGACAACACTTCGGCGATTGGGGAGTCACCCGCGACCTTCAGTCCGGTCACCTTGCCGAACTGGCTGGTGATCATCAACACGGCAATTCCTGCCATGTAACCGACCAACACCGGACGGGAAAGCAGGTTGGCCAGGAAGCCAAGGCGAGCCACCCAGCCGCCAAGGCAGACCAGACCGACCGCGATCGCCAGGAGGGCCGACACCTCAGCCACCCGGTCCGGGCCGGCGGTGCCGATCAGCGCGCCCACGCCCGCGGCGGTGAGCAGGGCGGTGGTGGATTCGGGACCGATCGACAGTTGCCGGGACGTGCCCAGCACCGCGTAGATGACCAGCGGGGCCATGATCGCCCACAACCCGGCGACCGGGGGCAGGTTCGCGATCTCGGCGTAGGCCATAACCTGCGGGATCAGATAGGCCGCCACCGTGACGCCGGCCAACACATCGCCCCGCAGCCAGGAACGGTCGTAGGTGAGCAGCACCTGCAGCCCGGGGGCGTAGCGCGCCCACGCTGGGGCTTTGGGCGCGCCGTTCATGGCAGCAACGTACTCTGCACAATCCGGACGGGACAGCCTGACCGCACCACCCGGCGCCGGAGGGACGTCACGTCCGCCTCGCCGTCCCGGGCTCGGGGGTCTCCCCCACGGATCAGCTGGGAATCACCCAGGCAGCCGAATCGGGCTGCAACATGCCGTCGCCGACCTCCCCGCTGGCGATGATCACCGATCCGCCCAGCGGAACGGCAGCCTGGGACACCAGGCGGCTGGGTTCGCGGTCACTTCTTCACCACCAAAGCGCCGTCACGAAGCTCGACCGGGACCGGGTCGATGATGTCGAACGCCCAGATCCCCTCCGGCTCATAGTTTCGGAAGCCGACAAAGCACCAGGATCCGTCGCGCGCCTGCACCAAGGGAGCGGCGAACAGTCGCGGCTCCTCGACGAACGGACGAGCCTTCGAGATGTCCCAGCTGCCGGTGACCGAATCGCCCAGCACGTACCAGGTGGAGTAGCTCTTCACCGTCGGGTAGCCCTCCCGCGGCGCGTCCGCATCGGCGATTCGTTCGGGGTCATCTCTTGCGGATGGCAGGTGAACACCAACACCGGCTGGCCGTCGATCACGCGGATCTGCAGCACCTCGAGCTGCCCGAAACCCTGCCCGGGCTCACACAACGGCGGGCCGACCTCCCAGTTGATCAGGTCGTTGCTGCGGGCCTGGGCGATCACGCCGTCGTCGTTGCGCGCCGCGCCGATCTGACGCGCCGAGAGCAGCATCCGCCAGCCGTCACCATCGGGGTCACGGAACACGAACGGATCACGCCAGGTCTCACTCGCGGTGGGATCCTCCTCCAGCGTCTTGTACCAGCGTCCGTCCGGCTCGACCACGGGATGATCGATCACCCGGCGCCAGTGATGCAGATCGTCGGATTCGACCACACCGATCCGCTGGTCCTTGACCTCGTGCCCTCCGGTGTTGATCGCGGTGTAGAACATCCGCCACACGCCGTCGTCGCCGCGGATCGTGGTTCCGGTCCAGAGTGCGAGGTCGTCCCAGCCGTCGGGCTCGGGGCCAAGGGTCTCGCCCAGGTTGATCCATTCGACCAGATCCTTCGACACTGCGTGGCCGATCGTGGCCTTGGTGTGACGCAACCCCGGGTTGCCCAGTGTGCGGGAGGCCCGCAGGAAATAGAGGTGGTACAGCTCGCCATCGTCGGCGATCCAGCTGTCCCAATGCCAATCCTCAGATGACGTCAACATGCTGATCCTCACTGCTCGGTGCGGTCACCGTACAAACAGTGGAGCCCGCCCGTCACCCCCTGGCGGGGAATTGCTCGCCGGATCGTCCGAATCGAGTGAAACCCCTTGCCAGAGGGGCTTTTCAGAGGGGCGTTATGGGGATCAAGGAGCGCCCGGTAGGCCCGATCTGGATCGCAGTGTTGAGTTGCGGACAGACCCCGCAGTCGTAGCAGGGAGTCCAGCGACAATCCTCGACCTCGGTGTCATCCAGGGCGTCCTGCCAGTCTTCCCAGAGCCAGTCGCGATCGAGGCCCGAGTCGAGGTGATCCCACGGCAGCACCTCGCGGTACTCCCGCTCCCGGGTGGTGTACCACTCCAGGTCGACCCCGGTGTCGGCCAGCGCGGTCTCGGCGCAGCGAACCCAGCGCTCGTAGGAGAAGTGCTCCGACCAACCGTCGAACATGCCGCCGTCCCGGTAGACGGCCTCGATCACAGCGCCGATCCGGCGGTCCCCGCGGGAGAGTAATCCTTCGATCTGGCCCGGTTTACCGTCGTGGTAGCGCATCCCGATGGCTCGGCCATAGCGTCGGTCGGCCCGAATCTTGTCTCTGAGCAGACCCAACCGGTGATCAATCGTCTCCGGCGAGGCTTGGCCGGCCCACTGGAACGGGGTGTGCGGCTTGGGCACGAACCCGCCGATACTCACCGTGCACCGAATGTCGCGTGAACCCGACACGGCTCGTCCAGTCTCGATCACGCGGGCCGCCAGGTCGGCGATGGCCAGGACGTCCTCGTCGGTCTCCGTGGGCAGGCCGCACATGAAGTACAGCTTCACCTGGCGCCAGCCGTTTCCGAAGGCGGCTGCCACGGTGTTGATCAGGTCTTCCTCGCTGACCATCTTGTTGATCACCTTGCGCATCCGCTCCGAGCCGCCCTCGGGCGCGAAGGTGAGGCCTGAGCGGCGTCCGTTGCGGGAGAGTTCGTTGGCCAGGTCGATGTTGAAGGCGTCCACCCGGGTGGAGGGCAGCGAGAGTGAGACGTTCGTGCCCTCGTAGCGGTCGGCCAACTGCTTGGTGATCGGCGCGATCTCGGAATGGTCGGCGCTGGAGAGGCTGAGCAGCCCGACCTCCTCCAGGCCGGTGGACGCCAGCCCTTCGGCAACCATCGCGCCGATCGTGTCGATGCTTCGCTCCCGCACCGGACGGGTGATCATGCCCGCCTGGCAGAAGCGGCAGCCCCGCGTGCAGCCGCGGAAGATCTCCACCGAGTAGCGCTCATGCACGGTCTCGGCCAGCGGCACCAGCGGACGCTTCGGGTAGGGCCAGGCGTCCAGGTCCATCAGGGTGTGCTTGGCCACCCGGAACGGCACCCCGGCCCGGTTCGGCACGACGCGCTGGATCCGTCCGTCGGGCAGGTAGTCGACGTCGTAGAACCGCGGCACGTAGACCAGGCCGGAGGCGGCGAGCCGATGCAGCAGCCCGTCCCTTCCCTCCGGTCGCCCTTCGGCCTTCCAGGCCCGGATGATCTCGGAGACGTCCAGGGACGCCTGCTCGCCGTCGCCCAGCACGGCGGCATCGATGAACGTGGCGATCGGTTCGGGGTTGAAGGCCGCGTGTCCACCGGCCAGGACGATCGGGTCGTGCTCCCGACGATCAGCTGCATGCAGCGGGATGCCGGCCAGATCGAGGGCACCGAGCATGTTGGTGTAGCCCAACTCGGTGGCGAAGCTGAGTCCGAAGACGTCGAAGTCGCCGACTGCTCGGTGATTGTCCAGGGTGAACTGCGGCAGACCGTGCTGGCGCATCAACGCGGCGAGGTCGGGCCAGACCGAATAGGTGCGCTCCGCGAGGATCCAGTCACGCTCGTTGAGGATCTCGTACAGGATGGCCACCCCTTGGTTGGGCTGGCCGACTTCGTAGGCGTCGGGGTACATCAGAGCCCACCGCACAGAGGTGTCGGCCCACTCCTTGGTGACGGAGTTCACTTCGCCGCCCACGTACTGAATGGGCTTGTTCACCCGAGCCAGAAGTGGCTCCAGGCGAGGAAACAGCGACGGCGACACGGTATCGATGCTCATGATCGGGACAGTTTAGCGATCAAGGATCAGCAGCGAGTGGTTCAGGCGTCCGGGGTATCGAGATCGATGGCGTTGTCGACGACCAGGTCGGCCCGCGTCGCGGGTTGACACGCTGCGATGTAGAGCTCCTGACCTTTGACGTAGCGGGCATTGCGCGCGTCTTTGGGGTCGGACGGGGTGCCGTCCCGCCGGGCCATCCGGGGGACGGAGACGTCGAAGGGGACGTCCAACCAGACCGAGAGATCCCAAATCTTCTTGCCGCGGGCGTTGCGGAGGGTGTCGCGGTGCAGGAACATGCCGTCCACCACCACCACGGCGTGATCGGGGGCCAGCGACCACGGCGGGTTCAGCGGCTCCTCCTTGGCGAAGTCGTAGGAAGCGCTCCGGAATCGGCCCGAGCCATCCCGGCTGAGCGGCTCCAGCACGTCATCGATGAACCGCTCATAGTCGTAGGTGTCATCGAAGAAGCCCTCCGGAGAGGTGGTGCCCTGAGCGTGCCGGACGGCGGCCGGGTTGAGGAAGTTGTCGAAGCTGATCCGGATCACCTTGGTGCCGGACTCGCGCAACTCCTCGGCCAACTCGTCGGCGAAGCTTGTCTTGCCCGACCCGTCCACGCCGTCGACGGCGACCATGGTGCGCCCGGCGCGGGGGCGAAGCTGGCATTTCAGCCACGTGATGCCCTCGGCGCGCGAGACCGGCTCAGCCGGGATGCTGTTCATGTCTGACCTCTGTGGTTGTCCATGCGGTGCTGTTATTGAGTTGAGCGTAGACCGGTGCCGGTAACGGCGCACCCGGGGCGGATTCTGACACCAGGCGCCGACGACGTCCAGACCAGAGCGCCAACGCAGCGACGACCAGGATCAAGGTCATCTGGACGAGCACCAGGGCGTTCCCGGACCCGGCCTGACGGTCGAACAGCTCAGAGATGTCACTGAAGGGGAGACCTGCCATGCCGACCACGTTGTTCACCACATGCAACGCGATAGCTGCCTCCAGACCGCCCGTCCGCCAGACCAGAATCGAGCCGACGACGGCGAACAGCAGGTAGAACGCGTTCAGCCACGGATCGCCCGCTCCGTGCAACGCCATGAACACCAGCGCCGAGATGATCGTCGCGACCACCAAGCCAGCCATCCGCGACAGGTAGGCGCCGACCAGCCGGGTGAGCAGGCCGCGGATCAGGTACTCCTCCCCTGCCGCCTGCAGCGGGGTGGTGAGCAGGATCGCGGCGATCATGAACAGGAGTTCGCTTGCCAGGCCAACCCGTCCAGCCCGCCCATGACGGTGATCTCAAAAGCCAGGTAGACCAGGTACGGGACGAGCGCGATGCCCAAAACTCGCCAGAACCAGTTCCAGCGGAACCCTCCGGCCACCGAGGAGAGCCAGCGCGGACGCTGCCCGAACACGGCCCACTGGGTGAGGAAGGCGGTCGGGATGCCGAGCGCCAGGCTGACGTTGTTGGCCACGAAGATCGCCGGGGTCACCCTCAGCTCGCCGGCCAACAGTCCCTCGAGCGTGCTCGTTCCTTGAGCGACGTCGTAGGCAATGGCGATGAGTACCAGTACCAGCGAGGCGACCATCCAGAGCCCGGCACCCATCAGAAGGGCCGCGATCGGCTTCCACCACCGAAGCGCTGGCGTGCGGTAGAACTCGTGATACTGCGCTGGGACGACCGGTAGCGCGACGGCTCTTGGTGCCGCGGTCGGCGGGATCCAGACCGGTTGGGTCACGACAGGCCCGGGAACCACAACCCGATCTCGCGGGCCGCAGACTCGGCTGAATCGGAGGCGTGGACGGCGTTCTCGCGGTTGGACAGCGAGTAGTCACCCCGCACCGAGCCGGGTGCGGCGACGACCCCGTCGGTGGCTCCGTTCATCGTGCGCACCGCCTCGATGGCGCCCGGACCCTCGAGCACGACAGCCACCAGAGGGCCGGAGGTGATGTAGTCGCGTAACGGCGGGTACCACACCTTCTGCACGTGGTCGGCGTAGTGCCGGTCGGCCGCGGCCGCGTCGATCCAGCGCTGCTCCAGCGCCACGGTGGACAGACCCTTGGTCTCGTAGCGCCCCAGGATCGCGCCGATCAGGCCGCGCCGCACCGCGTCAGGTTTGATCAGCACCAGGGTTCGTTGCAGGTCGCTCATGCTCGAAACGATACCGTCCGGCAAGCGCAGGTCAGGCGGCGGGGTTCACCTGCTCCAGCCGCTTACCCAGCCCGAACACGATCACCCACAAGACGGCGAAACTACCACCGACCCAGAACATCATCGGGGTGGCCAACCCGAGGGCGATGCCGACCACCTGAACCAACCAGGAGAGCCACCACCAGCCTCGGCGCAGAGTCGCAGCCGCGATCAGGGCCAGGACGGCACCCCCACCACCGGCAAGGGCGGCCACCCCCGGACTCACGTCGGAGACCTGAATCATGCCCGCGATGGCCAGACCGAAGATGATCGCGTCGAAGACCAGCACCATCAGCAGGGCGCGGACCATCGGGTTCCCAGGCGCCAACCTCATCGCCACTCCTCCTCCGCGGCACCGTGATCAGCCCGGACCAACAGGGCTCTGGCCTCTCCGGCGGCGATCACAGACCCGGCGATCAGCACTCCTGCCGTAGGACCTCCCTGATCGGCCAGGGCCACGGCCAGCTCGATCGCATCGTCCATCTTGGCCGCCACCCGCACCCGATCAGGACCGAAAATCTCGGCCGCGCGGGCCCGCAGTTGGTCGACCGGCAGGCCACGCGAGGTCGAGGACACCTGGGTCACCACGATGGTCGACATCTCCTGCTCGAAGATCTGCAGGAGTCCGTCCACGTCCTTGTCGGCCATCACCGCGACAATCCCGATCAGAGGGTTGAACGCGAAGGCTTCGGCCATCGCCGCGATCGTGGCCCGGGCGCCGTGCGGGTTGTGGCAGGTATCGAGCACCACGGTCGGGGAGCGTCGGACGACCTCCATCCGGGCGGGGGCGATCACGGCGGCCAACCCCTCGGCGATCACCTCGGGAGCCAGCCCGCGCCCGCCCAAGAAGGCCTCCACCGCGGCCACTGCGACAGCGGCGTTCTCGGCCATGTGCGCACCGAACAAGGGCAACACCAGGTCCCCCACCGGCCCGTCGGCGGCATCCAGGCGCAACACCTGGCCGCCGACGGCGGGCGTCCGCTCGATCAGACCGAACTCGATTCCCTCGCGGAAGCTCGATCAGCGGCTGGACGTCAGCCACCAGGGCATCAAAGTCCTCTGTCGGCATCGGCTCGCCGTCGAGGCAGATGCGCTCGGTCAGATCCTGCAGGTGCGGGCTGGAGTAGCGCCCGGTGCGCAACCCGAGGGCGCGCAACAGGGCGTCGATCATGATCGCGGTGCTGCCCTTACCGTTCGTACCCGCGATCTGGATCACCGGGTAACTGTGTTGCGGCGAGCCCAGAAGGTCGCACAGGGCCTGCACCCGGGCGGTTCCTGGAGCGATCCGGTTCTCGGGCCAGCGGCTCTGCAGCCGGGCAATGACATCGGCATGTTGTGGAGTCACCATGGTGTCGCCAGCGTAGCGTCGGGGGCACCGTCGCTGCGCCGGGGAGTGTCGGGGAACCGCGCAGCTATACTGAGGCGGTGTTTCCCCGGACCGAGGCCCTGTCGTCGGCGCGGACGTGGCACGACTGGGCAAGCCTGGCCGGACGACTGATCCTGGGTGGCGTCCTGCTCGTGGCCGGCGCGCTGAAGCTGCCGAATCTCGAGTCGTCGGTGATCGCCGTCCGCGCTTACCAGTTGCTTCCCTTTGATCTGACCCGGCCCCTGGGGTACGCGTTGCCGATCATCGAAGTGGCGTTGGGGCTGCTGTTGATTACCGGCACCTTCACCCGGATCGTCGCCATCAGCGGCGGGCTGATCATGGTCGGCTTCGTGATCGCGATCGCCTCGGTGTGGGCCCGCGGCATCTCGATCGACTGCGGCTGCTTCGGCGGCGGTGGCGAGGTGGAGGACGGCATCGCCGCCTACCCGTGGGAGATCGCCCGCGACGTCGGACTGATCGCCTGTGCGGCCGCAGCCGCCTGGTGGCCACCACGGCTGCTTGCCGTCGATACCTGGCTCTTTGCCGAACCCGCTCCTTTGGACGACCTTTCAGAGACCCCGCAACCTCAAACCAATAGGAGCCAGGCATGACCAGCAGTCGCCGCGAGGCACTTCGCCGCCAACAGGCAGCCCAGGCCAAGCAGAAGCGCCTGACCCGGATCGTGATCGCCGGCGCCGCGATCGCCGCCCTGGTTCTGGTGGCCGTGTTCGGCACCATCCTCGTCCAAGGCATGAACCGTCCGACCACGGCCAGTGTCCCGGTGAATGCAACCTCGGCGAAGGACGGGATCATCGTGAACCCGGGCAAGCCCGTGGCTGGGGCACCGGTGGTTCAACTGTTCGTCGACTATCAGTGCCCGGTCTGCAAGTCGTTCGAGGGCATCTTCGGGCCGACCTTGAAAGACATGGCCAGCAAGGGTGAGATCCAGTTGGAGTACCACACGATGACCTTCCTGGACACGAACCTGCGCAACGACTCCTCGATCCGGGCGGGGATCGCCGCGGCCTGTTCCGACAACGTCGGCAAGTACAGCGACTACCACGACACGGTCTTCTCCAACCAGCCGGCCACCGAGGGGACGGGCTACACCACCGATCAGCTGCGCCGCGAGTTTGCGGCGACGGCAGGCATCACCGGGGCCGACCTCACCACGTTCCAGCAGTGCTACGACAGTAAGGCGATGGCCGGCTTCGTCAACGGGACCAACGACCTGGCCTCGAAGTCCGGCGTCAACTCGACCCCCACGCTCAAGGTCAATGGCAAGGTGCTGGAGAACAAGACACTGCCCACCAGTAACCCCGCGCAACTGCGCGATCTGATCCTCGCGTCGTAGGAGGAACCATGGCGAACACCAGCCAGCGTGAGCGGATGCGCGCCGCTCAGCAAGCAGCTCAGCGGGCGGCCCGCTTGCGCAAGCTGATCGTGATTGGCATCGGTGCCCTGGCGCTGGTGCTGATCGTGGTCTTCGCCGTCGTGGCCCTCACCGGCAACAAACCCGCCGCCGGTGCAGCCACCGCCATGCCGCCGAATGCCACCCAGGCCAAGGACGGCATCGTGGTCAACCCGGGCAAGGCCAAGCCCGGGGCGCCGAAGGTGCAGTTGTACTTCGACTTCCAGTGTTCACACTGCCTGGAGTTCGAGGAGAAGTTCGGCCTGCCCCTGAGCACGATGGCCAGCACCGGAGAGATCGAGCTGATCTACAGCAACAAGGTCTTCCTCGACAACGGCAAGCGGGACGGGCTCTCCCACAAGGCCGCCCTCGCCGCCACCTGTTCGGACACCTTCGGCAAGTACCCTGACGCGACCCAGGCAATCTGGGCTCAGGCCCTCAACGGCCCCTACACCGACTCCCTGCTGCGCAACAGCGTGCCCAGTGCGGTCGGGTTGAACGGGGATGCGCTGACCGCCTTCCAGAAGTGCTACGACGACAAGGCGACGCTGGACTTCGTCGTCGGCGTGGAGGAGGCCGCGGTCAGGAACGGCGTCGTCCCCACCCCGACCGTCCTGGTCAACGGACGAGACCTGCCCAGCTCGTCCTGGCCGACCGGCGATGGCATGCTGATCCGCCAGGTGATCCTGGACGCGGCGAAGGGCTGACGTTCTCCACAGATGTGACCGGAGTCCGTCCCGCTGATTAGGATGCGCCCATGACCACGCACACCGCTTCGTCCAGCCTGCCCGCAGCGATTCCGCTCGCCGGGCGGGTACCGGAGCGGGCCGCCCTGGAGGGGTTGGAGGCCAAGTGGTCGCTGGCGTGGCAGGAGCAAGGCACCTACGACTTCGTCCGCCCGGCCACCCGCGACGAGGTGTTCAGCATCGACACCCCGCCGCCCACGGTGTCGGGGTCGCTCCACGTCGGCCACGTGTTCTCCTACACCCACACCGACCTGATCGCGCGCTACCAACGGATGCGCGGGAAGCACGTCTTCTACCCGATGGGGTGGGACGACAACGGTCTGCCGACCGAGCGACGGGTGCAGAACTATTACGGGGTGAAGTGTGATCCCTCCCTGCCCTACGACCCCGACTTCACTCCCCCGGCAAACCCGGATCCGAAGCGGCAGCTCCCGATCGCCAGGAAGAACTTCATCGAGCTGTGCCACCAGCTGACCGCCGTGGACGAGCAGGCCTTCGAGGCGCTGTGGCGCCAGCTCGGATTGAGCGTCGACTGGGACAAACTGCTCTACGCCACCATCTCCGACGATGCGATCCGGGTCTCGCAACTCGCGTTCCTGCGCAACCAGGCCCGCGGCGAGGCCTACCTTGCGCAGGCCCCGACCCTGTGGGACGTGACGTTCCAAACCGCGGTGGCCCAAGCCGAACTGGAGGCCCGGGACTACCCCGGGCACTACTACCGGGTCGCTTTCCACCCGAGCGGTGAGGGTGCCGCGCCGCTCTACATCGAGACCACCAGGCCCGAACTGATCCCCTCAGTCTGTGCCCTGATCGCCCACCCCGACGATGAGCGCTACCAGCACCTCTTCGGCAGCACGGTCACCTCGCCGGTGTTCGGGGTCGAGATCCCGGTGCTGGCCCACCAGGCGGCGGAACCCGATAAGGGTGCGGGTATCGCCATGTGCTGCACGTTCGGGGATCTCACCGACGTGATCTGGTGGCGTGAGCTGCGGCTTCCGATGCGCACCGTGATCCAGCGCGACGGGCGGCTCTCCGCCGAGACCCCCGACTGGCTGGTGAACGCCGAACCGTATGCAAACCTCGCGCACAAGACGCCGTTCTCAGCCCGCGAGGCGATGGTCGGCCTGCTCCGCGAGGCCGGCGACCTGGACGGCGAACCCAAGCCCACCCAGCGGATGGCGAACTTCTACGAGAAGGGCGACAAGCCTCTGGAGATCGTCTCCACCCGGCAGTGGTACATCCGCAACGGGGGCCGCGATGAGGAGTTGAAGCAACGGCTGCTCGAGCGCGGCGATGAGCTCAACTGGGTGCCTGACTTCATGAAGCACCGCTACGCCAACTGGGTGAACGGTCTGAACGGCGACTGGCTGATTTCGCGGCAGCGCTTCTTCGGCGTGCCGTTCCCGGTCTGGTATCGGCTCGATGCTGAAGGTCAGCCCGTCCACGAGCACCCGATCGTGCCGGACGAGGCCTCGCTGCCCATCGATCCCAGCTCGGACGTCCCGGACGGGTTCACTGAAGCCCAACGCGGTGTGCCCGGTGGGTTCATCGGCGACCCCGACATCATGGACACCTGGGCCACCTCGTCGCTGACCCCCTGGATCGCCTGCGGCTGGGAGTCCGACCCGGAACTGTTCGGCCTCACCTTCCCGATGGACATCGCGCCGCAGGCGCACGAGATCATCCGGACGTGGTTGTTCAGCCGGATCGTCCGTTCCCACTTCGAACTCGACCAGGCACCGTGGAAGAACGCCACCATCTCCGGCTTCGTGGTCGACCCGGACCGCAAGAAGATGAGCAAGTCCAAGGGCAATGCGATCGTGCCGACGGACATCTTGGAGCGCTTCGGCGCCGATGCCGTCCGTTGGCGGGCCGCCATGGCACGCCCGGGCATGGATTCCCCCTTCGACGAAACTGGGATGAAGGTCGGACGCCGCCTGGCGATGAAGATCCTCAACGCCTCCAAGTTCGTGCTCGGGATGACCGGGGCCGATACCGACGAGCCCATCACGCACCCAGCCGACCTCGCCATGCTGGCTGCCCTGCGGACGGTCATCGAACAAGCAACGACCGCCTTCGACGCCTTCGACTACACCGTCGCCCTGGAAGCCTCGGAGCGGTTCTTCTGGCGCTTCTGCGATGACTACCTGGAACTGGTCAAGGAACGCGCCTACGCCGACCAGCCCGACTCCGCCTCGGCGCGCAAGGCGCTGAACCTCGCCCTGTCGGTGCTGCTGAGGCTGTTCGCGCCGTTCATGCCCTACGTCACCGAAGAGGTGTGGTCATGGTGGCAGGACGGCTCGGTGCACCTGGCCGCCTGGCCGAGCGTGACCGAACTGCCGTTGGGTGGTGACCCGCTGCTGCTCGACGATCTGGCGGCCGTCCTGATGGGCGTCCGGGGCGCCAAGTCGGCCCAGAAGGTGTCGATGAAGACCCCGGTCACGAGCATGGACGTGACCGCGCCGGCCGACGTGCTGGCCCGCTTGGCGGCGATCGAACCCGATCTGCGGGCCGTCGGCCGGATCGTAAGTCCCCTAAGCTGGATCGAGAGCTCAGGGCCCTTGTCGACCATCGTCGTTGTCGAAACACCCCTGGAGCAGTCGTGAACCATCCGGCCAAGGCATCCGTTCGCCGCGTCGCCCTCCCGCTGGCCTTGCTGTTCGCCGCCGGCAGCATGGTTTCCTGCTCCTCGGAGGCACCGCGGAACTCGGCCGGCGAGGTGACCGCGTCGGCCGTCGCAGCGGCCGCCTCGATCAAGGTGGGTGACTGCACCGGGGAACTGAAGGAAGGCTCTCTCAGCACTGCCGACTTGGTCCCTTGCGCCCAGGCGCACTACTTCGAGGCCTACGCGTCCAAGACCCTGACCGATGGCGACTTCCCGGGTGAGGAGTCGCTGCGCAAGTCCGCTGACACGTACTGCAATGACCAGTTCGAGACCTTCGTCGGCGTCGGCAGCAACGATTCCACGTACGTGGTGTTCCACCTCACCCCCGTCGCCGAGACGTGGGCGACCGGTGACCGGCAGATCCTGTGCCTGGCCGGGTCGGAGAAGGGTGGCCTGACCGGGTCACTCAAAGGCACCGAAAAGTAGCCTCCCCTGACAATGACGAGGGCCCCGGCGGATGATCCGCCGGGGCCCTCGTCGTTCCAAGCTCAGAGCAGATCGAGCAGGATCTTGTCGGCCATCTCCAGGACGATCCGCTTGGCCTCGACCGGCCCTTGAGCCGCCCGAGCCGCCGCCGCCATTTGTTGGCAGCGCACGAGGTCGTGCAAGGACAGTGCCGTCCGCACCGCAGGAAACCTTGCCCGGTGCCATCGACAGGCTGGAGACCCCATCCCGACGAGGACGAGCGCCAGGGCAGGGTCGCCGCCCGCTTCGCCGCACACACCGACCGGGTGCCCCGTCCTAGCGCCTCCATCGCAGGCGTAGGCGATGATGTCGAGCAGTGCCGGCTGCCACGGGTCGAGCAGCGTCGCCAACTCACCCTGCATCCGGTCTGCCGCCATCGTGTACTGCCCCAGGTCGTTCGTGCCCAGACTGGCGAAGTCGACTTCGCTGAGCACGTCGAAGGCCCGTAGCGCGGCCGCGGGAACTTCGATCATCACGCCAACCTTGGGCAAACCGACCGCGCGCACCTTCTCGGCGAACCAGCGAGCCTCCTGCCTGGTCGCGATCATGGGAGCCATCACCCTCACGTCGGCGCCGGTGGCCTTGTAGGCGGCAGCCAGTGCCTCCAGTTGATCATCGAGCAGGTCCGTGCGGATCGCACCGAGACGAATCCCTCGGCGCCCCAGGGCCGGGTTGTCCTCGTGACCCAGATCTGCGAAGGCCAGCGGCTTGTCGGCTCCCGCGTCGAGGGTTCGAATGACGACTCGACGATCACCGAAGGCTTCGAAGACCTCGATGTAGGTCGCCGTCTGCTCCGCCACGGTCGGTGCCGTTTCCCGGTCGAGGAACAAGAACTCGGAGCGGAACAGGCCCACTCCCTCGACGTCCTTGACCGCGGCCTTGCGGGCATCATCGGCGGTGCCGATGTTGACCAGCAACGCCACCGGGTGGCCGTCTTTGGTCGCGCCCTTGCCGGTGCCTCCGGCCAGGGCCTTTGCTCGCCGGGCCTTGCGCTCGGCCAGTTGGACCTTGTCGTCATCGGTCGGATCAACAATGATCTCGCCCACCCCGCCGTCGAAGGCGACGATCGTGCTGAGCGGGACCTCGAGGATTCCGGCGGCCTGAACGACGGCCGGGATTCCCAGCTGAGCGGCAAGGATCGCGGTGTGGCTGGTCGGCCCACCGGCTGCGGTGATGATGCCCAGGCAGGTCTCCACGTTCAAGGTGGCGGTCTCCGCCGGCGCCAGATCGTGGGCGGCCAGAATGCTGGGCTCGCTCAGTTCCGGCACGCCTGGCTCGGGTTGGCCCAGAAGCCGGGCCACCGTCCGGTCGCGGACGTCCTTCAGATCGGTGACCCGCTCAGCCATGTAGCCGCCGAGGGACTCGAACATGGCGCAGTATTCCTCCACCGCGGCGGTGACGGCGTTGGTGATGCCCTTGCCGGCCTGGAGCTTGCCGTCGATAGCGATCGCCAGCCCGGGGTCACTCGCCATCATGGCGCCTGCCTCCAAGATGGGCTTGGCATGGGCATCGGCGACCGCTGCCTTGGCGGTCAACCCCGCGGCAACCGCGGCCAAGGTCTCGCGGACCTTGACGGCGGCAGCCTCGGGATCGGTGGTGGGCGCTTCATCCGCCGGCGCCAACGGCGGCGGGCTGACGATCACCAAGGGGCCGACTGCCGTACCGGGGCTGACCCCGATCCCGGTCAGGAGCCTGCGAAGTTCCGACATCGTCACTCGGCGTCGAGGTCGCGCTCGAGCAGCGCGACCAGCGAGTCGAGGGCCGCGTCGGCGCCGTCACCCTCAGCGGTCAAGGTCACCACGTCACCGTTCTTGGCACCCATGGCCATCACACCGAGGATGCTGCGAGCATCGACCGGGTTGCCGCCGTCCTTGGCGATGGTGACGGTTACGCCCGTCGCGGTGGCGGCCTGGACGAACATCGAGGCGGGGCGGGCATGCAGGCCGACGGACGAACCGATGGCAACTTGGCGGCTGGCCATGTTGAAACTCCTTTGTTTTGTGAATGCCGCGGCCGGACGTCCGCTCCGGACTGGAGCCGAACCGGAAGGTGGAGCGGGTTCTGCTCAGGCCGAAGCGAGGATTCGGCGCGCGTGTTCTGCGACTATATGCCCGCTGACTTGGCCCGATCAAGGAGGGACACCGACCGCCGGACGCCAGGGCGTCACCACGCCTATGCTGCTGCTTAGTGGAGCTCGGTGGAGTCGTCCGCCGGCCGTTGCCGGCCCTCAGTCGCTGAACCGCCAAGGTCGCCATGGAGGCTCACGGCAGGCGTCCGGGGTCTGGTCAGGCGGGCATTGATCAGGCCTGCGATCCAGGCCGCCACCGCCACGACGACCGCGCCCGGATCAGTACTCAGCACGAAGTAGGCCACCACAACCATCGCGATCAGGGCGCTCAGGGGGATCAGGTCACGGGGAGTCCAACGGCCTCGGGTGCTCCTGGCCACGGAGCGATTCCAGACCAACATGCTTGCCGCCACAACCGCCGGGGGCACGAACAAAGCGGCGCTCGCCCAAGCGACCACCGAGGTGACCGGCACGAGTGCCCCGATGCTGGCCGCCACCACGATGACGAGCAGCGTGGCGGGAATCGGCGTCTGCGTGGCCGGGTTCACCCGGGCCAGCACCTCCCCGACCCCTGAGGGCAGATAGCTGTCGCGGGCCCCGGAGAAGACAATCCGCGCGACCTGCATGATGATCACAACGACCGCGTTGATCGCCGCGATGAACCCGCCGCCCAGCACAATCAGACGTAGCGGGAGCGAATCCCCGATCAAGGGAAACTGGCTGAGCAACTGGCCCGCACCCCCACCATCGATGCCCGCGAACGCCGGCGAACAGCCAAGGCCGAGGAGCACTGCAATGACAGCCCCCAGTTCCAGAAGGCCGGCCAGCACCAACGACCAGCCAACGGCGCGGGCCGAGGCGCGCCCGAAGTCCTCGTCCTCTTCACCGAGGATGATCGCCGAGCCGAACCCGGCTAGGGCGAAGTAGGCGACTGAGACGCCCGCAAGGATCAGGGCGGGGTCAAGCAACGCAACTGAACTGACCGCACTGGCGACACAACTGGTCAGCGTCGTCCCTGAGGAGGCGAAGACGTAGATGCCCAAACTCGAGATCGCAGCCAGGGCGATCAGTTCGATGATCAAAAGGACCGAGGTGATCCGAGCACCCCGAAGCACCCGTTGCGGGGAGATCAGCAGTGGGACGAGAACCAGTAGCGGGACAGCCCATACACCGAGGTCGATCCCCACGATCGCACCAAGGAGCGCGCCTGCGCCTTGGAGAATTGTCGCGATGGCCAAGGTGACGCCGGCAACCGTGGTCAGCCAGGCTGCCTGTCCGACCGAACGCCCGAAGAACCGGGCGGCAAAGGCATACTCGCCGCCCGCCCCGGGAAAGGCCCGGCCCAGCATCGCGTAGCAGTAGGCGATCGGGACGCACATCAGGATGGCTGCCACGATGGACAGCGCTGACCCCCAGTAGAGCGCGACGATGGTCGAGGGCAGAATCGCGAAGACGGCTGAGGCGGGGGTAATGGAAGAGAGGGAGAGTCGTACCACATCGCCAAAACTCAAGTCTCTGGCGAGCGGGATGTGCTTGGTGGGGTTGCCCTGGTCGTCGATGGTCATCGTGATCACGCCCCTTGTCGTGACGCGGTGGGCTCCGGATCGGCCCGCTGTTCCGCGGCGGTGCCGGGAAGTTTAGGGATACAAGGTAACAAGTGCCAGACAATGGGACGAAGCCCGCTCACGACCAGGAATGCCCGACACCCCCCTACTGGAGTGCCCTTAATCGCCTGCGCTAACCAGCCTGCTGCGGGGCCGTCGCGGCGCCATCGACGTCCGCGGAATAAGGCCCGGTGAGCAACGCTTCAAGAATTTCCCGGAACTGCCGCATCTGGTCAGCACTGAGAGGGCTCACGAAGGTTCGATCGAACTTGTTGATGTTGGTCACAACTGCCTCCAACAGCACCGAGCCCTGTGGGGTCACCCGCAGCAGCGCCTTGCGTCGATCCCGGGAGTCCACACGGCGGTGGACCAGCCCGCGACGCTCCAGTTCGGCGATCACCGTCGTGAGCCCAGACTTGGAGACCATGGCCGCACGCGCCACCCACCCGGCTTCACTCTCACCGAAAATCCACATGTTCCACAGCACTTCGAACTGCGTCCAGGAGATCGAGAACTGAGCCAGCGCCTCCCGCGTTGCGTACTCGCGGGCCGCGTCGGCCGCCTGGTGCAACAGGTAGACGGCGCGGAAGGCGTCCTTGTCCAAGGACCCGCCCAAGTTGTCCATGAGTGCATTCGCGGCGGCGTCATACTCCGACTGAGGAATATCCCTGGCCTGGCTCATCGGCGGATCCCTCCCCTCACGGAAGCGGCTGGGAGCCGATGATAGCCCACTGGTCGCCCTGCAAGGAGATTCCGGCACGCCCGACGAGGGCCCGTCCCACCCTACCCGCGGTCCCCGAAGGTGGGCCACAAGGCCGAGAACCACGGGTCTTGACGTCATCCCCTACGGAGCCTAACGTTCTTTTAGTTCGTTCTCGAACAAACAAAGGAGACTGGGATGGGCAAGATCACCCGCCGCACGACCGCTGCCGGCATCGGCATCGCCGTCATTCTGTCCTTGGGCCCGTACGTCGCGGACGCCGCAGTGACGTCACCGGCCGGAGGCTCGTCAAACACCACACCGGGTATCGACCCCGCTCGCGGCTGCGTGTATGCCGGGTTTGATTACCGCCCCTCAGGGACGGATCTGGCCGCTGGCCCGCTGTGCTACACAACCCCCGACAACTCGACGATTCCGCGGCTGGCAGCCGTGAACCCGACCAAGACCGCCGCTCAGCTCACGAGCGTCCAGACCTCCTCGCCCCTGGCGCCCAGCACCTATCTGGCGGGCAACACGATGGCAACCCGCGACATCCGGACGGCACCGCGCCTGGCCAATTCCGCCGAGATCGCGTCCTTCGTGCAGAACCTGCCCGCCCGCTACCTGCCCGCCCAGTTCGCCTCCTGGCTCCGGACATCGATCAATGTGGGGGGAGGCATCGGCGGCAACGACAACATCCCTATCTACGTCGCCGACTCGTCCAATCCTTTCCAGACTCTGGCAACCTTCAGCACGACCGACACCCGGGTCACCTCGTTCCCGAAGTTGCTCGCGATCACGTCCGGCCCGGTGCCAGTGCCCACGTGGGCCGTGCCCTCGACCGGAGGCGACCACGCGCTCGCCATCCTGGACAAGGGAACCGGCATCATGCGGGGCTATTTCGGAGTGACCAAGGTGACCGCCACGTCGTTCACCTACGCCAACGCCTCCTACTTGTACACCGACGGCTCCAACGTCACCCCTGACAATTACTGGCTCGGCTACATCCAGGGGTCGAACTCCGTCGTGGGTATCGCCAACGAGCTCACCCAGATCGGGGCCGCCGAGGTGGCCAACGGATCGATCAACCACATGGTGTCGGTGACCTTCCCCTCCGCCAAAGCGGGAGTCATCTCATTCCCGGCCAAAGCGTCTGACGGCCGACTCACCGAGGCCGCAGCCCCCGCGGAGGGTCAGGTTTTCACGCTTCCGGCAGATCTTGACATCGACGCTCTCGGGCTCAGTCCGCTTTCCAAGATGATAGCCAAGGCGGTGCAGCGCTACGGCGGGATCATTTCGGATCAGAACTACTGGACGATGGCCTTCAATCTTGAGTCACCGCTGGGAGCTGGCCCCGGCGCGCCCAATCCGTGGGCTACGGGTGGAGCCGCCCACTCTGCCCTGGGTGGGAACTTGGGGGTCAACGACTTCCCCTGGTGGCGGACCGAATGGCTACCGGTTGGCTACGCGGGACGCGTGTGCGCCACGCCCGCCGATACCGTCGCGCCCGTGGCATCGATGGTGCCGTTAGCAGCAGCCCACCTGAGGCTGGACATCCCGGTGAGCTGGGCGGCGACCGACCAGGGTGGCTCCGGGGTCGCGATCTACGACGTCCGATATCGCAAGGCTCTGCTTGGCTCAGGCTTCGGCGCGTTCATCTATCCGACGGCGCAGCAGTCCACGACGACCACCTCAACGACGCTGACTGGAGAGCAAGGCAGCGAGTATTGCGTCTCCGCGCGAGCGACCGACGCAGCGGGGAACGTTGGAGCCTGGACTACGGAGACCTGCACGGCAGTTGCCCTCGATGACCGGGCCATGAGCAGGACGGGCGAGTGGACCTTGAATTCTTCAGCAGTCCACGCGTTCGGCACGTCGGTCGAAACGAGGGAACTCGGCGCCAGCCTGCAGACCGCGAGTGTCTCAACGAAGCGACTCGGCCTCGTGGTCACCACCCAAGACGAAGGCGGCTATGTCAGGGTCTCCATCGGGCAGACCTACGTGGGTCGGATCGCCATGGTCTCTGACAAGACCCGTCATCAGAGGGTGCACTGGTTGCCGCTGCTTCCCCAGACCCTCACCGGCCCCGTAACAATCACGACGACGTCAACCTGGAGAGTGATCATCGACGGCATGGTGGTGCAGCACCAGCGCTGAGCCGATCACCGCGAGCGGGTGCCCTCGACTCCTCCCCCCGGGCGCCTGGGAGCACCCGCTCGTCCCGTGGCCAGGGTTTGACCTACGAGGTCAGCCCCCACTGGGAGCTTCGCCCACAGGGCCCAGCGTTCCTTGGTTCTCGTAACCGCACGAGTTACGACAACCAAGGAACGCTAGCGGTCGGCCAGCAGCGACTCAAGGATCTCGACCAACTGAGCCCGTTGATCACGGCTCAACGAGCCGACGAACCTGGCCTCAACCTGGTTGAGCTTTGAGAACATTTCGATCATCAGGGCCTGGCCCTGGGCGCTGAGCATGACGAGAGCCTTCCGCCCGTCCGCCGGGTCAACTCGGCGTTGGATCAGACCGCGACGTTCCAGGTGAGCAAAGATCGTGGTCAATCCAGATTTGGAGATCATGGCGGCGCGCGACACCCACCCGGCTTCACTCTCACCAAAGATCCAGATATTCCACAGCACCTCGAACTGCGTCCAGGAGACCGCGTACGGGTCCAGGGCGTCTCGCGTCGCGACCTCACGCGCGGCGTCCGCCGCTTGATGGAGCAGGTACACCGAACGAAAGGTTTCCGGATCCACCAGCCCATCCATCCCGGCCAAGAGCGCCTCCGCAGCCGCGTCGTACTGCGCCTGAGGTATGCCTTCTAGCTGAGCCATGGTTGGACCTGCTTCCCTTCATCCTCGTCGCTTGTGGCCACGGTAGCCCACCGTACGCGGACGAACGAATTTGCATGCCAACTGAAGGTAGGCGCTGCTCGCAACCAGCCCGTGGTCCCACTAGGCAATTCTGCCCGGGGGCTGGGGGCCTTGACTACCCCTAGACCCCCCCCCCCCCCCCCCCCCCCCCCCCCCCCCCCCCCCCCCCCCCCCCCCCCCCCCCCCCCCCCCCCGCCACCCCCCCCCCCCCCCCCCCCCCCCCCCCCCCCCCCCCCCCCCCCCCCCCCCCCCCCCCCCGCCTCCCCCCCCCCCCCCCCCAGGCCGGGGCCTAACGTTGATATATATAGTTCGTTCTCGAACCAACTAGGAGTTGAGATGTCCCTGGCCACTCGTCCTGCTGCTACCCGCCCCCCGAGCGCGCCCGGCGGCGTCGCCCCTCGCACACCTGAGAAGAGCCAGCGGCGCCAAACCCAAAAACCGATTTACGCTATAGAGCCGCAAGGGGGAGGATCATGGGCACAATGGGTATTTATACCCCCGCTCATCTGCCGTCTCGCGGGACTCGTGGTGGCTAGTTCAGGGGGTCAGCATGATTGATACTTGCACTATTACTCGAAGGGATTCCACCATGGTCGAGGACACGCTCTCCGCGCGAGTGTTAGAGATGCTGTCCGACACGATGGAAGCGCTCAGCGCCGGGCGCTCCGGCGATCAAACCGTGTGTGACCACCTCTCCCAGGCTGTCGGGGCCCATTCCGCCGTGACTCTCGCCATTGATCCAGGGGCGCCGATTCACCCGGTTGCGGTTTACCCGAGCGCTGCCGAGGCCGAGGCCCTTCGCGAGTTCGTGATGAGCACCGACCCAAGGGCCCAGATGGACCACGTCCGAAGCCATGAACACCCTTTACTGGGGCACATTGTCACCGTTTCGGTACGCCCTGCTCCGTCCGCCATTGAGTTCCGGGACTACGCCCGGGTCCTCGCGTTCGCCAAGCACGCACCCTTCGGCATGGAGGACCGGTACATGCTGGAAAAGTCCTGCCGACCCCTGGCCTCGTTGTGGCCGCATGCTGCGAGGGCCGCAGCCGCAGCCGCACAGGCCCCCAAGCCCAAGGTTCTGCTGGACGAGCACCTGATGACCTCCAGGGAGTTGGAGGTGCTGGGGCTACTGAGTGAGGGCCTGCTGGCCACGTCGATCGCGTCCAGACTGTCGCTGTCCCCCCGCACCGTGCACAAGCACCTGGGCAACATCTACCGCAAGCTCGGGGTGCACGATCGCCTGGTGGCCGTGAGCCTGGCCCGCATGCAGGGGCTGGTGGACGAAGCCGCACACCCAGTCAGCCCGTCGTCGCCGAGCAGCGCGATGATGCACTAGGCCGAAGACGGCCAATCGTGGAGTGGGACGGATCCGGTCAACTGTGGGGGTGGGACGGATCCGGCCAACTGAGGGGGTAGGAAGGATCCGGCCGATAGGGATGTCGGCCGGATCCAGCCTACGTCCACGTTGACTCGAATCAGGCTGACTTTTCCTGCCGATCGGCGCGGGCCAGTTGAGCGCGCGATACCAGGGTCGGGGAGACGCCGTCCCTGACGACGGCAGCGGTGACCAGCACTTGCGCCACCTCGTCGTCGCTCGGCACGTGATACATCACGTTGAGCAAGATCTCCTCCAGGATCGATCGGAGCCCGCGGGCCCCGATCCCCCGGTGAAGAGCCATCTCAGCGACAGCCTCGATGGCGTCCGGCGTGAACTCCAGGTCAACCCCGTCGAGCTCGAACAGCTTGCGGAATTGTTTAATCAAGGCATTCTTGGGCTCGACCAGGATGCGGGTGAGCGACTCCTGATCCAGCGACGTCACCGTGGAAATCATCGGCAGCCGTCCGATGAACTCCGGGATCAGGCCGAACTTGTGCAGGTCTTCGGGTCGGACCTCTTCGAACGGGTTCATCGTGGAGGGTCGGCGCACTGCGGCGTCATTGTTGAAACCCAAGGGCCGCTTGCCCACTCGAAGGTTGACAATGTCTTCCAGCCCGGCGAAGGCGCCGCCCACGATGAACAGAATGTTCGTCGTGTCGATCTGGATGAAGTCCTGATGCGGATGTTTGCGGCCACCCTGCGGAGGAACCGAAGCAGTCGTGCCCTCCAGAATCTTCAACAGTGCCTGCTGCACTCCTTCGCCGGAGACATCGCGGGTGATCGAAGGATTCTCCGACTTTCGGGCAACCTTGTCGATCTCGTCGATGTAGATGATCCCGGTTTCGGCCTTCTTCACGTCGAAGTCCGCGGCCTGGATCAGTTTGAGCAGGATGTTCTCCACGTCTTCCCCGACGTAACCCGCTTCGGTCAGGGCGGTCGCGTCGGCCATGGCGAACGGCACATTGAGCATCCGGGCCATGGTTTGGGCCAGATAGGTCTTCCCGCACCCGGTCGGCCCGATCAGCAGGATGTTCGACTTGCCCAGCTCGACTGACTCCTCCTCGGTGGCCCGTCGAGCGGGAGCGGACGCTTGTGCCTGCACCCGCTTGTAGTGGTTGTACACGGCCACCGAGAGGGCCTTCTTCGCCGTTTCCTGGCCGATCACGTAGTTGTCGAGGAACGCGCAGATCTCACGGGGCTTGGGCAGGTCGTCGAGCAGCCCGACGTCGGTGCCCTCGGAGAACTCCTCTTCGATGATCTCGTTGCACAGGTCGATGCACTCGTCACAGATGTAGACACCTGGTCCGGCGATGAGTTTCTTGACCTGCTTTTGGCTCTTGCCACAGAACGAGCACTTGAGTAGTTCCGAGGTCTCCCCGATTCGCGCCACGCCACACTCCCCTTCTGTCGCGACACTGCCGATCTAGCCCAACCCTAGTCTGGCCCGGCCGATCCGCAAGGGATGTCCGGGCCGGGCGGGTCAGTTCGGCAGGTCTTTCAACGAGGTCAAAATGTCATCCACGATGCCGTACTTCACGGCGTCCTCTGCGGTCAGGTACTTGTCGCGCTCGATGTCATGACTGACCTTCTCCACCGGCTGCCCGGTGGCATCGGCCAGCATCTGCTCCATCAGCGAACGGATCCGCAGGATCTCGCGGGCCTGGATCTCCAGATCGGAGCTCTGCCCGTAGCCTCCCTCGGTGGCCGGCTGATGAATCAGGATCCGGCTGTTGGGCAGGGCAAGTCGCTTGCCCTTCGTTCCGGCTGCGAGCAGCACCGCCGCGGCGGAGGCCGCCTGGCCCAGGCACACGGTCTGCACGTCGGGCTTGATGTAGCGCATGGTGTCGTAGATCGCGGTCAGCGCCGTGAACGAACCCCCAGGGGAGTTGATGTACATGCTGATCGGACGTTCGGGATCCAGGGACTGCAGGCAGAGCAGCTGCGCCATCACCGCGTTGGCGATGTCGTCGCTGATCGGCGTCCCGAGGAAGATGATCCGGTCCTCGAAGAGCTTGGTGTACGGATCAACCCGGCGGACACCGTAGCTCGTCCGCTCTTCCCACTGCGGGATGTAGTAATCCATCGACGGGGACGCGGGCGCAGCGCCACCTGGAAGGTACGGCATGGTCATGTCATTCCTCACTGGTTCGGAGCTTCGGTCTTGATCTGCGAGGCCCGCTCGTAGACATGATCGATGAACCCGTAATCCAGGGCCTCCTCGGCGGTGAACCAGCGGTCGCGATCAGAGTCGATCTCGATCTGATCGACTGTTTGCCCTGTGTGCTGGGCGATCAGCCGGGACATCGTCCGCTTGATGTGCAAGGACTGCTCGGCCTGGATCCGGATGTCGGAGGCCGTACCACCCAGACCACCGGAGGGCTGATGCATCATGATCCGGCTGTGCGGGAGGGCAAAGCGCTTGCCCTTGGTGCCAGCGCTGAGCAGGAACTGACCCATCGAGGCGGCCAGGCCCATCGCGACCGTGGCCACGTCGTTGGAGATCCACTGCATGGTGTCGAAGATGGCCATGCCCGAGTCGACGGAGCCACCCGGAGAGTTGATGTAGAGGTAGATGTCTCGCTGCGGGTCTTCGGCGTTGAGCAGCAACATCTGCGCGCAAATGGCGTTCGCGTTCTCATCCCGTACCTCGGAGCCGAGGAAGATGATGCGGTTGGCCAGCAGCGACTGGTACACGTTGTCAGTCATGCCGCCACCGCCGGCGCCTGCGCCAGCCATCAAAGGGAGTGTGGGTCGGATTTGGTTCACGCAGCGAAACTACCCTCCGCGTCGGTCATTTCCGAGCAAATCCCACGCTGTTCGCTGTGGGCAGTATCACCACCCACGCGTTGAGCCCGGCCAAGCCTGCGCCGAGGCCGCCTGCCACCCCTGACTGCGACCGACAGCGAACCGCCCGCCTCGCGTCCTTACCTCGTCTAGGACGAGCGGGCGCGAGGCGGGCGGCGTGGATCAGCTGCGCCTTGCCTGAGATCAGACCTGGTCGGCGTCGTCCTCGGTGGCGTCGGCAACGTCGGTGGCGTCCTCGACCAGCTTGAGTTCGACGTTGTTGCCGTCGGTGTCGGTGACCTCGGCTTCGGCGACGATGTGCGCCAGCGCCTTGTTCCGGCGGATCTCCTGCATCCACTCCGGCATGTGGTTGTGTTCCATCATGTGCTGGGCCTCGGCCTCGGGCGTGGTGTTGTTGGCCCGAGCCTTGCGCACGATCATCTCGGTGAGCTCGTTTTGATTCACCCCGAGTTCACGCTCATCGGCGATGGTGTCGAGCAGGATCTGGGCCTTGAGGCCTTGGATCGTGCGCTCGTCCATCTCGGCCCAGAAATCTTCTTCGGCCTGGGCCTCTTCACCGGACTCATCCAGGTACCGATCCAGGGTCAGCCCGGCGCGGCGGAGTTGGTCGTTGACCTGCTCGTGACGGGAGGCGATCTCCGCCGCCAGCAACCGCTCGGGGAGCTCGAAGTCCACGACGGCGATCAGGGCTTCCAAGACCCTGTCACGGGCCTCATTCAGCTGGTCGACCTTCGCGTACTCGGCGGCAGCGCGGGCGAGATCCTCGCGCATCTCATCGACCGTGTCGAACTCGGAGATCAGCTGGGCGAACTCGTCGTCCAACTCCGGCAACTTCTGCTCGGAGACCTTGGTCACCGTGACCTTGATGTCGGCGGCCTCACCGGCCAGCGGCCCCCCAACCAGGGTGGAGGAAAACTCGGCGGACTCGCCAGCGCTCAGCCCGGTGACAGCTTCGTCCAGACCGTCGAGCATGCCGCCCGAACCGATCGTGTACGAGACGCCCTCGGCGGTGGCATCGGGCAGTTCTTCACCGTCGGCAGTGCCGAGCAGGTCGATCGTGACCACGTCGCCGTCGGCGGCCGGGCGATCCACCTCGTTGGTGGTGGCAAAGCGCTGCCGCATCAGTTCGACCTGCTCATCGACCTGAGACTCACCGGTGGCGAGCGGGGCCACCGTGGCCTTGAGCGTAGAAAGTCGGGCAAGTTCAGCGCCGGGCGCACCTCGACATCGGCGACGAACTCCACGACGTCACCGTCTTCGAGTTTGGTCACCTCCACCTCGGGCTCCGACAACGGGGTCAGCTTGGCCTCCTCGACGGCCTGGGCGTAGGCGCCCGGCAGTGCGGCGTTGATCGCCTCCTGCAACACCATGCCGCGGCCGAAGCGCTGGTCGATGACAGCAGAAGGCACCTTGCCCTTGCGGAAACCGGGGATGCTCACCTGCGAAGCGATCTCGCGGTAGGCCTTGGCCAGGTGCGACTTCAGCTCGGAGAACGGGATTTCGACGGTGAGCTTGACCCGGGACGGGCTGAGCTGCTCAACAGTGCTGGGCAAGGGTTGCTCCTGATCGGATGGTCTTGGACGGCAGCCATCGTAACGTGGTCCCTTCGACCGGACCTAACGAGCCCAGCCGCCTGAGAGCGGATGACGGGAATCGAACCCGCATGGCCAGCTTGGAAGGCTGGGGCTCTACCATTGAGCTACATCCGCGTGAATGGGAGGGTTCCCCCAGAATCGTTGGGGACTCTACCCGTCCCGACCGCAGGACTCCAATCAGCGAGTTGCCTCATGAGCGTGGAATGGGGCGGCTCGGATGGTGCCGGGCGCATAATGTGCCTATGCCCCCGACGATGTTGCTGCGCATCCTTGCCGCTCTGGTGCTCATGGTGGTGGCGGGGGTGGCCACCCCCGCCTGGGTTGCGTGTGCGTGTTCGTGTGCGGCCCTCGACACCGATCAGGCGATGCGGAACGCCTCGGCCGTCTTTGACGGAACAGTGAAGGCGACGAGCCGGCCAACCACCGGGCTCAGCGCCGAGCAGATCGAGTACACCATCGCAGTGTCACGGGTCTACCAGGGCAGCGTGCCGGCCGAGGTCGTCGTGCGCTCATATGCCTCCAGCTCCTCGTGCGGAGCCGAGCTCACGGGCCAGGTGACAGTGTTCGCGCAGGGCCCGACTGACAGCCTGCGCACCAACCTCTGCTCGGCGCCGGCCACCATCGACCGCTCGCTGCTAGGTGCCGGTCAGCCACCCACATCAGCGCCACCCATGCCGGAACCGTTGACGACGACCTACTTCGGCGACGGCCCGCTGATCATGGGCATTCTGGCAGGCCTGCTCGTGCCCACCGGGATCGCGATCTGGATCGTGCGTCGAGCCCGGCAATGAGGCCCAGGCAGACCCGAACCCAGGCCAGCTTCGGCGCCCCTGCGAGCTCGACCGCTGGTCAGCGGGGTTGGGCTGCGGCCGAGTAGCCACCTCGAGGATGACCGCGACGTCGTGATGCTGGTCAGTGCCGCGGATCGCGGATGGCGGCCAGGAACAGTGGCCATGCCGTTTCGGTGTGCGAGATCGTCAGCAGGAATGGGCGGTCGACGTGCAGCTGGTGCTCGGGCTGCGGCGCGGCCGTTTCGCCGACGCCGATCTCGGTCACCGCGGCAGCCACCGTCCCCTCCTCGTCCACTTTGAGGACGGACTGTTGCACGGCCTGCAGCACGCACAGGTCGCCCGGGCCCATCCCGGACAGATCGGGGGCGTCGGCACAGAGCACGGGGGCACCAATAGCGGGCAGCGCGTCCAACAGTTTGAGTGTGTCCGGCCCGATGTCGAGAGTGGGCAGGGTCAGGTCGATCAACTCCGGCGCGGCGGCATCGAGCGCTGCTGACACCTCGGCGAGGAGTTCGGGGGTGGCCTGGGCGGGGTCGGTCCCCTGCGGCGGCAGCAGGACGTCGGCGTGGAGTGCTGTCACGTACGGCAGCCGGACCGCCCGCCAGCCAGCGACCTCGGCGTAGGCGAACGATGTCATGGCGGCCATCGTCTCGGTGTCGACCGCTCTGCCCCCAGGGAGCGTGAACGGACGCGGGGCGGTGGCCGGCTGCTCGAACGGCGACTGCCAGCGCGCGGCGAGCAGGATCGCGTCCTGCAGCACCAGCCGCAGGTCGGGGTTGGGCTCGATCGCTGTCTTCTGGATCAGTCCGCCGGTGTGGTGCCGGATCCAGGCACTCAGGACATCCATCCCGGCCTGCGAGCCGAGGTCGGTCTGCTGCACCCCGGCGTCGAAAACGTCCGCCAAGGCGTCGAGGTAGGCGGGGTCAACCGCGAAGCCGTCATCGGTGACGATCCGGCTCGCGAGGTGGATGATCGGTCGCTCAGGTAGCTCGTCCGCGGTGGCCGCAGCAGGGTCGCCGTCCATGGCCAAGAGCGCACCCCGGAGCGCGGCGAGCGCATCCCGCCGCTCCTCCCCGGTCGCTCCGAGCGCCCCCTCCAGCGCCGTCAGCGTCGAACCTCGGGCACCCTCGGTGAGCATGCCGAGCGCGAGAACCAGGCTGGAGGGGGACACCACCGCGTTGGTGTCGCGAGGTGCGAGCTGGAGGGTGGTGGTGCCGATCCGGCGCGTCGCTGCGACGACGTCGGGAAGTGCGACGGCATCGCCGACAGGCACGATTCGCGCCCTCACACCATCAGCCCGCAACAGTCCGGCATCCGGGTTTCCACCAGCGCATCCGGTGGCGGCAAGGAGCCGAGGAAGATCAAGCCGACCAACCCGGCGCGCAGCAGTGAACTCATACCTCCTACACGCCGGAGCCCACCGCTACGTTGCAGCTCCATCACGCTCACCCCAACATCTCCTGCCTTCAGGCTCGCACGTCCGAACGAGTTCAGTAAGGCTCTGCGACGACGGTGTCCGCGACCCGCCACATCAGGCTCCCGAAGGGCCGCACGTCGAGCCACTCGTCCCGACCGCCGCTCGGCTGATCCCGCTCGGACGCGACCACTCCCGAGCAGCCCCGGCTCAGGCCTTCTGATCCTCCGCGTCCGGAGCCGGCTGCACCGACCACTCCGGCGGTTCGTCCTTGCCCGATTCCTCGTCGGCGTCCGCCTCCTTTGACGTCTTCTGCACGATGCCGGGCGCGTGGTGGACGGGGGCGTACACCACGTACAGCTGCATGGGGTCCTCGCCGACGTTCTCGATGTCGTGCCAGTGACCGGCCGGAACCTGCACGCTCCAGCCGTCGCTGACGTCCCAGGTCTTGAGCTTGGCCTTGTTCGTGCCCATCTTCGCCACGCCCTTGCCGGCGTCGAGCCGGATGAACTGGTCGGTCTCCGGATGCTTCTCCAGCCCGATCGAACTGCCCGGCGGGATCGACATCAGTGTCACCTGGAGATACGTGCCGCTCCAGGCGACCCTCCGGTAGTTCTTGTTCTCAACGGTCGCCTTCTCGATGTCGAAGACGTTCGGCTCGGGTCCATTGTCGGTGATCTTCATGCGCGGTCCCTTCTCGGTGTGATGCGGTCCTGGTCCAAGCAGTACCCGGGACTCGCCTCGCCTACACGCGACGATTCCTAGGCTCGCCAATGACGCCGGTCTCCCGGGAAACGGCGCTCAAATCTGGGCGCGGCGGGATCTCGTCGGAGGCAGCGGCATGCCCGGCAAGCGCCACGGCGCAACGTGACGCTGAGCGCACGAAAAAGGAGTAGGAACGTGCCCGTGATAACGCTGAGAAGGCTTCTGCAGCTGACAAGGCGAAGGCAGAGAAGGAAGCCATCAGGCTTCGCGTACAGTCAAAGCCAGCCGAGGCTGACGTGCTGAACGGGGCTCTCGCAAGCGATCTTTCCGATATCGACGGATTGCTTGAGACCACCCTCGCAGTCGATGACTACGTTGACCTCGAGTCGCTGAAGCTGCCGCCTGTCGTGCAGCCCCCCTTCGATCCTGGGGACTTGGCGAACGCAACCATCGCTCCGGTGATGCCTGAGTTGCCTCCCGGGCCCGTCTACGTCGAGCCGCCTGCGCCAAGGGCATTGTTCGGTGCCGAGAGGAAGCGAGCTGAGGTGAACGCCCAAGCACAACAGGCACATGCCGCCGGACATGCACATTGGCAGGAAAATATCGCGTCTGTGCACAGCTGGTTCGCTGGCGCATCAGCCCAGTGTGAGCAGCTAGAAGCAGCGCGGCTTGCGAAGCTCGCTCGAGCACGTGAGGTCTACGAGCAGGAATGCAGGGCGCCCGTGAGCGCGGAAGAGCGGCCTCCTGCTTTTCGTCGGGCCCGCCACCCTGGACTCCGGGGATGACGATGGAGCCTGCGTCCGGGTGTCTTCCTCGTCGTCGTCGTGACGGTCTTGATCGTCGTCTTTCGTGATTGCGCGGGCGATCTGCTTCCTGCTGCTGGTGGTCTTCCTCGTGCTCGTCCTCGCGGCAGTTGTGATTCGCGTGCGCTACTCGTCGCGTTGGTTGGCGCCTGCGATGCGTTTGACGAAAGCGTTGACCCAAACAACGGCTTCGTCGGTGCTCGCCAGAACATCGAGACCGTCGGCGGCCGCCACGTAAAGGTCGGCCCAGCCGTCACCCATGGTCAGGGTCGGAGGCCACTGCTGCTGCTGTCGGTAGGCGAACAGCCGCTGACATGTCGAAGCGACCGCACTGAGGTCGAGATCCTCACCGGCAAACAGCAGTTGGAGGTCGACCAGGTCGCGCGCCCGGTCGCTGCCCGCGGAGGATGCCGCGTGCAACTTCTGGGCGATCTGGTGCTCGGCACGCATCACCGGGACGGGGTGGGGAACTGGCAGTCCCACCTCAGTGAACAGGTCGACCAGATCGTCGGCGAGCCTGTACTCCGGCTCGTCACCGTCGCCGATCTCGTTGTGCCCCAGTTCGAACTTTGCTGTGCACCATGACTGTCCCCGGTAGGCGAGCCTCACATCGAACGGCTGCATCACATATCCCGCCGGCACCTCGACCGGGCTCGGCGCGGCACGCTCGACCAGACGGCCGGTGAAGCCAGCCCACCCCGCCGCGAGTGACTCCTCGAAGTCGGCGCGGAACTGATCGAGCGACTTGACTCTGGCAGCGTCCAGGTCGCGGGTAAATCGAGAGCCACGACCGAACCGGAGTGCCATCGCGCTGCCGCCCTTGATGGCACCTTCGGGAAGCATCTGTCCGACGACGACCAGTGACATTGTGATGCGACGCCGCTGGACCGCCGCACCGGCGCCTTCCAGGTTCCGGAGCCTCTGGTCCAGCGACTGCTTGTTGTTTGGCGGGGTCGTCCAGCTCACGCGCTCAGCCCTTCTTTTACGCGGTTCCACTCGGCTGTTGTGAGCAGCCCTTCGGCGCGCGCCTGCTCGGCTGCCGCTAGGAGCCGGCTCGGTTCGATTCGGCGGCGGCAGGCGAGGAGGGCGGCGGCGATGGTTTGCGACGCGATTCCCTCATACCACGTCGTCGGCTCGTCGGCGGCGCCGCGGACGACGCGCATGAAGGGCGGGAACTTGGCACGGGTGCGTCTGGTGACCGCGACCGTGATCTGCTTGGGGTTCACGTCAGCGAGTCCCCCGTGGAAGGCCAGAACCGATTCGCCACACAGATAGGCGTCATCTCCGGCACGCAGCACCGCTTCCGCGTACTGGTCGAGGTCGCCCTGGGGCAGGTCGGTCACCCGATACAGCCCGTAAGACACCGATTCGAGTCCGCTGTGCTCGGCCAGCTTCGGCAACTCACCCGCCGGAACGCCAGCCTCGGCCGCTTGCCGTGTCGTGACGAAGCCATGGTTACCGTACGCGATCTCACGCACGATGTCTCTGTACTTCACGCCACAACTATACTCTTTTAGGTAGAGTTGCGCCAAGCGCACCTACGAGGACAAAGGCGCGCGGAGCCTCGTAGCGCCTCGCGTCCGACCCACGGAGCGGACGCGGAATGCCCGAGCGCTGTCCGATGCTGCCGAACGACCGCCGGCAACGCGCCACGAGAAACTCCAGAACCCCAAAATTCCGGGTTCAGCGGATCTCGCTGACTAGTGAAACCCCTCGCCCACAATTCACATTTTGTGGCGTATCTGGGGCAAGAGGCGTCCCCAAGAGAGCCCAATCTGACCACGCGTGACCGTGCCCGTTTCGGGCATAACCCCTAGTGGCGGAGCAGTAATCCCCAGTCACATCGGTAGTGCCGAAATGGTCGGGGCGACAGGACTCGAACCTGCGGCAAGTGACGTGCGTAACCCCCCACTGACAAGGGACGATGCAGTGCCCCCTTAGGCCCCGGGCACCACTTGGGGCTTATCCGGGGCACCAGAAATGGTCGCCGACCTGTCGCCCCCAGCCCCGTCCTGACAAGGCCTTCCGCGCACCCCAGAGACGGCGTCGATCGGCGGGGTCACGTGGGCGGCGCTGCCCACCACCGCGCCTAGACGATCGATGCACACGACAGTCACCGCGATGTCAGCCCGGCGAAGCAACCGCACCACTTCACGCCGGGCGGCGGCGGCCACCGCATCGCCCAAGGGGACGCCGGCGTCGCGACACACCTCGACTGCACCGAGGACGGTTGACGCCTCCCGCACGGCGGTGACGACTCGCTCCCCCGCCCCCACCTCCCGCGCGAGCGCGGCCAACTGGTCGTGGTCCGTGGCCGAACGCGCCGAGTGCAGGTCCAGGTGCCCTTGGGCGAGCTTGGCGAGCTTGGCCACGCCGCCCACGATCGTCAGGCGGGGCACGGGGTGCGTGCGCAGGTACTTGAGCACGGCGCCGGCGAAGTCGCCCATGTCCAGCAGCGCCACGTCCGGCAGCCCGAGTGCCTGGCGGGCCACGCTCTCCGAGGTCGAGCCGGTGCAGGCCGCGACATGGGTCTGTCCGGTCGCCCTCGCGACGTCGATGCCGCGTCGGATGCTGTCGATCCACGCCGAGCAGGAGTAGGGCACCACGACCCCGGTGGTGCCCAGGACGGACAGTCCGCCCAACACGCCGATCCTCGCGTTCAGGGTGTGTCGGGCCAGCTCTTCCCCGTCGTCGATGGCGACCTGCACGACGACGTCGCCCACCTCGCGGCCCAGGGCGGACGCCGCGGCCGCCAGGTTGTCGGTGATCTGGGTCCGGGGGCCCGGGTTGATGGCCGGCTCGCCGATCGCCAACGGTAGGCCGGGCAGGGTGACGGTGCCGACGCCCGGACCGGCGGCGAAGACGATCCCCGAGCCGGGGGCGCCCAGGCGCACGGTGGCCCGGACGACGGCGCCGTGGGTGATGTCGGGGTCGTCGCCGGCGTCCTTGGTGACAGCGGCCATGGCCGCGACGACGGCGTCCCCCTCGCGGTCGAGCCGTTCCGCGGTGAGGGCGAACGCCGGCGTCCGCCCGAGGGGGAGTTCGATCGTCACGGGGTCGGGGAATTCGCCGGTGACGAGGGCCACCCAGGCGGCCCGGGCGGCGGCGGTGGCGCAGGCGCCGGTCGTCCACCCCGGCCTCAGTCGCGAGGATTCCAGTTGGCCGGCGCGTCCCCCCGCTCGGTCAGCCACGCGCGTCGTTGGTCGTCTCCGCGGTGCTGGCGATGGCGTTGACGGCCGCCACCGTCACCGCGGACCCGCCCCGGCGTCCGTGCAACGTCAGGAACTCCAGCCCGAGGTCGTTGTCGGCGAGCGCCCGCTTCGACTCGGCGGCTCCCACGAAGCCGACCGGGATGCCGATGATCCCGGCGGGGCGATCTCCGGTCTCGGCGAGCACCTCCAGCAGGTGGAACAGCGCGGTGGGTGCGTTGCCGATGGCCACGACGGCGCCGGCCAGCCGCGGCCGCCACAGCTCGACCGCTGCGGCCGACTTGGTCGTGCCGAGCTCCCGGGCCAGCTCAGCAACCTCAGGTTCCCCGAGGTGGCACACCACGTCGTTGTCGCGCGGGAGGCGCGACCGGATGATGCCGGTGGCGGTCATCGTGGAGTCGCACAGGATCGGGGCCCCCGCGGCGAGGGCCGCCCGGCATGACGCCACGACCCCTGGCGTCCAATCGAGGTCGGCCACGATGTCGGTCTGGGCCATGGCGTGGATCATCCGGACCGCCACTCGGGCCACGTCGTCGGGCAGGCCCGCCAGGTCGGCCTCGCGGCGGATCGTCGCGAACGACTCGCGGTAGATCTCGCCCCCGTCCTTGCTGTACTCGTACGTGGTGGGCATGGCGCTCCTCGGGTCGTGGGTACCTCGGACGCCCATGATGGCACCCGGGCCGCTTCTCGACCCTCGGTCCCCGCGGACCGGGCCTCGTGCCATACTCGAACGGCACAACTGCACACCGCGATCACGCGAGGAAGCCGGGGAGATCCGGCACGGTCGCGCCACTGTGGACAGCCCAGCGCTGGAAGTCAGGAACTCGCTCGTCGCGGACCACACCGGAGTCGGGACGCGTCATCCCGAGAAGGAGCCATGACATGCACATCGCCGAGGGGTTCCTCCCTCCCGTGCAAGCCGCCGCCTGGTTCGCCGTGTCCGCCCCGTTCGTCATCCACGGCGCCCGGGCCGTCATCGCCGAGTCGCGCCGCACCCCCGAGAACACGCTGCTGCTGGCGGTCGCCGGCGCGTTCACCTTCGTGCCTCGGCGCCTGCTGCCCTCGGTGACGGGTAGTTCCTCGCACCCGACGGGGACCGGGGTGGGGGCCATCCTGTTCGGGCCGCCCGTCATGGCCTTCCTCGGCACGGTCGTCCTGGTGTTCCAGGCGCTCCTGCTCGCCCACGGCGGCCTGACCACGCTGGGCGCCAACGTGTTCGCCCTGGCTATCGCCGGCCCGTGGGCCGGGTACGGCGCCTGGCGCCTCGCGCGCAGCATCAGGCTGCCCCGCGCCGTCGGCATCTTCGCGGCCATGGCTGTGGCCGACCTCACGACATACGTCGTGTCGTCGGCTCAGCTCGCCCTCGCGCACCCCGACGTCGGCTCCGGTGTGGTCGGGTCGCTGGCCAAGTTCCTCGGCATCTTCGCGCTCACGCAGGTCCCGCTGGCCGTCGCCGAGGGCATCCTGGGCGTCCTCCTCTTCCGGTTCCTCGACCAGGTGGCCCGTCCGCACCTCGTCCGGCTCGGGCTCGCGGCCGAGGAGCCGGTCCATGCGTAGCCGCTGGACCACCCCCGCCCTCGTCCTGGCCCTGGTCGCCGTCCTCGCCCTGTCCTTCCTGGGGCGGCCGTCCGACCGGGGGCCGGACGCCCACGCGAGCGCCGGCTCCGACGACCGGGCCACCGCCCTGCTCACCGGGCACGGGGTCGTGCCCTGGACCACGCCGCTTTTCAGCCTGTCAGCAGAGGGTGAGGCGGGTCTGCTCGCCCTGCAGGCGGCGCTGGGCGCCGGCGTCCTCGGCTTCGCCCTCGGCCACCTGCGCGGCCGGGCCACCGCGCGCCCCGAGGACCGCCCCCGTGCGGACGCCGATGGCTGACGTCCACCTCACCTCGCTCGACGACGCCGCCTGGGCGGGGCCCTGGCGGAAGGTCCGCGTCGGGGAGAAGGTCACCCTGTCGGTGGGGCTGGTCCTGAGCGCGCTCCTCGCGCCGTCCTGGCCCGGGACGCCTGCGGTGGCGCTGGCGTCCGCCCTGCTCATCGTGGGTCCGGCGCGCATCCCGCCCCGCGTCCTCGGCGTGGCGATGGCGGCCCCGCTGACGTTCCTGGCGCTGGGCAGCGTGTCGGTGGCCGTCACCGTGGGCGATGCACCGCTGGACGCCCTCGCCGCCTGGGGGCCCCTGGCGGTCACCCCGGCCAGCCTCGCCCACGGCCTCGACGTCGGCGGCCACGGAGTCGCGGGCACGCTGGCGCTCATGGTGCTGGCCACCACCACCCCCATGGTCGACCTCCTGACCTGGCTCCGGACGCTGCGGGTGCCCGATCCGCTCATCGCGGTGGCCTCGCTCACCTACCGGCTGCTGTTCGTGCTTCTCGACACCGTCGTGGGAATCCATGACGCGCAGGCCAACCGGCTCGCCAACGCCGCCGGCCCGCGCCGCCGCTGGCGGACCTCGGCCGCCGCGACCGGGACGGTGCTCGTCCGGGCGTGGGACCGCGCCGAACGCCTGCAGGCCGGGCTCGAGGCCCGCGGCTTCGAGTCGGCCCTGGTGACCCTGCCCGTGGCGCGCCCCCGGTCGTGGTCGTTCCGCGGCCTCACGGCGGCCGTGCTGGCGGCCGTCTGGATCGCCGTCGTCGCCACCTGGGCGGCGCGATGAGCGGGCTGCTCGCTGCGGACGCCGTCACCGCCGGCTACCCCGGCCGCCCGGCCGTGCTGCGCGACGCGTCCGTGGGGCTCGCGACCGGGACGCGCACGGCGGTGCTGGGCGCCAACGGCTCGGGCAAGACCACGCTGCTGCGCTGCCTCGCCGGGGCCCATCGCCCGGCGGCCGGGCAGGTCCGCTACCGCGGGGACGCCCTCGGCGCGGGCCGCGGGGCCCTGCGGGCCCACCGACGCCGCGTCCAGATCGTCCTCCAGGACCCCGACGACCAGCTGTTCTCCGCCGACGTGGCGCAGGACGTCTCGTTCGGGCCGCTGAACCTGGGGCTGGGGCAGGACGAGGTGCGCGCCCGGGTCGCGGAGGCGCTGGCGCTCCTCGGTATCACCCACCTCGCCGAGCGGCCCACCCACCAGCTGTCGTACGGGGAGCGGAAGCGCGTGGCCGCCGCCGGGGCGGTGGCGATGCGTCCGGAGGTGCTGCTGTTGGACGAGCCCACCGCCGGGCTCGATCCGGCGGGCGTCGACGGGATGCTGGCCGCGCTCGACCGGCTGGTCGCCGCGGGCACGACGATCGCCTTCGCCACCCACGACGTGCACCTCGCGCTGGCCTGGGCGGACGCGGTCGCGGTCGTCGTCGACCGGCGCGTCGTCCAGGGCGACCCTCCGGCGCTCCTCAACGACGCCGCGCTCATGACGCGGGCCGGCCTGAGGCGCCCCTGGCCGCTCGTCCTCGCGGCCCGCCTCGGCGTCCCGGGCCTGCCCCGGACCCTCGACGAGGTCGCCGCGCTCCTCGACCACCGCCAGCCCGTCACTCCCCACGACAGGACCCACCCGTGAAGCAGCAGCTGACCCCCGGCACCGTCGTCCTCGTCGGCGGTGGCCCGGGCGACCCGGACCTCATCACCGTGGCGGGCCTACGGGCGGTCAGGCAGGCCGACGTGGTCCTGTACGACCGGCTCGCGCCGCTGGCCGTGCTCGACGAGATGCGTCCCGACGCCGAGCGGATCGCGGTCGGCAAGATCCCCCGGGGCGCGTGCACCCCGCAGGAACGGATCAACGAGATCCTCATCGAGCGGGCCCGGGCGGGACGCACGGTCGTCCGGCTCAAGGGCGGCGACAACTACGTGTTCGGACGCGGCGGCGAGGAGGCCCAGGCGTGCGCACTGGCCGGCGTCCCCGTCGACGTCATCCCCGGCGTGACGTCGGCGGTCGCCGTGCCGGCGCTCGCGGGCGTGCCGGTCACCCATCGCAGCCTGTCGCAGGGCTTCACGGTCGTGTCGGGCCACGTGCCCCCGGGGGACCCCCGCAGCACCGTCGCCTGGGAGGCGCTGGCGCGCTCCGGCATGACGCTCGTGGTCCTCATGGGTGTCGCCCACCTGGGAGAGATCTGCATCGCGCTCGCCGAGTCGGGCCTCGACGCCGCCACCCCGGCGGCGGTCGTCGCCGACGGGTGCAGCCCGTCGATGAGGGTCGTCCGCGGGACGGTCGCCGACATCGCCACGCTGGCTTCGGACGCCGACGTCCACCCCCCGGCGATCACGGTCATCGGCGCCGTCGCCGGCCTCGACCTCAACGCCCCGGGGGACGGGTGGACGCCGTGACCCACGACACGGCCGCGGGCACGTCCGCGACGAGGGTCAGGCCCGCCGGCGGCAGCGGACGGGCCACCACGACGACGGTCGCGCCGGTCTCGCGGGCGGCGTCCAGCTTGGCCGCCGTGTGGCCGCCGCCTGCGTCCTTGGTGACGACCACGCGCACCCCGTGCCGCGCGAACAGCGCGCGCTCGGCGGCCGGCGCGAACGGACCGCGGTCCACGAGCAGCGTCCAGGCGGGCGGCAGCGGGGTCGCGGACGCCTCGGCCACCCGGACCAGCACCGGCCGGTCGACCAGTCGCTCATACCGACCGACCTGCTGGCGTCCCACGGTCAGGAGGATCCGGTCGTCCAGCTCGGACGCCACGGCCGCGGCCTCGGCGTGGTCGGCCACCCAGCGCCAGGCGGGGGCGTCCGGGTGAGCGCGCCAGCTGGGCCGCTCCAGCCTCAGCAGCGGGACGCCGGCCGCGGCGCAGGCCTCGGCCGCGTGCGCGGTCATCGTGGCGGCGAACGGATGGGTGGCGTCGATGACGGCCGCGACCGGGTGAGCGCGCAACCAGGACGCCAGGCCCGCGGCGCCGCCGAAGCCGCCCGTCCGGACCGCACCCGTGGGCAGGGCCGGGTCGCAGGTGCGTCCCGCCAGGGACGTCACGACCGCGATCCCGCCGTCGGCCAGGGCGGACGCCAGCGCGCGGGCCTCGGCCGTCCCGCCCAGGATCAGCACAGTCACGCCGCCAGCCTACGGGCGCGGGCTGCGGGCCTGGCGCTCGGCGTCCTCGTCGACGCCGCCGTCGGCGACCCCCGCCGGGGCCACCCGGTGGCCGGCTTCGGCCGGTGGGCCGGCGCCCTCGAGCGTCGGTTGTGGGCCGACGACCGCACCCGCGGGATCGCGTTCGCGGGCGCCGCCCTGCTGCCCGTGCTGGCGGGTGGGGTCGCCCTGGAGCGTGTCACCGGCCGTCGCACTCTCGCCCGGGTGCTCGTGACCGCCGCCGCCACCTGGGCGGTGCTCGGTGCGCGCACGCTGGCCGCAGAGGGTCGCGCGATGGCGCGCCATCTCGAGGACGCCGACCTGCCGGCCGCCCGCGGCCGGCTGCCGCACCTGTGCGGGCGGACCCCCGACGGGCTGGACGAGCCCGAACTGGCGCGCGCCACCGTCGAGTCGCTGGCCGAGAACGCCTCGGACGCCGTCGTCGCGTCGCTGTTCTGGGGGGCCGTCGCCGGTGTGCCCGGGTTGCTCGGCCACCGGGCGGTGAACACCCTGGACGCCATGGTCGGCCACCGGAGCGCCCGACACGCCCGGTTCGGGACCGCGTCCGCACGACTGGACGACCTGGCCGGCCTCGCGCCGGCCCGCCTCACGGGCGTCCTCGCCTGCACGCTCGCGCCCGTGGTCGGCGGCAGCCCGCGCCGGGCGGCCCGCACGATGCTGCGCGACCACGCCCGGCACCCCAGCCCCAACGGCGGCTGGTGCGAGGCCGCGTGGGCGGGCGCGCTCGGCGTCCGGCTCGGCGGCAGGAACGTCTACGGCTCGCGGGTCGAGGTGCGCGGCACCCTGGGCGAGGGGGACCGGCCGGACGCGTCGGGCGTCCGGGACGCCGCCCGGCTCGTCACCGCGGTCACGGTCGCGGCGACGGGACTGGCCGTGGCGGCGACGCTCGCCCGGGCCCGCGCCGCCTCGGGCGGTGCGCGATGACCGGCCTGCTGGTCGCCGGCACCTCGTCGGACGCCGGCAAGTCGCTCGTCGTGACCGGGGTGTGCCGGGCGCTGCGGCGCCGGGGCGTCGACGTCGTGCCGTACAAAGCCCAGAACATGTCCAACAACTCGATGGTGTGCCGCGACGGTTCCGAGATCGGGCGCGCCCAGTACCTGCAGGCCCAGGCCGCCGGCGTCGAGCCCACCTCGGCGATGAACCCCGTGCTGCTGAAGCCCGGCACCGACCGGCGCAGCTTCGTCGTGCTGCGCGGGCAACCGGCCGGCGTGCTCGAGGCGGGCGTCTACGCCACCGGACGCCGCCACCTCGCCGAGGCCGCGCACGCCGCGTACCGCGAGCTGGCCGCCACCCACGAGGTCGTCGTGTGCGAGGGCGCCGGGTCGCCCGCCGAGATCAACCTGCGGGCCGGCGACTACGTGAACATGGGGCTGGCCAGGGCCTTCGGCCTGCCGGTGGTGCTCGTCGGCGACATCGACCGCGGCGGCGTCCTGGCGTCGCTGTTCGGCACCTGGGCCCTGCTGGACGACGCCGACCGCCGCCTGCTGCGCGGCTACGTCATCAACAAGTTCCGCGGCGACCAGTCGATCCTCGACCCCGGGCTGCTGGAGATCACGCGCCGCACCGGGCTCGCCAACCTCGGCGTCCTGCCGTGGTTGCCCGGCGTCTGGCTCGACGGCGAGGACGCCCTCGAGGTCGGGCGCTGGCGACACGACCGGACGTCGGCGTCCGACCCGACCGCCGACGACATGGCCCTGCGCATCGCCGTCGTCCGGCTCCCCCGCATCTCGAACGCCACCGACGTGGACGCCCTGGCCCACGAGCCGGGCGTCGAGGTCGTCGTCACGCAGGATCCGGCCACCTGCGCGGCCGCCGACCTGGTCGTCCTGCCCGGCAGCCGCGCCACCGTCGACGACCTGGCCTGGCTGCGGGCGTCCGGGATCGCGGCCGTGCTGGCCCGGCGGGCGGACGCGGGCCGTCCGATCCTCGGCGTGTGCGGCGGCTACCAGATGCTCGCCCGCACGATCGACGACGAGGTCGAGTCCGGCCACGGCACCACCGAGGCCCTGGGCCTGCTGCCGGTGCACGTCACCTTCGGCGCGGACAAGGTGCTCGGGCGGCCGACCGGCACCTGGGAGGGCCACGACGTCACCGGCTACGAGATCCACCACGGGGCCTGCCGGGTCGTCGGCCAGGCCGAACCGTTCCTGGACGGCTGCGCGTCCGGCGCCACCTGGGGCACGCTGTGGCACGGCACGCTCGAGAACGACGCCTTCCGCCGCGCGTGGCTCACCCGCGTGGCCGCGCAGGCCGGGCGCGACTGGACGCCGGCGTCCGGCCACCCCGGACACGCCGACCGGCGCGAGGCGATGATCGAGCGCCTCGCCGACGCCGTCGAGGAGCACCTCGACCTCGACACCCTGCTGGCCTGGGCCCGGGCCGGCGCCACCACGGGAGGACCCGCATGACCAACATCCACCGCAGGCTCGTCGGGGTCGGGGTCGGCCCCGGGGACCCCGAGCTGGTCACCGTGAAGGCCGTGCGGCTGCTCGCCGCCGCGGACGCCATCCTCGTGCCCGCCACCGAGCGCAGCGAAGGCACCGCCGGGCGCGCCGAGCAGGTCGTGCTGGCCGCCTGCCCCGACGCGGCCGCCCGGGTCGTCAGGGTGCCCTTCAGCATGGGCGACCGCTCGGGCGTCACCGACCGGCGCCGGGAGGCCTGGGAGGCCTCCGCCGCCGCGGCCGTGGCCGCCTTCGCCGCCGGCGCCGACCTCGTCGCGTTCGCCACCGTCGGCGACCCCAGCGTCTACTCGACCTTCAGCTACCTGGCGTCCGAGGTGACCGCCGCCCTGCCCGACGTCGCGATCGAGGTCGTGCCCGGGATCACGGCGATGCAGGCGTTGGCCGCGGCGTCCCGGACACCGCTGGTCGAGGGCACCGAGGTGCTCGCGCTGGTGCCCGTCACCGCCGGGCTCGACGTGCTGGACGCCGTCGTGGCCGTGGCCGACACGGTCGTGGCCTACAAGGCGGGGCGCCGCCTGCCCGAGGTGCTGGAGCGGCTCGAGGCGTCCGGACGCCTGGCGGGCACGGTCGTCGGCACCGACGTGGGCCTGCCCGGGGAGAGCATCGTGGCCGGCCGGGACGCCGCCCGCACCGGGGCGCCCTACTTCAGCACGGTGCTGTCGGCGCCGGCACGCGCCACGACGGGGGGCCGGCTGTGACCGGGCGCGAGGGCAGGGTCGTGTTCGTCGGCGCCGGCCCCGGCGCTGACGACCTCATCACCGTCCGCGGGGCCCGGGTGATCGCCGCGGCGGACGTCGTCGTGTGGGCCTCCAGCCTGGTCCACCCCGGGCTGGTCGCGGGGGCGCGCCCGGACGCGCTGGTCGTCGACTCGGCGACGGCGTCCCTGGAAGACCTCGAGCCGCTCTACCGGCGGGCCCGCGACGAGGGGCTCCTGGTCGCGCGCGTGCACACCGGCGACCCCTCGATCTACGGGGCCACCGCCGAACAGCGGGCGCTGTGCGACGACCTCGGGCTCGCCCACGAGACGATCCCCGGCATCTCGGCGTTCTCGGCGGCCGCCGCCCGCATGGACGTCGAGATCACGGTGCCCCAGGTGTCGCAGTCGCTGGTGCTCACCCGGCTGGAGGGCGGGCGGACGCCGATGCCGCCGCGGGAGTCCGTCCGCGAGTTCGCCCGGCACGGCACCACCATGGCCCTCTACCTGTCCGCGGCCCGCAACCGGGCCCTGCAGGACGAGCTGCTCGCCGGCGGCTACCCCGCGGACACGCCCTGCATCGTGGGGTACCGGGTGACCTGGCCCGACGAGCTGATGCTGCGGTGCCCCCTGTCGGACCTGCACGCGACCATGAAGGAGCACAAGCTCTGGAAGCACACGGTGGTGCTCGTCGGGCCGGCGCTGACCGAGGGTCCGAGCGGGCACCGCAGCCACCTCTACCACCCGGGTTTCCGCCACGAGTACCGGGCCGCCGACCCGGCGAGCGACCGACCGTGATCACCGTCCACGGTCTCCTCGGCCCGGTCTCCGAGGCGCTGCGCGCGGACGCCGCCACCGCGGTCCTCGTCGTGGGGGGACGCCGCCACCTCGACGCCCTCGGCGTCCCCGACGACCGGAGGGTCGTCCTGGGCCCGATCAGCGCGGCGGCCGAACGCCTCGCCGCCCTACCCCCCGACGCCCCGGCGCTCGTGGTCGCGTCCGGCGACCCCCTGCTGTACGGCGTGGTCCGGCGGCTCCGCGCCGCAGGCCTGCGGCCCCGGGTCGTCACTGCGCCCAGTTCCGTCCAGGCCGCCTTCGCCGCTGTCGGACTCCCCTGGGACGACGCCCTCGTCGTCTCGGCCCACGGCCACGACCCGCGTCCGGCCCTCAACGCCTGCCGGGCCTGCCCGAAGGTCGCCGTCCTGACCGACCTGCACGTGGGCGTCCGCGAGCTCGCGACCGGGCTGCGCGGCCTCGGACGCCGCTACGTCCTGGCCGAGCGGCTCGGCGAGGACGACGAACAGGTCCGCACCTTCACCGAGGACGAGGCGCTCGCGGCGACCGGCGTCCGGCAGCCGAACGTCGTGCTCGTCCTCGACCCGGACGCCCCGGAGGCGCCCGGCCCGCGGCCGATCGCCGGCCCGGCCATCGACCGGACGCCGCCCGCCGCGGTCGGGCCCACCGCGGCCGTGGCGTCCGCCCTGCTCTCGGCCGGGATCGGTGACCTGGTGTGGGTCGAGGGTGCCGTGGGCGCGGAGGTCGCGACGCTCGCCCGGGCGCGCCTGGCCGCCGTCTGGTCCCTGGACGAACAGCGCCCCGGCGCCGCCGGCGTCCCCGACCTGGCCGTGCTGGCCGGCGCCGCTTCGCTGGCGCGCCTCGGCGACCACCGCCCGCGCCGGATCGTCGTCGTCACCGGGCCCGACGGCGACCCCCTCGGCGCCCTGGACGCCGCCCGGGACGACCTCGCCTGGCGAGAGCACCCCTCCGGCGACCCCGCCCACCGCCTCTACCTGGGAGACCCCGCATGACCCACGCCGACCCGGACGCCGCCCCCCGCATCGGACAGGTGGTCGGCCACCCCGCCGCCCGGGCCACCGCCGACCGCATCGACGGCCTCCTCGGCACGCCCACCACCCGCTACGACGGCCCCGCCTCCGCCGGGCTCCGTCGCGCCTGGACCGAGTGCGACCTCATCGTCAGCCACCTCGCCCTCGGCGCCACCACCCGCCTCATCGCCCCCCTGCTGGCGTCGAAGCACACCGACCCCGGGGTGGTCGTCGTCGACGAGGCCGCGCGCTACTGCGTCCCCCTCGTGGGTGGCCACGTCGGGGGTGCGAACGCCCTCGCCACGCGCCTGGCCTCCGGCCTGGGGGCGACGGCCGTCCTCACCACCGCCACGGACGCCCTCGGGCTCACCGCCCTCGACACGCTCGGCTGGGCCACGAGCGGCGACCTGGCGGGCGTCACGAGGGCCGTGCTGGACGGTCGCCCCGTCGGGCTGGTCCGGGAGCGACCCTGGCCGCTGCCTGCACTGCCCGGGAACGTGGCCGAGGCCGGCGTCGCCCGGACGGTCACCCGCGGCAGCCACGTCGAGACCCTGCCCGAGCCCCCGCCCGCCGTGGCCCGGATCGTCGTCAGCGACGCCGCCGAGGTGCCCGCCGGGGCCCTGCCCACCGTCGTCCTGCACCCCCGAAGCCTGGTGGTCGGGATGGGCTGCAACCGCGGCACCACCTCGGAGGCGCTGCGCGCCCTCCTCGACGCGACCCTGACCGGGGCGCGGCTGTCGATCGCGTCCGTCGCCGCCCTCACCACCGTGGACGCCAAGGCAGACGAGCCGGGCCTTGTCGAGCTGGCCGCAGCCCTCGGCGTCCCGCTGGTCGCCTACCCGTCCGACGACCTCGCCACCCGCGACGTCCCCAACCCCAGCGCGGCCCCCGCCGCGGCCGTCGGGACGCCGAGCGTCGCCGAGGCGTCCGTGCTGGCCCACGGGGCCGAGCTGCTGGTCGAGAAGCACAAGACGCCGGAGGCCACCTGCGCCGTCGGACGCCTCCCCGTCCTCGGCCGACTGGCCATCGTGGGGCTCGGCCCGGGCAGCCACGACCTGCTGACGCCGCGGGCGCACCGCGTGCTGTCCGAGTCGAGCGTCGTCGTCGGCTACCGGCCCTACGTCGCCCAGATCCGGGCGCTGCTGCGGCCCGGCACCGAGGTCGTCGCCCAGGGGATGGGCACCGAGGAGCAGCGCACCGCGTACGCCATCGCGAGGGCCCGTGAGGGCCGGGCCGTCGCACTGGTCTGCGGCGGTGACCCCGCCATCTACGCGATGGCGTCGCCCACCCTCGAGCAGGGCACGGAGGGCCTCGAGGTGCAGGTCGTCCCCGGGGTGACGGCCGAGCTGGCGGCGTCCGCGATCCTGGGCGCCCCGCTGGGCCACGACCACGCGACCATCTCGCTGTCCGACCTGCACACCGACTGGGAGACCATCGAACGGCGCCTCCGGGCCGCCGCGGAGGGGGACTTCGTGACCACCCTCTACAACCCCCGCAGCCACAAGCGGGTCGAGCACCTGCCGCGGGCGCTGGCCCTCCTGGGCGAACACCGACCGCCGACCACGCCCGTCGCCGTGGTCAGGAACGCCGAGCGTCCCGACCAGTGGGTCCGGATCGCCACGCTGGCCACCTTCGACGTCGAGTGGGTGGACATGAACTCGCTCGTCGTGGTGGGCTCGTCGACCACGCGGGTCCTGCCGTCGGGGCTGGGCCGCCAGGTCATGGTCACCCCGCGCGACTACCGGTGGCTGGCGTGAACGCCCCCGCCCCCCTCGTCATCGCCGCCCACGGCACCCGGGTCGGCGCCGGGGTCGAGGCCTGCACCGCGCTGGTCGACCGCGTCCGACGCCTGCTGGTCGACGTGCCCACCGTCGCCGCCTACGTCGAACTCGTCGAGCCCTCCATCGACGAGGCGCTCGCCGGCGTCCTCGCCGGGCAGACCACGCCTCGCGCCGTCGTCGTGCCCCTCATGGTGGGCGCCGGCGGCCACGTCCGCGAGGACATCCCCGAGGCCATCGCCGACGGCCAGCGCGGCGTCCCCGACGCCGAGGTCGCCTACGCCGCACACCTGGGCTCCGACCCGCGGCTCCGCGCGGCCGTGCGGCAACGGATCGCGTCCGCCCTCGACGACTGGACGCCCGCGGAGACGACCGTCGTCCTGCTCGGCCGAGGCTGCAGCGTCCCCGAGGCCAACGCCGACCACGCCCGCCTCGCCCGGCTGGTGGGAAGGCGCCCCGCCCCGCGTTCATCCAGGTCAGCCACCCCGGCTCGGCGAGCTGGAGGAGGCGTACCGCCGGCGGCGCGCGTGGTGCCCGAACTTCCGTTCCCCGGCCGCCTCCAGGCCTGGACCCAGCAGGGCATCCGAGGCCTCCGACCACCCTGACGGGTCCGGCTCGCCGAGGTGATCGGCGACGCCCTGGCCTCGCGGGTGGACCGCACGGGCCGCCGCCGCACCTCGACCACGGTGACCTCCTTCGTCCGGCGCCTGACCCCCCCACGAGCCTGACGGCGCCGGTGCCCCGCCGCCGGGCTGGCCCTGCGCGACCGGGCGGTAGTTGTGGTCGGCGCGGGCCGCGTCGCCGAACGCCGCCTGCGCCGCCTGCTCGAGGTCGGCGCCCGTGTCCACGTGGTCGCCCCCGAGGCGACGCCCGGCGTGCGCGCCTTCGCCGACGCCGGGCTGGTGGCCTGGACGCCGCGCGGCTACGCCGCGACCGACCTCGACGGCGCGCGCGCCGGGCTGGACGACCCGGCCGTCAACGAGGCGTCGCGGCGGACGCGAGGATCGGCCCGTCGTCCGGCGGACGACGCCGGGGCAGCCGTCACCGGCCACCGAGAACGCCGCGCCGTCGGGCAACGTGACCTGCGCCGCAGCCGCGGCGTCCGCGACGCCCTGTCAGCGCGTTGACTGAGTCAGCCTTGTTCCTGACCACCGACCACGGCGCGCCGGCGTCCAGCCCAGCAAACCACCGATCGGGGTCGCGGTCTCGACCGCCAACCGCACCAGCGACCCACCCCACGCCCGGTGGCAGGCCACGAGCAGTTCCTCGGCCTCCAGCGTCACGCCGTGGAGGACGAGGCGTCCGCCGGCCGGCAGCGCCGCCCACGCGGCGTCCACCACCTCGCGGGTGACCCCACCGCCGACAAAGACCGCGTCAGGAGCGGGCAGCGCGGCCAGACCGTCGCGGAGGTCCGCCTCGACGATCCTGACCCGCTCCGCCACACCGAGGCGTTCGGCGTTGCGCCTCGCGCGGGCCGCGCGCACGGCGTCCCGCTCGACGCCGACAGCCCGGCACGTCGGGTCGGTGCGCGCCCACTCGATGCCGACCGAGCCGGCGCCCGCGCCCAGATCCCAGAGCACCTCGCCCGGCCGCGGCCGCAGCACAGCCAGCGCCGAGGCGCGGACGTGGCGCTTGGTCAGCAGACCGTCGGAGTCGAACGCCTCGTCGGGCAGCCCGGGCGCCGTGCCGTAGGGTCAGTGGTCACCCCGGCGAGCCTAGCGTCGGCGACGCGGTCCGGGCGGTGGACGCCGTGCCGCTAGGACGCCCCACAGTCGTACCCGACGACGGGCTCACGACGCGCGAGCGCCGCCAGCGACCCCTGCTCATCGTCCACACCGGCGACGGCAAGGGCAAGACCACCGCCGCCCTGGGCCTGGCCTTGCGTGGCTGGGCGCAGGGCTGGTCGGTCGGGGTGTTCCAGTTCGTGAAGTCGGGGGCGTGGCAGCCGGGCGAGCACGCCGCGCTCGCCGAACTCGACCGGGCCCACCGCGACCACGGCGTCGGTGGCCCGGTGGACTGGCACACGATGGGCGCCGGCTGGACGTGGTCGCGCGCCACCGCCGCCGCAGACCAGGCGGCCCTGGCCGCCGAGGGCTGGGCCGAGGTGGCCCGGCGCCTCACCGGCGAGGCGCACACGCTGTACGTCCTGGACGAGTTCACCTATCCCCTGGCCCGCGGGTGGGTCGACATCGAGGAGGTGGTCGCCACCCTGCAGGCGCGCCCCGGCGTCCAGCACGTCGTCGTCACCGGCCGTGGCTGTCCGCCCGCCCTGCTGGACGCCGCCGACCTCGTCACCGAGATGACGAAGGTGCGGCACCCCTTCGACCGTGGCCAGAAGGGCCAACGGGGGATCGAATGGTGATCCTCCCCCGCGTCGTGCTGGCCGCCCCCGGATCCGGCCAGGGCAAGACCACGCTCGCCATCGGACTCATGGCCGCGCTGCGCCGCCGAGGGCTGGCTGTCGCCGGCTTCAAGGTGGGCCCCGACTACATCGACCCCGGCTACCACACGCTCGCCACCGGACGCCCGGGCCGCAACCTGGACCCCTTCCTCGTCGGCGAGGCGCTCGTCGCACCCCTCCTGGCCCACGGCGCCGCCACCCCAGCGCCCTGCGACGTCGCGGTCATCGAGGGCGTCATGGGGCTGTTCGACGGCCGGATCGGCACCGACGGCGTCGGGTCCACCGCCCACGTCGCCCAGCTCACCTCGAGCCCCGTCGTGCTGGTGGTGGACGCCGCCCACACCTCGCGCACCGTCGGGGCACTCGTGCACGGACTCGCCACCTACGACCCGGAGCTGCGGGTGGCCGGCGTCATCCTCAACCGCGTCGGCTCGGCCACGCCACGCCGCCGAAGCGGTGGCGGCCGTCGAGCGGGCCGGGATGCGCGGTCCTGGGTGCGCTCCCCGCACCGAGGGCCTCGAGGCGCCCTCGCGGCACCTCAGGCTCGTGCCGGTGGCGGAGCGCGCGGACGCCGCGGCGTCCTCGACACCCTCGCGGACGGATCGCGGCCGGCGTCTCCTCGACGCCGTGCTCGCGGTGGCGGCCTCGGCTCCGGAGCTGGATGCCGAGCCGTGGGATCCGGCCGCGGTGGTCCGGACGCCGTCACAGCGGCGTCCGGTCGTGGCGGTGGCCGGCGGCCGGGCCTTCACGTTCCGCTACCCCGAGACCGAGGAACTGCTGCGGGCCGCGGGGTGCGACGTGGCGGAGTTCGACCCCCTCACGGATCCGGACCTCCCCGCCGGCACCTGCGGCCTCTACCTCGGCGGCGGCTTCCCGGAAGTGCACGCCGCCGACCTCGCCGCCAACCAGTCGCTGCGGACGGCGGTGCGCACCGCCGTGGCCAAAGGCGTCCCGACCGTCGCCGAGTGCGCCGGCCTGCTCTACCTCGCCGACACCCTCGACGACCGGCCCATGGTGGGCGCGGTCCCCGCGGCGGCCGCCATGCACCCCCGGCTCGTCCTCGGCTACCGCGAGGCCACGGCGCCGACGGACACCCTCCTCGCACGCGCCGGGGAGGCGGTCACGGGGCACGAGTTCCACCGCACCCGGACGCCGCTGCCGCCCGACGCCGAGCCCGGCGTGGGCGTGGTCCTGGCCCGACGGCCCCGTCACCGACGGGGTGTCCCTCGACCCCGCCTCCACCGGACACCCCACCGTGCACGCCTCCTACCTCCACACCCATTGGGCGGGCCACCCGGCGCTGGCACAACGATTCGCCGACGCCGTCCACGCCCATGCCGCCGCCGCGGTCGACGCCGCGATCGCCCGTGCGGCACCCCCCCGAGCCCGACCTCCTCCACCACGGCGACCGCGACCTGCGCCCCGGACTCGTCGACCTCGCCGTCAACGTCCGAGTGCCCGGGCCACCGCCCTGGCTGCTGGACGCCCTCACCGCCGCCCTCAACGGCGCGGACCGCTACCCCGACCCCGAAAGGGCCCGCGCGGCCATCGCACGACACCACGGCGTCCACGAGGACATGGTCCTGCCAACCGCAGGCGCGGCCGAGGCGTTCACCCTGGTCGCCCGGGGCCTGGCGCCCGCACGAGCCGGTCGTGGTCCACCCTAGTTCACCGAACCCGAGGCCGCCCTCCGCCGCGCCGGCATCGACGTGATGCGGCACATCCTCCGGCCCGACGTGGGGTTCGTCCTCGACCCGGACGCCGTGCCGGACTCCGACCTGGTGCTGGTCGGCAACCCGACCAACCCCACCAGCGTGCTGCACCCCGCCGCGTCCCTGGCCTGGCTGACGCGACCCGGGCGTGTGCTGGTCGTTGACGAGGCGTTCATGGACGCCGTGCCCGGCGAGCAGGACAGCCTCATCAGTCCCGGGAGATGGCGGGAGTGCTGGTCGTCCGGTCGCTGACCAAGACCTGGGGGCTGGCCGGCGTCCGCGCCGGGTACGTGGTCGGGGACCCGGCCCTCGTGGGTCGCCTCGCGGCCCAACAGCCCGCCGTGGGCGGTGTCCGGGCCCGCGCTGGCGGCGCTCGAGGCCTGCCTGACCGAGGATGCGCTCGCGCAGTCGCGGGACCTCGCGCTCACCGAGCAGCGGCACCGCGACCACCTCGTGGCGGGACTTACCGCGCTGGGCGTGAGCGTCGTGCTCCGCCCCGGGCGCCGTTCGTCCTGTTCGACACCGGGCCACCGCCGGGGCCGGACGGGTCGGTCCACAGCCGTCTGGCCCGGCGCGGCTTCGCCGTGCGCCGCGGAGACACCTTCGCCGGGCCTGGGCCCCTCCTGGCTGCGGGTTGCGGTCCGCCCTCCCGAGGTCACCGACGCGTCTTGCTGGCCGCCCTCGCCACGGTCTTCTGATGGGCGCGCCGCCGGGCTGGGCCCCGCCGGCTAGCGTCGGTGTCCGTGGACCGCGAGGGCCAGTTGGACGCGGCTGGTGACCCTGAGTTTGTCGAAGATGCGGGCGAGGTGGGTCTTGATCGTCGGCAGTGACAGGAACAGGCGGCCGGCGATCTCGGCGTTGGTGAGTCCGTCAGCGACCAGGCGCGCGATCTCGGCTTCGCGGGCGCTGAGCCCGTCGAGGGGGTCGGACGCCGCGGGCTGCGGTGCGCGCGTGGCGTGCGTCACCAGCCGCTGCAGGACGCTCGGCGAGAACGACATCGTCCCGTGGGCGGCCTGCTGGACGGCCGCCACCAGTTCGGCCGGTGGCGTGTGCTTGAGCAGGAAGCCGGAGGCTCCCGCGTCGAGCGCGCGCAGCAGGAAGTCATCGGTGTCGAAGGCCGTGAGCATCACCACGCTCGGCGGGTGGGTTCGCGCGCGGATGGTGCGGGTGGCCTCGACACCGTCGCACCGCGGCATCCGGACGTCCATGAGCACCACGTGGGGGTGCAGATCGGTGACGCGCGCGGCGGCGTCCAGCCCGTCGGCGGCCTCACCGACCACGGCGATGCCGCCGGCCCCGTCGAGGATCATCTGCAGTCCGGCCCTGATCAGCGGCTCGTCGTCGACGAGCAGCACCCGATCTGGGTCATGCCCATGGCAACCACGCGTCCACCCGGAAAGCGCCTGCGTCGGGGGTGGCGGTGAACCGGCCTCCGATCAGGCCATCCGTTCGGTCAGCCCGGCCAGCCCCAGACCGGACCCGGGGGCGTCCGCCGGGGTGGCCGGCAGCGGGTTGCTCACCGTGACGTGGACGCCGCTGTCGGGCGCTCCCCGTGATCGTGACCGTGACGGGCTGGCCGGGCGCGCTTGACGGCGTTGGTGAGGGATTCCTGGACGAGGCGGTAGAGGTGTCCGGAGCGCGGCCGGGACGGGTTCGCTGGGACCGACGTCGAGGATCAGGTGGACGGGGCTCCCGGGGGTGCTGGCGGTGTCGACAAGCGTGCCCACGTCGTCGAGGGTGGGCGCGGGGGAGGTGCCCTCCGAGGGCGGGCGGAGGACGGCCAGCACCGCACCGAGTTCGTCCGCGGCGGTCTCCGCGGCCGACCTGATCACCCCGGCCGCCTCGCGGACGGCGGCGGGGTCGAGGTCGTCGCGGTACTCCAGGGCACCCGCGTGCAGCGAGATCAGGGCCAGGCGGTGCGACAACGAATCGTGCATCTCGCGGGCGATGCGCGTGCGTTCGGCCTCGCGGGCCTGCAGCAGGCGTGCGGCCTGTTCCCGCCGGGCCAGAACGGCCTCCTGGTACAGCGAGCGCCACAAGGCGCGCCGGCTGCCGCGGTAGAGACCGAACAACACCAGGATCGCGATCAGCAGGGCGATCCCGATGGCTTCCTCGGACGCCGTCAGCGTGTTCGCCCCCGGTGAGACGATCAACGACCGGCCCACCGCGTACGCGACGCCGAAGGCGACCACGGTCACGAGGATCGGCGGCCAGCGACGGCGTCCGGCGATCGACACCAACACGATCGCGGCCGCCAACCCCGCCCCGTCAGAGACGCTCGCCAGCGCGATGATCACCAGGGCGTAGCGCAGCGCTCGGCGTTCGCGTTCCTCATCCGGCGCCTCCACTGCGCTCGGCGCCCGGTCCAGAACCTTCGGCAACAGCACCAGCGAAGCGACGAGGCCGGCCAGGTTCACCAGCATCGCGGCCGGGCCGAGCCACCCACCCAGCGGCGACTCCAGATACCCGGGCAGAGCGATCACCAGCATCAGCACCGAGAACACGGCGACCGCGACGAGGAACACCACGTTCCGCCCCGGCAGCGCTCGGGGCGCGGAGGCGGCAGGCACGGGTTGACCGGTCACCGGGCCACCCTAGGCCAGCCGGCGGTGCGAGCGGTGTCGTCCGATGGCATGAATCCTCGACCATCCCTTCGACTCCCGGAGGCACCCGGTCGACCGATACTGACGACGGGTGTGGGCCGGACACGATGACGACATGACCATCTCCACCGCCACCTCCCACCCGCCCACCCCGGCTCCCGTGCCCCCCTCGGCACTGCGGCGTCCGGACTACCACCGGCTCGCCCGCGCCGAGGCCAACCACCGCTGGTGGCGGCCGCTGGTCACCCTCCTCACCGCGACGGCGGCCTACCTCGCGTTGATGCTGGTGCTCCTCACTGGGCTCGCCGCCGCCGTGCTGGTCAACCCGCAGCTCGAGGCGTCCCTGGGCCTGCTGGACGAGCAGACCGACCTGTACAACCCGTACCAGTTCCTCGCGCTGATGAGCACGCTGCTCGCCCTGATCCCCGCGGTGATGATCGGCGTGGCCGCCGGACGCCGCCCCGTCGGCACACTCCTGTCCGTCGCCGGACGCCTGCGCACCGGCCTGCTGGTCCGCTCACTGGCTATCTGCCTCGGCGTGTACGTGACGGTCCACCTGGTGTTCCTCACGGTGGGCGGGGCCGCCGGTGAGCCGATCGCACCCTCGTGGCACCCCCACAGCGGGTGGCTCATCGCCGGCGCGCTCCTGATCGTGCCCCTCCAGGCCGCCGCCGAGGAGTTCGCGTTCCGCGCGCTGCCCATGCAGGTGCTCGGAGCCTGGCTCCGCAACCCGTGGTGGGGCATCCTGCTACCCCTTCCCCTGTTCGTCGTCGGACACCCCTACAACCCGCCCGGCATGATCGGCGTGGCCGGCTTCGCGCTCGCGGCAGGCGTGCTCGTGTGGCGCACCGGCGGCCTCGAAGCGGCCATCGCCCTGCACGCGGTGAACAACTCCCTGGGCTTCGTGTTCGGCGCCATCGGCTGGGGCGACCTCAACGCCACCGACGTGACCACCCTCGACGCCGCGGTCTCCCTCGCGACCGTCGCCGTCTGCACCGCGCTCATCTTGTGGGTCGACCGGAAGAGCCGGACACGAATCGCCTCCCCGGACATCGCCACCGCCACCGCCCCGACATCAACGCAATCCTGAAGGTAGCGGCTCAGCATCCCCGCCAACCGCACGCCCCACCCGAACGCCTCCCCACAGACGGCGGCGAAGGCTCGCCATAGGCACGTCGGCAGGGCCCTGGCCTGCTCCGCTGCTAACGTCAGACCCGCAGACACCCACCCACCCCAACAGGAGACCGGCCGGCCCGTGCTGTGGCCGAGACTCGCCGAACGATCACCACCCACGGAGGTTGACATGAAACTGCCGCTGCGCACCGTGGCGAGCGGACTGGCCGCGACCGTCGCCCTCTGCTCCTGCGGGGGTGCCCCGGCGCCCACGTCCACGGGGCCCTGCCCTGAGGGCTGGCGGGCGGCCGTGATCTTCTCGACCGAGGACGGGGCGGCAGCGAACTCGCCTTCGTGGACGGCGACCGCGTCATCGGCCGACGGCGACGATTCCCTACCGCGGCCTCGGGCCTCACCGACCGGGATCATGCCCCGGCTCGGCGACGCGACGTCTGGCTGGTGGCCAGCAGCGCCGATCGCGACCGCACCGACATCCTGCGCTTCTCGACGAAGACGTGCGACGTGGTCGCGACCGGGTGACCGAACAGGTGGTCGGGCCTGTCGAAGGCGAGCGACTCGTTCATCACCACCAACACCCTCAACAGCGCCGCCGAACTCCGGAGACGGGACTGGATGGTGAACTCCTGGCCGAGAACCGGATCGAGCAGATCACCATCACCGTGCTGGTCCGCGACGGGCAGAAGGTGTACGCCTTGGCTCGACCATGCGCGGCGATAACGACCAGGGCATCCTGCTCGAACTCGACGCCGCGTCCCTTCGATTGCTCCGCCGCACGACGCTCCTCGACACCCTCGAGAGCGGCATCAGTGCCGCCATTCGGGACGGGAAGCTCTTCTACGGCCGCGCCATCGTGGCCGATGTCGAAGCCGTGCCCTCGGTCGTCTCCCTGGACGACCTCCACGAAAGCACGGTCGCTCTCCACCCGGCACCGTTCCTGCTCGCCGAAACAGACGACGCCCTCTACGTCGGCCACACCTTCATGAACCCCGGCTTCCGGCCCATGACGGAGTACCGCCACGTCTCCCGCTACGACCTGTCCACCGGCGCCGTCACCACCACCGACGTCGGCGGCCCGTTGCTGCACCTCCAACCGAGCGGCCAGCGTCTCCTGGTGCTCTCGGGCGACGTCGGTGACTCCATCACGCTGACCACTCACGACCAGCCCGGCCTGGAGCCGCGGTCCGCCGTCGACGTCGAGGTCCCGACGGCCTCCGGGTATTACTACGTGGCCGGCATCGTGACGCCCTGATCAAGCCGGCCAGAGGAACCGCCACGCCCATAGCGCACCAATGAGTGGCAGCACCGGCGAAAACGCTCCAAGCGGTGCTTCACCCGCGCCAGACTCACAGGTGAGGACGGGTTCAAGGCGATCAGGTCGGATGCTCCCCGCCCCAAGGGGTGGCGACTGCGTCGGGAACGCTGTTGTGAGCACGGGCTGACTGTCGGCTTTCTGGCTTCGACCTCACGGACGATGAATCCCCTCAGCCTCTCCTGCGCCGCCAACCGCGCGCGAGTAGCAGAACGGCGCCCCCGATCACGACGGCCGTGATCACGATGGCGGCCAGTACCATCAACTCAACCCATCGCCCGTCGATCAGCGGACCGACCTCGACCTCCAGGAGCGGAAGGGAAGAAGATCCCATCTGGTTGAGCGCCATGGCAGAGAGACTAGTTCGACATCGTCCAACTCGCCCGAAGCCACCCCCGCGACCCAGCCCTGGTTCCTGCCTCCGGGCAAGCCGTTGCCGCCCACCGCAGCGTCACCCTCGAACCCGTCACACCCACCTGAGGGGCCACCAGCGCATGGTCGCCATGCTGGCCGACTCACCCCTCACCGACCTCGTCCGCACGATCCCGGACCTGTCCGCGGTCGGTGCGACGGCGATCCTCGCTGAAACACCCGCCCAGAGCAGATACGCGGCGTGATGCATGTCGCCATCTGCGGACGCGTTGACACAGGTGCGAAGTCACAGGAGCCGACCCCGTGGCAGCTCAGCGGCCTCGCAGATCGGCTACCGCGGAGCCACTTGTCGGATGTCGGCCGCCGGCTTACGTCTGCCCGCGCCGTGGTCAAGCATGCCGGGCTCGCACCCCGCGAACGCCTGTCGGGGACGTCCACCGGCAAGGCGCCTCACCGGTGCGGGTCGGCTCCGCCTGGCCGCGTGGCGGGCCATCTTCGCGACCCTGCGCAGCAACCCGGCTTGACACAAAACGCCTCACGCTGATGTCCGTACGTCTGGCCTGGCGATCGCGGCGGGTGGCGGCGTCCAGTTGGTTGACGCAACGACAACCAAGATAGATACTTGATCCATCGTCAACCAACTCGCAGGGAGGCGCCGCATGGACGCCCACGAGCAGCCCACGCCTGAAGAGGCCCGGGCCAGCCTCGAGCAGATCACCGCGTCACGCACCGCCGCCGCGCAGGCCACCCGGCGGCCCGCCTGGATCGATCTGGGCATGAGCACCACCGCGGGCGCCACCGTCGGCCTCGGGACGGCCGGGCACTGGGTGGCCGCGATCGCCGTCCTGGTCGTCGGCTCGCTCGTGTTCGCGGTGGCCCTGCACCGGCAGGCCCGCGGCCGAGGGCAGGTACTCGACCAGCGCGCCATCGGGGCTCGCGCGCTCATGTTCGCCCTGCTGTACGCCGTGCTGTTCGTCCTGGGCCGAGTCGAAGCCCCACCCGACTGGCAACCCTGGTACTCCCTCGGGGTGGGGCTGATCGCGGCCGTGGGCGGCTATGCCTGGCTGCGCTGGGAAGACCGCTACCGCGTGGGGCGCCTCGCCGCCGGGGACTACGACCGCTACGACCTCCTATGAGCTGGGAAACCCCCGCCCCCCGGTTCGACGACCGGATCCACGCCCCGACCCGGCTCCGGATCACCGCCGCCCTCGCGACCGCTACCGACCTGGAGTTCAGCGCCCTCGAAGACGCCCTCGGGATCTCGACATCACTGTTGTCCAAGCAACTCCGACTGCTCGCCGACGCCGGCTACCTCACCCTCGAGAAACGCCCCCAACCCTTCGGCAGACCACGAACCTGGATCCAGCTCACCTCCGCAGGACGCACCGCCTACCTCGGCCACGTCCAAGCGCTCCGGCAACTCACCGAACCCGAGGGAGTATCCGACGAATAGGCCACCGGGTCGCGGCAATTCAGGATGTTGTGTTGTGGTCGTCGGGGCGGGGCTCGGGTGTCTCGCCGTTGGCGACCTCGTCGATCCAGTCGATCGCTTCGTCCGACAGGAAGAACCCGGTCGGCCCACTGTGTCCAACCCACCAGGCGTCAGTCGTGGTCACGCCTCCTGCTTGAGCGATCTCCACAACGAGGTCAGGAGGTACAACGTCGCCGTTGTTGGCGATCAGTACTCCCGGGACTCCAGCCGCAGCTTCGGCCACCACGCGTCGATGCTCATGTCCGCATTGTCGACCGAGCATCTCTGCGGCGCCGAGGCAGTTCCCCGTTGGCTGGTCGCCACGGTGATTCGGTGTCAGGCTGAACGGGTGGCATCTGCGGACGGCGTCTACGCTCGCATCTTTCAGCGACACGCTCATCCGTTCAGCGCCTGGTCGAGGCTGCTGAGCACGCCGCTGCTGTTGGTGCCGCTGTGGACACGACGCTGGTGGCTGTACGGCCCCATCGGCGCGTGGCTTGCTGTCAACCCCGTCATCACTCCGCCGGTTCACGACACGTCGTCGTTCGCGGCACGGGCCATTCTGGGCGAGGAGTCCTGGTCACGGAACCCGACGTCGGAGCCGGTGGTGCTGGCCCTGACGGGCGTTGCCAAGTGCCTCGCTGGTGGGCGCCATGGTGGCCGCTTACCAGCGCAGGAAGGCTGGCGCGGTCATCGGCACGGGGGCCTTCATGGCCCTCACCCTGTGGGAGTGGAAGCTGTGGGCAGACCGCTTCACGCGCGAAAGAAGTCGCACCGGCGCCTGACCTCGACAACCCACCTCCAGCGCGCGGCGTGGCCGGCACGCGCGCTGCGCGGCGGGTGTTGTCAGGCGACGGTGTCGAGCCTGCGCACGGTGGGTAGTCCGGCCGCACGCTCGGCGGCGAGGTCATAAGCTGACTGCAGGGACAGCCAAGCGCGGGCGGTGCCAACACCCGCCTGCTCCAGTCGAACAGCAAGGTTGGGGCTCACCCGCGCATGGCCGTGCAGGACTCGGCTCAACGTCACCCGGGAGATCCCGAGCCGGGACGCAGCCTCCCCGACACTCAGCCCGAGGTCGGCCAGCACGTCCTCACGCAGGATCTCGCCGGGATGCACCGGGGTCTTCATCACCATGTTGTCCACCTTCTGGTCAGTGGTAGTCCTGATAGTCGACGAGTTCGACATCGCTCTCAACGAAGCGGAACGTGACCCGCCAGTTGCCGTTCACCCAGATCGACCAGTGCCCGGCCAGGTCCCCTTCGAGGGGGTGGGTCCGAAATGACGGGATCGCGAGGTCGTCCGGGGTCTGGACCACGTCAAACAGCGACAAGATACGCAGCAGTTTGGGGACGTGAGCCGCTTGGACACCCTTCTTCGAACCGTCGCGATACAGACGCTCCAGACCCTTGTGCCGGAAGCTGACGATCACGGGACAACCGTATCGCGTAGCGCTACGCGATACAAGCTTGGCCCCCCGCCGCCAACGACCACCAGCGGCAGTAGCGGATGTCGGGGCTTCCTCGCCGAGCCTGGCTGGGGCAGAATCACGACCGTGACGTTGGTGATCATGGTGTGCGGTTCGTGCGGAACCACCCTGACCAACGCACTCAGCCAGCTTGACGAGATGCCAAGTCCCACGCACGCCCAGCCTGGAGATGAGCGATATCTGCCTACGATCCCTATCGGAGCCTGGGCCACCGACCCGGACCCGATTGGATGGCGGCAGGGTCAAGTCCCGGGAGGTGGTGTAACGGCTGATCCTTCGGGTGGGGTGCTCAGAAGGGTGGTTGGCCGGTTTCGATGGGGTCGGGCTGGTCGGTGGTGACGGGGGCCGGAGGCCATTCGTGGAGGTCCTCGGGCCAGGGGGCGGGGACGCCGTGTTCGTCCCACCAGCCGGTCTCGTGGCCGGTGGCGAGGGCGCGTTGGTAGTCGACGTGGGTGTGGCCGGGTCCGTAGATGTCGCGGAGTCGGGTCATGCTGCGGGCTCCAGTTCGGGCAGGGTCGCGGTCGGGGGCGGGTCGGCGGGGGTGGTGGTGGTGCGGGCTCGGGTGAGGACGTCGAGGGCGAGGTAGCGGCGGCCTTCGGCCCATTCGTCGTGTTGTTCGGCCAGGACGGCGCCGACGAGGCGGGTGATGGCGTCGCGGTCGGGGAAGATCCCGACGACGTCGGTGCGGCGGCGGATCTCGCGGTTGAGGCGCTCGTTGGGGTTGTTGGACCAGATCTGGCGCCAGACCTCCTTGGGGAAGCTGGTGAACGCGAGGACGTCGGCGCGGGCGGCGTCGAGGTGGGCGACGACGGCGGGGAGCTTGCCGGTGAGGGTGTCGAGCATCTTGTCGTACTGGGCGTGGACGGCCTTGGCGTCGGGTTGGTCGTACACGCTGTGCAGCAGGGCCTTGACGGCCCCCCAGGCGCTCTTGGGGCACACGTCCATCAAGTTGGCGGCGTAGTGCGTTCTGCAGCGTTGCCAGGTGGCGCCGGGCAGGTTCGCTGCGATGGCGTCGACCAGGCCGGCGTGGGCGTCGGGAGCACCCCGGCGGCGTTCACCACGCGGCCGTCCTCGCGGACCTTCATCGTCAACGCGTCCGCCGCGACGAACGTGAACGGCCCCGAATCCGCGAGTGGCCGGGTGCGGAACGCGGTCACCTGGGTGTCGAGGTCGGCGGCCATCCGGGAGACCTGCGACTTCGACAAGCTGGTGATCCCCAACGTCTGGACCAGCTTGTCCATCCGGCGGGTCGACACCCCGAGCAGGTAGCAGGTCGCGACCACGCTGATCAGCGCCGACTCGGCCCGCTTACGGCGCTCGAGCAGCCACTCGGGGAAGTAGCTGCCCGAACGCAGCTTCGGGATCGCGACGTCGACGGTGCCGACCCGGGTGTCCAGCTCGCGGTGCCGATATCCGTTGCGCTGGGTCACCCGGTCCGCCGACTGCTGGCCCCACTCGGCGCCGCACACCGCGTCGGCCTCCGCGGACAACAAGGCGTTGATCACCGTGGCGAGCAGGTGGCGCATCAGGTCCGGCGACGCGTCACCCAACGCTTGGCCCAACAGGCGCGCGGGATCGACAATGTGAGGAGCGGTCATCGTGATGGTTCCTTTCGAGAGTGCTGTGAGAGGTTCACTCGAAGGATCACGCGGTGGCCGCGCTCACGTCCCGGCGACATGCCGGGGGGACGATCACACGAACCGCGTTACACCACTATCAGGGACGCGACTGGCGGCAGGGGCTCCCCACCAGCACCCTTGGCTGTCCTGTGATCAACCCGGCTGACGCAATAGGAGTGCTTCCAAGCGAGGACCCGCTGCGGAACAGCGGTTGCTGCGGTCATGACGGATTGGATGGTCCAAACCTGTTGTGCCGCGGTTGTCGGAGTGAGGTGGCCACGCTCCGGAATGACTGCTGGACCGTGCTTGAGGTTCGATTCGAACCGGCTGCCGTGGTGATTCGGCCCTCGACCCGGGACTAGATCATCCACACCCGGCGCGGCAGATGCGCGCGTTCTGTCGTCATACGCCCAGGATCCCCTGCCCCCGGCACGTCAGGAAGTGCCGGCATTCGCCAGCAAGTCCTCAGGAGTCGGCGAACGGCGCGGGGGGCACGGACATCGCACCGCGGAGGGCGAGCTCTGCCTCCTCCAGGTCGAAGCCGAGCGCGTGGGCCGCGCTGGCGTACTGGGCTGCGGCCTCAGCCAGGAGGCGGCGCCGGCGAGGATCATCGGCGCCGGACCTGTCGATGGCCGCTGCGATGATGGTGCCGCGCTTGCCTCCGGTGGTGACCATCCCTTCACGCTCCAACTCGTGGTAGGCGCGGGCGACGACCCCGTTGGACAGTCCCAGATGGCTGGCCAACTGCCGGATCGGTGGCAGTCGCGTGCCGGGCCCGAGCGCGCCGGTCAACACGAACCGTTCGATTTGGCTGCGGATCTGCTCGTAGTGCGGGGTGGGGCTGGTGACGTCGACCTCCAACTGCACGGCTATCTCCCCCCGCGCACCCCGGCCACGACACGAGGCGCCGTAGGGCGCATCTTGTGTCGCGGGCCGACCCACACCGGTACCAGGACGGCGACAGCGGCAGCGATCACTCCGGCAGCGAGGAGGACCACGCCGACCGCCGACACCACCGTGGCCAGGCCCGGGTCGCCGACGAGGGCATCCCCTGCGTTGCGCAGCGACACTACCTGGACGGCTGGGGCGAGGGCCCCGAGCAGCATGAGCTGGGCCCCCACCAAGCCCCACTGGACACGGTGCGCGCACCACTGGCGGATCATCACATCCGTGGCTGGGGCCGCGCCTGCAGCGGTCTGCCGTCGCCCCACGTTCACCAACGCGAGCAGGGACACCACCAGCACCCCCGTCGACGCGGATCCCACGATGGCGAGGTGCCGCAGGTCGACCGACGGCATCCCGAACAAGGACGTGAGCACGACTCCGTGCCGGTCGCCGCTGACTCGCGCCAGCTGGACACCCAGGGCCAGCGCCGAGGCCGACGTCACAGCCGCCAGGCCCACCCCCAGACCCACCAGGCGGGCCGGTCCTGGCCCGCGCGTCGTGGTCAACTCCGCCCGTCGGCGCGGGCCACCGCCCAAGGGAGCCGCCGCGCCGACGACAGCCGCCACCGCGTACCCGACCGGAGCAAGGTAGAAGTCGACATCGGCCACGAACAGCACCACAGCCAGCACCCCCGCGACAACCCCGCTGACCGCTCCAATCCGTTGCCCCGCCGCCCGCGCGGCCACCAGCGTGGGGTCGGCTACCTCGTGCCCCCCAGCCGTAAGCCATCCCACCATCCGGGAGGTCGGCGGGCCGCTGGCCAACGGAACGGCAGCCAGGAGCATCAAGACGATCATGAACAGCACCATCAGGAGCCCTCCTTTATGTTCCTACGTACCGATACAGAGGAACATAACATTGGTGGGCTCCGAGGACAACCATCGGCGGACGGCGACTGTGGGGATCCGCCAGGTCGGTCACCCACCACGACATCGATCAGACGGTGGATTGGGTGGGCGCACGTCGGCTACCGCGGACGTCTGACCATCGGCATGTCCGTGATGTCACGCCCGTCGTCTGGCCCGACCGTGTGGGCGTTCGGCGTGTCAGCGGGTGGTCTTGAGGACTTCGATGGCGCACTGCGGGCCGGTGGATCTGCCGAGGCGGCGATCCCCGGTGATCAGGGTGGCCTGCAGTGCTTCGGCCAGGGCGACGTAGGCGGCGTCGTAGATCGTGAGGTTGTCCCGCAACTCCCAACACCGAGCCAGCAGCGGGGCATGGGCCACGCGTTGGAGCGGGAGTTCTCGAAGGTCGTCCAGTGCGAACCCGACTCGACGTGGGTCCAGGTGGCCGCCGCGGGCCAGTCCTCGCCACACCGAGGCCACCTCGAGATCGATCAACGCCGGGGCGGTGAGTTGTTCCCCGTGCAGCCGATTGCGGGCCGCGTCACCGTCGGGGCCGTCGTCGAGCAGGGCTACGGCCAGGACGCTGGCGTCAATGACGAGCACGGTCGAACCGTAACGCGCTCGTCGCGTCAGCCAGCGACAGCGATCCGCCTGCCCGTCCGCCCGCACGGGCGAGTACCTCGTCGACGGTTGGTTGGGCCGCCTCGGCGATCAGCCTGGACCGCAGGTACTCCTGCAACGACTGGTGCGCCGCGCTCGCCCGCTGCCGGAGGACGGCATGAGTGTCCTCGGGCACGTCCTTGATCTGGATGTTCGGCATAGAGCCATTATGGCGCCACAAGCGCCAGAACGGAAGCGCGCCTGCTGGACGGTGACATCCACGGAGGCCGACGTCACACTCGGTGCAGTCGAGCAAGATCACGCCCATCCACCTCGACGACGGCCACGGTCATGAGAGCGAGGTCACGACCATCGGCCATACCGTCAGTCAGGTGACCAACAATCGTGAGGCTCAGGGATCTCCCCTCAGGCGCCCCAACGACCTGCGCGCAGCCTCTTTGGACACCGCCACGCACACTCCTCAAGGGGCTCCGCATCTTAGCTCTTGGGGCGCTCGGACCGCAGGAACGCATAATGCCTAGTCCGACGCATATTCCAGTCGGGGCGACAGGACTCGAACCTGCGGTCTCCTGCTCCCAAAGCAGGCGCGCTAGCCACTACGCTACGCCCCGGTCGACCGCCTGAGTCTGGGCCAGGTCGGCAGCCTGACCCAACTCGACGCGAGCAAGCTCGCGATTCGGCATCGGCATCTGCGACTGAGCTGTTCGGAGCACCTCGGTGTCGCCGAGCCAGAGTTCAGGCGAAGGACGAGTCAGCAGAGCCCCTCGGTGATCACGAGCCAGGCCAGCGGCTCGGCCGCAGCCAGGCCGGTACCCACCAGTTCGGCCAGGATCCGACCGCGGTTCTTCGCCGCCGTCCGACCGGCCAGGGCAGCGATCCCCCACTCCTCGGGGCAAAGGGCCAGCAGGCCGACCTGCTGCACCTGCTCGGTCAACCCCAATCCCCAGGGCCGACCCGGCAGCTCGCCACCCAAACCCCAGACGACCCCGTCGAGCAGCGGCTCCGCCACCTCGCGGCTCCGAAAATGGACCAGACTCTGTTCCAGGGCGGCCAACTCGCCGGCGGCCGGTCGACCCAGGAGTGACATGGCCTGCTCTTGCAGATCGAGGCCGACGGCCAAGCTGGCCAACCAGACCCCGAGCACCACACGTCCGTAGCCGATCCCCGGATGCGTTCTGGCCAACCCGAGCATCGCCCGCTCGACCAGGCTGGCTTTGCCGCTTCGCTGACCGCGAGCCGCCAGCACCGCACAGCCGAGCACCGAGGTAGGGTCGTCCGGTAGCTCGGCGAGCAGGTCGTGCGCCTGATTGGGTGAACTGATCAGGCTCCGGGCCAGCGCCTCGGAGAGCACCAACGCCTGGGCCGCGTCTGCCACCCGTCCGGAGTCGAGGATGGCCGCCGCACCCTCGGCCAGGACGCTGTTGAAGCCGGGTGCCCACGAGACCTCGAGCAGGGTTTTGGTCGTGCCCGAGAGCACCGACACTCGATGCACTCCGGCCGGGGCGAGCACCGTCGTGGCCATGCCTTCGGGGATCAAGCGAGCCGGCTCATTGACCCGCACGACCTGATCGGGATCCGCCAGTTCCCAGGGCTGCCCGACACTCAGGTCCAGCAGCGGGAGCTGGCTGGGCCAGAGCTGTGGGGCAGCGCTGGCCCGGGTCAGGTGGGTGACCCGAAGGCCGGTCACCTGTCGCCGCTGGGGCAGCACCGTGCCCTCGCGAGGCATCAGCGCCAGCACTCCCCCACCCTCATCGGCCAACCAGCCCTGGGCCAGTGTGACGCCGAGGGCGGGGCCGCGTCCGGAGGTCGGCGAGATCAGCAACCGCGCCTGCCCGCCCGCGGCCCACACCCAGGCGCGGGCAGCCTGCGCACACGCGAGTCGTACCCCGAGCGCGGGCAGCGGGCAGGGTTGATCACCGGTGTTGGCGACCGCCCAACGCAGCGTCCAGGAGTCCCCCAGCATCTGTCTGGCGCCCAGTCGGCAACCTTCCAGAGCGAAGGCGTGCTCGATCTCGTCCTCATCGCGCAGCACCGGAGTGGACGCCCCAACCCCCAGCAGGGTGAGGGAGAACCAAGGTTCACCCGCGCGGGAGACACTGGTCAGACGACCGTCCGCGGACACGGCGATCTCGAAATCGCCCCAAGCCAGGGCCGATTCGGGCACGATCAGCTACCCCGCTGGCAGCGCGAGCACCAATACAGATTGCGCCCCTCCACGAGGTCGGTGCGCACGGGCCGTCCGCAGACCAGGCAGGCCTGCCCGTGTCGGCGGTAGACGTACACCTCGCCGCCATGGCGATCCACCCGCGGCTCCCGGCCCATCGCCTCCGGCGTGTGCTGTTCCCGGACGGTGTCGACTCGGGCATCGCGGACCCCAGCGCCATCAGCTGCACCAGATCGGCCCAGATTCGATTCCACTTCAGGCGGCTGAGTTCTCGTCCGGGCAGCAGCGGTGGGACCCGGTTCCGGAAGAGCACCTCAGCGCGGTAGATGTTGCCCACGCCGGCGGTGACGCCTTGATCCATCAGCAACGAGGCGATGCTGCGCGGCGAGGCGTGAATCTTTCGCCAGGCCAGCTCCGGCCGGGCGTCGGTGCGCAGCGGGTCCGCCCCCAGTCGGGCCATCACCGCTTGCCGATCGACGTCCGCGATCAACTGGCAGGTTTGCGGGGCGCGCAGTTCGGCCACCACCCCGCCGGCGCTGATCCGCAGCCTAGCCGGGGCCACCGGCTCCTTCTCGCCGGCTTCCAGCAGCCGCAGCTTGCCGATCAGGCCGAGATGAATCGTCACGATCCTCGAGGGGTCGAACTCGATGAACAGGTGCTTGCCGTACGCCTCCGCGTGGTCGAGCACGGCTCCGTCCACGGCGGAGGCCTCGGCGAAGCGCCCCTGCGGGCTAGCCACCCGAACCGGACGCCCTCCGAAAGCAGCGGTCAGTTCGTGGGCCAGCCGGTGGGTGACATGGCCTTCAGGCACCCGGCCGGCCGATCACTGGTTGTGCTTGGCCTCGTAGGCGGCCAGCTTCTGGATCCGGCGGGCGTGGCGCGGATCTCCGGAGAAGGGCGTCTCCAGGAAGACCCGTGCCATGTGCAGGGCGTCCTCGAGGGACTGCATCCGTCCGCCGAGGGCCAACACCGTGGCGTCGTTGTGTTCGCGGGCCAGTCGAGCCATCACCGAGTTGTAGGCCAGGCCGGCGCGCACCCCTTTGACCTTGTTCGCGGCGATCTGTTCCCCGTTGCCGGAGCCGCCGAGCACGATCCCGAGCGATCCCGGCTCCGCTGCCACGGCCTCGGCGGCCGGGAGGATGTAGTCGGGGTAGTCGTCATTGGCGTCAAACGCGTGGGCTCCATGGTCCACGACGTCGTGACCGAGCGCGATGAGTTCCTTCTTCAAGTACTCCTTGAGATCGAACGCTGCATGGTCGGTGGCAATGTGTACGCGCATGACAGAACTATTTCAGCCTTTGGGGAGGCGTGCGAGTTACGCGAAGATCGGGCCGACGGTACGCGTCCGCTTGGCCTCGAAGAAGCCGGGGTAGGCGGTCACCTTGAGGAAACCATCAAATAGATCGCCGGCGGCCTCGCCTGTGGGCGCGGGGGAAATCACCGGCCCGAAGAGTGCCATGCCGTTGATGTGCAGCACCGGGGTGCCCACGTCGGAGCCGACCGGATCCATGCCCTGATGGTGGGAAGCCCGCAGTGCCTCGTCGTTCGCGCCCGTGTCATAGGCATCTGCCAGGCCGGCCGGCAAACCACAATCGGCCAGCGCCGCCTCGACGGTCGCGCGGTCCTTGCTCTCCCCGCCGGGATGGAACCGCGTCCCGACCGCGGTGTAGAAGGCGCGCAACGCCTGCGGACCATGCTCCCGCTCCACCGCCAACGCAACCCGGACTGGGCCCCACCCGGCGTCCATCATGGCGCGATAGGACGGGGACAGCTCGCGTCCGTGATTGAGCACTGACAGGCTCATCACGTGAAAGGTGGTGGTCACGTCACGGACCTTCTCCACCTCGAGCATCCAGCGGGAGGTCATCCATGCCCAGGGGCACAGCGGATCGAACCAGAAGTCAACCTGTTGAGTCACCCGCAACACCCTACGCGGGCTAGGCAAGCCAAAGCGAAGCTCGCCATTCGTCCACCGCTACACCTTGTGTCGCACGGGTGGGTTAGAGTCGTGCGGATAGTTCAAACCCACCCATCCGAACTAGGGAGATTATGTATCCCGCGAACATCACGCGCGAGGAGGCGCAGGTACGCTCCCAGCTCCTGGCCACCAGCGCTTATCGCGTCTCGCTTGACTTGACCGGCCGCATGCCAGACGGCAATGACTTGCCGCTCCCTGAGGCCACGTTCGTGTCGCACGCAGCGATCACCTTTACCTCCGGCGCCGGTGGCCACAGTCACGTCAACATCCTGGCCGAGGCCGTCCTCGAGGCGTCGCTGGACGGAAATCCCTTCGATGTCTCGCATTTCGACGGTGAGCGGGTCGAGTTTGACGTCACGCCGGGCGAGCATCGCCTGGCAATCGCCGCGGTCTGCCGCTACAGCAACACCGGTGAGGGTTTGCATCGCTTCGTGGATCCGGCCGATGACCGGGTCTACCTCTACACCCAGCTCGAAGTGGCGGACGCCCGTCGGGTTTATCCCTGCTTCGAGCAGCCCGACCTCAAGGCGCGCTTCCAGTTCACCGTCACCGCCCCCGAGGGCTGGTCGGTGATCTCAAACTCCGCCGAGGTGCAACCGACCTCCCTGGGTGACGGTTTTGGGCGTTGGGAGTTCGCTCCGACACCGCCCATCTCCACCTACATCACGGCCCTGATCGCCGGCGAATACCACACCGTCCACGACAGCTACCCCGGGCGCCACCGCGAGATCCCCCTCTCGTTGTCGTGCCGCCAATCGGTGATCCCGCAGTTGGACGCCGAACGCATTTTCGCCGTCACCAAGCACGGCTTTGCGATCTTCGAGGAGCACTTCGGCGAGCCTTATCCGTTCGACGACTACGCGCAGGTCTTCGTGCCCGAGTTCAACGCCGGAGCGATGGAGAACGCTGGCTGCGTCACCATTCGCGACGAGTACCTGTTCCGCTCCCGGGTCACCGCAGCCAGTTACGAGGGCCGAGACAACACGATCCTGCACGAACTGGCCCACATGTGGTTCGGCGACCTGGTCACCATGACCTGGTGGGACGATCTCTGGCTGAACGAGTCGTTCGCCGAGTGGGCCTCGCACTGGGCGCAGTCCGAAATCAGAAGCAAGACCGGTACCGGCGACGATCCGTGGACGACGTTCTGCAACCAGCGCAAGACCTGGGCCTATCGCCAGGACCAGTTGCCCTCGACCCACCCGATCGCGGCCGACATGGTTGATCTGGAGGCGGTGGAGCAGAACTTCGATGGCATCACCTACGCCAAAGGCGCCTCTGCGTTACGCCAACTGGTCGCCTTTGTCGGCCTGGAGGACTTCTTGGCCGGGCTGCGGATCTACTTCGCCCGGCACGCCTTCGGAAACTCGACTCTGCCCGACCTGCTCAAGGCGCTGGAGGAGTCCTCGGGTCGTGACCTCTCCCGGTTCACCGGCGAGTGGCTGCAGACCGCGGGCGTCAACACGCTGCGCGCCGAGCTCGACTCCCACGAGGGTCGGTTCACCCGGTTCGCGGTGCGCCAGAGCGCCACCGAGCAATGGCCCACCCTTCGGCAGCACCGGATGGCGATCGGCTGTTACGAACTGGTCGAAGGGCGGCTTATCCGGGTCTCCCGCTTCGAAACCGACATCGATCAAGGCCTGACCGAGATCCCCGAGCTGATCGGGCAACCCGTCCCCGCCCTGGTCCTGCTCAACGACGACGACCTCACCTACGCCAAGATCAGGATCGATCATGGCCTGGAGACCGTTATCGACGGCATCCAGAACATTGAATCGTCGCTCACCCGCGCGCTGTGCTGGAGTGCGTGCTGGGACATGTGCCGGGACGCCGAAATGCGCGCCTCGGACTACGCCGACATGGTGCTTCGCGGCGTCGCCCTGGAGTCCGATCTGACCGCGGTCGGAACCATCCTTGCCCAAGTCCGGATGGCCATCGACTACTACACCCCCAAGCACGACGTGGAGCGGGTCAACGACGTCTTCACCCGCGGGTTGGCCCACCTGCTAAAGACGGCAGCACCCGGTTCGGATCACCAGCTCGCCTTCGCCCGCGCTCTGGCCACGTCGGTCAGGACGGAACCTGGGATCGAGGTGTTGCGGGCTTGGTTGGCCGGCGATGAGGTGCCGACCGGTTTGTCGATCGACGCCGATCTGCGCTGGCGACTCATCACCGAACTGGCCAGACTCGGCGCCGTTGGCGAGGCTGACATCGCGGCCGAACTTGCTCACGACCAGACGGCGCAGGGTCGCGAGCGCGCAGCAGGTGCCCGTGCCGCGCAACCGACGGCGGCGGCTAAGGCCGAAGCGTGGCGTCTGGCGACCTCCGACTCGTCGGTGCCCAACGAAACGCACACGCAGATCTGCGCCCAGTTCTGGCAACACGGCCAAGAAGAGGTGCTGCGTCCGTACCTGGACTCCACATCGACGTGGTGCAAGCGATCTCCGACCAGGCCGACGGGTGGGGCGGTCGCAGTTTCGCTATTCGCAGCAACGTGCTCAGCCTGCTCTTCCCGCGACCGCTGGGGACTCGTCAGATGGCGGCCGGATTGACCCTCTGGCGCGATGTCACGCCGCTCAGCGACTCGGTCACCCGGGTGCTGAACGAGCGGCTCGACGATGTCGAGCGCGCCCTACGTTGCCAGGAGGCAGCGGCCTGACAGCGGTCGGGTCAGCCGGCTTGGGAGTCGGCTGACTTGTCCCGACGCATCCAGTGCGGCCCCATGACCGCCACCATGAAGACAACGCCGATGCCCAGCGGGATCCCCGCTAACAGGACCAGCGCCTCGACGAGACTCGGATCGGGCGCGGTCGGCCAACCCGGCAGTGTCTCCAGGGGCAACAGCATCGGGTTGATTCCAAACATGGCAGAAGGCTAGTGGAACTTTCGGCTAGATTGACCGTTCGAAGCGGGCCCATTTTCGTTGCCGTGGCGGACGGGCCCAGCCGCGAGCCGAGGAGTAGCGCAGCGTGACGATCCCCCCGCCCCACACCTCCGCCCCTCCACCTTCCCCCCGCGTGGTGTGGGACGCCGACCAGATCGGCCGGGCGATCACCCGGATGGCGCACCAGATCCTGGAATCCTGCGGCGGGGCCGATGAGCTGATCCTGCTCGGCATTCCCACCCGTGGCGTCCTGCTCGCGCAGCGCCTTTCCGCCGCCATGCGCGCAGCCGAGGGCGCCGAGGTCGCGGTGGGCGAACTCGATATCACCATGTACCGCGATGACCTTCGCCACCAACCCACCCGGGCGGTCGGACGCACCCTGATCCCGCGGCCCATCGATGACCAGATCGTGGTGCTGGTCGATGACGTGCTGCACTCGGGCCGGACGATCGCCTCCGCGATCGATGCTCTCCGGGACCTGGGGCGACCACGGATCGTCCAACTCGCCGTGCTGGTCGACCGGGGGCAGCGTCAGCTGCCGATCCAACCCGACCACGTCGGCAGGTTCCTGCCCACCTCGCAAGGCGAGTGGATCAACCTGCGGATGGCCGAGATCGACGGCTTCGATGCCGCCACGATCGTCACCACCGGGGAGGTCTGATGCGACACCTCCTCAGCGCCGCCGACCTCACCGGCGAACAGATCGGCTCGATCCTCAACACGGCTGAGGAAATGCATCAGCTGCAGGGACGCGCGATCAAGAAGTTGCCCACCCTGCGCGGCCGCACCGTGGTCAACATGTTCTTCGAAGACTCCACCCGCACCAGGACCAGCTTCGAGATGGCCGGCAAGTGGATGTCCGCGGACACGATCAACGTCGCCGCCAAGGGCTCCTCGGTCTCCAAGGGTGAATCGATGCGGGACACCATGCTCACCCTCGACGCGATGGGGGTGGACTGTTTCGTGATCCGACACCCGTCCTCGGGCGCCGTGGCGCAGGCGGCCGGATGGGTCCGCGCCCACGTGGTGAACGCCGGGGACGGCACCCACGAGCACCCAACCCAGGCCTTGCTGGACGCCTTCGCGATCCGGCGGCACTTCCGCCAACTCGGCACCGAGGGATGGGTGGGCAAGAAGATCGCCATCGTCGGTGACCTCCTGCACAGTCGGGTGGTGCGCTCGAACGTCCTTCTGCAACGCACCTTGGGCTCCGAAGTGATCCTGGTGGCTCCCCCGACTCTGCTACCGACCGGGGTCGAGGAGTGGGGCTGCCAGGTGACCCATGACCTCGATTCTGTCCTGGCGGAGGTCGACGTGGTGATGATGCTGCGGGTGCAGCGGGAACGGATGCAGGGCGGCTTCTTCCCCAGTGCCCGCGAATACACCGAGTTCTACGGCCTGACCCCCGAACGGCTGAACCGGCTCAAGGACGGCGCGGCCATCTGTCACCCGGGCCCGATGAACCGCGGCCTGGAAATCTCCAGCGCAGCGGCCGACGCCTCCCGCTCGCTGATCCTGGATCAGGTGACCGCCGGCGTCTCGGTGCGGATGAGTGTGCTGTATCACCTGCTTGGCGGGGACGATTCTCAAGGAGCTACCCGATGACCGACCTGCTGATCACCGCCGCGACGCTGGCCGCCGGCACTCGCGGTGACCTGGGGATCTCGGGGGGTCGCTTCGTGGACGTGGGGCAGTTGACCCGTCCGCAGCGGATCGACGCCGACGGTCTGCGCGCGCTGCCGGGCTTGGTGGATTCGCACACCCACCTTCGGGAGCCGGGTCGCGAAGACGCTGAGACGGTCGCAACGGGCACCCTCGCAGCGGCCCGAGGCGGGTACACCGCGGTACACGCGATGGCGAACAACAGCCCGGTGACGGACACGGCTGAGGCCGCCGACTACCTGCACGAACTCGCCTCCCGGACTGCTTCGGCCGAGGTGATCGTGGTGGGGTCGGTGACCAAGGGTTTGGCCGGCGAGGAGCTTGCCGAACTGGGCCTGATGAACGCCTCGACGGCTGGCGTGACCATGTTTTCCGATGATGGCCGTTGCGTGATGGATTCGCTGATGATGCGGCGGGCCCTGACCTACGTCCGGACCTTCGGCGGCGTGATCGCCCAGCATTCCCAAGATTCCCGGCTGGCCGGGCCTGGTGCCTGCTGCCATGAATCCGAGATCTCCGGGCGGCTGGGTCTGCCCGGGTGGCCGGCGGTGGCCGAGTCGGTGATCGTGGCCCGGGACGTCCAGATCGCCGAGATGTGCCAGTCGAGGCTGCACGTGTGTCATGTCTCCACGGCCGAATCGGTGGACGTGCTGCGCTGGGCCAAGGCCCGCGGGATCCAGGTCACCGCCGAGGTCACGCCGCATCACCTGTACCTGGCCACCGCTGAGGTGGAGAGCTACGACACCACGTTCAAGGTCAACCCGCCGCTGCGCACCGACGAGCACATCGAAGCGATCACCGAAGCGTTGGCCGACGGCACCATCGACATGGTGGGCACCGACCACGCGCCGCACGCCAGCGAAGACAAGGACCACCCCTTCGATGTCGCGTTGCCCGGCATGCTCGGCCTGGAGCAGTCGCTGGCGGTGGTGATGGAGCGGCTGTTGAACACCGGTCGCCTGGATTGGCCCACCCTGGTGCAACGGATGTCGATCGCCCCGGCGACGCTGTCCGGCAGTCGGCGGCAGGGGCGTCCGATCGCGATCGGTGAGCCGGCCAACCTGGTCTTGGTGGACCCGTCCGCTCGTGCGGTGGTGGACCGCGACGCCAGCGCCTCACGATCCCGGAACAACCCCTACCACGGCCGGGACCTGCCCGATCCGGTGGTGGCGACCATCTGGGCCGGCCGGATCACCCACCAACGCTGAATGGGTTGATCGGGGCAACACCCCCCGCTCCTGGCAAACCTGTGGTGGGATGAACCACAGACATTGCGGGGAGCGAGAGGACGTTATGAGCGAGCAGACCGGCACCGCCCAGATCGGGGTCGTGGGCATGGCAGTGATGGGGTCGAACCTGGCCCGCAACTTCGCCCACCATGGCTACGCGACCGCCATCTTCAACCGCTCGTCTGCGAAAACCCAGGCGGTGATAGCCGCGCACGCCGCTGAGGGCGCCTTCATTCCCTCCGAGCAGGTGGCCGACTTCGTCGACTCGTTGGAGAAGCCCCGCCGGATCATCCTGATGGTCAAGGCGGGCCCGGCCACCGATGCCACCATCGACTCGTTGATCCCCCACCTGGAGGCCGGCGACATCGTGATCGACGGTGGCAACTCCTTCTTCCAGGACACCCGACGGCGCGAGCAGAAGTTGCGCGACCTCGACCTGCACTTCGTCGGCTGCGGCATCTCCGGAGGCGAAACCGGCGCCTTGGAGGGCCCCTCGATCATGCCCGGCGGCTCGCCGCACTCCTACGCCTACGTCGGCACCATGCTGGAGGACATCTCGGCCAAGGTCGATGGCGAGCCCTGCTGTACCTACATCGGCCCCGACGGCGCCGGCCACTTCGTCAAGATGGTGCACAACGGCATCGAGTACGCCGACATGCAGTTCATCGGCGAGGCCTACGAACTCTTGAAGGGCGCGGGCTTCTCGGCCACCGAGGCGGCGCAGATCTTCACCAGCTGGAACACCGGGGATCTGGACTCCTTCCTGATCGAGATCACCGGCGAGGTGCTCTCCCAGGTGGACGCGCGTACCGGACGTCCGTTGGTCGAGGTGATCGTGGACGCTGCGGGCATGAAGGGCACCGGCACCTGGACTGTGCAGGAGGCGCTCAACCTGGGGGTCCCGGCGGCAGCCATCGCTGAATCGGTGTTCGCTCGTGCCGTCTCCAGTTCGCCCGAGTTGCGGCTGGCCGGTCAGGCCGCCCTGACCGGTCCGGATCGGACGATCACGGTCGAGGATCGGGACGCCTTCGTCGAGGACATTCGGCAGGCGCTGTGGTCGGCCAAGGTGATCGCGTACGCCCAAGGTCTGCATGAGATCAAGGTGGCCGGCCAGGAGTACGGCTGGGACATCGACATCGCCGCGGTGGCGCGGATCTGGCGGGCCGGCTGCATCATCCGGGCAAAGCTGTTGGATCGCATCTCCAGCGAGTATGCGGCCGGCAACCTGGTCACGCTGCTGGAGGCTCCCTCGATCAAGGCCGAACTGGCCAACTGTCAGGCCGCCTGGCGGCGGGTGGTGGTCAAAGCCACCGAGGCTGGGGTGGGAATTCCAGGCTTCGCCTCCGCCCTGGCCTACTACGACATGGTCCGCGCTCCGCGGCTGAACGCGGCACTCACCCAGGGCCTGCGGGACTTCTTCGGCGCCCACACCTACCGCCGGGTCGACGTCGAAGGCACCTATCACACGTTGTGGTCGGGGGATCGCTCGGAGATCGAGGCGGTCGACGCGCACTGAGAAGGGGACTGTTAGCTGGCCGATGGTGGGCGATGCCCTCAAGGGCGCCCGGCAGTTGTAGCACCAGAGATCACCCTAGATGATCAATTCCAAGGGGTCTCAGTGGTCGTAGGCAATCAGTGAGCGTCGGACTCTGAGGCCGGCTTGGTCGTTGTGCCAGATGGCGGCTGTCAGGGCGAGGATGCGTTGGGCGATGCGGACGCACACGCCGGTGGGGGTGCGGCCGCCGGATAGTTCGAGGTCGAGTTGGCCTTTCAACGTGTCGTTGACGGACTCAGTATTTGGCGTAGTGGCCGGAAGAAGCGTGCTGCGGCTACGGGTTTCTCGCCTTTGCGTGCGGGCCGGAGCAGTTCGATACCGGCGTCGTGGAGCCGGTGTTCGAAGTCGCGGCCGTAGTAGCCCTTGTCGGCGATCACCGTCCGGCGGCCGGCCCGGGCGGCGAGCGCGGGGGTGGTGGCGAGGAGGTCTTCCAGGACGTCACGCTCGTCGGTCTTGGCGCCGGTCAGCGCCCAGCCCAGCGGCAATCCGTGCAGGGTGCACACCAGGTGCAGCCGTAGTCCCCAGAACCAGCGGGAATGGGAGGCGCAGTAGCCGTACTCGGCCCACCCGGCCAGATCGGAGCGTTTCGCGGTCTCCCGGGAGCGGCCGCACTCGACCGGGGTCGAATCGGCGACCCACACATCGTCGCCGGCGATGCTGGTCAGCTGGCCGAGTTGGCCGGTCAGCCAGGCGATCGTGCTGGCTAGCTTCCTGAGCCGTTTGTTGTAACCCGACTGGCCGGGCAGGTAGGGGAACATGGAGTGAAAGTCCTTGTGGGCGCGCCGTAGCCAACGGGTCTCCGACCGGTACCCCAGCAGCGCCTGCATCACCGCCAACACGATCAACTCCGCATCACTGATCAACGGAGCGATTCCCACCACAGGACGCTGCGGGACGTGTTCGGGGTGGGCCTTCAACAGATCATCAGTTGTCACATAGAGTGCGGTCGCGAGGGTGTCCAAATCGGTGTCCACCAGAACCTCCACGTTCTCGGTAGGAGTTAGCAACACCGACTCTTGGACACCCTCACCCACATCCCGACGCCGCCACGCCGCCAACACCCCTTGGACTTACTGATCTAGTGGCGGTCGACTGGCCAGGGGCCCCGCTCACGGTTGGGCAACCCCTGCCGCTCCCACTGCCGAAGCCCTAGGGTGATCTCGGCGCGGGCCGGACAAGGGAGGCAAACAGATGACAGCGGAATCCGAGTGGTGGCGACAGGCGGTCGTTTATCAGATCTACCCCCGCTCTTTCGCTGACGGGAACGGCGACGGCGAGGGCGACATCCGGGGCATGATCGAGAAGCTGCCCTACCTGGAGCAGCTCGGTGTGGACGCTGTCTGGGTGTCCCCCTGGTACCCCTCCCCGATGGCGGACGGTGGCTACGACGTCTCCGACTACCGCGACATCGATCCCCGTTTCGGCACCCTGGCCGATGCGGACGAGTTCATCGCCGACGCGCACGCCCGCGGCCTTCGGGTGATCATCGACCTGGTGCCGAACCACTCCTCCGATCAGCACCCCTGGTTCCAGGCGGCCCTGACCGCACCCCCCGGGTCGCTGGACCGAGCCCGCTACCACTTCCGCGACGGCCGTGGCGAAGACGGAAACCTGCCGCCGAACAATTGGCCGTCGCTCTTCGGCGGCTCCGCCTGGGAGCGAGTAACCGAACCCGACGGCAAGCCCGGGCAGTGGTACCTGCACATGTTCGCGCCGGAACAACCCGACTGGAACTGGGACAACCCCGAGGTGGTGGAGGAGTTCGATTCCATCCTGCGGTTCTGGTTCGACCGCGGCATCGACGGGCTACGGGTCGATGTGGCCGACGCCCTGGTCAAGGATCGCGACCTGCCGGACACACCCCAGGAGCACGATTCCGAGTACGGCACCTGGAAGCGCTTCGAAGGCTCCCCGTTCTGGGATCAGCCCGGCGTGCTGCTGATCCAGCAACGCTGGCGCGTCATCGCCGACTCCTACGCCGACAGCCCGCAAGGAGCGCGTGTCTTCTGCTCGGAGGCCAACGCCGACCCGCTGGAGAAGCTCGTCCGCTACGTCGGCCCGGGCCAACTGCACAGCACCTTCAACTTCGATCACCTGCACAGCGAGTGGACCGCTTCCTCGCTGCGGCACATGATCGACCGCTCGATCACCGCCCACCAGGCGGTCAGTGCGCCCACCACGTGGGTGCTGGGCAATCACGACTCAGCCCGGGTGGCCTCCCGCTACGGCAAGCCGATCACCGGTCGGGTCTACACCACCCTCGGCGCCTCCGAGGAGACGAAACACTGGGGGGCCGAGGATCTGGAGCGGCAGCCCACCGACGTCGCTCTGGGTCGACGGCGTGCGCGGGCGGCGGCACTGCTGGAGCTCGCACTGCCTGGGGGCGCCTACATCTACCAGGGCGAGGAGCTCCGGGTTGAACGAGGTCGAAGACCTCCCCGCCGCGGTCATGCAGGACCCGTCCTTCTTCCGCAATCACGGCAAGATCCGTGGCCGCGACGGCTGCCGGGTGCCGCTGCCCTGGTCAGGAACCGAGCCGCCCTTCGGCTTCGGCGCCGACACCTGGCTCCCCCAGCCGGCGGACTGGGCACAGATCACGGCCGAGGCCCAGGATGGCGATCCGTCCTCCACCTTGAACGTCTATCGGGCCGCGCTCGCGTTGCGCAGGACCCTTCCCGCGTTGGGCGAAGGGCGCCTGTTGTGGGACGAGTCCTGGGGGCCGGACGTGCTCTGCTTCGACCGCGAGCCGGGCGTCAGCTGCCTGGTGAACTTCGGTGCGGATCCTGTCGCCCTGCCTGCAGGAACTCGGGTGCTGGTGGCCTCCGGTGAGCTGGTGGGCGAATCGGTACCGTCCGACGTGGCGGTGTGGCTGGCTCGCTGACCCAGACGGACGGCACCCAGGGCAGGTACCCTGGGCAGTCAGGGGGGAGCGATCCACATGAGCACATTCCTGGTCATCGGCGGCCTAGGCATCGTCCTACTGCTGGTGGCATTGCTGGTCGGCGATCACGTCGACGGCGCGCTGGGCGCCTTTGGCGGCGGCGAATGGTTCACCGGAGCCGCCTTGGCCGGCTTCCTGGGCGCGCTCGGCTTCATCGGCGCCCTGACCCTCGGCCTGACCGGCAGCGTGCTCATTGCGTCGGTCATCGGCACCATGTCCGGGTTGACGCTCGGCGCCGGGGTGGGCTGGGTCACCGTTCGGCTGCGCGACACCGGGAAGAACGACGTGGTGCGCACGTCCGCCCTGGTCGGACGGGACGGCACCGTGATCAGCGACATCCCCCTCGATGGTTACGGTGAAATCGCGATCGTCTACACTGGCCAGCCGATGAAGCTGAACGCCCGAGCTGCTGGCCCGATCTCCACCGGAACCCCGGTCACCGTCACTGATGTCCTCTCCCCCACGTCGGTCCACGTCCGTCCCACCTACCGATGACCTCTTGCGTGATCGACACCCCGTTTTCCGCACCCACCTCTCTCTAGGAGTTCCTTATGGATCCGTCGACCCTGATCGCCATCGCCGGCATCGTCACGTTGCTCGTGCTACTCGGCCTGTTGATCGTCACTCGCTACAAGGTGGCCGGGCCCAATGAGGCCTACATCGTCACCGGCCGGCGCGGCCGCGAGGTGACGAACGTCCAGACCGGGCAGATCTCGACCGACCTCTCCGGCCAGAAGGTGGTCATGGGCGGCGGGGTGTTCGTCTTGCCGTTCGTCCAGCGGCTCCACGTCCTCGACCTGTCCAGCCGGCGGATCTTCGTGCAGATTCGCGGTGCGGTCTCCGGCCAGGGTGTGAAGCTCAACCTGGACGGCGTGGCCCTGGTCAAGGTGGGCGGCAACGAGGATTCGGTCCGCGCCGCCGCGCAGCGCTCCTCACCCAACAGCAAGAGGTGGAGACGTTCACCCAGGAGACACTGGCCGGCTCACTGCGCTCGATCGTCGGCTCGCTGTCGGTCGAGCAGATCATCCGCGACCGCGCGGCCTTCGCCCAACGAGTTGCCGACGAGTCGGAGTCGTCCTTGACCGGGCAGGGACTGGTGTTGGACACCTTCCAGATCCAAGACATCACCGATGACCGCACGTACCTCTCCGACCTCGGACGCCCGGAGTCAGCGCGAATTGGCCAGTTGGCTGCTGTGGCTGAGGCAAACGCCCGTCAGGCCGCCGAGCAGTCCCGATTGGCCGCCGAACAGCAGATCGCGATTTCTGAGCGGGAGTTGGTGCTGAAACGAGCCGAGATCAAGGCCGAAACCGATGCGGCAGCCGCCAGGGCAGCCGCTGCCGGTCCGCTGGCCCAGGCCGACCGAGACCAGGCGATCCTCACCGAGCAGGAGAAGGTCGCCGTCCGGCAGGCGGCACTGAAGGAGCGCCAGCTCGACACCGAAGTGCGCAAGCCGGCCGACGCCGCCCGCTACCGGATGGAGACCGAGGCCCAGGCGCGTCGGAACTCCGAAATCCTCCATGCCGAGGCCCAGAAGGCCGCTGCCATCGCCGCCGCCGAGGCCGATGCGGAGAAGGCCCGACTGGTCGGTGTCGGCGACAAGTCGCGGCGTTCAGCCCTGGCCGAGGCCGAGGCGATCGAGGGCGCCAAGCGCGGTGAAGCGGAGAAGGCCCGCCGGATCGCCGAGGCCGACGCACTCCGTGCCGAGGGTGAGGCGCAGGCTGCGGCCATCCTGGCCACCGGGCAGGCCACGGCAGAGGCGATGAACAAGCGCGCGGACGCGTACGCCCGGTACAACGAGGCCGCAGTGCTGGAGATGCTGATCAACGTCCTGCCGGCGATCGCCAAAGAGGTTGCCGCCCCGATGGCCTCAATCGACAAGCTCACTGTCATTTCCACAGACGGGGCGGGGGAACTTCCCAAGCAGGTGAACGCCAATGTGGTCCAGGTGATCGAAATGCTGAAGAACACCACCGGCGTCGATCTCGGCGAGTTGGTCGCTCGCTACACGGGTTCGACCAAACCCGCAGTGGAGGGCCCCAGCGCGTAGCGGCCCCCACGCGGAACTCACCAGGTGACGGCAGTCCCCGTGCGGATTGCCGTCACTTAGGGCCGGTCAATTCATCACTGGCGCAAAACTGATAAAGTCTCAGGAAGATCACAGCATCCTTCTGAGGAGTAGTCATGCGCCGAATGGCGAGCGTTCTTGCGGTATTCATACTGTTGGCTTCACCCCTGGCAGCGAGCGCCACGGCGCAGGCAGCCCCCTCGCGCACCCCGAGCGTGACCGCACTGAGCACGCTGTTCGGCCTGACCCAGGGTGGCACCACGCTGACCATCACCGGGTCCAACTTCCGCAACGTCACCGGCGTCCGCTTCGGTACGGCCAGCGCGACGAACGTGAAGGTGCTCTCCTCCAGCCAGATTCAGGTGACCACTCCTGCCTCGTCCGTGGCGGTGGCCGACGTACGAGTGGTCAGCACCGCCGGCACCTCGGCGACCAGCGACGCGGCCAAGTTCGCCTTTCACACGGCACCGCCCCTGACCGGCGCGAGCGTGTCTGTGACCAAGAGCGCCGGGGCATTCCTGATCTGTCGGTCGCTCACCAATGAAGCCTGCGGGTACGTAACCGCCACCACCAAAGGGTTCAACGGTTCAGTGACCTGCCACGTGACCAAGAGTGCCTTCGGCGCCTTCGGCTCCTTCTGGACTCAGGGTGCGAATGCGACCACGGTCACCGGAATGATCTACGAAGGCACCTCCATCGAGGTGACCTGCGACGGCATCGTCGGCAAGAACTACAACTGGGCAGCCTGACGTCCGCCCGGAACTGCCGGAAAGCGCTCGATCCCGTCGGCCAGCTCAGCTGGCAACGGGATCGGACGCCCAGTCAGATCCGCGCAGACCAGGACGGTGGTGATCGCGGCGAACACGGTCCCGGCACCCGGATCCATCACGTGGGCCACGAGGGTGACCGACGTGGTACCCACCCCTGCCACGCTCACCTGAACCGCATACGGCTCGCTCCGATGCTCCAGTTGGTTGCGGTACGTGACGTCTTGGCGAACGACGAGCAGCAGGTAGTTTGCCTCCGCTGCCGCGCGCATCCGGTTGACGGACGGATCTGACCCAGTCCTCATCCGGATCCGGGCCTCCGCGGCGTAGTCCAAGAACCGCACATTGTTGACGTGCCCGTACGAGTCCAGATCCGACCATCGGACGACGAAGTCGTGCACGAACGCCTCCGGGCCAGGATTCCACGAGCCCAGTTCCCGAAGCGGCTCCAGTTCGACACTGTGCTCCAGGAACCACGCCCGCTCGTCGGTGCTCAATCGTCGTGGGCGGCCGGCATCGAAGTCATAAATGCACAGGTGGGTCCGCGCGCGTGCCACCAACTGCCCCCCGGCCAGCACCCGGTACCCGATCGTGAACTGTGCGGCACCGACTCTCCCGACGAACACCTCGACCTGCACGGGCTCGGAGGAGAATGCCACCGGCGCCAGGTACTCGATCTGGTTCGCGACCACCACGACGCCGTGGCCGAGCAGATGGGCATTGGGCCCCGAGAGCAGGAAGGCGACGCGCGCCTCCTGCAGGTAGTCGGCGATCAACGCATTGTTGACGTGCCCCTGCGCATCCAGGTCGACCCAGCGAATCCCGATCTCCGCGACATACCCGGGGGCAGGAGTCACTCGGCTTCCCGCGGGTACATCCCCGTGACCACGTCGGCGTACATCGAGGTGATGGTGGCGCGCCGGAGCTTCATGCTGGGGGTCACCCCGCCCTCATCGACGGTGAACTCGTGGTCGAGGATGGTGAACTTCTTCACCGTCTCCCACCGTTCCAACCGCTGGTTGGCGGTGTCGATCAGCGCTTGAACGGCAGCCCGGACCTCGTCCGATTGGGTCAACTGCTCGTAGCTGCGATCGGCCTGCCCGTGCACGGCGGCCCACTTGGCAAGATTGTCCCGATCCAGCGTGAGAATCGCGGAGATGTAGTTGCGGCCGTCGCCGACCGCGATCGCTTGGGAGATGAACGGGATCGCGGCCACGATCGCCCCCTCGACCTTCTGCGGAGCCACGTACTTCCCCCCGGAGGTCTTCATCAGGTCTTTCTTCCGGTCGGTCAGGGTGAGGTACCCGTCCGCGTCCACCTGACCGATATCACCGGTGTGGAACCAGCCGTCCTGAATGACTTCGGCGGTCAACTCAGGTGCATCGTGGTAACCGCGCATCACACCCCCACCGCGGCGATGAGCAAGCCTGCCGAGTAGAACCAGCTCTGCACCTGCGCATTCAGCTTGGCTGAGCCCGACACCATGAACTTGATCCGACCTCCGAGTCGATGCCTCAACTTGCTGAACACCAAGCGGTCGGCGACTTTGTATTTGAGGCCCAGGGCGGTTGGCAGGGGACGCCCGGCGAGGCGGTACTCATTGCTGTCCCGCCCAACCGCAAACGCCCACTTCGCGATGAGGCTTTTGAGACCTTGAGCATTTCCCGAGATGACCGCGGCGCGAACCTTCTCATAGATTCTCGGCGCCCCACACATGAAGGTGGGGTGGATTTCCCCAGCCCCGGGACGATCTTGTCCAGCCGACCGTCCACGGCCGAGGAAAAGCCGATCGCCACCTGGCAGGCCAGCAACACTTTGCCGAACACGTGCGACAGCGGCAGCCAGAGGTACTGAAGATCGTCCTCAGTGATGATTCGCATCTGGTCGACCACAAAGCCGGTGTAGACCCAGTTGCGGTGGGTCAGCTCCACACCCTTGGGCACTCCGGTGGTGCCAGAGGTGTAGATCAGCGTGGCCAGCGTGTCCCGGGTGGTCCGGGCGATCGCCTCGCGCACCACCTCGGGATTCTCCTTGAGGTGGGCGGCGCCGCGAGCAAGGAACTCATCCCAACCGAAGACCCGTTCTCCGTCGCCGGAGCCCTCGATCAGCACCACGTGACGGACTTGGTCGACCAGTTCCGGCACGGAGTCGATCTTGGCCAGCTGGGCGGCGCTCTCGGCAATCAGGACCTTGGAGGCCGAATGGCCGATGATGTGCGCGAACTCGTCCGCGGCAGTGTTGGGGTACACCGTCGTGGTAGCCAGACCAGCCAGGTTGATCGCGTAGTCGGCGAGGATCCACTCCAGGCGGGTACCGGAGGCGATCGCCACCCGGTCTTCGAGCTGCAAGCCCAGGGAGAGGAGTCCGGCGGCGAACTTGTCAGGATGGTGCCGGTTTGGGCCCAGGTGAGGCTCGTCCACTGCTCTGCGGCATCGCGATAGCGGAAGGCTTCCCGATCGGGGGTCAGGGCGACGCGCCAGGCGATCATCGCGCCCATTGACTCCGGGCGTCCCCGGAGAACGTCTTCAGTGGTGGTCATGTGCTCTTCTCCTGTGCCAGCCCCTTATCGCGCGGGGGATTGGTGGCAGTGTAGGTTCCCCAGCCACGCACGGCTAGAAGCTGGGCGGCGTCGAGGAAGCGCACCTCCACCGGCCGTTCGCGGCGTACCAGCGGGCTAAGGCGACGGAGACTAAGTTGAAATCGAAACTTACGCTGCTAAGATCACTCTATGGACACTATCGTCGAACCCCGATGGCTGACCAGCGCCCAGCAAGTGGTCTGGCGAGATTACCTGTGTGCCGTCGCCAAGATCAACGAGCGATTGGACGCCGAACTGCGTCCCTTCGGCTTGGACCTCCCGGAGTACGAAATCTTGGTCTATCTCTCGGAGTCCGAGGGCCTGCAATTGCGCATGTCGGACTTGGCGGACGCTGTGCGACAGTCCCGGTCGCGCCTGACCCACACCGTGGCCCGGATGGAAGCCAAGGGCCTTATCCTGCGCAAGGCTTGTCCCGAGGACCGCCGCGGCGTGATTGCCGTCTTGACCGGCAGCGGCCTTACCTTGCTCAAAACAGCAGCCCCCCATCACGTGCAGTCAGTGCGCAATGTCTTCGTTGATGTCGTCGACCCGGATGACTGGGATGCCTTGGGCCGCGCCATGCGCGCGGTCCTCAACATGGCAGACTAAGGCCTTGTGGGGCTGGCCTCCGAACTTCCTGGCGTTGGGGTTGATACCTCGATCCTGACCCGCGCTCTTTACTCGAGTGACGCTTCGCTCTACCGCGTGGTCCCCCGGGGAGTGAGCCACCCGGACAGCGTCGACGAATTGGCCGCCACCGTGTTGGCGGCTTTGCAGGGCCGCATAGCCATCACACCCAGGGGCGCTGGCACCTCGTGCGCCGGAAACGCTGTGGGCCCCGGATTGGTGCTCGACACCTCACGGCACCTCAGTCGGATTCGCCACCTCGACCCCCTCACCCGGACGGCGAGCGTCGAACCCGGCGTTGTCCAAGCAGCCTTGCAGGCCGCCGCGACGCCCCACGGACTCCGTTTCGGCCCCGACCCGTCGACGGCCGATCGCTGCACGATCGGCGGCATGATCGGCAACAATGCTTGCGGCCCGCGCGCCTTGGGGTACGGCCGCACCGTGGACAACGTGCTGGGGTTGCAGGTGATCCTCGGCACCGGAGAGCGCCTGGACCTGCATCGGAGCCTGGATCTACGAAACTCCAACTCCCCCGCGTTGCGCGAACTCTGGCAGGTGGTGCAACGAAACCTGGGCACCATCCGGACCGAGTTCGGTCGCTTCTCGCGCCAGATCTCGGGCTATTCACTGGAGCACCTGCTGCCCGAGAACGGCTTCGATGTCACCCGCTTCCTGGTCGGGACCGAGGGAACGCTTGCTGTGATCCTCGGGGCCGAAGTCCGCCTGGTGGAGGCGCCGGCGCAGACCTGCACCGTGATTCTCGGGTTTGACTCCATGGCTGAGGCGGCTGACGCCATGCCACGGGTGCTGCCCTTCGGCCCCACGGCCTGCGAGGGTCTGGATGAGCGGATTGTCGCTGCCGTCCGAGGGCGAGGTCGTAGCCTGCCCCGTCTCCCCGAGGGAGCGGGATGGCTGTTCCTGGAACTCGCTGGGGCGGACGGGCCGGAGCTCCGCGATCGGGCTGCCGCGTTGGTGGCCTCCTCCGGCTGCCGCGACGGCTGGTCGGTCGAGGTGCCGGCGTCCGCTGGGGCCCTGTGGCGATTGCGTTCAGAGGGGGCCGGGTTGGCGGCGGTCGCTCTCGACCGGCCTGCGCATGCCGGGTGGGAGGACGCCGCTGTGCCCGTGGAGGCGTTGGGCGCCTACCTGCGCGAGTTCGAGGGGCTGCTCAGCCTGCACGGCTTGCACGCCCTCCCTTACGGCCACTTCGGTGAGGGCTGCGTGCATGCCCGGATCGACTTTCCGCTCGACAAGCCGGACGGAGCTGCAAGGCTCAAGGCCTTCGTGGAGGACGCAGCCGACCTCGTGGGTCGCTTCGGTGGCTCGCTATCGGGCGAGCACGGCGATGGCCGGGCCCGGTCGGCCTTGCTGCCACGGATGTACAGCCCGGAGGCGTTGGCGATCTTCTCCGAGATCAAACGCGTCTTCGATCCGCACAACCTGTTCAATCCCGGCGTCCTGGTGGACCCGGCACCCGTCGACGCATCGCTGCGGCTGACTGCCCCGCGCTCCCTGTTGGCGCAGCGACACCCCGCGTTCGCCGAAGCCGCGCACCGATGCACCGGGGTGGGAAAGTGCCTGGCGACCAGCAACGGTGTGATGTGCCCCTCTTACCGGGCCACCGGGGAGGAGAAGGACTCAACCCGGGGCCGTGCCCGGGTGTTGCAGGAGATGCTGGATGGTCGGCTCGTTGCTCCGGATTGGGCAGCCCCGGAGGTGCACCAGGCGCTCGAGCTGTGCCTTGCCTGCAAGGCCTGTGCCACCGAATGCCCCACCGGAGTTGATGTGGCGCACCTGAAGTCCGTGGTGCTGAACGAGGCGTATCGCGGCAAACTGCGACCCAGGGTGCACTACGCCCTAGGGTGGCTGCCCGCCTGGGGGCGGCACGTATCCGGAGTGCCGGGGCTCGCCGCGGCACTCAACACAGTTCTGACCTGGCCCTGGCCGCGTCGGATCGGGAGTTGGGCGGCCGGGATCGGTGCCGGGCGGAGCCTGCCCCGCTTTGCGCGGCGACGCACTCCACCTCTCCCCCGGGGTGGCCGACCCGTCGCCGTGTGGGTGGACTCCTGGAGCGCGATCTTCGAGGGGGCTCAACTGCCCGCGCTGGTGGCGCTACTCGCGGACGCCGGCTATGCCCCCACCATCGTCGAACGGACGGCCTGCTGCGGCTTGCCGTGGACCAGCACTGGCCAGCGGGAACATGGCGCCCGGGCGGTCAAGGGGCACGTTGGACGTCCTGTCCCCCATTGCGCAGGCCGGGGTGCCGATCGTTGGCCTGGAACCCTCCTGCGTTGCCGCTCTTCGTGGCGATGCGGCGGGGCTGGTCGATGACCCGCGGGTCGGGGCGTGATCGCTGCGCTGCACCGCCTGCCGAGTTGCTCTGTCCGACCCGCCTGGCGCCCCCCGGATCTGAGCGGTCTCACTGTCGTGGTGCAGCCGCACTGCCATCACCGGGCCGTCCTGGGGTGGGCGGCCGACGCCGCCCTGCTGGCGAGCACCGGGGCAAGCGTGATCACCGTTGCCGGGTGCTGCGGCTTGGCCGGGACCTTCGGGCTGGAGGCCGGCCATGAGGCGGTGTCGCGAGCGGTAGCCGAGCTGGACCTGCTGCCCGCGATTCGCCACGCCGGCCTCGACGCCGTGCTCGTGGCCGACGGGTTCTCCTGCCGGACCCAGATCGCCGACCTCACCGGACGCGTGGCGATCACCCTCCCCGAACTCCTCGACAGTGGCCGATCAGGCATGCCAAGTGGGCCCGATTTTCATCGACAAGGGATCCTCCATGCCTGAGTTCGTTTTCACCATGCACGACGTCCGAAAGAAACTGGGCGAGAAACTCGTCATGGACGACGTCACCCTGTCGTTCTATGAGGGGGCCAAGATCGGGGTCGTCGGCCCCAACGGCGCCGGCAAGTCCACGATGCTGAAGATCATGGCCGGGATGCTTCGCCCCGACAATGGAGACGCCAACCTGGCCAAGGGCAAATCGGTCGGGATCCTGCTCCAAGAGCCGCCGCTGACCGAAGACAAGACCGTCCTGGAGAACGTCAGGAGGCTGTCAGGGAAACCAAGGGCCTGCTGGATCGCTACAACGCGATCTCCGAGGCCATGGCCGACCCGGAGGCGGACTTCGACGCCCTGTTGAGCGAGATGGGCGAACTGCAGGTCGAGCTTGACCACCGCCAGGCCTGGGACATCGACGCCCAGCTCGAGATGGCGATGGACGCGTTGCAGTGCCCTCCTGGGGACGCGCCGGTGAACATCCTCTCCGGTGGAGAGCGTCGACGGGTGGCGTTGTGCAAGCTGCTGCTGCAGCAGCCCGACCTGCTGCTGCTCGACGAGCCGACCAACCACCTGGATGCCGAAAGCGTCAACTGGCTGGAAGGCCACCTCAAGAGCTACCCCGGCGCGGTGTTGGCCGTGACCCACGACCGGTACTTCCTCGACAATGTGGCCCAGTGGATCTGCGAGATCGACCGCGGTCGCCTGCACCCCTACGAGGGCAACTACTCCACCTACCTGGAGACCAAGCGCTCCCGGCTGCAGATCGAAGGCAAGAAGGACGCCAAGCGGGCTCGAATCCTGGAGCGCGAACTGGGTGGGTGCGGGCCAGCCCGAAAGGCTCGACAAGCCAAGAACAAAGGCGCGCCTGGCCCGCTACGAGGAACTGGCGGCCGAGGCGGACCGCAACCGCGCCGTAGACCTGAACGAGATCAACATCCCACCGGGCCCGCGCCTGGGCTCGGATGTTCTCGGCGCCAAGAAGCTGACCAAGGGCTTCGGCGACCGCGTCTTGCTGCACGACCTCTCCTTCACCCTCCCCCGGGCCGGCATCGTCGGCGTCATCGGGCCCAACGGCGTCGGCAAGACCACGCTGTTCCGGATGATCACCGGCGAGGAGGCCCCTGACCGCGGCTCGCTCGACGTGGGGAAGACCGTGAAGATCTCCTACGTCGACCAGTCCCGCTCCGGCCTCGACCCGGCCAAGAACGTCTGGGAAGCCGTTTCCGACGGCTTGGACCACATCAAGGTGGCCAGCTTCGAGATGCCGTCGCGAGCCTACGTGGCGTCCTTCGGCTTCAAGGGCCCCGACCAGCAGAAGCTGTCGGGAGTCCTCTCCGGCGGTGAGCGCAACCGGTTGAACCTGGCCCTGACGCTGAAAATGGGCGGCAACCTGCTCCTGCTCGACGAACCGACCAACGACCTCGACGTGGAGACCTTGCAGTCCCTGGAAGACGCGCTGCTGGAGTTTCCAGGCTGTGCCGTCGTGATCTCCCACGATCGCTGGTTCCTGGACAGGGTTGCTACGCACATCCTGGCCTGGGAGGGCAATGGCGACGACGAGGCCAACTGGTTCTGGTACGAAGGCAACTTTGCGGACTACGAGGAGCACAAGGTGGCCCGGCTTGGCGTTGAGGCCGCCCGTCCGCATCGGAGCACCCACCGCCGGTTGACCCGCGGCTGAGCTCCAGACTCGCCCCGACCCCGGGTCGCCGGTCTTTCGACCAGCGACCCGGGTTTGTCGCGGGAGTTCGTCGGGCACCGGGCTCAAACTCCCGCCGAGATCAGCCCTGGCTCGACGTCCACCCCGTCCGGTTCGGTTTCGAACTCGCCTCGGGCTGACTCGCTCGGCGGCTCGGCGGCCCGCGCCATCCGGCGGAACTCCGCGGTGCCACGAGTCAGGTCATGCCCAACGTGTTGAGCGTCGATCTCCGTCCGGGTGTGGGTCACCCCGTCGGCGTCGACCCAGGACACGGCGCGTAGTCGCCCCACCACGATCACCGGGTCACCCCGACTGATCGAGGCCTTGACGTGGTTGGCCAGGGCGTAGCCGCAGCGGACGCGATACCAAATCGTGAGCTCGTCCTGCCAACCCTCGGCACCCCGCGATCGCGGGGTGCAGGCTACGCGAAAGTTCGCGAATGCCCACTCGTTGTTGCCGCCGGCCCGAATCTCGACGTCGGATCCGACGTTGCCGGTGATGGTGATGAATGCCTCCATGGCGCCTCCCAATGTTTGTGTGAGCACACACTGGTGAGAAGTCGCCGGAACCGGTCAAGCAATCTGCGCGCTGTGGACAAAATCCACGCCTGTGTACAACTGCCTGTCAGGACGCCTTGCTGACGGCCAGCACGGCGGCTCGGTAGCGCTCCAGCTCCGCCTCCACAAGAGCCACGATGTCGCGCTCGACCACGGCCATGACGGCGTGCTGCAAGGTACCGTCAGCTGAGCGAGCCTTCAGCCGGGCGCCGATGTCCACTCCGATCCCGGAGAGCGCCGCCAGCCGGCCGCCACCGAGAACACCGCCTCCCAGCAGCACCCACTGGGCCGGGAGGTTCCACCAGAGCACCGGCGGCGGGGTTTGGAAGAGCAGCGACCCGGCGAACAGGACCACCAGTCCCCAGGCCAGGCCGGCCAGGGCACAGGCCATCAACACCCATTGCAGGAACCTGACCACCGACCACCACCCATGGCCGCGATCCAAACCCAGGTCGGCCTGCGCGATGGCTAGGTCGAGGCGATCCAACAGCTGCCGCTCATTGTCGCGGGCCGCGGCACGGACGGTCTCGAGCCAGCCGCGAGGCAACCCCGCACCGGCGCTCTCGACCAACTCACGCAGACCTCGGTCGACCCGTGCCTTCTGCACCGAACTGGCGACGGGCAAGGACGTCCGGCTGGTCGCGGTCGGCGATAGCTCGCGGGGCTGTTGATCCAATCGGATCGCCCGCAGCGGGTCGGGGCGCATGGCCGAAAGCCAACTCACGAACGGCCACCCGGTGGCAATAGCACCGCGTCGGCGCCACGCCTGCCGAACCCCGTCAACCACGATCGGGACGCCGGCGGCGTCCGCCAGGGAATCAGTCAGGGCCAAACGCTGATCCTGACTCACCTTGGCCGCCGGGGCTGTGCCCAACTCGTCCCGCAGAGCGGCGGCGGCCCGGTCAACGTCGGCGGAGAGGCGCGTGTTCTTGGCCTTCTTGGTGGCGACGACTTCTGCCAGAAAGTGTCGGACCTCGGCAACTCCGATGCCCTCGGTGGCCGACATCGACAGGATCGGCGTCTTCGCCAAGCCCTCAGAATCCAGCAGGTGGCGCAAGTCCGCCAGACAGCGCTCGAGTTCATCGCCCCAGAGCCGGTCGGCCTGATTGAGCACCACGAGCATGACCTCGGCGTAGGGCGCCAGCGGCTTCAGGTACCGCTCGTGCAGGGCACCGTCCGCGTACTTCTGCGGGTCGACGATCCAGACCAGCATGTCGACGAGTTCCACCAAGCGATCCACGGTGAGGCGATGGGCGACCTCGGTCGAGTCGTGGTCGGGCAGGTCGATCAAGACCAGGTTGGCCAACTCACCGGCACCCGAGGCGACCAAGTGGCGGCGAGGGACCTCCAGCCAGTCCAGCAGGTCATGCGGCAACTGGGTCCCCCAAGCCACCGCCATGGGCTGGGCGGTGGTGGGCCGCCGAACGCCGGTCGCGGCCAGTTCTGTGCGGGAGAGGGCGTTGAAGGCGCTGGACTTGCCACTGCCGGTGGCTCCGGCCAGCGCCACCACCGTGTGCTCACCAGAAAAGGCGACACGTTGCCCGGCCTGGGGCACCTGGCTCCAACACAGCCCGCTTCGGGGGCCTCCTCCAGGGGCAGCAGTTCACCGCTCAACTCCGCCACCTCGGGTGGGGTGAGTCGCGGGTCGCCTGCGCGGGCAGCGTTCAACCCCTGGACCGCACCTCGGATCAGGCCCGCTTGCTCGGGGCGGGCTCCAGTGCCATCCAGTTCACGGAAGTAGCGCATCAGTTCCGTGGCCAACAGGGCCTCGATTCGGGCGTCGAGCTCCACTTTGGCGCGCTTGGCGAGGCGGCGGACGGCGTCCTCACCGAAGACCGCCTCCAGGACGCGTTGCGCCAAGACTGCCGTCCCACCGGCGAGGCCAACTTCGGCCCCCGAGACCCCAGCGGTTTGAGAGAACACGACCATCATCAGTGCGACGCCGATTCCGTTGACGCCTAAGGCCAGGAAGCGAGCCGTCGACTTCTTCGAACTACCTTCGGAGGAGACCAACTCCATCACGTAGGCCTGCCAATCACGGATCGCCCGAGCCGTGTTCGCCGGATAGTCAGCAGAAGCGCGGGATAGTTCCTGAGTCGTGCGGGACAGCAACTCGCGGCCCGCAGGGTTCGCCTGCCAGGCGGCCTCCGTCCGCTCCGCCGCCGCTTCGCCCTCCTCCCGGACCAACGTCTCCAGCCCGGATTCGACCGCCAACTTCACCTCATGGATTTGCCTGGGTTCGCCGCGCAGCGAGGCCATCAGGCGATCCCGTAACCAGCCGATCTTCTGTTCGACGGCTCGGAAGAACTCGCCGGTCCCGACGAAGTCTTGCCAGCGGGCCAGCACCTCGCCGCGCAACAGCGTGCCGTCAGCGGTTTGGACTCCGATCGTCCGGACGGCCTCGATGTAGGCCTTCTCCGCGTCGGTGCGCAACTGGGCCATCGCGGCGCTCTGATCCTCGACCGCCGCGGCAATCGTGGGAGCCGTGATAGCCACATGGGTGATCGCGCCGTCGAGGGTCTTGAGGACCACGCTCGTCCGTGACGCCACGTCGGCAGCCAGCGTTGCCAGCCACTCGCGGATCGGCGCAGCGGCGGCGTCCGGCAGCAGTCCGTCGCCATCAGTGACGGTCTCGGGCACCGCGAACAGCGGCGAACCCCCCAGGCCACGCTCGGCCATCATTTGCCCCAAATGCCCGGGAACCTCGTCAATGGCTGCCGGCGGAACCCGTTGCAGCACGACCGCGAGTGCAGCGCTGCGTTCAGCTGCCGCATTGAGGTACTCCCAGGGCACCGCATCGGCGTAGCGAGCGGCCGTGGTCACGAACAGCCACAGGTCCGCTGCGGCGAGCAGTTGAGCGGCCAACACCCGGTTCTCGACCACCACCGAATCGATATCGGGCGCATCCAGAATTGCCAACCCGCGGGGCAGACTCGGCTCGGCGACGAGTTGCAGGGTCCGGGAGTCGTTCGTGACCTCAGTGCTACGCGCCAGGCCCGGCAGAATCCGATCCGAGGTGAACCAGATACCGTCCTCGGGGTGATGCACGAGCACCGCCGAGCGCGTCGTGGGACGGATCACGCCCGGGCGGCTAACCACCCGGCCGATCATCGAGTTGATCAGCGTGGACTTACCGGCGCCGGTCGAACCGCCGATCACCGCCAGCATGGGTGCGTCGAGCCGACCCAGTCGCGGCAGCATGTAGTCGTCCAGCTGCGAAACGATCTCCCGCGATCGCTGGCCGGCCTCGACGCTGCCTGGCAGGGTCAACGGGAGACGTACCCCCGACAGCGCACCCCGGAGTCGAGCGAGCGCCTCGACGAGATCGCTGGCGCTCATACAACTCCTAGCTACCCGGTGGGCCCCATCGCGGGTCGACGGTTGAATATGCCTGCGATCCTAGTGGTGCAGAGCCTAGTGGTGCAGAGGCTGGCGGGGGTGGCCAGTTACCGCCGATCCCGGCTGGGCCAGGGTAGGTCGGCGCCGGGAACTCCCCCGGACGGGGTTTGCGGAAGCGGGGCAGGCTCAGCTTCTGACCCCGGGGGTCATCCACCGCCACCCCGCGAAGGGACCGCGCGGCACCCAGCAGCTCAAGCGAGCGAGCCTGCCCGGCGTCATCAACCAAGCCCTTGACCTCGGCGTCCCGCAGGTAAGCCAGCTCGGTCAGCGTCCGCTGCAACGTGACCGTGGCGGTGAACACGACCCAACCGCGAGTCGCCGCGACCGCCAGAGCGCGAAGCCGCAGGCGCTGCTTGGAGAACACCTCGGGATCGGTGGGGGTCAGCCACCCCATCCGGACGTAGTCGATAAGTCGCGCCCGGATCAAAGCGGCTTCGTTGAACAGCTGCCGGACTGCGTAGACCACCGCTGAGAGGACGAGGGGCAGAGCCACACCGAAGTACATCAGCAGCTGCCCGGCGCCCTGGGACAAGGTTGCTTGGGAGTTGAACACCATGTGCAGGAAGGCCGCTGCCAGGAACCCGACCACCGGGGCGAGGACCCGCACCACCTTGCTGTGGGTACGTAGAGCAACGATCAAGCCCACGCCCGTCATCATCGTGAACAGCGGGTGACCGAAAGCGGTGTACACGCCGCGCAACCACACCAGCTGTTGCACGGCCGCCTGGGCGTCGCCGACCTCGATGGTTTGCGCGGAGTACATGATCGCCCGGGCGTAATAGATGATGTTCTCGGTGAAGGCGAACCCGGCGGCGGACAAGCCCGCCAGGGCGATCCCGTTGAGTTTGGTGACCACCTGGTGGCGAACCAGCATCGCGATCCAGAACAGGATGGTGGCTTTTGCTGCCTCCTCCACGAAGGGCGCCACATAGATCGCGGCCCGAGCCCCCGTCGCAGGGTCTCCGTTGCCGGAAATCTGCAGCTGTTCGGCCGCCCAGGTGTTGGCGTAGACCGACACCCAGGTGGCCACACACGCGCCCCAACCCAGGGAGAGCCACCAGATCACCAGCCGTTGTGGCCGGAAGCGATCAGCGATCAGGAAGACCACGATCCAGAAGATCAGGGTTGGCAGCGCATAGCCGAAGGCTTCGCGGATCGCCGAGGCGTTCATCCCCGGGACGACCCCGTCCCTGACCGGAATGTCGGCCGTCATCATCCGATACTGATCGATCAGCGCTGCCGCGAACATCAGCGTGAAGACCACGGTGATCCACGTCCACCTGCTGCGCAACAGACCCTCGACCAGAGGCCGATCGTCTACGGGAGCTTCTGGGATGCCGTTCAGCGCCCGCCGGTGCTGGGCGATCGAGTCCGCTGACATAAGCACAGGGTACTGGCCCGCCCTGACATTCAATCCGGACGCCCCCGTCCACCCCTGGCCACCGCGGCACGCTGGCGGGCGGGCGCGTTGGCGCGGGAATGAAGAGTGGCAATCCTGCTGCCCGTCATCCGAGGTCGAGGGAACCTCCCGCGCGACAGAATGAACGCGTGTTGAAACAGTGGGCTGGTCCAGGCAGCGTGCTCGCGGCCGTGCTGTGGCTGCTCATCTGGAGTCACCAGATCGTCGCGCACGGGGCCACCCAGGACAACGAGATGAACCTCGTCCTCGGGATGACCTGGATGGATTCCGGCAAGCTTGTGGTCCTGCCGTTGCTGCTCGTCGGCGCTGCCCTGGTCGCCTTGATTCAGCGGCGAGGGACAGCCCGTCCGAGCGGACGAGTGGCAGCGGCAGCCAGCCTGGGTGGTTGCGCTCTGTTGATCCTGGCCACCGTGGCCGAGTTCTGGGCTTTCCCGTGGGGCTCCTACGCGGTCACCTTCGAAGATGCCACCGGCTTCGTCGGCTCCAACGCCAGCGGCGCAACGCAAGCTTTGGTGTCGCTGCTGTTCACTGTGGGCCTGGGCCTGCTGAGCTGGGATCTGGTGCGCGCCAAGGAAATCAGCTGGTGGTCGGGGCTCGTGCTCGTCCTGGGCGGGCTGACCACCATCTTCCTGTCGCCCGTGTTCGTGTTCCCCGCCGTCGCCTGGGTCACGCTGGGAGTCCTGGTGTGGCCACAGCGAGGCACGTCCGCCATGACGACGCGGGCCACGAACTAAGGAAGTGCTGATTAATGCTGTTCCGAGCGAGGACGCGGCCGGGACATGATTGATCAGCGCTTCCCTAAGCGCCCCCGGCAGGATTCGAACCTGCGACCTAGAGATTAGAAGGCTCCAGCTCTATCCCCTGAGCTACGGGGGCTCGGAGAATACCTACTCTATCGAGCGCCGGGACGAGCCTGAGCGCTAGTCGTCCAGGGCATCCCGTCCGCGACGGACGATCAGCGGGTCGGCCGGATAGACGACCGCGTTGTCCCGACCCTCGTACTGAAACTGGTGCAGAAAGGCCCGCATGGCGTTGATCCGAGCCCGCTTCTTGTCGTTGCTGCGCACGGTGATCCACGGGGCATGGTCGGTGTCGGTGCGGGCGATCATGACGTCCTTGGCGGCACCGTAGGCCTGCCAACGATCGAGCGACTCCAGATCCATCGGGGAGAGCTTCCAGCGCCGCACCGGGTCGATCTGGCGAATCGCGAAACGCGTCCGCTGCTCCCGTTGGGTGACCGAGAACCAGAACTTGGTCAGGTGGATTCCGGCATCGATGATCATCCGCTCGAACTCGGGCACCTGGCGCATGAAGACCTCATAGTCCTCGTCGTTGCAGAATCCCATCACCCGCTCCACACCGGCCCGGTTGTACCAGGAGCGGTCGAACAGCACGATCTCACCCTGGGTCGGGAAGTGCTGGATGTAGCGCTGGAAGTACCACTGGCCCAACTCGGTGGTGGTCGGCTTGTTCAGCGCCACCACCCGGGCCGCGCGGGGGTTGAGATGTTCGGTGAAGCGCTTGATCGTGCCGCCCTTGCCGGCTGCGTCGCGGCCTTCAAACAAGATGATGTGCCGCAGTCCGTTGTCCTGACCGTTGTACTGCAGCTTCAGCAGCTCGATCTGAAGCAGATACTTCTGCTGCTCGTACTCTTCCCTAGACATCAGTTCGTCGTAGGGGTAATCCTCGCGCCAGGTCTCCACCGCACGGCCGCCCGGGTCGATCAGTTCAGGATCGGGGCTCTGACTGTCCGCGACTCGATAACCCTGGGCGATCAGTTTGTCGATGAACTCGCGCAGATTGTCGTCCTGATCGGGCTGAAGGTCCTCCAGATCAGCAACACTGCTCATTCCTTACTCCTCACGACCTGCGGGCGCCGATTGCCCTGGACAAAGGGTAACCAGCGGGAGCCGATCCGTCAGTCCCCCACGGGCAGGTCTAGAGTGTGGGCCGTGGGTGAGCAGCTGGTGTGGATCGATTGTGAGATGACTGGACTCAATTCGAGTCGGACGCACTGATCGAAGTGGCCGCCCTCGTCACCGACGCCGATCTGAACGTCCTCGGCTCCGGTATTGATGTGATCATCAAGCCGTCCGCTGAAGCCCTGGCCCAGATGGGTGACTTCGTCCGGACGATGCACGAGAAGTCCGGCCTGCTGGCACTGCTGGACTCCGGCGTCGACATGGAGACAGCCGAGGCGCAGGTGCTGGAGTACATCCGCGCCCACGTTCCCGAGCCCCGTCGCGCACCCCTGGCCGGCAACACGATCGGCACCGACCGCACGTTCCTGGCCCGCGACATGCCGACCCTGGAAGCCCACGTTCACTATCGCAACGTCGATGTCTCCAGCATCAAGGAGCTGGCCCGGCGGTGGTTCCCCCGGGTCTACTACAACACCCCGACCAAGTCCGGTAATCATCGGGCGCTGGCCGACATCGCGGAATCGATCGAGGAGCTCCGCTACTACCGTCAGGCCCTGTTCGTGAATCCCCCGGGGTTGGCCACGGATCAGCTCCGGGCGATCGCGGCCCTGCATCAAGGGGCGATCACCTCCGCGTTGGCAGATCCGTCCCAGCCCGCCGAGGACGAGAACGACTGACCACAGGCCGCCGGAGCCGTGGCCCTGGGGTTCGCGACCTGGCGCGAAAGCTCGGTCGACCCCCCCCCGGGCCCGCCCCCGCCGCCCCCCGCCCCCCCCCCCGGCCGGAAGACCCCCGCCACCAGCCTCCCGAACTGGGAAACCGGCCCTCAACGCCGCATACGCCTTGATGCACGCCCAGGACCGAGAAGTTCACCGCCATCAGCCAGGACGCTGATCAGGCGGGCATCTTCGGTGAGGCAACGTACTGATTTCCTCCCGCTTGGCATTTCTGGCTAAACTGGCGTGCGCCCTTGAGGCGTTGCGGTGGACGTGGTGGGTATAGCTCAGCTGGTAGAGCACCTGGTTGTGGTCCAGGGGGTCGCGGGTTCAAGTCCCGTTACTCACCCCACCGAAACCCTGGCAACTTGCGGCATGATGGCCGTGATGAACTCCCTGACCAGCACCCCCAACCCCCCGTGGACCTCCTACGTCGCCATCGGCGATTCGATCACCGAGGGGTTGGCCGACGCACTGCCGGACGGCCGGATGCGCGGTTGGGCGGACCGACTCGCCCAACACCTGGCCGATCGTCGCGGGGAACCCGTCCGTTACGCCAATCTCGCCATCCGCGGACGACTGCTCGGCCAGATCATCGATGAGCAGCTCGAGCCGGCGCTGGCATTACGCCCCGACCTGGTCAGCCTGTGGGGTGGGGGCAACGACATGCTGCGGCCGGGCGCTGACCCGGACGCCCTGGCCACGAAGCTGGAGGAAGCGGTCGCCCGCCTACGTGGTGAGGGCATCGATGTGCTGCTCGGCATTCAGGTCGACTGCAAGGACTCCCCATTATCAGGCTGACTCGCCCCGCCAGCGCGACGTTCAACGCCAACGTCTGGTCGCTGGCTCGCCGACAGGGCGCCCACGTGATGGACGTCTGGTCGATGCGGTCGCTGCGTGACTGGCGGATGTGGCACGAGGACCGGCTGCACTCAATCAGGCCGGGCACGAGCGGGTCTCGCAGGCGGCTTTGGCGGCCTGGGGCTGGCCCCCGACCGCCTTGAGTGGGACGCACCGCTGCTGGCACAGGCCCCGATGACCCGCCGCCAGCGGGCCGCTTGGAACTACGCGTGGGCTCGGGAGCACGCCGGCCCCTGGATCGGACGACGGGTGCGGCGAACGTCCACCGGGGCGGGACGGACGGCCAAGTATCCGGCCTCATCGACATCTTGCCGGGCGCGGGGCCGACAACGCCGGGCCCGGCCGGGCAGAATAGGCGTCATGATCTCCGCGACCCTGGCCCGTCGAGCCACACCGGCCGCACTGCCCCTGGCAGTCCGGTTGCGCCTCGAGCTGGCCACCGTCGCCGGAAATGTGGCCGCTTTCGCCTCCCGCCTGGCCAACAAGGGATCGGGGGCCTCGATCCGAGGTCAGGTCCTGACCAGGATTGAGCCTCAGGCCTTCAGTCTGCTCGTCCGGGGACGCCGGATCGTGGCCGTCTCCGGCACCAATGGCAAGACCACCACCACCCATCTGCTGGCGGCGGCGATCCGCGCCGGGCTCGGCGGAGAGTCCGGGCGAATGGTGACCAACGCCGACGGGGCGAATCTGCATTACGGGATCGCTTCGGCGCTCAGCCAGGCCCGTCGAGCCGACATCGCCGTGCTGGAGACGGACGAGAGGGTGGTCTCCGACATGATCGCCCACGGCCGTCCGGAGATTCTGGTGCTGCTCAACTTCAGCCGCGATCAGCTCGACCGACACCATGAGATCAAGGCGCTGGGCCGCAGTTGGCGGATCGCCTTGGAGCGGGCCGGGGAGGCCGGGCCGACGGTGATCGCCAATGCCGATGACCCCTTGGTCGTCTGGGCCGCCGGCACGGCGGCGCATGTCATCTGGGTGAACACGGCCACGCTGTGGAACGCCGACGCTGCCCTGTGCCCGGCCTGCGGCACAGTGCTGCGCCGGGTCAACCAGAGCGACGGCGATAACGGAACCTGGGACTGCCCTGGCTGCGAACTGACCCAGCCCCCCGCCAGCTACGTGGTGGGCGACGGCTCGATCAGGTTGCCCGATGGCAGCATCGTGACCCCCGAACTGCAGGTCCCCGGCTCGTTCAACGTGAGCAACGCCGCCTGCGCGTTGGCGGCGGCGATCGAGTTCGGGGTCGATCCGTCCGTCGCCGTGATGGGAATGCGGACGGTGACCGCGCCCGCCGGACGGTTCGCGTCCGCCACCTTCGCTGGGACGACCGTCCGCCTTCTGCTGGCGAAGAACCCCGCCGGCTGGGCCGAGGCTTTGCCCCTGGCGGCGAGCGATCCGGTGATCCTGGCGATCGACTCGGTCGCCGCCGACGGCAAGGACGTCTCGTGGCTCTGGGACGTCGAGTATGAACAACTCGCCGGACGCACGGTGATCGCCACCGGTCCGCGCGCTCAGGACCTCGCGGTGCGGCTCAGCTACGCCGGCGTGGAGCATGTGGCGGTGCCCGACCTGCGGGAGGCGATCAGCGCCGCCGGAGGCGCACCTCGCAGATCCGGTTCACCACCCGGCGCGATCGACCTGATCGCCACCTACACCCCTTTCCAGAAGCTGCTGAAGCTGGCGGGCCTGCGATGAGTCGTCCGGTCGAGATCGTTCTGGTCTACCAATCACTGCTCGGCATCTACGGTGACCGGGGCAACGCGATGGTGCTGCTCAAGCGTCTTGAATGGCGGGGGATCGACGCCACGCTGACCATCGTCGAGCCCGGTGAGCCACTGCCCGCCACCGGCTCGGTGTACCTGCTCGGGGGCGGCGAAGATGCGGCCCAAATCTCGGCGGTGCGTGAACTCAAGGCCGACGGCAACCTGTTCCGAGGCCTGGAGAACGGCGCGGCCTTGTTCGCCGTCTGCGCCGGGTACCAGATCTGCGGGCAGACCTTCACCGTGGGTGAGCGGGACGAGGTGATTGAGGGCCTCGGTCTGCTGGATGTGACCACGCGCCGCGGCACGGAGCGCGCTGTGGGCGAGATCCTCACCCGTTGGCAGCGGCCCGACGGCAGCGAGACGCTGATCACAGGGTTCGAGAACCACGGCGGCTTCACCTACCTCGGCCAGGGGGCAACCCCGCTGGCCCAGGTGGAGCTCGGCATCGGCAACGCCGATGACGGCACCGAGGGCGCCGTCCAGGGCCGGGTGATCGGCACCTACCCGCACGGTCCTGTACTGGCGCGCAACGCAGCCCTGGCCGACCACGTGCTAGAGGTTGCCCTGGAGCGCACGCTGGAGCCCCTGCCGCGGCCCGAGGTCGATGAGTTGCATCGGCAGCGGGTTGCCTTCGTCCGCCGCCAAGGGTTGCGCGCCTAAGACAGCGTCTGGCTAGGCCGTCGATTTCGCCTCCGGCGGGTCGTTTTGCTAGAGTTTGGACTCGCGCGCCGCTAGCTCAACTGGCAGAGCAGCTGGCTCTTAACCAGCGGGTTCGGGGTTCGAGTCCCTGGCGGCGCACATCACGAAAGGCCCTCGGTTTTCACCGAGGGCCTTTGCGTTTCGCGCTTCCCGACGCGGTCAGAAACGGGGAGCGGCGGCACGACCAGAAAGTGCCTGAACAAGCCCAAGGGGCGCCCGGATCAACCGGACGCCCCAAGAGTTCTTGCTTGGAGTTACTTGACGCCACCAGCTGTGAGGCCGGCAACAATGCGACGCTGGAAGATCAGCACGCCGACCAGCAGCGGAACAGTGATCAACACACCGGCCGCCATGATCGTTCCCCAAGGAGTGTCGAAGCCGTACTGGCCGGTGAACTTCGACACCGCCACGATCGCGGTGTACATCTCAGGCGAGGTGCCGAACTGCAACGCGATCATGTAGTCGTTCCAGACCGCGATGAAGGTGATGATCGCCGTGGTGAACACACCGGGTGCTGCCAGCGGAAGGATCACCTTCACGAAGGCCTGGCCCGGAGTGCAGCCGTCCACCATCGCCGCATGCTCCAGTTCGACCGGGAGCTGACGGAAGAACGCCGTCAGGTTCCACACGCACAGTGGCAGGCCGAAGGAGAGCGTCGGGATGATCAGCGCCTGGTAGGTGTTCATCCAGTTCAGCGGGAACGATGGGTAGTTTCCGGTGAACAGTTTGAACAGCGGGATCAGCAACGTGATCCCGGGGAACATCGAACAGGCGATGATGATGCTCAGCACCAGGCCCTTGGCCCAGAAACGCAGCCGCGCCAAGGCGTAGGCGGCGAGGATGCCGAACACCAGGGTGAGCAGCGTCGTGGTCAGCGAGACCACCAACGAGTTCACCAGGGCGATCCCGAACTGGTTGCGGGGATCGAACACAGCCCCGAAGTTCGCCAACGAGGGCGGGTTGGGCAGGAAGTCCGTGCTCCGGCCGTCCGTCGGCTGCCGCAGAGCGGAGACGATCATCCAATAGAAGGGCAGGATGCAGTAGATGACAATGAAACTCATCCCCGCAATGGTGCCGATCAGACCCGCCCAGTACTTTCCGTCCCGGGTCGGCTTGTTGAGCTTCGCGAGTTCGGCTGCACTGACGTGAGCTTGCTCAGTGGTAGTTGCAGTACTCATGATGATGAGCTCCCCGAGGTGACGGTGCTCTTGGCCAGAGCAGGCGTCGTTCCGGCGGCCTTGGCGGCGGCCTTCTGGCGCTTGCGCTGCTCAGCGATCGCCTTCAGTTCGTCGTCGCCGACCACGTCGGCGCCAAGGAACTTCACGAAGAGGAACGCAATGAACACGATGTACAGGAACAACAACAACGAGTACGCCGCCGCCGCACCGTAGCGCAGGGCGTTGTTCTCGATGTAGGCAAACATGGAGATGGTCTCGACCGAGTACTTGCCCTGGCCGATCATTCCCATGGGGAGGTCGAACATGCGCATGGTGTCGAGGGTGCGGAAGAGCACCGCCACCACCAGCGCCGGCTTGACCATCGGCAGCGTGATCCGAGTGAACTGTTGCCACGCATTGGCGCCGTCCACCTTCGCCGCCTCGTAGACCTCACCCGGAATCGTCTGCAAGCCCGCGAGGGTGAGCAGCCCGATGAAGGGAGCGGTTTTCCAGACGTCGGAGATGATGATCGCCCACTGCGACTGTGGACCGTCCGCGAGCCACAGAATCTGTTGGCCCACGATTCGGTTCATCACCCCTTCACCGTCGAAGATCAGACCCCACATGCGAGCCGAGACGATCGTCGGAATGGCCCAAGGCACCAGAATGGCGGCCCGAACGAGGCCTTTGCCCTTGAACGCCTTGGCCATGATCAGTGCCATCGCCACACCAAGAATGGTTTCGGCGATCACGCAGACAACGGTGAAGAACGTGGTGTTCCAGAACGCATTGACCAGACGGTCCTGGGTTCCCCACACGCCGGGAACCAGTTGCGGGTTGGTGAAGATCGCCGTGAAGTTGCCCAAGCCCACGAAGGTTTCGCCTTCGGGGATCAGACCGGTGTTGGGATCGATCGCCGTGTCCTTGCGGAACACTGATTCGCGCAAAGACATGAGGATCGGAATGCCCACGACGAACAGAATGACGGCCATCGTGGGCGAGATCAGGAGTGCAGCGAGGGTCCCTTGACCATCGCTGAGAGGATTCTTCTTGCGCTTTTCGGTTACCGCTGAGCTAGCTGCAGCCACCGCATACCTCCTTCATTGAGGGGCACCTAGGAGCGTCTCGGGGTGACGAAAGATTCCGCCACCCCGAGACAACCGCAGGTTGATCAGCCTTGAGTCAGGGCTTCCAGCTTGGTCTGCAGCTCGGTGAAGGCGGTCTTAGCGTCCTTCTGTCCCTGCAGCGCGGCGTAGGTAGCGTCCTGGATGGCCAGGGTCACGTCACCGTACTTGACGGCCTTGGGACGCGGAGCCGCTGCGCGGATCGAGTCGCCGAGGACCTTCAGGTAGGGGAACTTGGCCTGTAGCGCGGCGTCGTCGTACAACTCCTCCAGCACCGGGGCGTTGGAAGCGGTGGTCAGACGGCGGATCTGGTTCTCCTTGGTGTTCATCCAGGTGACGAACGCCAACGCGGTGCCCTTGTTGTCAGCGAACTTCGAGATGCCGAAGCTGTGGCCACCAAGAGTCGAGACGCCGGGGCCGGTCTTGCCGGGCAGCGGAGCCATGGCGAACTTGTCCTTGAACTTCGCGTCCTTGCTGGCGATGTTGTACACGTAGGGCCAGTTGCGGAGGAAGACGATCTTGCCGGTCTGGAACGCCGTCCGAGACTCCTCTTCCTTCCAGGTGATCGCTTCCTTGGGGATCAAGCCGGTCTTGAAGGCATCCACCATCCACTGCACGCCGGCGATGGCGGCATCGGTGTTGACCGCAGGCTTGCCATCGGGAGTCAGGAACGCACCGCCCGCCGAGTTCACGGCCTCGGCGATGTTGCAGGTCAGACCCTCGTACTTCTGGTGCTGACCGGCGTAGCAGGACATGCTCTTGTTCTTGGCCAGAACCTTGTCACATGCGGCCTTCATCTCGTCCCACGTGGTGGGCGCAGCCATAACGCCGGCATCGTCGAGCAAGTCCTTGCGGTAGTACAGGAACGCACCGTCGGAGCTGCTGGGGTAGGCGTACAGCTTGTTGAAGTAGGTCGCCGAATCGACCGCGGCCTTGAGGTACCCGGTGGTCGGGAACTTGTCGGCCGGCAGCTCTTCGAGCCAGCCGTTGGCCGCGAACTCTGCCGTCCACACGACGTCAACCGACATCACGGTGAACTCGCCGCTCTTGGCCTGACCACGCTGGATCATCTGGGCGCGCTGCTCATCGGCGGAATCGGGAAGCTCACGGAACGTGACCATCTCGTTCGGGTTGGCAGCGTTCCACTCGTCGATCTCGCCCTTGAGGTTGCCGGACGTGTCCTTGCCCTGGGCATAAGTGATCGGACCCTTCTTGGTCCAATCGGTGCCCGAGGCGCTGGCCGAACCGCCGGCCGAAGGCGTGGTGGTACCCGACGAACAAGCGGCGGTCACCAGCAGGGCGCCCACTGAAAGCGTCGCTGCGAGCACGCGCCGCGCTGTGCGTGCATGAGACATATAGTCCTCACTTCTGTGTGAATAGTCCCCCCGTCGGGGACGTCACCCCGGAGCCTAACTCTCGGGCTGACTACGCGCTACGCCCACGGGGCATCGTTATCAAGAAGCGACCTTTAGCAAACGCCATGCGAAATCACAGGCTAACGACGCAAAAATCAAAGCCCTATGCACCGACCCAGCACTTGCTGGACGCGCTCCTGCCTTCCAAGGGCAGCTCAGGCTCGGCTTCGGCCCACCAACGAGCGAACCAGCAGCAAGAAGGTGACCGTGCCGACGACCGCGCCCGCGATCAGACCGATCCGATCCAGGCGCAGGGCACCCTGGGCATCGATGAACTGAGAGCGGGCGCTGGCGTACTCAGCGGCGGCGAAGCTGCGCGCATCATCGATCCCGCGCTGCACAACGGCCTTGGGGTGCACCTGGTTGATCAACCCCTCGACGTTGCCGGCCAGCCGTCCGCGTGCGGCAGCGATCTCGGCTGCAATATCGGCCTTGGTCCGCGTGGCGGCCATCGCGCTCTCCCTGGGTCGTGTTCTGAAGTCCGCTCCTCCCTAGCCCCCGAGCCGCGGGTAGAGCCATCCCATGAGCACACTCTCGGTTGGCGATGCCGCCCCCTCGTTCACCCTCCCCGACGCGGACGGCGCTCCGGTGTCGCTGTCCGACTTTGCCGGTCGACGAGTCATCGTGTACTTCTACCCCGCAGCCATGACCCCGGGCTGCACGACCCAGGCGATCGACTTCACCGCCGCCCTGGCCGACATCGCCGCCGCCGGGTACCAGGTGGTGGGGATCTCCCCCGACACCTCCGAGAAGCTGGCCAAGTTCCGAACCCTGGAATCCCTCGCGTTTCCGCTGCTCGGCGATCCGACAAAGGAGACCCTGACCGCCTACGGCGCGTTCGGCACGAAGATGCTGTACGGCAAGGAGATCCAGGGCGTGATCCGCTCGACCTTCGTGGTCGACGTGGACGCCGCCGGGAACGGGACGATCTCCGTTGCTCAGTACAACGTGAAGGCCACCGGGCACGTCGACAAACTGCGCCGGGACCTCAAGATCTGAGGCTCGCCCCGACTGAGCAAGCACGGCTGGCCAGGCACACCCGGCCAGACGTGCTTGCAGGGATCTGGCGAGCCTTGTGAAGGGTCCGTCAAAGGGCAACACTCGTTGATTATGGTGAATTGCCAGGCGTGCCGCTCGGGTCACACCGACGCTGGTCGCGTTGGCTCAACAGAACGTGGCCTCGGCTTCGCCTCGTCGGGGGTCGGGCGATCCAGGCACCTGCGGTTGGGCCGGCGGATCCTGGTGGTGTTGCTCTCGCTGGCCGTGGCGGCGTTCACGTCCTGTGCCACGCCCGGGCCGGGCGACCGTCCGCGCGCGGTGCCCAAGCCGCCGTTCGACTTCGTCGCTGTGGAGGCGGCGATCGAGGCAAAGATCAACACCGGATCGGTGTCGTTGGACAACGTGCGCGCCGTCCTGGTCAGCGTGGAGGGCAAAACCCGAATCCAGCACTACCGACACGGCTTCACGGCCGACGACACGACTCACGTCTGGTCGGTGACCAAGAGCGTGCTGTCGACGTTGGTCGGGATCGCCCTCGGCGAGGGGGTCATCACCAGCCTGGAGGCGGACCTCGCCAGCCTGCTCCCCGAGCACCGGGGAGCGATGTCGCGCGCGGTCGCCTCCGTCACTCTCCGACAACTGATGACCATGTCGACGCGGTTCGCCGACCCGGCGTCCGATCCGGTCACCGCCCCGTATTCTTCCCGCGGGAACGTCGTCGACGACCTCCTCAAGGCCGGATTGGTGATCGAGGGCAGGAGCGCCTTCGAGCTGTCGAACGCCAGCAGCCACCTGGTCGCGGCCGTCCTGTCAGCCGCCCTGAGGAGGGCCAACCCTGACCGTCCCCGGAACATCCTGGACTATGCCCGCGAGAGGCTCTTCGACCCTCTCGGCATCACGACGCGTCCGGCTTTCACCAAACCACTCCTGATCGACAACCGGGAGTTCGGACGTGCACGCTTCGGCTGGGCCACTGACCCCCAAGGCATTTCCCTGGGAGCGTTCGGGCTCCGGTTGACACCACCCGATTTGCTCAAGATCGGCCAGTTGTACCTGTACGGCGGCGTTTGGGAGGGGAAACAGCTACTGCCCAGGGACTGGATTCGTGAAGTCATGAGCCCGGGTGATCGCCGAGTCGACTACGGACTGCTTTGGTGGTTGTTCTCCTGGAACGGACACCTGGTGCTGACAGCCCGCGGGGCAGAGGGTCACTTGATCGCGATCGTGCCCGATCAGCACATGGTGACCGTGATCTCCTCGGCCAACAACCCGGCCTACCCGATGGCCGAAGAAGACCTGTACCCGCTGGTGACCGGCGTGATCATCCCCGCGCTGGAGTGACTGCCCGCAAGCACGCGCGATGCGGCCGAGTCGGACGCCTACCCGAGCCTGGTCCACGTACCGGCGCCATTCACGAAGTCGTATTGCCAGTTCACTCCACCGTTGTCGCGGAAGATCGCGTGCCAGGAAACGAGGGTGGCGTCGCCGGGGCGAAGCAGGCAGGGCTGGGGGTAGGTCACGACGCGTCCGTTCTCGTCCATCTTTGCGACCGGGATGTGTTGCCCGTGCACCGCGTAATACCGCCCTTCGCGTAGGACGACGAGCCAGCGCTGGGAGACGAATCCGGGGAATCGACCGACCGAGAGCTGGGGCTTCACCGCGGCTCGGGCCTGTTGATCGGCGGAGCCGGCGTCGGCGTGTCCGCCGGCGTCGCCCAACGGTTGGACGAACTGGGCGCGTCCTGCGGGCAACACGGGTTGGCCGTCCGCTCCGAGGGCGGCGTCAACGTTGACACTGACGCCGTTGGGCGCGTTGTACCAGCTGGTCGGACTCAGGTTGGCGGTGCACAGCCCGGGCGTCGTGCCACCGGTCCCCGGATCCTCGCCGGCGCTCACCTGGCTGAACGCCAGGTCGAGTTGAGCCACCGGACGCGGGCCGGCCGGGTCCGTCCACAGTTCGGCGGTGAATCTGCCCTCGCTCGGAGTCAACAGGTCGAAGAGGGCGCAGGTGCGGTTGGCGGCCGTGGGGGCCCACCTCGTGTCGTGGCGGTCGGTGGGATCGAGGTAGCGTCCCTCGGAGTCACGAACCGCGAGGAACAGGATCGTGTCATCGCTGACCCCGGAGACGGTGAACATTGCCCTGATGATGCGGGGCGCCTCGGCTGCGGAGGTCATCACGTCCGGTGTGGAACAGCGGGACCGCTCCTTCAGGCCCCAGCCGGCCGCCACTCCGGAGACCGAGGCTACGTCCGGAAGGTGCTTGCTTCCTGCGTCGCCGGCCTGACCGGCGGCACCACGGGTCAGGACGTCAGCGGCCACTTCGATCGGCCTGAACCGCCCCGAGACGACCGGTGACGTCCGATCGGGTCGTGACTGCGAGAAAATGCCGATCAGTCGGTGATTCGCATCAACGACCGGCCCTCCGGAGTTCCCTGGGGCACCCCGTCCGTCGGTGTCGACCCAGCCGCGCGTACTGGCCAGCCGAGCATCAGGGCTGAAGGTCGACACCACTCCCGTGGTCACGGTGAGGGAGTCCGACCCGCTGATGCCGGGGAAGCCGAGAATCGTCAACGGATCACCGGTGGCCAGCGTCCCACTATCGCCCATCGGGATCACGGGCAGTTCGAAGTCGGCGGGCAGCGGTCCGCCGTCAGCGGTGCTGGTGACTCGGACGGCGGCCAGGTCGAGATAGCCGTCCAGGGAAACAGTGGTGGCACGGTAGGCGTAGGAGACGGGCTCGTCGTCTCGGGCGCCCACGACGCCGACCAACACGTGACTGACCTCCGGTTCGGCGGCGGCAACGGCACCGTAGAGGTAGCCCTGTCCGATGGACTTGGGTGCCGCCACGTGCGCATTGGTCAGGATCAGCCCCGTCTCGTCGACGATGACGCCGGAGCCGCTGCCGACAAGCTTGCCCTGAGAGTCGACCATGGCGAGCTTCACGGTCGCCCGCTTGGCGGCTGCCAGGCCGGTGGAACCACCCGGACCGGCCCCGTTGCCCATGAGGACCGCGACCACAGCGAGAACCGCCACTCCCACCAGGGCGACCGGCAGGACGCCTCTTCGCCGCAGCGTGGTTTGGAGCAAGTTGCCTTGGCCGGGCACGGGTGCCGTGGCGATGGTTGGGTGCACCGGCGTTCCCGCTGACACGGGTGGAGTGTGCGTGACCGTGGCCGGGCGTGGTCCAGCTTGAACCGCCCGGGGAGGCGTTTGAGGGGGAATGCCGAGCGGAACCCCGGTTGGCAGGAGATCGAACTCCAGTTCTTCACCAGCGACCGCTGTGCCGATGCCGACCACGTGATGGCCGTCCAGGATCAGTGCCGGTATCCGGCGCCCGCCCAGGTAGAGGCCAGGACCGGCCGGATCGGCGATGAGCCACCACTGGCCGTCGCTGACCTTGACGATGGCGTGGGACGCGGGGGCGACGTTGGGATGCTGCAGGGCGATGCGGGCTTTCGGGTCGCGGCGTAGGTCCGCGGTTTCCCCGGGCTGGATGCGCCAGACCTGCCCCGTCGCTGACGACCTCACCTGAAGTTGACCCGGTGATCCCGCTGACGTGTCCTGATTGCCCATCAAAAGCCCCCTCAGAAGGAGCCCCCAAGCCCACGGCCAAGTTCAACGTGACGTGCGCCCGTACCTAAGCCCCGAAGCCGGGGCTAGTCCAACACCTTCGGAATAACCCTCGGGCGTCAGCATAAGGATCGGCCCACGAGGGCCGAAGGCGCAATTGTGCTCATTTACGTCGAGACGTTTCCCTCGGTGACGCAGTGGTTCATCCCGAGCGCGCTTTCACGTCCGCGTCTCAACAACCCCGGGATCGACGGCGCGGCGAGCCGGGGCCTTGGTGGTGGCAACGCGTCCCGGCTCAGCTTCCGGCGGCTTCCATGTTCTTCGTCACGGCCGCCATCGTCTGGTTCAGCTGCTCGGTGTTGGTGAACTCAACCACTTCGGTGCCTGCATAGAGAATGGGCGTGTGGCCGGGCGTGGCAACGTAAGCCTCGCCCGTCGTGATCTCGTCCACCGATCCATCGGCGTACCGGAAGCCGACCTTGCCCATGATCACGTAGCCGTAGTGCGCGGCTTGGCACAGGTCGTCGGGAAGACCAACGAACAGTGGCGCCAGATCCGCGTCCTCGGTGTACGTCTCGTAGGCGACAGTCATATCGCCGATCTGGGTGAAGTGACCTTCGTAGCCCGGCACGCTCTCGGTCGAGGTCGAGGTCGCCTTTGATGTCTTGCCCATGGCACTCCTCCTTGAGTCAACGTCGACCCCCGGCCGGCGGCACTCTCGAGGCTAGAAGCTCCCTCTCCGCGGATCAATGAGATGACTTACTTACCGGGTCGTTCGCGGCGCACTCACCTTGACAGACTCCGACCGCGCGCTCCCAGGTTGCGCCTGTCGTTGGTTTGCCAAGCTGTGAGTTGGGCGCGAATGACGCCAGCCTTGCTGGCATTCTGAGGGCACCAAGAGAGTCGGGCGAACGGAGAGGTGTCCTGGTGATCGAAGGGACGGAGGTCACGCCGCCGCGGCGCCCGGCCTTGCGTGACGTGGCTGAGGCGGCCGGTGTATCGCGCGGCGCGGTCTCCAAGGTCATCCGGAACGCCTACGGGGTCAGCCCGGCGATGCGCCAGCGGGTCAAGGAGACCATCGAGCGCCTTGGCTACCGGCCGCGCACCGCCGCCAGAGTGATCCGGGGGCAAAGCTTCACGATCGGATTCGAGACGCCCAACGTGAGCCATGGCATCCATTCCCTGGTCATCGACGGAGCGGCCGACGAACTCGCCGGGTTCTGCCTATCAACTCGTCGTCGTGCCCGGGCTGGCCCGGATCCGACGCAGTAGCGGGCCGGCCGCGGGCTGACGGCCCACTTCCGCGCCGTCCGTCTAGATGAGGGCGGACGCGGCGGCGTACTCGGTGTCGGTGACGTGCTCACCCCAGACGGTTTCGAGCAGGTCGAGGGCGGGGTCGGGGCCTTCCCACATGGCCAGATGCGCCATGAAGTTCTCCGGGGCGGCTCCGTGCCAGTGCCACTCATCGGGTGGCGTCCACACTGTGTCCCTCGCGCAGCACGATCACCGTCTCCGCGGTGACGACCAGGCCCACGCCGTCGGTGGCGTGCAGGGTTTGGCCGCAGGTGTGTTTGTGCCAAGCCGTTCGGGCACCAGGGGTGAAGCGAACTTTGTACACGCGGATCCGGGACGGTTCGACGCCGCGCAGGGTGGCGTCGAAGTAGACGTCGCCGGTGAACGCGTCGGCGGGCGCCTTGGTGGTCGGGGCTTTGGGGAGTCGCTCCATGCTTATCTCCTTGCGTTGATGGGCTCGCGGTGGGCGAGGGGCGGACAGCGGGGAACCCCGACGCCGATGAGACGACAACTCGGCACGGTTCGTGAGGTGCGGATCCTCGCCATGATGACCACGCTAGGGCTGACCACCGGCCGCAGGGAGACCCTGCCAGTACACCCGTGGGCCAGTCCGAACCGGCGGGCTCGGCCAATAGAGCCCCCTTGGGCTTGGGCTGGGCTCAGGCGCGAGAGCCCACCCGCGGCGCAAGGAGCTCCATCTGCTCGATGACCTGCTTGACCGCACCCTCCGTCTGGTCGGGCGGGTACTTGTGTTTGCGCAGGAGTCGCTTGATCTTGGCCCGCAGGGAGGCTCGGACGTCTTCTCGGACGGTCCAGTCGGTTTTGACGTCGGCCCGCATCAGCGCGACCAACTGGCGGGCGATCTCGGCGAGCACGTCCTGACCGAGCACGTCCAGGGCGGACTCGTTGTCGGCGATGGCGTCGTAAGTGGCCAGTTCGTCCGGGGCCAAGGGCGGGTTGAACTGTTCGCCGCGCTTGGCTTCGGCGGCTATGTCTTTGGCCATCTCGTACAGCTCGATCAGCACCTCGGCGGCGGTCAGCTGGGAGTTGGTGTAGCGGAGCATCAATGCGGTGAGGCGCTCACTGAACGCTCGTTGCCGGACCAGGCTGGCACCCGAGGAGCGGACGGACTCGGCCAGGATCGCGTCCCTCAGGGCTTCGATCGCCAGGTGCGGGTTGGACGAGTGCTGCGCCTGGGCGAGCATCGCCGGGGTCAGCTCGTCGAAGTTCGGTGGCGCGATCTCGGCGGCCGCGTAGATGTCGATCACCTCGCCCGAGCCGGTCGCCTCGGCAGCCAACTGACGCAGCAGTCGGGCCACGTCCGCGGGGATCGGTTCGCCCCGGGCGGCTCGCTCGGCGGCGTCGTATTTGGCCATCCAGATCCGGACCTCTTCGTAGAAGCGCACCCGGGTGGCGATGTCGGTCAGGTTGTCCGCCCCCGCTGCCAGCGCCCAGGCCCGGCCCAGCTTGCTGGCCAGATCGCGGTAGCGACCTGCCAAGCCGAGTTCACCGTCGGCCACCTGATTCCCGGGGGTCTGCGGGTTGCGCAGCCAGGCGGTCAGCCCGAGCGCGGCTTTGACCCAGCCTCTGGGGGCGCCGAGCAGGGCCTCCCAGTCGTAGCCGGCGACGAGGGAGTCGAGCTGGGCGACGAGGGTGCGCGCGAGTTCGACCGCCTCGTGCACCTCCCGGCCGAGCGGACGCTGCTGCTGGTCACTCTTGGTGTATTCGGCCAGGGCTGCGGTCAGGTTCTCCACCAGCGGTGCATAGGCGACGAGCAGGCCGGCGTTCTTGCCCAGGAACGTCCGGTTGACCCGGGCCAAGGTCTGCATCAGCAGCGCCCCCCTGAGCGGACGGTCGAGGTAGAGGGTGTGCAGCGGCGGCGAGTCGTAGCCGGTGAGCATCATGTCTTTGACGATCACCAGTTCGAGTTCGTCGTCGGCGTCCTTCAAGCGCGACTTGATCACCTGATTCTGGCTTTCCCGACGGACGTGCTTGGCGATGTTGCCGGTATCGGACGCAGTGCCGGAGAACACCACCTTGATCCGTCCACCGTCGAGGCTGTCGGAGTGCCAGTCGGGGCGTAGCGCAACGAGCTGGTCGTAGAGGTCGGCGCAGATCTGCCGGGTGGCGCCGACGATCATCGCCTTGCCCGGGCCGTCGATCAGCGGACGCATCCTGCTCCGTCGGGTCTCCCAGTGGCTCACCAGGTCAGCGGCCAGGGTCGCCAGCCGGGCCGGGGCACCGTAGACGGCGTTGATCACCGCCACTGACTTCTCCACCTGGGCGCGCTCGACATCGTCGAGGCCGACCGTGACTTCGTCCGCGGCGCGGTCGAGGTCGGCGGCGCTCACCTCGGCGGCGAAGGTGACCTTCACCAGGCGCGGCTCGAAGTAGACCCCGACGGTGGCGCCGTCGGCGACCGCGCGGGTGAGGTCGTAGATGTCGATGTAGTCGCCGAACACCGCTCGGGTGTTGCGCTCGACCCCGCTGATCGGGGTGCCGGTGAAGGCGATCAGGGTGGCCTTGGGCAGGGCGTCGCGGAGGAACTTGGCGTAGCCGTCCAGGTCGTCGTAGTGGCTGCGGTGCGCCTCGTCCACCACCACCACGATGTTGTGCCGATCGCTGAGCAGCGGGTGGTCGGCCCCGGACTCGCGCTCCTCGAGCGTCTTGTTGAACTTCTGCAGGGTGGTGAACAGGATGCCGCCGGACGTGCGCTGGCTGAGCTCCTCGCGCAGCTGGCCGCGAGTGGTGACCTGGATCGGTTTCTCGGGGAGCAGCGTGCTGACCGCGAAGCCCCTGAACAGCTGGCCGTCGAGTTCGCGGCGGTCGGTGATCACCACGATGGTCGGGTTGAGCAGGTATTGGTCGCGCAACACCAGGTTGGCGAACAACTCCATCTCCATCGACTTGCCGGAGCCCTGGGTGTGCCAGACCACGCCCGCCTTGCCGTTGGTGCTGGCCGCGTGGATGGTGCGGCCCACGGCTTTGCGGACGGCGAAGTATTGGTGCGGCTTGGCGATCCGCTTGGCGAGCCCGGCTTCGCTGGCGTCGAAGGCGGTGAAGTGGCGCAGCAGGTCGCCGAAACGCTGCGGGTTGCCGAGGCCGTTGAAGGTGATTTCCAGCGGGGTGTCGTAGTCGGTGTCGGTGATGGATTCACCCAGAGTGAGCGGCTCGCCGTCGTCGTCGACGTTCCAGGACGCGTAGTGGTGCAGTGGGGTGAACGGCGTGCCGTAGCTGGCGGTGATGCCGTCGGAGATGACGGTGGCCACGCAGGCACGGAAGGCCAGCGGGAACTCGGCCAGGTAGGTGCCCAGCTGCGCATGGGCGCTGGCCAACGTGGCGTTGACCAGGCCCGCCTGTTTCAGCTCGACGATGATCACCGGCAGACCGTTGAGGTAGCAGACGATGTCGAAGCGCCGGTGGTGTTCGGCGTTGGCGATCTTGACCTGCCGCACGGCGAGCCAGTCGTTGTCGGCCGGCTGTGAGCCGATCAGCCGGATGGTCGGGTTCTGCTCGACGCCGTCGTGGTCGATCCAGGTGACCCCGCGATAGCCGTGGACGAGGAACTCGTGCAGCCGGCGATTCTCGCTGATCGCGTCCTGGCTGGCCGGGGTGAGGATCTCGGTGACAGCCTGGCGCAGGTAGACCTCCGGGACGGACGGGTTCAGCTTGCGGACGGCCGCCTGCACCCGGTCGGTGAGGATCAGGTCGGCCGACGAGCTCCGCTCCCCCGCGATCTGGGCACCTGTCTTCGGTTCCCAGCCCTGCTCGGCCAGGACCTCAATGGCCGTGGCTTCCCAGTCGGCTTCACTGATCAGTGCCATGGTGATTCTTTCCTTGGTTGTGATCCTGCTCGAGTCGATCGGGCTCGTCGTAGCGATAGTGGAATCCCTTGCCGCGTCGCGCGGTACGCGCAGGCCGGAGTATTCCTTGATTTTCCAGCGCTTTCAGCACGCGACCCATGTTGGTGGGGTCCGCCCCGACAAGAGAACCGAGCTCCGTCGAGCTGATCCGACCCCTCCCCTGCGCGTACGACGCTGCTACTGCGGAGCGAGTGGGCAACTCGCGCGCCCGCCCTGCCGCCACGTCGAGGGATTTGAGCAGGGCGATACAGTCCGCATGCGGCCGCCAGGCCGGCGGCGCGTCGTCCGGCACCCCGGCGACCCGCACGATAACCGGTGGGCCCCCCGCCTTCACAGCCTCCAACTGGCGCAGCGCGACTCGCGCCACAGACTCGGTGTCCTGAATCAGTCGGGCGGTGGAGGCGGCGTCGATCCAGCCGTACTGAAGGAGCCAACGAAGCATCAGCAATGCGTTGACCGCATCTGCTCGCTGTGGTGGCACCAAGGACCGCAACCACCCGATCCACGCAACATCCGGCTCGTCGCCGATAAGCGTCGTGCGCACGTAGGGGCCTTCGACTTCGCCGATCTCCGGGGCTGTGTGCCCGAAAGCGAGCATGTCGGCATACATCCGGTCGACGCCGATCCCTTCTCGCTCGGCAACCCTGAGCGATGCCAACAGCTCGGTCAGTGCCTTGTTCCGCGATCGCGAAGGGTGGGTGAGGATGTTGTCCGGCGTGACTCCCCCGAAGAAACCCCCAGGGCTGGTCACGCGAAGCAGATTGCCGACATGCTCCACAACCGTCGGCTCCGCGATTCCCCATTCTCGGTGAGCCAGCCCGTTCACAATCGCCTCGCGCGCTGTTCTGCGAGGGAGCATGGAGAGCTGCCCCTCGACCGGGCCTCGCTGGACGTGAGCCAACGGGTTGTTCGCCTCCACCGCCTGAAGGACGTCGACCAATTCCTCCAGCAGGGAGCGACCCGAGCGCCGCAGGCGCAGGCGCGAGTCACCGCCGCTGTGATCGCGTCGGATGTAGTCCAGGCAAGGCTGCTTCCGACCCACAAACGCCAAAGCCCCTGCGTTGGTGAGGTGCCCGTCGCCGGTGACGACGTTCAGTCGGCGAAGCAGATTCATGTCCGATTCGGCGGCGAGTTCCCCCGCATGGGTCTCGCCAGAGTCGCGCAGAAGGTCACGCGCGTGGCCGAGTGCGGCAGGGCGGATCGCATCAATCCCGACGTCGGACGCTGCGGAGGACCAGTCATAATCGAGTACCTCCATGCGCTTTGAATGCCAGGTGTTCGCGTCCACGTCGACACAGCTTGGGCCGACCCGCCACTGGACTTTGCCCCCCACCCGGACTGGTTCGACCGCCTGTGGTGCCCGAAGGACCAGCAGTCGACGGCTCCGGATTGTCACCTCTGCGGCATCGACAGTCAGGGCGCGTCCGGTGATCTCCCAGATCCGGTGACGCAACCATTCGTCGTCCAGTTCAGTTCCGATGACGTCCCCGGCGTCGGACACTCCGACCAGGAGGGCACCGCCGCCAGGAGTGTTGGCCATACAGGCCAGTGCTGCGGCTAGTACCGACGCCGCCTGCTCGTTTGACCGCTCCCCGGGTCGAATGGCGCCGGATCGGTCGCGGCGGCCAGGCTCCTCCTTGAGATCAACGAAGCGCCGCTCGACGGAATCGTTGACAGGCTCGCCCACCGCGAGTGCCTCAAGGATGCGTTGAAGGGCGGCCTGGACGGGATCGACGCCGAAAACTGTCACCACTAGCTCATCCTAGCCTTCGATGACAATTAACAGCGTCTTAATTGTCACATCGGAGCACATCGGGGCTTCTGTGACAATTAAGCGTTGAGTCGCGATGTCGTTGATCGACAGCATCACTCCACCTCCACAGCAGTGTTGAGGCGGAGCCGCCACCGCTTGTCGAGCGCACCGGTCAAGGGCAGATCGGGGTGCAGCCGGACGGGGTGAGGCGCCCCGGAGTGCACGTAGCTGGCTAGGGCCTCCAGCCGTTGCTCGGTGTGGTCCTCTCCGATCCAGCCCACCCGGCGGCGCATCTTCGGGGCTTGGCGATTCGCCTGGACCGCACGCAGTGCACGGGCCGCAGTAACGTGGTGTTGCTCAGATCCAATCGCCATGTGATCCATCCTCATGCTCGGGGTGATGATCCGCCAGATGGCGATTGACGCCAGCCGGGGGTTGGCTGTCAGGATTTATGCCTGTCAATATTGATGCCTGGAGCTGCGGTTCACCCAAGCCGCGCGCAAGCACCAGGTGGGTCGTGCTCACGTCGCGTTTGTGATGAATCACTTCACCCCAACCGAGACCACAAGTCGCCTGGGCGAACCTGCCGTCGAGTGGTGCGGCGAAGACACCACGGGGCGCGAACTCCACATCGTCGTTGTGCTCCTCGACCCAGGGAGAGGGCTCGTGATCCACGTCATGCCGACCGCACTCGAAAGGCGCTGAGATGGCCGAGAAGTACACCATCGGGCCAGACATCGATCTGGACACCGAAGAAGTCCTGCTGCCCAGTGGGCACCGATACTCCAATGCCGACGCCGAAGCGGACTCCGAGTACTTCGCAAGCCGGCCCGGCCGGCCTTCCCTGGCTCGCGGGGTCAGCCCGCAGGTGTCGTTCCGCGTGCCGCGGGACGTGAAAGACGAGTTGGCATCCCTTTCCCAGGCTGAGGGGCGCCCCGAGGCGCAGGTGGCCAGACAAGCGTTGCTCGAGTACCTCGCGCGGCATCGTGGCGCGTGAGTCGCAGCCGGCTCACTCAACCCAGCAGGAGCGCCCATGCCAATGCACGAGAGTGATAACGAGTTAGATTCACCACCGTGTTCGGGGGTGAATCTCACTCGTTGTTCGGGTGCAGGGGCAGAACCTGGGGACGAGCACGCGGTCGCGATGGGCGCAGTCGGGCCCCGATCGAAGACCGAGGCCGAGCTCGAAGAGTTGGGTCGCCTGCTCACCGACCCGGTGGCACGCGCAGCGCGACCCGAAGAGATTCGGGCGGCGGTCGACAGAGCCCGGGCGCTGCTCAAGGTGCAGTTGGCTGGAACGGACCTGGTGGCCGAACTGCTGGCAGAGCGGCGAGCAGCAGCGGAGTCCGATTCGGCGTGATCGTTCTCTGCCGTTCGTCGGCCACGGCGAGGCAACTGCTGGTTGAGACGCTTCACAACACTTCCTCCACGGCCTTCTCGGCTTCGCGGACGGTGATGCTGCCGCTCATCAGGTGAGGCAGGAGAGTGTCGCGAAGATTGGCGAGGTGGCGAGACTCGGCCACACTTTGGTCCACCCGCGCTTCTAACCGCGCCAACTCGCGCTCTAGGCCGAGCAGCACCTGCGCGGCTAAGCCGGCCATCGAACGACCACGCGCCGAAGATCGGTCTGATTCGATCGCGGCGATGACCGTGCCCTGGGCATTGAACGGCGCCCATGCCGCTTCTGAGTTCCTAAGCGCGTGGAACAGCGCATTCGGGGCTTCTAGCGTCGACCTCACTGCCGCGAGTCCTCGCCCGATGCAGACCTCACCCGCGGCCCGATTCACGGTTCCGACTGGCGCTCGGACGCTCAGCAGGACGTCCCCCCCGTGAGGCTCAATCGAACCGGCGCTGTGGTCTAGACCGGAGTCGTCGGCACCCGAGGCCCGAAGTCACGAACCCCTTGGTAAAATTCAACGCCCTCCCCGGTCTCATTCAGCGCCTCGCCCTTTGGAGAAGTCCCCATGGTGATCTTGGCGATCTGGCCGACCGCAGCCCCGGTGGTCAGATGGAGGGAGCAAACCGCTCGGGCCAGAGCATCCGCCGTTGTCACGATCGCCTGGTTCGCGGCGATCTTGTCGTCGAGGGCGCCGAGGACTTCGGCGATGGCGCGCTGGGTGGGGAGGGGTGCAAGCACCAGCGCAAAAGCTTCGATCCGACTGGGGTGGGTGCGCAACCGTCGAACCAGCCGCCTACCCAGGATGAACCTGCCGGTAGTCCGGAGCCGCAATCGGTAGCTGAGGTAACCGGCGTCGACACGATCCGGACGATCTCAACCAGGCCGATTCGGGCTGGGCGGAGATACGTGCCACCACCAGGCACATTGCCGGCGAGCCGAGGGTGTCGGCCGCCTTGCTCAGGTCTGTCATTGTGATGATGAGGTCCCCCTCCGCCAGCCAGTAGCCCTCTGGGACTTGACCATCGAAAGTCTTGGGCCGCGCTGGCTGGAAGCCGCCCCCGATCCGAAAGTTGCCAGGCGTCAGGACAGTCGGGTGGTCGGAGTTCTCAGAAAATGACGCGCCGGCGAATGCGAAACCGTGCTTGACACGAAGAATCTCACCGAGCTTGGTAGGTTTCACAACACCCTCCCTAACTGTTCGCGCACCACAGCGTCCAACCGCGCCGACTCGTCCAGCGCGGCCAGCAACTCGTCCGTCAGTCGCTTCACCTTGTCCTCGATGGGCTCGCCGTCATCCTCGACCTCCGCCGTCCCGACGTAGCGCCCGGGCGTCAACGCATAGTCAGCCGCCTTCACCTCAGCCAGGGTGGCCGAGTAGCAGAACCCTGCCTCGTCCTCGTAGCCACCTTCTCGCCAGGCGCGGTACGTCCCGGCGATCTTGGCGATGTCGTCCTCCGACAGTGCCCGCTCCGCCCGCTCGACCATGAACCCCAGATTCCGGGCGTCGATGAACAGCACCTCACCGCGACGGTCCGTCGTCCATTTCTTGTTCTTGGCGAACAGCCACAGGCACACCGGGATGCCTGTCGAGCGGAACAGCTGGGTGGGCAGCGCGACCATGGCGCTGACCAGGTCGGCTTCGACGAGGTTGGCCCGAATCTGGCCCTCACCGCCGGAGTTGGTGCTCATCGAGCCGTTGGCCAGCACCACCCCGGCCTGACCGGTGGCGCTCAACTTGCTGATGATGTGCTGCAGCCAGGCGTAGTTGGCGTTCCCGGCCGGCGGTACCCCGAAGCGCCAGCGGGCGTCGTCCTCGCGGCGGGCCCAGTCCTTGATGTTGAACGGCGGGTTCGCCAGGACGTAGTCGGCCTCCAGGTCGGGGTGCAGGTCGCGGGCGAACGTGTCGCCCCAGCTGGACCCGAGGTTGCCGTGGATGCCGTGGATGGCGAGGTTCATCTTCGCCATCCGCCAGGTGCGCTCCATGTTCTCCTGGCCGTAGACGCTCAGGTCGGCGGGTTGCGGTGGTGCGCCTCCAGGAACTTCTCGGCCTGCACGAACATGCCGCCCGAGCCGCAGCACGGGTCGTAGATGCGTCCGGTCGTCGGCTCCAGCATCTCCACCAGCACGCGCACGACCCCCGGCGGGGTGTAGAACTCGCCACCCCGCTTGCCTTCGGCGGCGGCGAACTTGCCCAGGAAGTACTCATAGACCTCGCCCAGCAGGTCGCGGGCCTTGGTGGCCCCCTCGCCGGTGAAACGCGCCGAGTTGAACAGGTCGAGTAGCTCCCCCAGCCGGCGCTGGTCAACCCCGGGCCGGTTGAAGATCCGCGGCAGGGTGCCGACCAGCGACGGGTTGGCCTGCATCAGCAGCTCCATCGCCTCGTTGATCAGCTCACCGATGTTCTGGGTCGGCGTCCCCTTCGCGCGCGCGGCCAGGAACGGCCACCGTGCGTTCGGCGGCACCCAGAACACCCCGGCGCCGAGGTACTCCTCGTGATTGTCCTGAGTGTCTTCGACGTCGTCCTCGTCGTAGCCGCCTTCGGCCTCCAACTCGTCGCGGATCTGCCCGCGCCGCTCCTCGAACGAATCCGAGACGTACTTGAGGAACACCAGGCCGAGGATCACGTCCTTGTAGTCGGAGGCCTCCAGGGAGCCGCGAAGCTTGTCGGCGGCCTTCCACAAGGTGTCCTTCAACTCCTTCATCGTGGTCGGACGCAGCGCTTCAACTGGCACTCGGGCCATGGTTCTCCTTCTTGGTGAGGCTCAGCTGCCCGGATTCGGCGGCTTCGGTGAGGTCGATCGTGAATCGGTCAAGGTCGGCCAGCTGTGTGCTCAGCCGCTGGCGCTCGGCGGCGAGCTCGGCGAGGGCGTCGCCGAGGGCGCCGGGCTCGGCGTGGGTCGCCAGCTCCCAGGTGCGCCAGTCTGTGCTGGTCTGAGTACTGATCCGGCGAGCCAGCGCGGCAGGCACCAGCGGTGCCCCGCTACGCACCCGCAGGATCCGGACGGGAGCAAACACCGCACCCCCGCCCTCGGCGTCCAGGGTCGCCGCGGGCCGCGGGCGAGCCAGAAACAGCACGTCGCCGGGCTCGGTAAACACCGGGTCAAGCTGTTGGTGCAACGCCAGCCGGTCGACCAAGCGCTCGGTAGCCGGCCCAGCCAGGGCGTCCGCATCCCAGACCCTGACCGGGGCCGTAGGCGCCTCGGAGACCAGCCCAGACGGGTCGGACCTTCGCCCAGTGAGGACGCGCAACCAGCCGCGCTGCTCGGCCTGGCCCACGCTGACCGACTCGGGACGCCCGGGGGCCACGGCGAGCTGGTAGCTGGGCAGATGCGCCTGGGAACCCTCACTCAGGCTGACCACCCAATCGGCCCCGCTGCGGAGCTGCCTCGATCGGGCTCCCTGACGCCACCGAGGAGGGACGAGGGAACCGCCGCCTGCCAGCAGCGATGCGGTCAGGACCGGATGCAGGTGCGCCCAGGCCCGACGCCGGACCCCTTCGACCCCTTGTCGGGCCGCCAACACGTCACTGGCGAGGCCGTCCACGTCGGCCGGGGTGAGCGGACGTCGGGAGAGGTCCCCCACCATCGTGCGCCGCTCGGCGGGAGCCGCGGCATCGGCGGCCGTGACCAGCCACAACCCCATCGACTCCCGGACGCGCCCGGGGAGGAGTCCAGCGGGCAGCCGAACGACGGCGCGGACCTGCCCGGCGCGCAGAAGGTGGTCGCGTCGGCGGCCTGCCTCGCCAGCCAGGGGGTCGGTCAGGACGGCAGCCGGTGCTAGCGCCAGCAGGGCCTGGCTGGGAGTGAGTTGCAGCGCCGCGTCGTCGATCCGGCTCAGCTGGCTGGCCTCGGACGCCGCGGCATGCCCAGGCGCAGGCAGGACGGCCAGGTTGAGAGTCGGGCCGGTCACCGACCAGCCAGCCTCGGCGCTGATCAGGGCGGGAATCACCTGGGCCAGCCGGAGCCGGCGCCGATTGAGCCGGTGGGAACGGGTATTGCCCCCCAGCAAAACAACTGGCGCGTCCGTGGCGGAGGCCAGTTCGGGGATCAGGTCGAAGCGGCAGCCGGTGGCGTCGAGCAAGGCGGCCTCGGCGCCGAGATCATCTAGAAGCGGGCTGACCAGGGCAGTCAGAAGCCTGACCGCCTCGGCGCTCAGCAGCGCCCGCGCTGCGGCGACCGGGGGCCGGGCGGCAAGCAGGCGGTCGTGGGCGTCCGTCACGCTCCACGAGGCGGCGACAAGCTGCTCGGCGGCGTCCGCTAACCAGGTGACGTCCGCGGCGCGCTCAAGCTCGCCCAGCAGCAAGGTGTCGTCAGGGTCGAGGGCGTCGGCAGCATCAAGCAAGGCGTCGGTCTCCAGGCCCGTCAACGGGGAACCCAGGAGGCCGCGGAGCCCCAACAAGGCACTCAGCGCGTCCACGTTGCGGGGGTCGGTCAGCCTCGGGTCAGAGAGCACAGCGCCGGACGTCGACTCCTTGCGAGGGTCGGCGTTGTTGCCACGATGGGTCTCCTCCAGCCAGGAGACGACCTCGTCGCGGGCGAACAGTTCCTGATTGTCATGACGGCTGCGCGGACGCGGGAAGGGGCGGGCACTCGTCCGATAGCGGCGGCGCCAGGTGCTGACCACCGGACGCTCCACGCGAGCAAGCGTGGCGATGTCGTGCATTGTCACCAGTCCTGCTGCCATCAGACCACCCCCTCACGTGCCGGTCCCACTCAACCATCGGGTGCATCGGTTGGCAAGGTGTGCCTGATAACCCCTCTTATCGACGATTCGCTCCTCGCGGCGAGCAACAGCCAGACATGCTGAGAACGCGATCAGCGCAGCCACGCCGTCCCAAGGAGATGGACCCATGAGCAATCCCTACCAACCGCTCCAGCCGGGTGAGACTGGACACGTCCCGCCCGCGGGTGGGCAGCCGCTCGGCCAACCAACGACGCCTCCGCCGTTCCAGCAGCCCGGTCAGCCGCGACCCCTCGCGCCGGTGGGGGGCGGGCCAAGCGCGGGAACCTCTTCACCTCAAAGCCGGCGATTGGCTTCGGCGCCCTTCTGGTCGGGCTGGCCTTCGGCGCGGGAGGAGCCGGCGGGTCGAACACGGCAGCGCCGGCTCCGGCGCCCACCGTGACCGTCACGGTCAGCGCGGCGAGCGAGGCGGCGCCGTCCGAGGAGGCGCCGTCCGAGGGGGCCAGCGTGCCCGCCGACACCACGGACACCTCCTACAAGTGGGGGCAGAAGATCGGCTTCGTCTATGAGGACGTGGACATCACCGTGAAAGTTGAGGCCCCCAAAGCCTCCGGCAACACGTTCGACAGGAACAATCTCGAGGCCAAGGTGACCGTCTGCAACGAGGGCAGCACCACCATTGACGAGATGAGCGCCGAAGGACTTGGCCTGTACTCGGAAGATAAGAACGATGGGCAGTACGAACTCTACGGGGCCTACCGGACGCCGGAGTTCCCGGTGTACGACTGGGAAGGCGCCAAACTCAAGCCAGGGAAGTGCAGGACCGGGTGGGTCGCCTTTGAAGATGGCAAGAACTCCGTCCGGATCGCCACGGAGGTCGAGGACGAGACGTACTCCTGGTC
>JADJTO010000008.1 GCA_016711105.1 Micropruina sp. | reverse complement strand
TGTCCATGGCCACCGCAACTCCTTGTAGGCGGCCAGTTGATCTCCTCTGGCGGTCACGTGGTCCCCGTTCCGTGGCCAGCTGATCTCCCCGCCGTGTTGGGGCCGACGGCGTGTCGGCCTCACCGGTGGTGTCTGTCCGATAGTTTCGCGGTGCCGACTGCACTGGGAAGGGGTCCGCGACACCGTGAAGAAGAAGAACGGCAAACAGACAACGGAAATCTTGAAGCATTCGACAAGACGGAAGATGCGCAGGGTGCGCGTAAGGTGACCGGTCGACCCGGAATAGGTCCGCCTGTTTGGTGGGCCCGTCGGAGGCCGGGTGGCGTGGACGCGCCGAGATCGAGCGGCCCCGGCTGGTGGACGGGGACACCGACCTGGTGGTGCAGCTGGTCAACGGGTCCGACGGGCACGATCCGCGCCGACGTGGCGCATGAGAAGCCGGTGGCGTGCGGCTATGGAGGATCCGAGCGGACGACCCGCCGGGCGGTCGCGTCAGCGAAGGGGTTGCGGCTGGCGTCTCGAGCACGCCTAGTTCGGAAATCCGGCCGTGGATCGCGGTGCCTGGGTATGTGGGTGCCAGATCGACTGGGGTGATGGGTCGAAGGTGCGCGACCACAACGGTCGGCTCCGGGCGACGGTGTTGTTTGTGGCCTGGGTGGCCTGGTCCCGGTTCCGGGTGGTGATCCCGTGCGGGACCAGACGTCGGAGTCGTTGGCGACCTGCCTGACCTCGATGTTCCGGCTGGTCGGCGGCGTTCACCGGGACTACGTGTTGACCGACAACGCCAAGACGGTCACCGTGCAACATTGCCGGGGTGCTGCGTGCGGCACTCGCTGATGGTCGACATCGGACGCCATTACGGCACGACGGGTGCAACGTGCGCCGTACGACCCGCAGTCCAAGGGTGGGGTGGAGCCGTCGGTGAAGATCGCGAAGGCGGACCTGTTGCCGAAGAAGACAACCTGCGGCGCCGAGTACGCGTCGATGGACGAGCCGCCCAGGCGTGAGTTCGTGGGCAAGGGTCAACGGCCGGGTCCACCAGGTCACCCGCCGCCGCCCCGACGACGCCCTCGTCGAGGGGGAGTTCCTGCACCCGTCCTCACTGAACCCTGCCACGACAGCCCTCGGGCAAGCCCGGATCGTCGCCGCGGACCAGACGGGTGTCGTTCGGATCAGTGCGGTACCGCCGGCTGAAGCAGGGCGCCCGCGTGTGGGTCACCGTGCAGGGGCGACGAGGTCGTCGTCCGGGCGGACGCCCGCCGGCTCGCCGTGGAGCCTGACTGGGCCCAGGGTCGGGGCCGGTCGAGGTCGCCCGACACTTGACGTCGACGCCGGGAACCCGCGGATCAACCTGTCCCATTACCCCGACCATCTGCAGAACCCCGACGGCACTCCCGCTACCCCGGAAACCCCGCGCGGGTTCGTTGTTGGAACAGGTGTTCCTACCGACCGGCCTGGCTGCGGAGTCGTGGTTGATCGCCGCGTATGCCCACGGTGTGGAGACTCACCGAGTCGAAGATGCGCGCCATCGTCGACCCGGTCGCGCTGGTGGGGCAGCCCCTCGCCTGGCCAGGTCTCGAAACAGCCGTCCAAGCCGGCGCGGTACGGGTGGGGTGATGTGGAGTCGATCACGCCGAGTCATCGCCACCACCGGCAGCCACCACGACCTGATGGTCATCGCCGGCGAACACGCCTCGACCTAACCCGGCACCGGCGGTTGGGCCGGATTCAACAACACGACCCCGGCAGGAGCGACCTGATGATCACCTCGACAGCACTGCACCACCCCGCCAGAGGCCCCGACGCGGCCAGTGGAGGACGCGGCTGCCGTACCTCCGCCACGCAGCCCCGACGTCTGCCACCGCCAGGGCACAACGCTCGGACTCTGGCCGGAAGTCGTCCGCGTGCTCCTCGCCGAAGAGATCCGCGGCCGCGACCAGGCCAACCGCACCAGCCGCCGCAAACCAGCCGGGCCGCCAGCCGGGAAGACGTTCCAAGCCCGGCGGGAGTCCGATCTGTCCATCCCGCCGGCCACCCAATCCGGGTCTGGCGACCCTGGAATGGATCGGTCGGCACGAGAACTCCGGGCCATCGGAAGCCGGCCCGTCCGTCAACCGGCAAGACCTACTTCGTCGACGCACTCGCCCACAAGGCCACCGACCAGACCCGAAGGTCGCCTGTCTACTCCGGAATCGTTGACCGCCCAGATCACCAGGGCGCGAACGCCGACGGCAGCATCGCCCGTACCGTCGCCCGGATCACCCGCGCCGACCTGGTCGTCATCGATGACATTGGCATGCTTCCCGCCGGGCAGGCTGCCGCCGAAGCGTTCTACCGGGTCGTCGAGGCCGCCTAGAACGCCGTTCGATCGCCGTCACCAGCAACATCCACCCCTCCGGGTTCGACGCCCTCATGCCCAAACGCTGGCCACCGCCGCCGTCGACCGACTCTCCACCACGCCCACGTCATCATCACCGGAGGGCAACTCACTCCGACTGTCCGACGCCGTCGCCGGAAGGGGCGTGATGCCCCTGACCTGAACCCGGGCAGGGGAGATCAGCTGGCCACCAACAGGGACATCACGTGACCACCCACAAGGACATCACATGACCGCCCACAGGGAAGTCCCACTGGCCATTGACACCGTCAATCCGGTCGCGGACAGGATCTCCTCCAGGGTGGCCCCACCCGCCCGAAGTGACGCGAGCAGGACGTGTGCGTGCCGGGTCACGGAGAGTGCCGACACAGCCGGCGCCGGAAGCTCAGCGGCGCGCCGTTGATCAGGGAAACGTACGCCATCTCCACTCTGATGGTCGGCCAGTTCCAAGAGCGAGGGGGGGCGGTGACTAAGCCTGAATCCACCGGTTGACGTTCCGTGCGTGTTCGTGCTTGTGGATCGTGCATTTGCTGGCGGTCGTGACGATGTGGGGGCAGGGGTGTTGGCCCGGTCTGTCCGGGTTTTCCACTGGGTTCCTTGGTGGTGGTGGTCGTGGGTTGTCTGGGTCAGGTGGTCATGATCGTGGTCCAGAGTTGTTGCCAGGCGGTGGCCCAGGGCCATCGGGTGGGTAGGTGGAGGTGGTGGCGGCGGGCGGAGGTGGAGACGCGGGCGGGGGTGTGGATCAGTTGGGCTCGGATGGTCGCGGTTTCGGCTCGGGGGTAGCGGCCGCCGGCGGTGACGCCGAGGGCTCGGGTGAGGTTGAACGCGATCGTGGCGATGGCCAGCCAGGCGCTGTTGGCGGTGAACGATTTCGAGGGCAGGTGGGCCAGCGGGCCGGCTTTCAGGTCGGCGAACACTTGCTCGATGACGGCGTGGCCGCGGTGGGTTTTCTCCGCTTCGACCAGTGGTGCGCTCTGGTTGGTGAACAGGGCGTGGTGGCGCCAGACCTGGAAGAGGCCGTCCTGGGCGGCCGCGGCGAGCTTGCGGGTGTTGCGTTCGGGGACCCGGCGCACGATCAGCCGACCGGTGACCCTGCCGGTGCGGTGGGAGGTGAACGCGGTGTAGCCGGTTTCGGCCACTTCGGCGGTCGAGATCAGCTCGCCGGTGTCGGAGGTCCACGATCGCGTTCGGGTAGACGATCGGGGTCCAGGCCTGGTCGTCGATGGTGGCGATCGCGGCGCGGACTGCGGTGTTGAGGCGGGCGCCGATCGAGAACTGGCAGCCGGCCTTGACGATCGCCGTGATCAACCCTTGCTGGTAGTAGGCCGAATCGGCCCGGACCAGCACCTGCCCATCGACGCCTGCCCGGCGCAGCGTGGCGATAGCGTCGCGGACCAGCCGGACCGCGCCGTGAGCGGAGGCGGCTGCGCCGCGGCGGAGCCGCGCGGCGGCGATGATCGGCGCCAGATTAGGGCCGGAGGCGGCAGCGATCTGGGCGTTCAACCCGCGGATGTGGGTGTAGCCGTGTTCGGCGCCCTGCTTGCTGCGGCCATAGACCGGTTTGATCGTGTCGTCGACGTCGAGCCACACTTCCCACCGGCCCGGCGGGCAGCAGGCCCGGCACCCGGGCAGCCAGCCGGCACAAGGTCCGAGAAGCGACCGCGTCGAGTTGGCGGACATGCCCGAACTGGAAGCTGCGCAGAAATGTGCCCAGCGTGGACGGCGCCCGCACCCCGGTGAACAGTTTGCCCATCGCCCCATGCCGCAGCAGATCCAGGTCGTCGATGCTGTCCGCGCCGGCCAGCATCCCGGCCAACACCGAGGCCACCTTCGCTCCGGCGCAGCCCTTCGCCCCGGGCACCGTCAACACGGCATCAGCCAGCTCCACCAGCCCGATCCGACCAGTCAGCGCCAACGCCGGTACCAGCCCGGCAGACCCGACCAGGTTCGGCTCGTCGAACGAGGCGGACATCCGGCCGGGGGTGTGAGAAAGTTGCATCTCGGAAGTGCCCTTCTTGCAGGAGCTGCGGAACCTTAGATAAGTCCCATTCTCCCTTGTCAGAAGGGCATTTCCCCATTACCGCGCCGCTACCCGACCGGTGGATTCAGGCTAAGCGGGACGGCGGCCTGGGGGTCCAGCCGATAGGTGCGTCCACGTTTCTCGCCTCTGGCTTCGACTACCCCCCTCTCCACAAGGTCCGAGAGTTGAGCCCGCGCCTGGGTCGAGTCCATGGGAAAGCGCTCTCTGTACGTCAGATTCGTGAACTGCACGCCGTGACGCATGTCCACTAGGGCGTGGCGCTGTGCATCAGAGGCACCGGAGGTGCCGGGGAGCGCGGCCAGCCACTGCAGGTCGTCCGGATCGAGAAGGGCGTGGCGCGGCACGATCGCGGTGAACCGGACGCCGGCGTCCAAGAAGTGTGGCGGCGTCATTCCGGCGGCGTGTAGCGCCTCTCGGGCGGCGGTGATGCCGGTGCCGATCCCTTCGATGATCCGTCGGCCATCGGGAGTGCGGATGTCCTTGGCGATGTCATAGAGGCTCTGATTGCGGGCGCTCCCGCCGGCTCGGTCCAGATCGTCGAGGCCGGTATCCGAGACGGCGTCACGGTCGAAGCGGGGGGGCCCCCGTTCGGCAACGAAGGCCGCCTGTTCTTGGGCGGAGAGTGCGTAGTCACCGTCGTAGGAACGCAGGTACGCCCGACCCACGGCGATCACAGAGCAGGGCTGATCCCGCGCTGGTAGTTCGCTGACCCGAGCCACCACAAGGGTTGCACCTTCGGTGAGCGCGGTCTCAAGGGTCACCTGAAGCGGCGGGGTGACGGCGGTTCTGGCCTGGTCAGCGAGTCGCCTTTGGGCTTCGACCGGCTCATACACCCCGGTTGCCCTGAAGCCGTCCTGCTCATCAAGCCCAAGGACGATGGTCCCCCCGCCAGGCATGTTGCCGAAGGCACACCGGGTCTCGATCAGGCTGGCCGGATAGCCCCGCTGGCCGCCTTGGCCTCAATGTCGGCGACATCGCTGCCCTCAGAGCGCAGGATGTCGATCAGGGCAGAAAACATCCACATCAACACTCGACATGGACATAATCCACACTTTATGTAGAACTCGCTCCCCGCTAGGCGAACTGTCACCCGGTAGGCGGACGGCGATGGGCCGTGAACACGCCTCACGACTCCTTCGGTCGCGGGGGTCCGGGAGCCTGCCGAATGGCGGGTGTTCACGGCGTGAAGGAGTGATAGGCGCTCGTCGGAGACGTGGTGCGGTGCGCCTGGATGGCCACGGCAGGGTCTGGTGGCGACCCCCGGGGGCGGGCTGGGTGCCGGGGTGAGAAATCGAGACTTGCTGGCGCCTGTTGTCTCGTCGCGTCTCACTTCTTGGCAAATTGATTCCAGTTTCGAAGTTGCCCTACGACAGCTGTCCGGCGTTGGACAAAGTGAGACTGGCTGACGCTCCGCGCCAACGAATCGAGACACCTGCAAACCGGTGAAACGAGACTGCGTCAGTTATGTCAGCTGCAGTGCACTCCCATCCAAGCGGATGTGATGACGCGGGCCAGTGGCCAGCGTGCTCAGGCCAGCCGATGTCGAACCGTGTCGAGATGAACTCCGCATGCCGCTGGTTCTTGGCGAAGATGATCGTCTTACCGATCCGCTCCCCTCCTGCCACCTTGTGGCTGTCGCTCATGAGTGTGGCCAACACTTTGTCGACGGTGTCGGCGTTGAACAGGAAGCGGTTGAGGGCCTCGGCGTCCACCTCTTCGGGCGGGTCGCCCTCACCCCAATCCAGACCGTCCCACTGGTCCTTCTCCTGCTCGGACAGGTCGGCGTAGCGGATCCCGTGGCGCAGGAACCCGGTCCCAACCGACACGGCCTTCGGCGGCACAAGATAACCATCACCGACGGCCATCTCCGAGGCAGAAGCCGCCACGACATCCACGGTGGTGGCAGCCGGTAGATGCCCTTGAACCCGTTAGTGGCCTGGGGCGAAGGCGAACGCCGCGGAGAAGAAGCACGGGCAGATCGAAAGGCAGATCGCGGACAAGGAGGTCCCTCTTCGGAAGCGCAGCGCCGATACGACCGAGACCTTGATCGGGAACGCAGCGTGGCGCTGCCTCAGGTGAACGCTTCCCTGACCTGCTCGACAACGGGTCTTCACATGCAAGACACCGCTGCAAGACTGCAAACATGGGTGACGAAGTGGAAACCTCCGCGCCCTTCTGACGCCGCGGTTGTGTCGCTGCGGGTGCTCCGGGCAGCCTCATTGGCTTTCGTCACCCTGCTCCTAGAAGTGGCCACCGCATCTGTCGCACTGCTCAGGTCAGTCCTCAGCTGGGTCAGGTCGCGCTGACGCTGCTGAACTGTCGACTCGCCTGCCTTGCGGGCACCTTACGGACCACCGCTGACGAGTTACACCCGTGTAGTTATCCCCACTGTGGATAACCCTTGTGGATAAGCCCCGACCCCGCCCGTCTCAACGCTCGGACACCGGCGGCGACCTCGCCCGCAAAACGTCCTCTTCGCCCGCAGCATGACGCGGGCGGAGTGCCCCTTTTGGGGGCGAAGTGGGCGATCAGGGCCAGGGGTTCGGAGTGCAGCCGCCCAGATCCGTGCTCTGCTGCTGCATGACCGACGCCTTGCCGCCCTTCTTGGCGCAGCTGGCGTGACTGCGGTCGAGATAGTGGCCGACGGCGTGGTTGACCAGGAAACGCCGGAAGTTCTGCAGATCAGCCGCGTACGTCGCCGGCGCCGCAGCCCACCGGTCGGCGTTGATCACCACCTTGCTTCCCGAGCGACAGGTGTAGGCACTTTCGGCGGCTGATCCGCAGAGCTTGGTCGCCGTGGCGGTGCTGGCCAGGTAGACCACAACGTCGGCCTTCTTCGCGTCCGCGATCAGGGCGAAGCGGACGGTACCGCCACCCGTCCAACTGCGCGGATCGTTCAACACACCAGCCACGACGCCCGCGGCACTGTTCGCCTTCACCTTGGCCGTCGTCTCCACAGCGACCACGTAGGAGTGCAGGGTGCCACTCGACCCGGCGGCCGCGGCCACCCCGGACGACCAGTTGAACTTGCCGGACGCCTTCACCCCTGGCACCGGGGCGGTAGCCGAGGGCGTCCCGGAGGGGCTGGCCGACGGACTTCCGCTCGCACTGGGACTGCTCGATGGTGACAAGGTCGGCTCAGCGGCAACAGCAGTGGGCGGCGGCACCGGAATAGTCGGGTTCCCCGCTCGCTCCACCGGCGCAAACAGACCTCGCACCCCGATCCCGAGAACCACCAGCACCACGGCGACCCCGAGGGCCAGCATCACCTTCGGCCAGGAAACTGCTGCGGGCACGGCGATCCGCTCACGCCAACTGGTCATCGGACCACCCTACGCCGCCGAGCCGATCCGCCCCGGGAACCAGAGCCGCCAGCCCACAAGCGCACACAAAAACACCGCCCACCTAAAGGTGAGCGGCGCTTTCGAGGGCCGATCAGGCGGCGACGACGTCCACGTTGATGTGGGCGACAACGCCGCTGGTCAGCTTGAGCCCGACGTTGTGCGTGCCGACGGTCTTGATCGGCTTGGCGATCTCGACCGCGCGCTTGTCGACGGCCGGGCCACCGGCCTTCTTCACCGCGAGCACGATGTCGGCCGGGGTGACCGCACCGAACAGCTTGCCGCTCTCGCCGGCGTTGGCCGGCAGCGACACCGCGAGCTGCTCGAGCTGAGCGCGGATCTCCCGGGCGTGGTCGGCGCCACGGATCTCACGAGCATCGCGCGCACGCTTGATGCCGTCGATCTGCTTCTCGGCGCCACGGCTCCACTTGATCGCGAAGCCGCGCGGCAGCAGGAAGTTGCGGCCGTAGCCGTCCTTGACCTCCACGACATCGCCGGCGATGCCGAGATGGTCGACGGCACCAGTGAGGATGAGCTTCATCTTGGTGTTGTCCTTTCTCAGCGGGCGGTGGACGCGTAGGGCAGAAGGGCGAGCTCGCGAGCGTTCTTGACCGCGATCGCGACCTTGCGCTGCTCCTGGACGGAGAGGCCGGTCACGCGACGGGCGCGGATCTTCCCCCGCTCGGAGATGAACTTCCGCAAGGTTGCGGTGTCCTTGTAATCGATGGTGCCGATGCGAATAGATTTCGCCGGAGCGATCTTCTTCTTGTTCACCGGCTTACGCTGGTTGGAAGCCATTGTGGTGCTCTCTTTCCTGATGAGCCCGGCTTTTCAGGGCCGGAATGACGTTGAACGGATGGACGCCTGCCGAGCACCCCGCCGCAGCGGAGCTATCGACCGGGTGTCAGAACGGGGGCTCGTCGCTCTGGGCCTGAGCCCAGGGGTCGGCCGCCGCCGGCTGACGATTGCTGGAACCGCCGGACGACCAGGAGTCGCCGCCGGTGGATGCACCGCCAGCGGGTGCACCGCCGCCGCTGTAGCCGCCGCCCGAGCCGCCGGAGTTCCGGACGACCTTGGCGGAGGCGTAACGCAGCGACGGACCGACCTCGTCGACCTCGACCTCGAACACGGTGCGGCGCTCGCCCTCGCGGGTCTCGTACGAGCGGGACTTCAGACGACCTTGAACGACGACCCGCATGCCCTTCGTCAGCGACTCGGCGACGTTCTCGGCGGCCTGACGCCACACCGAGCAGTTGAGGAACATGGCATCGCCGTCTTTCCATTCACTGGTCTGACGATCGAACGTGCGGGGCGTGGAGGCAACCGTGAAGTTGGCCACCGGAGCACCGGACGGGGTGAAGCGCAGTTCGGGGTCGGCGGTGAGATTGCCGACCAACGTGATGATGGTTTCGCCTGCCATGTGTGTGTCTTTCGAGTCGGACCGGTAAGGAACCACAGCCTGTCAGGAGCCCCTGACAAAAAGCTGTGGCTCCGGTGCTAGCGGGTCTCCGGACGGATGACCTTGGTGCGCATGATCTGCTCGTTGAGGGTGAACTGGCGATCCAGTTCCTTCACAACGGCAGGCTCAGCGGTGATGTTGATGACGGCGTAGATGCCTTCGGACTTCTTCCGAATGTCGTAGGCCAGGCGACGCCGACCCCAAACATCCAGGCTGTCCACAGTGCCACCGGCTTTGGTCAAGCCGGCGAGCGGCTTCTCGAGCAGGCCATTGACCTGACGATCGTCGACGTCGGGATCAATGATGACCATGACTTCATACTTACGCATACGCGAACTCCACCTCCTCTGGTCTCGAGCGGCCATGGGCGGGTCCCATGGCAGGAGGGCGTGATGCGGCCGTCCGGGTGGACGGCCAAGCGCCAACCTTACCGGCTGGCTGCCCACCCGTCGAACGCGGGCCTGCCCAGAAACCTGACCGACATCTAGGGTTGCAAGCGTCCCCCGAAGTTCGAGAGGAGTCATCCATGACCATCGAGTGGTGGGCGATGCTGCCCTTTGCTGCCCTGCTGTTGGCGATCGCGACCTTCCCGTTGATCCCGGCGACCCGTGAGCGCTGGGCCCACCTGCCGTTCCAGTTGGGGCTGGCCCTGCTGCTGGGCATCCCGGTCGCGCTCTGGCTGATCATCGGCGGCGAAGAGGCCTGGGTCGTGCACGCGATCGTCGAGTACGCGCAGTTCATCACCGTGCTGCTTGCCCTGTTCGTGGTTTCCGGCGGCATCTTCCTGGCCGGCGACATTCAGGCGACCCCGCGGAACAACACCATCTTCTTGGCGATCGGCGGCGTCCTGGCATCGTTCATCGGCACCACCGGGGCGGCGATGCTGCTGATCCGTCCGCTGCTGAACACCAACCGGGAGCGCGAACGGCGCGTCCATACCGTGGTCTTCGCGATCATGATCGTCGCCAACTGCGGCGGCCTGCTGACACCGCTCGGCGATCCGCCGCTCTTCCTCGGGCTGCTCCGCGGCGTCCCCTTCCTCTGGACGATGTCGCTCTTCCCGCAGTGGCTCTTCGTCAACGCGCTGCTCCTGGCTACTTATTACGCGCTCGATCGACGTGAAGTGGCCAAGGAATCCGAGTTCGGTCTGGCCTGGGACGCCTCCGCGATCACGCCCCTGAACGTGCGCGGACGACTCAACTTCCTCTACCTCACGGTCATCATCGCCGCCGTCGCCTTCGCCCCCTCGATCGACCTGCACGCCATCGAAGAAGGCCACCCGACGCTGCTGAACTGGATTCCGATCCGCGAGTTGCTGATGCTCGGGGCGGCGGCAGCGTCCTATCTGACTGGCGACGAAGAGGCCAGATTCAGCCTCAACGGGTTCGAATGGGAGCCGATCCAAGAGGTGGCGGCACTGTTCATCGGCATCTTCCTGACCATGATCCCGGCCCTGAAGTTCCTGGCTCAGATCGCCCCCACGCTGCCGTTGGATCGGGTCACCTTCTTCATCTTCAGCGGCGGCCTCTCCGCCGTCCTGGACAACGCCCCCACCTATGCCACCTTCTTCGAAATGGCCAAAACGCTGCCCGGCGATCCACGGGTAGCGGACGTGCCGGAGCTGTATCTGGTGGCGATCAGCCTCGGCTCGGTGTTCTGCGGCGCCATCACCTACATCGGCAACGGCCCCAACTTCATGGTCAAGGCCGTCGCCGAGAACATGGGCGTCGCGATGCCGTCCTTCGGTGGCTACGTCGGCTGGACGTTCCGCTACCTGGTGCCCGTCCTGGCCGCCATGGTGTTGGTGTTCCTGACCGAGAGCATCTGGTGGCAGGGTCTCGGCGTCCTGCTCACCCTGCTCCTGCTCGGACGAGCCGTCCTGATGGCCCGGACGTCCGCCGGCGTCATGGTGAGCTGAGCACCCGAGCGGTCACCGACCGCGCCATCCAGGCGGCGGGCACCAGTCCGGTGATCAAGCAGGCTCCGAGGGCACCCAGGACGACCAGGCCTCCGGTGTTGAACCAGGTGGCAGCGAGCGGGCCGACCAAACCAACCCGAAGTCCGGCGGCGCAGGCCGCACCCACCACGGCGCCGATCAGGCCTACCAGCAAGGCTTGGGTCACGATCACCCGGGCCAGCATGCCGTCCGTCCAGCCCACAGCGCGGAGAGCGGCCAACGCCTGCGCGTCCTCGGCCAAGCCCAGGAACAGCAGGGTGCCCAGCGCGGTGATGCCGAGCACTGCGAGGAGCACGGCGGCGGCGATGTCGGGCGTGCGCACCTGAAGGAGACGGCGTCGCCCAGAAAGGAGCCAACGACCGCGCCCTGAAAGTTGCCGACAACATCGGCCAGCAGCGTGATCGAGGCCACCGCCAGCGCCACCCCCAGGGCACCGACGATCACCCGTCCGGGGCGTTGTCCGATCATGGCCAGCCCCACGCCGATCGGTCCCCCGACGCCGCGGCTCCCCATCGACCCACGACCCAGAGCTCGCGGACGGAACGCCTCGGCCGGGGCCACCGATCCGGCAACAGCCGTGGCGGCCAACCCGGGCAGCACAGCGATCAGCACCCCCAGCGGACCCCCCAAAAAAAATTCCCCCCGGCCCGGTTGAAGTTAAACGCCCCCGCCCCGCGGCCCCCCCCCCAGCCCCCACGCGGGGCCCCCACCCACCCCGTTCAAGGACCACGTCGAGCCGCCGCAGTCCCGGACGCCAGCCAAGGCAGGCCAGGGTGGCGATCTCCCGCCGACGGGTTTGGACCGACGCCATCGCGGTGAGCCACACGGTGAGCGCCGACGACCCCAACACCAACCCGAGCAGGAACAAGCTCTTGACGTCCAGGGCCTGGGCGATCTGGACGGCCACACCCTTCTTCGTCCACTGCTCATTGAGCAGCAGGGCGGGCGTGCCGGAGGTGCTGGCCGGCAGCGCGACCTGGCGGTTGCTCAGGGATGCGCCGATGGTGATGTCCACCTCCAGACCGGTGCGGGCCTGAATCCCTTCGGCGACCAGCCTTATCCGCTCGCGGTCTGCAGCGCCCATGCCGGTCACCCCCGACACCCGGACCCGGACGCTGCTTACCGGCGCCTCCCGGTTCAGGCCGTCGAAGTGGTCCCAGAAGACGGGCAGCGCAGCCAGGGAGACCAACAGCGCGGGCGGTGATTGCACGTAGCCGCCCGGGTTGAGATCCGATGACATCGGCCGGTCGCCCAGCACCTCGCGGGAGGCTTCGTCGGCGCCGGTCAGCACGGAGGTCCGGTAGGTCTCCAGCGGAACCTCATTCAGCGCAGACGTTCGGGGGAGCAGGTCGGGGTCGTAGGTGCCGACGACATCGAAGGCGAGCAGTGGCCCAACCCCCTTGTCACGCAGCACGCGCACCTGTCGGTAGCTGGTGTCGCTCACACTGGGCGGCCCAGCGCCGTACTCGGTGCCGTCCGGTGGTTCGCTCAACCAGACCCTGGGGTCGAGGGGAACGTGCTGCGGAACCAGCGTCGCACCGCCTTGGTAGCCGACCTGACCGGGTTGGATCAGCGCCAAGGCGATCAGGCTCTCATCGGCGTTGGCGGTCGAGGACGTGTTGGCGACAATGTCCTCGGCGTAGGCGTCCGCCGCTTCGCGTCGCAGGTCAGGCAAGCGCCGCACCAGGGTTGCAATCTGAACCACCTCCCGACGGCGCTGCGGGTCGGTGGTGCCCATCAGTTTGGTGATGGTGGCCTCGGGGAGTTCCTCGACGGTGAGTCGCGCCTGGAAGTCCAGCGGCTGGCTCGAGGCCATGATCGCGGTGGCTACGTCGAGCGGGGGCAATCCGCCGGTGTCCGGGGTGCGGCCACTTCCGTCCCCGGCTTTCAGGGGGCGTCCATCGACAATCGCCTGATCGAGACCAGTGAGTCGCCGCTCGGCCTCGGGGTCGATCGCGGCCACGGCCAGCGGAATGCTGAGCAGTGCCTCCACTCTCGGGTTCTGTCCGGTCTCGGAGGCGAGCGCACTCCAACACATCTCATTGAAGGCGTCGTTGGGGGTCTCCGCCCGGCCAGCGGCGTTCGAGGCCAGGCAAACGGTGACCCGGCCGGTGGGCGTGCGTTCCACCAAGGCCGGACGCGAAGGCACCTCCCCGCGGGCTCCCTCTAGCGCCTCGAGCGGGCTGCGGGTCAGGTAGAGGAAGCCCGATTGGGACTCCGAGGTGCCGGAGGCGTTACGGACGGCCCCGTGCAGCACGAATCTCACCAGGGCACGGTCGCGCTCCCCGAGCACCTCAGCCACGTCCACAGTGAGGCGGACGTTGCGTGTGGTCATTCCCAACAGGGCCACCGGGGCGGCAATCTCCACGTTCGGAAGGCCTGCGATCTGGCGAACCTGCTCCAGGGTGACGCCGCCGTACGTCTCGGCGAGGAAGTTGGGCCGGACCGCACCCTCGGCCCGTTCGAGCGCAGTGGCGGCCCCGACCGGGCGAACCAGAATGTCGTAGGTGGAGCGGTAGTTGCTTTCCACCGTGCTCATGACCTGTAGGCGCTGGGTCTCGACCGTCCCTGTGAGCACCGCGAAGCTGGTCACTGCAATCAGGACGGCTACCAGCGCCGCCACGGTGCGACGCCGGTCACCCAGCAGATGGGCCACTGCGAACCGCAGGATCTCCCCCATCAGTGGACGTACTCGCGACCGGGTGAGGAGACCCGGCCGTCACGAACCTGCACGACGTCATCACACGATTCGGCGATCCCGGAGTCATGGGTGGCGATCACCAGGGTTGCGCCGTACTCGGTTTGAAGGCTGGTGAGCAGGTCGATCACCTCGGCCGCCGTGACCGAGTCGAGGTTGCCAGTGGGCTCGTCGGCGAGGATCAACGTGGGCGAGGCCACCAACGCTCTGGCGATGGCCACCCGCTGCTGCTGCCCGCCGGACAGCTCGCCTGGCCGAGCGTTGGCCCGCTCGCCGAGCCCGACCGCCTCCAATAAACCGCGCGCGTGCGCTCGGCGATCGCCGGCGAACCGACGCCCCATCAGCGGGGCGGTCACGTTGTCGATCAGCGTGAGCGCAGGTACCAGATGGAACTGTTGAAAGATGAACCCGACGCGAGACCGATAGTCCGCGGCCGCTCGCCGCGAGAGCCCTGTGACCGCCACGCCGTCAACGGTGATCACGCCTTCATCGGGGGTGTCGATCGCGCCCAGCAGGTGGAGCAAGGTCGACTTTCCTGATCCGGACGGCCCGACGAGCGCGGTCCGTCGGCCGGCGCCCAGTTCAAGGCTGACGTTGTCGGCCGCCTTGAGCCACGAGCCGTCGCCCAGGTGGAACTTCTTCGTGACCCGCTCAAACGTGATCGCACTCGGCATCGGGTGTCTCCCTTGTCATGCTCCGGGGTGAGCTTGACTCAGGTTAGCCAGACAACCACTCCAGATGGCGCGGATCCGGTTGTTCCTCGGTTGGTGGTGAGTTCGGCCCGTCCGAGTGCTTCGAGCAGCGGTGGGAGGTACATCCCGAAGCGACCCCGATAGCCAGAACGCAGGCCGTACCAGCCCCCCACCGGGTTCTCCGCCGAACGCCCCCACGCCTCGACGGTTCCCGGGACGGGCTCCTTCTTCTCATCAGCAGCTCCGAGGTCGACCCAGTCACCCTGCTCGGTGAGCCACTGGTGCAGGTCGTCGATCGCACTCAGGTGGTAGCGCAACGTCGTGGAGCCCACCTGGCAGACCAGCGCCGGTGGATTGGCCTCCGGATCGGCGTACATCGTGTACGCGGACGAGCCCGGTGCGGTCGTCAGCAACCAAGGGTCTGCTGCAGTGCCTGATCCTTCAGCCATGAGTGGCTCCTTCCCGATGGTGACAAGACAGAAGCATGACACGCGGGCATCGCGTTTAGATTCCAAGGAATATACTTCCCGGTATGCTGGTTTGCCTGACCATGAGAGATCACGTGGCCTTCTTCGACACCCTTCTTCGATACGAGATCCAGCTCTGGGACGCCCTGGACGGGGCGGTCCAGCGGGAGCACGGGCTCTCCCTGGGTCGGCTCCGCGCCCTACGCGTGCTGCGTGAGCGCGGCGGAAGGGCTCGCGTCCAGGATCTCGCCGCCGACCTGCTGATCACGGTCGGGGCGGCGAGCAAGCTGGTGGATCGGCTGGAGCGTGACGGCACAGCCCACCGGGAGCCGAATCCGGACGACCGCCGATCCTCGTTGATCGCGCTCACTCCGTCCGGCACCAGCGTGTTGGACGCGGGGCTGGCGACATTCGAAGCGACTCTTGCTGACTGCCTCGCGGTGGAGGGTGCGGCTGAGGGCGACCTGGCCCCGATCACGGCCAGGCTGCAGCGACTGCTCGACCACCTGGAGTCCCGCACCAGGGCGGGTGTCGCGTCATGAGCACCCTGATGCGAGCGATCGTCGTCGACGCGCCGGGGCCCCCCGAAGTACTCCAACAACGTGACGTCCCGATTCCGACGCCGACCACCGGGGAAGTCCTGATCAAGGTGAAAGCCTTCGGACTGAACCGCTCAGAACTGCACTTCCGCCAAGGAGTGGCGTACTCAGGGAGCTTTCCCAGAATCCCGGGCATCGAGGCCGTCGGCGTCGTAGCCGACGCACCGGGAGGCGAGTTCACCCCAGGCACTCAGGTGGCGACGATGATGGGCGGGACGGGCCGCCTCACCGACGGTGGCTACGCCGAGTACGTGAAAGTGCCCCTCGCCCGAGTCATCCCGTTCACGAGTGCACTCCCGTGGGCGACGCTCGGCGCCGTGCCGGAGATGTTGCAAACCGCTGCCGGCTCGCTCGACGTGGGGCTGGGCGCAATCGCCGGGCAGACCGTCCTGATTCGTGGGGGCACCTCCTCGGTCGGCATGGCGCTGGCCGTGCTCGCCAAACTGCGTGGCCTGACCGTGCTCTCCACCACCCGCAACCCGCAGAAGGCCGACTCCCTGCTCCGGCTGGGGGTCGACCACGTCCTCATCGACAACGGCGCCATCGCGCCCCTCGTCCGCGAACTCGTCCCGGACGGGGTGGACGGTGCCGTCGAACTGGTCGGGGTGAACGTCCTGCGCGACACCCTGTGGGCAACCCGCACCGGCGGCACGGTGTGCTTCACCGGCATGCTCTCCGACCAGTGGACGATCCAGGAGTTCTACCCGATGGACTGGCTGCCGAACGGAGTCCGCCTCACGGCTTACTCTGGAGAGGCGGCAGATTTGGCCCCCGAAACCCTCCAGGGCTTTCTGGACGCCGTTGCGAACGGTGAGGCCGTCGTCCCGGTGGGGCGCACTTACCGGCTAGACCAGATCATCCAGGCTCACCACGACCTGGAAAACAACACCGTGGGCGGCAAGGGGGTTGTCGTCCTGGAAGGCAATTGATGAACGGCACGACCGGCCGGCCCGCGGGGATCACCGCCCGGCATTGGATGATCGTCGTGGGCTCAGGCCTGCTGATGGCGATGGCCGTGATGCTGTTCTTGGCGTCCGGGTTGATGCTGCCACCGCTGGCCGAATCGATCGGCGCCGGGCTGAGCCAGGTGATGGTGTTCGTCTCGATCAACTTCATCACCGGTGCGGTGGTGATGACCGCCGCAGGCCCGTTCCTGACCCAGCGAGTCGGTTTGCGCCCGCTCGTCATCGCCGGTGGCGCCTTCACCGGCGCCTGCCTGTTCGCGGTCTCGTTGGTGGGCGATCTGACCCAGTTGTATCTGGCGGCGTTCGCGGCCGGGCTGCTCGGGACGGCATCGCTGCAAATGTCGGGTACCGCCCTGATCAATGAGTGGTTCGCCCGCAGCCGAGGCCTCATGCTGGGCTTGGTGATGTCGATCGGCGGTATCGGTGGCCTGTTCGCGGGCGCCGTGCTGCCGCAAGTGGTACTCAGCGGTGGCTGGCAGCTCGGCTTCCAGGTCCTCGGTGGACTGACGGTCGCGGTCGCCCTGCTCTGCGGCGTGTTCCTGATCCGTTCCCGCCCCAGCGACGTCGGTCTGACCGCCTATGGGGCGCACGCCGAGGACCACGAGCTGCACACGGCCTCAGTCGCCGGGCTCCCGGCCGCGACGGCACTGAAGACTCCCCAGTTCGCGGCGCTCGTCCTGGGGCTGACCCTGTGGAATGCGCTGATGGCGGTGCAGCAGCACTTCGCTCCGCTGATGGCCGAACGCGGTCTCGATCTGGTGGCGACCGGCTCGCTGATCTCGCTGCTCTCGATTCTGGCGATCGGCTCGACGCTGCTGTTCGGAGGCATCAGTGACCGCGCCGGCCCGCTGGTGGCGATCATCCTCTCCGGCCTCCTGCTGGTGGTCGCGCTCGCCACCATGCTGCTGACCGCCGGCTATTGGCCGCAGGCGGCAGCGATCCTGCTCTTCTCGATCCCGGCCGTGACCCCGCCGATCATCACGCCGATCGTGCTCCGGCACGTCTTCGGCGGACGGGCCTTCGCCTCCCTGCTCGGGGTGGCGATGGCCACGATGCCCGCGGGGGTCGCTCTGGGCTCACCCCTGTGGGGCGTGCCGAAGGACGCCACCGGCAGCTACGACACGGCCATCATGGTCGCCATCGGGCTGACCGTCGCGATCGTCGGGCTCGTCTCCTACGCCGTGATCACCGGCCCGAGGCTGTGGCGGACGGCCCCGCCCACCACACCGCGGCGGGCAGCGTCAGGCCAGGCTCATGAACAGCTTTTCCAGCTTTTCCTCGCTGGCTGCTCCCTCATGCCCGGCCAGGCATTCCCTCAGCCCGGAGGCCAAGATCTTGAACCCCGCCCGGTCGATCGCTTTCGAGACCGCGGCCAACTGAGTGACCACGTCCTCGCAGTTGCGGCCGTCCTCGACCATCGCGATCACGGCCCCCAACTGACCTTGGGCTCGCCGGAGTCGGTTGACCACGGCACGCACCTGAGCTTCATCGGCTTTCATCAGATGATCTCCCCTCTGCGCCCGCGGGCGTCGACAAGTGGTTGGCCGGCGCGCTGCCAGGCATGCAGCCCGCCGGAAAGAGAGTAGGCGCGGCTACCTGCGCGGGCCAGCACGGCGGCCGCCTGCGAGGAGCGGTACCCCGAGGAACAGACCGTGACCACCGGACGGTCCCCGATCACCGCCGGGGCATCCAGTGCCACCCAGGGCAGGCCGACGTGCTGCGAACCGGGCGCGTGCCCGGCCCGGAACTCCGAGGGCGAACGGACGTCCAGCAGCACCGCCCCCTGCCCGATCAGGAGCAGGGTGGCTGCGACCGACAACTCGTCCGCCTTGGGGAGTTCGATGCTCACATCAGACCCTGGCCCAGGTTCGATAGCCGCCGTCGAGGTTGCGTACCCGCTTGCCGTGCTGGTTGAGCATCCGGGCCGCGATGTAACCGCGAAGCCCGACCTGGCAATGCAGGATCGCGTCGTCGGCGACCTCGTCCAGCCGTTCACGCAGACTGTCCACCGGAATGTTGACTGCGCCGTCGATGGTGCCGCGGCGGTATTCCCCGGGCGTCCGGACGTCGATCAGCTGCACACCGCGGGCCAACTCGGCCTCCAGCTCGTGCCATTGCAGGGTCTCGACGGTGCCACTGGCCAGGTTCTCGGCGATGAAGCCGAGCATGTTCACCGGGTCTTTGGCCGAGCCGAACTGCGGCGCGTAGGCGAGCTCCAGATCGGCCAGGTCACTGGCCCGCAGCCCGCCGCGGATGGCGGTCGCGATCACGTCGATCCGCTTGTCGACACCGGCGCCGCCGACGCCCTGCGCGCCCAGGATCTGGTCGGTGACCGCGTCCACGACGAGTTTGAGGCTCATTCCTTCGGCGCCGGGGTAGTAGCCCGCATGGTTGGCCGGATGCGTGTGGATCACTCGAAGCTTGCGTCCGGCGGCGCGGGCTCGCTTCTCGCTCCAGCCGGTGACCGCGGCGGTGGTGCCGAAGACGCCGACCACCGCGGTGCCCAGCACCGGCTGGTAGCCCACGTTGCGTCCGGCGATCACGTCGGCGACCAGTCGTCCTTGCCGATTGGCGGGGTTCGCCAGCGGGGTCAGGGTGGCCCCACCGGCGATCCCGTCGATCTTGGTGACGGCGTCACCGACGGCGTAAATGTCCGCCGCGGACGTCCGCTGCTGGGCGTCGACCACGATTCCTCCTCGCTGGTCCACCTCCAGCCCTGCCTTCGCAGCCAGCCCCGATTCGGGCCGGACGCCGATCGCAGCCACCACCAGATCGGCCGGAAGTTCCTCGCCGGCGGACGTGGTCGCGGTGGACTCGCCGATCGCGGTCACCTGGACCCCGGTCAACACCCGGACGCCGTGAGCCTCTAAGGCCCGCTGCACCAGGGCAGCCATTTCGGGATCAAGCGGCGCCATCACCTGATCGGCCAACTCGACCACCGTCACGTCGAACCCGCGATGCACCAGGTTCTCGGCCAGCTCGACGCCGATGAACCCGGCCCCCATGATCACCGCGGTGGGCGCCTCGTCCGGCTCGCCGGGATCACCGTGGTGATCGCCGTGCTCGATCGCCACGGCCGTCATCATGGTGTCCACGTCCTCGACGGTGCGCAGGGTGAGCGCGCGTTCGATCCCCGGAATCGGCGGCAGGAACGGCGACGCCCCCGGCGACAGGACCAGGTTGTCGTAGCTCTCCGTGAGACGCTCCCCGGTGGCCAGGTTGGTGATCGACACCGTCTTGGCGGCAGGGTCGATCGCGGTGACCTCGTGGTGCACCCGGACGTCGAGGGCGAACCGGTCCCCCAGGCTCTTCGGCGTCTGCAGCAGCAGCGCGTTGCGGTTCTCGATCACCCCGCCCACGTAATAAGGAAGCCCGCAGTTCGCGAACGACACATACCCGGAACGCTCCAAGACCACGATCTCGGCCCGCTCGTCGAGCCGCCGCAGCCTCGTCGCCGCGGACATGCCGCCTGCAACCCCACCAATAATTACCGTCTTCACAGCGCTCACTGTATACCCCTGGGGGTATCCACCCAAAGTGCCGTCGGGCGGCCAAGGCGACTACCCTGAACCCATGTTGCGCATGGGTGGCCACGTCGACCAGACCGATCCGATCGCCGAGGCGCAAGCCCGCGGCGCGACGCTAAGTCAGTTCTTCCTCGGAGACCCGCAAGGCTGGAAGGGTCCCCAGGTCGCCTACGCCGGCGGTGCAGCCGCCCTCAAGGCCGACGCTGAGGCGGCCAACATCGCGCTCTATGTTCACGCGCCTTATGTGCTGAACGTGGCCACCACGAACAACCGGATCCGGATTCCGAGCCGCCAGCACCTGCAGAAGCAACTCACCGCCGCCGCCCAGATCGGGGCCGCCGGGCTGATCGTGCACGGCGGCCACGTGAATGCCGCCGACGATCCCGAGACCGGCTTCAACAACTGGTTCAAGGCCGTGGACGGGCTCGACATCGCCGTCCCACTGCTGATCGAGAACACGGCCGGCGGCACCAAAGCGATAGCCCGCAAGCTGGAAAGCATCGACCGGCTGTGGTCGGCGATCGCCCCGTCCGCCAACGCTGAGCGGGTCGGCTTCTGCCTCGACACCTGCCACGCCCACGCCGGCGGTGAGGAACTGCTCGGCCTGGTGCAGCGGATCCCCGCGATCACCGGACGGATCGACCTGGTGCACGCCAACGACTCCCGCGACGCCTTCCACTCCGGAGCCGACCGGCACGCCAACTTCGGCTCCGGCAACTGCGATCCGGCCGGGGTGGCCGAGGTGATCCGGCTGGCCGGCGCTCCGGTCGTCGTGGAGACCCCGGGCGGCCCCGAAGGCCAAGCCCGCGACCTGATCTGGCTGGCCGACCAGCTCTGACGGCCATAACGGCACATTGCGGCAGACAGGGCCCCTGCTAGCGGTTTAGCCTGTCACCCGTGACTCGAAGCATCTACGTAGCTGCCCCCGAGGGACTGACCGGCAAGTCCGTCGTCGCCCTCGGCCTGATCGACACCCTGCTCCGCGAAGTGGAGTCCGTCGGAGTTTTCCGCCCCTTGGTCCGCAACGGCCACGACGCGATCCTGGACACCCTGGTCTCCCAACCGGGTATCGACCAGACCTACGACGAAGCCGTCGGCATCACCTACGACGAACTGCGGGCCGACCCCGACAACGCGCTGGCCACGATCGTGGCCAAGTTCGGCAAGCTGCAGGGCCGCTACGACGCCGTGGTCGTGCTCGGTTCCGACTTCGCCGATGTCAGCAGCCCGACCGAGTTGGCGTTCAACGCCGACATCGCGGCCAACCTGAACTCCTCGTTGTTGCTGGTCGTCCACGGCCACCACCGCACCGGCGCCGAGATTCGGACGACAGCTGAGGGCGCTCTGGCCGAGTTCACCGCCCATCACGTCCAGGTGATCGGGGTGATCGCCAACCGGGTCGCCGCCGACCAGATGGCCGACACCTTGACCGAGTTGAACACGCTGCCCGGCCTGCTCGTGGTGGCCGCGCTCCCGGCCGACAAGATCCTGGTCGCGCCGACGCTGGCGGCTCAGTTCGCCGCGGTCGGCGCCGAGTTGCGGCTGGGCAACCCCGACCTGCTCGAGCGCGAGTCGCAGGACGTGATCGTGGCCGCGATGACCCTGCCGAACGTGCTCGACCGCCTGGTCACCGAAGCCACCGTGATCATGCCCGGCGACCGCACCGACCTGCTGCCCGGCCTGATCCTGGCCCACAAGTCCGGCTCGTTCCCGCAGCTGACGGGGATCATCCTCACCGGCGGCTACGAGATTCCGCCGCGGGTGCTGGAGCTGTTCGACGGGATGCATCAGGACCTGCCGATCGGCATGACGACCCTGGGCACCTACACCAGCGCCGAACGCGTCTTCCGGCTGACCGGGCACTTCACCTCCTCGGCCCGCAAGGTCGAGATCGCCCGCCGGATCTTCTCCGAGAACGTGGACGCGGACGCCCTGATCAAGGCGGTCGAGGTGAGCCCGTCCGAGGCGGTCACCCCGCTGATGTTCGGCTACCAGTTGAACGAGCTGGCTCGCAAGGATCGCCGGACGATCGTGATGCCGGAAGCCTCCGACAATCGGATCCTCGAATCGGCGGCCATCCTGCTCCGGCGCGGCGTGGCGAACCTGATCCTGCTCGGCGACGCGGTCGAGATCAAGACCCGCGCCTCAGCCTTGGGCCTGGTGCTCGATGGGGTCGAGATCGTCAATCCGACCGACCCCGAGCTGGTCCAACGGTTCGCCGAGGAGTACGCGCGGCTGCGGGCCCACAAGGGGGTCACGGTCGAGCAGGCGGTCGAGAAGATGAAGGACCTCTCCTACTTCGGGACGATGATGGTCCACCTGGGCATGGCGGACGGCATGGTGTCGGGGGCGATCAACACCACCGCGAACACGATCCGTCCGAGCCTGGAGTTCATCAAGACCAGGCCGGGGGTGAAGGTCGTCTCCGGGGCGTTCCTGATGTGCATGGCCGACCGGGTGCACGTCTACGGCGACTGCGCGGTGAACCCCGACCCGAGTGCGGAGCAACTGGCCGACATCGCGATCTCCTCGGCCGAAACGGCGCGCGCCTTCGGCATCGAACCGAGGGTGGCGATGCTGTCCTACTCCACCGGCACGTCCGGCTCGGGGATCGATGTGGACAAGGTTCGCCAGGCCACCGAGATCGTCCGGCAGAGGGCTCCGGAGTTGGCATTGGAGGGCCCGATCCAGTTCGATGCCGCCGTCGATCCCGAGGTGGCCAAGACCAAGTTGCCGAACTCGGCGGTCGCGGGCCGGGCGACGGTGTTCATCTTCCCCGACCTGAACACCGGCAACAACACCTACAAGGCGGTGCAGCGCTCGTCCGGCGCGGTGGCGATCGGACCGATCCTGCAAGGCCTGAAGAAGGCGGTGAACGACCTGTCCCGCGGCGCCCTGGTCGAAGACATCGTCAACACCGTCGTGATCACGGCCATCCAGGCCCAGACCCCCACCGGAGGCAACTCATGAGCACGCCCATCCTGCTGCTGAACGCGGGATCTTCCTCGATCAAGTACCAGGTGATCGACGCCGACGACGAGGCCGTGATCGCTTCGGGCATCGTGCAGCGGATCGGCGACGAGTACGGCACCATCGACCACACGGTCGCCGGCACGACCCACTTCATGGAGCGCGGCTTCCCCAACCACTCCCGGGCGCTGACCGTGATGGTGCAGTTGTTCAACGAGCACGGCCCGGCTCTCTCCGACGTGGTCGCGGTCGGTCACCGGACGGTACACGGCGGGGCGGCGTTCAACTCCACCACCCTGATCACCGACGAGATGCTGGAGCACCTGCGCGAGCTCTCACCGCTGGCGCCGCTGCACAACCCGCCCGCGATCGCCGGCATCGAAGCCGCCCGCCGCGCCCTGCCGGACGTGCCGCACGTGGCCATCTTCGACACCGCCTTCTTCTCCTCGCTGCCGGCCGAGGCCTACACCTATGCGCTGGACGGCACGGTGGCCAAGACCCACGGCATCCGCAAGTACGGCTTCCACGGCACGTCACACTCGTTCGTCTCCCGTAAGGTGGCCGAGTTCCTGGGCCGTCCGTACGAGTCGTTCAACCAGATCGTCTGCCATCTCGGCAACGGGGCGTCGATCTCGGCGATTCGCAACGGGGTCGCGGTCGACACCTCGATGGGCCTGACCCCGCTGGCCGGCCTGGTCATGGGCACCCGTTCGGGCGATGTCGACCCGGGCCTGCACGCCTTCCTCTCCCGGCAGGGCGGAATGAGCATCGACGACATCGACAACCTGCTGAACAAGAAGTCCGGCATGCTCGGGCTGTGCGGGGCGACCGACTTCCGCGACATCAACGACCTGGTCGCCGAGGGTAACGCCGATGCCGCCTTGGCCGTCGACGTCTACGTCCATCGCCTGCTCAGCTACATCGGCTCCTACGTCGCTGTCCTCGGCGGCATCGACGCGCTGACCTTCACCGCCGGGGTGGGCGAGAACAACCCCTCGATCCGCAAGGCGATCGTGAATCGCCTTGCCGGGCTGGGGTTCGTCCTGGACGACGCGGCGAACGACGTCCGCTCCAAGGAGCCGCGCCGGATCTCGACCGCCGACTCCCCGGTGGCGGTGCTGGTCGTGCCGACGAACGAGGAGTTGGCGATGGCCCGCGAAACCAAGGCCGCGATCAGCTGAGCAGAGTCACAGGACGGTCAGCGTCGAGCCGTCTCGGCCGGTCAGGCGACGGACGAGCGCCAAACCCTGCCCGTTGAGCACCCCGGCGTACGCGGCGATCTGGACGGATTGGGCGATCGCTTCCCGCGGGAGTTCCAGCGGCAGCCCCACCGCGGTGGCGATGTCGGAGCTGTGCACGGTCAACTCGAACGTCCGGGTGGCCAGGTATTCGCCCAAGCGCATGCCGCCCATCGCGGTGTGAATCACCGGGTCGTCCACGCCGTCCAACGCTTCGCGCACCTTGACCACCAGCGCCGACACGTAGTGCGCCGGGTAGTCGCCCAGGGCGTCGCCGGCCTTCATGCCGCGCTCGGCGATGCCGGCGTTGGCGTCCTCGCCGGCGCGGTGGCACGCCGCGAAATAGTGCGCGGCGGTGGCTCGATCGATCGCCGCGGAGGGGCGATGCAGATACTCGACCACGGTGGTGAGCGCTCGGGAGGTGTGTCCGACCAGAGCCCGAACCGTCCAGGAGCCCAATCCCGGACGATCCCAGGCGTCCATGGGGACGCGATGAACGGGGGCCTCGAACGTGGCAGCGGTGGCGAGGAAGACCTGGCGGTTGTCCATACTTCACCCTAACGGCCTGCCGGATCTGACGAATCCTGACCAAGAGTTGTGCTTGACCCACTGATTGGGGGCAACTTGGGGAAGAATGGGCCGGTCACAGCAAGAGAGGGACCCGTGAGCGAGAACCTGCAGCGCTACTCCTCCGCTGGGCATGCCTCCGCACGGCTGGTCGCGCAGCACCTGATCATGAAGCCCTACATTTGGTCGGCGCTGCACGTGCACACCCACGGCAACCGCAATCTGGACGGGCTGAAGGCCCCCTTCGTGGCTGTGGGCAACCACTCCTCTCACCTGGACGCCCCGCTGATCATGGGCGGCCTGCCGCGACGTCTCTCCCGGAACCTGGCCGCCGGTGCTGCCGCCGACTACTTCTTCGACAAGTGGTACACCGCCACCGCCACCGCGCTGTTCTTCAACGCCTTCCCGGTCGACCGCAAGGGCCTGCGCAACCGCAAGGGACTGGCTGGGGTGCTGCTCAATGAGGGGGTGCCGCTGCTGCTGTTCCCCGAGGGCACCCGCTCCCGGACGGGCGCGATGTCGAACTTCAAGCCCGGCGCTGCCGCGTTGAGCATCAGCCGGAACGTGCCGATCCTGCCGATCGCCCTGGTCGGGGTCTTTGCCGCGATGCCGTACGGGGCCAAGACTCCCGTGCCTGGACGCCCCGAGGTGCACATCGTGTTCGGCCGTCCGCTCAAAGCGGCCCCCGGCGAAATCGCGCACCAGTTCTCCGACCGGCTCTACCGCTACGTGGTGGAGATGCATGACACCACGGCGCGCGCCCACGGGATGCCGACCCAGGCCGACTTCCATCGGGCCGTCGCGCTGCGTCAAGCCGCCGCCCGGATGGACGCCTCCAAGACCAACACCGTTCCCGCCGAAGAGTCCCCGGACGAGGCCCCGGAGGCGTCCTCAGCCGGCTGAGGGAACCAGCGCCACCAGTTTGACCGTCCGCGCCCGCAACACCGAGAGCCCGCTCGCGGACCCCGCCACCACCAGCCAGGCGACCAACCCGAAGACCGACGACGCCACGGCCGCCGAGTCTGTCAGCACCGCCCGAAGCGCATCCAGGGCGGGGCTGATCGGCGAGAACGGACGGATCGCGTCGAAGACGTCCGGCACCGCATACGTCACCGCGGCCGCCGTGGACACCACCGCGAACAGCACCGAGATCGCCCGTCCGAACCCGCCCAGCCATGCCACCAATGCGTGGTTGACCAGGACGAACGTGATCGCCGTCAGCAGGAGCAGCCCGGTGATGGTCGCGGCCTTGGCCAGCGGCAATCCGAGCACGACGGCACCGATTCCGGCCAGCAGCAGGGCCTGCACCACCCCGACGATCAGGCCCGGCCGCAGGGTCGTCCAGACCAGAGCCCCGGTCGGACGCGAGGAGAACGCCAACCGGGGATCGACCGCTTGCCAGACCGCGAAGGTGGCCAACGCGCCCAACCAGAGCGCCAGGACGAGCAGCAGGCTGGCCCAGGCCGTCCGGGGGCTGGCTACGGTGTTCAGTTCGGTGGTCCGGATCGGTGAGGCGACCACGGTGGAGAGTTGCTCCCGTTCGCTGGCATCGAAGTTGGGCACCTTGGTGGCCCCTTCGGCTAACCCGTCGGCCAACTCGCGGGCCCCGTCGGAGAGCTCCCCCGAACCATCGGCAGCGTCCTTCAAGCCCGAGGCCAACTCACCGGCCCCGACGGAGGCTTGGCTCACTCCGAAGGTGTATTGAGCCAAGCCCGAGGCGAACTCGCCCACCCCGTCGTCCAGTTCGCTCGCCCCGGTTGCCGCCAAGCGGATTCCCTTGGCCAGCTTGGGCATGCCGTCCGCCAACTCGCGGGTGCCCGCGACCAGGTCACTGCCCCCGTCCTTGAGCAGCGCCAGTTTCGCCGCGGCCTGGGGGTCAACTGTTCCGTACGGCGCGACCTGGTCGGCCACCTGGTTCAGCCCACCGGCCAGCTGCTGCGACCCGGTGACCGCCTCCGTGATGCTGTTCGCGGCGATCCCGGTGCCGGTTTGCACGCCGGCCCGGAAGATCGCGCACTGCTCAGCCGTGAACCCGTCCGGGCACGGCACCGAGGAGGCGTCAGCCGACAGCCCCTGCATGCCGCTCTGGAAGCTGGAAAGGCCTCCCGACAAGGCACCGGACGCAGCGGACAGCTGATTGATGCCTTGGACGAGCGCCGGTAGTTGGGCCAGTCCGGACGCCTGGTCGATCAGCTGGTCGACCCCGCCGACATAGGCCGCGGTACCGTCAGCGAGCTCCTCCGTGCCCGCAGGCAGCCCAGCCGTTTCGGTTTTCAAGGCGGCCAAACCGGTGGCGAACTCGCCCACCCCGTCCTCGATCTGGGCCATCCCGGAGGTCAGCTCGGGACCGCCCTGGGCCAAGAGGTTCATTCCGTCGGCCAACTCGGACGACCCGTCCGCGGCTTCGCGCAGACCGTCGCTCAGCGCCTCGGTGCCGTCCGCCAGTTCACCGGCGCCATCGGCGATGGTGACGAACTGCTTGCCGGTGTCGTTGAAACCCAGATAGATCTGATCGAGGTAACCCTTGGTCAGGGTCTGGTTCAGCGCCTTGGCCGCGGCGTCGGCGATCACCGGGCCGAGCACCCCGTCCGCGATCCCGGCCACCGGGGACGTCCGCACCTCGATCGTGGCTTGGGCGGCGTCGCTGGGCTCCTCGGCGTAGGACGTGGCCGCGGCGGAGAAGTTCTTCGGGATGACCACCAGCGCGGCATAACGCCCAGACACCAGCCCCGAGTAGGCGCTCTCCTCATTCGCCAGCACCCAGCTGAAGTTCTGCTCGCGCTCGCCGTCGACCAACTCGGCACTCAGTTGGCGGCCGAGCGGAATCAGCTGATCGTCGATCGTCACCGCCTCGTCCAGGTTCAGGATCGCCGCCTCCACCGTGCGCAGCCGCTCCGAGGAGTTCCAGGTGCCCCACAGGAAGCCACCGGCGACCAGGAGGGGCACCAGAATCAGGGCCAGGGCGGTCCTCGGCTTAGACATGGACGTTCTCCTCGATCAGCGAGATGCTGCGTTGCGGGTGAAGATCGGACACGTCGGTGCCCGGGGCATGACCGAGCAGGGCGGCCCGATCCGGTGAGGCGGCGATCGCCGCGAGCGTCTCGGCCAACCGGCGCCGGGCGACGCCGGTGAACTCGTCGGCGCGCTCGACCACCAGCAGGCGGCCGGCGTCCTCTCCCGGCGGTGACCCGGGATCGATCAGTGAGGCCACGCGGCGCAGTTGGGAGGCCTGCTCGGGCAGAACCAACCCGACAGCCTTGATCCGGCCGGAGGTGAGCTGGGTGCGTCCGGTCAGGCCGAGCAACAGGGCGGCTCGGGCGTCGGCGGGCCCTTCGACCCCGACCACCTCGCCGGGACGGACGGTCACCGCCAGGTCGCTGAACAGCGTCCGTCGGCCGACGCGCGCGGAGAGTCCGTCGGCGTAGATCAGGTGGTTGTCGCCCGGGGTTGGCCAGTCGGCCAGGCTGAGCTGGTGGGCCAACGATTCGCCCTCCACGTCCACCACCGGGAGCCGGTCGGCCAGGTAATTCGGGAGCCACCAGGAGCGGCGTCCGAGCAGCTTCATCACCGCCGGGCCCAGGGTCATCCGGATCAGGAAGGCATCGATGGCCACCCCGATCGCCAGCCCGAAGGCGATCGGTTTCACGGTGCCCTCACCGTCGGGGACGAAGAAGGCGAACACGGCGAACATGATCAGGGCGGCGGCGACCACCACTTTGGACGAATGCTCGAAGCCGCGCTCGATGAAGGTGTCGCCGTCCCCATGGACGAACTCCTCGCGCATCCGGGAGACCAGGAACACCTCGTAGTCCATGGCCAACCCGAACAGGACGCCCATCAGCATGATCGGGTAGAAGCTGATCACCGGCACCGGCTCGGGCAGGTTGATCACCTCTTTGAACCAGCCCAGGTTGAACACCAGGTGGGTCACGCCGAAGGCGGCGCCGACGCTGAGCAGATACCCCGCGGCGGCCTTCAGCGGCACCAGGATCGAGCGGAAGACCAGCGTCAGCAGCACCAGCGACAGGCCGACCACGAAGATGCCGAAGGGCAGCAGGGCCGAAGCAAGACGGCTGGAGACGTCGATCTGCACCGCGGTGGAGCCGGTGACCGCGGTGTCGATGCCGTAACGCTGCAGCCACTGATCATGCTTGTCCCGGAGCCGTTCGACCAGGGCAATGGTCGCGGCGTCGGCGGGGCCGGTGGTCGGGATGACCTGCACCAGCCCGGTGTCGGCGTTCTGGTTCGGGGTCGACACCGAGACCAGTTTGACCCCCTCGAGCACCTCGATCTCGGCGCGCAGTCCGTCCATGATCGCCAGTGGGTCATCCGATTCGACGATGGTTCCGGTGATGATCAACGCCCCGTTGTAGCCCACGCCGAAGGTGTCGGTGATCTTGTCGAAGGTGACCCGATCGCCGTACTCGCGGGAGTTCTGCCCCGAGTTGGGCAGCGACAGTTGGAGGTCCTTGGCCGGAACGGTGAGCGCGCCCAGCACCGCGATCACCACGATCGTGACCAGCACCGGGGCCTTGGTCAGCACGTTGACCCACCAACTGGACGGCCCGTGCCGTCCTGCTGACTGGCGTGGCTTGGGGCGCAGTCGCTCCCCGGCGAAGCCGAGCAGGGCGGGCAGCAGGGTGAGCGAGAGCAGCACCTCGATCGCTACCCCGACAGCCGAGAAGATGCCCATGATGCCGAGGAACGGGATGCCGGCGATCCCCAGGCCGACCAGGCCGATGATCACGGTCAAGCCGGCGAAGACGACCGCTGAACCCGCGGTGGCCACCGCACGCGCCGTCGATTCCTCGGCGTCCAACCCGGTCGCGAGCTGATCGCGATGCCGGGAGACGATGAACAGCGCGTAGTCGATCCCGACGGCCAGGGCCAGCATCACGGCGAGGATCAACGTGGTGGAGTTGATCGGCACCACGGCGGAGGCCGCGATGGTGATGGCCACAGTCAGAGCCAACCCCAACACGGCGGTAGCGATCGGCATCATGGCGGCGATGAAGCTGCCCAACACGACCAACAGCACGACCACGGCCACCACCAGGCCCATCACCTCGATCCAGGAGAGTCGCGGCAGGTGGACCGAATAGATCTCGCCGCCCAGGTGCACCTCCGAACCCGGAATCGCCTCCTGCAGGCGCTGCGCCGCCGCGGCCAGCCCGTCCTTGGTGGCGGGCGTGACCGTGGTCATCGTGCCCTGCACCCGGATCTGGGCCAGTCCCGCGCGGCCGTCGGGGGTGATCTGGCCGTCGATGTGCTCGCTGTAGGGGGACTGCACCCCGTTCACCTCAGGCAGCGACTCGAAGTCCTCGAACGAGCGTTCCAGGGAGCTGCGGACGGCCGGCGAATCCATCGTCTGCCCCTCGGGCAGGATGACCAGGAGCTGGGCGGAGGCGTCCGCGGCTTCGGGGAAGGTCATCCGCAGCTGGTCGAGAGCACGCTGCGAGGAGGCACCCGGGATGCTGAAAGCATCATCGAACGTGCCCCCGGCGGTGCCGGCCACCGCACCGATCAAGCCGAGCAGGACGAACCAGGCCGCGAGAACGCGTCCGCGGTGGCGAAAACTGGCTCGCCCGATCCGGTAGAGCAGTGACGACATGGAGCCCCCGTTACAGACCGCACTCAGACAGCGCGTTTCGATACGGAAGTGTATTCAATACAGGGACGTATGCAAATGTTACAATCAGCCCGTGAGCACCGAAGCTGTCAGCGCGCGCCGCGCGGCGACCCGGGAGCGGCTGATGGAGGCCGCGATCGAGGTGTTCGCCGAGCGGGGCGTCCTGGCCGGTTCGGTCGAAGACATCTGCGAGCGGGCGGGTTTCACCCGCGGCGCCTTCTACTCCAACTTCGACTCCCGTGACGACCTGTGCCTGGCCGTCCTGGGGCGCCAGGCTGACCAATGCCTGCAAGCGACTCTGGCTGCCGTTGCCGTGGCCGATGCGGCGGACGACTCGACCGACGTGGATCGGTTGATCGACGCCGCGGTGGCGTTGTTTGTCACCACCCAGCCGAGCGATCCGGCCTGGTTGATCGCCCACAGCGAGCTGCGTTTGCACGCGGCCCGGAACCCGGCCCTGCGGGATGCCTTCAACGAGCTGGAGGATCGGGTCGGCGCAGCGATCTCCGAGGTGATGGGTGAGGCCTTGCAGCGGGCGGGGGCCCGATTGAGCGTCCCGCTCGATCAAGCGGTCGAGATGTTGCATGCCATCTATGAACACAGCGCCCTGACCGCCGTGATTCAGGGCCGCAGATCGGCTGAGGACGTCCGCACTCAACAGTTGACCGCCGTGTTCCGGGCGATGCTGGTGAACCCGGCCTGATCTGGCCGATCAGCCGAAGTGCTTCAGGGCCTCCCGCCGACTCAGCGGTGAGAGCCGGTCGGCGTTGAGGCTGACGAAGCCGATCACCCAGGCCGGGTCGGTCTTGGCATGCTCCCGCAGCGCCCAACCGATCGCCTTGCGGGCGAAGAAGTCGGGGTCGGCCAGGCTGTGCTCGATCGCGTAGCTGAGCAGGTTCCGGTCGGTGTCGGCCTTGGCCGTGAGCTGGCTGAGGATCGCGCTTCGACGCACCCACAGGTTCTCCTCCCGCGCCCAGTCGTACAACACCGGGGTCACCGCCGCAGGCCGGGCCGCCAGCAGGTCACCTACACAGTGCGCCGCGATTTCGTCGACCAGATCCCACCAGGCGCCGGTGATGATCAGCCGCCGCAGCGTCTCCAGGTGAGCCGGGTCGAGGGCCCAGGCACGGTAGGCCCGATGCCGAAGCAGCGCCAGGACGGCATAGAGCTCTTCACGCCGCTCCGCCTCGTCCCAGATGGTCAAGATCGCGTCCACCCAGTCCTCGCGCTCGGCGAGGGGGTGCCGGGCGAGCACCGTCCGGACGGCCCTCGCGGTGTCGGGCTTGGTCAACCCGTAGAACGGCAGCGCCGATTTCATGTACCGCTGCTGCCCGAGCGCCCGCTCAGGGTTGGCCTGGGCCGCGAACACCTCACGGAGGTCACACTGCAGGGCGATCGTCGGGTTCACGGGTGCCTCAACTCGCCCAGCGACCGGTGAAGAACAGCCAACACCAGCTCCAACTCGTCCAGGTGGCGCCGGTGACCAAACCCGCGATCAGCAGGACGCGCGACCCTTGGCGCAGCGGTGACGCGTCCCACCACCGGGCCCGGAACAGCTCTCCGATCAGCAGGAACAGTGGGAACCAGAGCAGCACCGCCCGGTTCACCGAGATGAACCAGTACGAGGTCGCGAAGGCGAGCACCTGCGAGCCGACCCAGGTCGCCTCCGCCCAACGCCGTCGCAGCAGGCAGATCGCCGTCACCAACCCCCCGATCAGCATCGAGAACAACTCTGCTCGAAACACCAACGACCACTCCGGATGATCGGGGTAGCTTCCCGACATCGCCGCATCCAGAGTGTGCTGGAACGAAACCCACGGCCAGGTGAAGCCGCGCGACCACCCGGCGGCCTGCGCGTCGTACCAGGCCGTCCAGCTGCCCGTGGTCGCGTAGAGGTAGAGGACGTACGCGCCGATGATCGCGGTCGGAAGCAGCAGCCAGCCGAGCCGGATCACCCGAGGCCGGACGGCTGCCGCCCGATCCCCGGTCAACGCCAACACCGCCAACGCGACCACCAGGAACAGCCCCGAGATCCGGACGCTGCAGGCCAGCGCCGCCAGCGAGGCGGCGGCCGGCCAGCGCCCGATCGAGGCCTTCTGCCAGGCCCAGAAGGCTGCGGCGCAGACCACCGACTCGGTGTAGGGCACCAGCGTGAAGACCGTCGTCGGCACCAACAACCAGGCCACCGCCGGGAGCGCCCCGCCGAGCCGATACAGCGCCCAGGCAGCCAGCGCCGAACCCAGCACGCTGAGCGCGACCCCGGCCACCAGCATCGGCACCCCGAGCGAGGAGAACAGCCGCAACAGCAGCGGCCAGCCGGGGAAGAAGGCGACATCGTTGGCGTGCGCGTACCCGTCCTCGGCGATCCGGAAGAAGTGCTGGACGTCCCAGTTGGCCAGCATCTCGGTGGCGGTCCGTCCGGTGGTCAGGGCGAACCAGAGCGCGGCCAACACCAGCACCAGGCGTGACCCGAGCCAAACCTGCACGACCAGGCGCGCTCGGTCAGCGCTCAGTGACGCCACGGCAGCCGCGTCAACCACGCCGCGTCGGGAGCGCCGTCGAGCAGCCCGCCTTCCGGGTCATCGGCGCCACCGAGGCGCACCGGGTCGCTGTCGGGTCGAAGCATGTCCCAGATCACGCGTCCGCTGATGGCCACCTGGACGGCGATCCGCAGGATCACCGCTGCCCAATAGAGCCGATCGGGCCCGCCGTTACCCGGGGTGAGCGTGCCGGCCAAGTGCCCCCAGATGGCGCCGAAGTAGAGGGTCTCGGCGACCCCGAAAGCGATCCAATCCCGCCACCGCGGACGCGCCAGCACCAGCACCGGCAGCAACCACAGGACGTACTGCGGCGGTACACCTTGTTCACCACGAGGAACAGGACGAGCAGCAGGAAGATCCTGGGCCAGCCGCGGACGGCGTGGGGCGAGCAGGAGCAGCAGGCAGAACAGCGCCGTGCCGATCACCATCAGCACCGAGATCAGCCGCGACAGGCCGTCGATCTCGTAGCCGGCCAGCGCGAGCACGTACCAGAGCGAGCCCAGTTCGGCGACGCGCTCGACATTGAACGTCCAGAAGTAGAGCCACCCCGGCGGATTCGCCAGATAGACCGGCAGGTTGACCGCGACCCAGGCGCCGATCGCTGCCGCCGTGGTGACGAAGAAGGGTCGAAGTCGTGCCGAGCGAAAACAGAGCACCGCCAACGGCACCAGGAGCAGCGCTGGGTACAGCTTCGCCGCCACCCCGAGACCGATCCAGATGCCGGTCCAAACCGGTTTGCGCTGCGACCAACTGAGCAGGGCCAGCGAGGTCATCGCCAGCACCATCATGTCCCAGTTGATCAGCCCGGTGGTCACGACCGCCGGGGAGGCAGCGATCATCATCGCGTCCCAGGGCCGGGAGAGCTTCAGGTGAGCCCAGATCAAGGCCAGGAAGCAGCCGAACATGAGCAGGGCCGTGGCGCCGAAGAAGAGCGAGGCGGCGAGCGCGTGCTCGTCACCGCTGAGCCCGGGCTCGGAGCGTCCGCCAAGCAGGACGACCATGCGTCGGCCGAGTTCCATCACCGCGCCGGTTAGCACCGGGTACTCCACGTCCGCCTGGAGGAAGGGGATCTGCCCGTCCAGCAGGCCGCGGTGGTAGTAGAGCGGGATGATGTCGGAGTAGCACATCGACCGGTACGGGTCGTTTCCCTGCAGACAGGGAACTTGCCGCACCATCAACAGCAGCCAGTTGAGCGTGCCGACAAGCATCACCCACGGCCCGGCGCTGAACCAGACCCCGGTCCGCTCTGCCCGGACGCCCACGCCGCCACCAAGCCAGCGTCCAGCCCCGATCGGTGCAATGGTCACAGCGGCCGAGCTTACGGGCTGACGGTGCTGGTGGGGGCTTGGCCCGGCGGCGTCGGATTACCGGGCGGCGTGACCGGGCCACCCGTGGGCTGCGTCGGCTCAGTCGTCGTGGGCGGGGCAGTCGGCGCGATCGTCGTGGGCGCTGCGGACGTCCGCGGCGGGGCTGAAGCCGTCGTCGGCGGGGCCAGCGTCGGCTTCTGGGTCGAGACGCGGTTGGTCGGGCCATCGAACTCTTCGCTCGGCAGTCCGTTCTGGGCCACCCGCATGTACTCCAGCCAGGTCAAGGACGGGTAGCCGCTGCCGTAGAAGCCGGCGGTGTAGTTGTCCAGGTCCGAGGTGCCCTCATCACCGGCCACGAACATCACCGCGGTCGAGATCTGCTTGGTGTAGCCGACGAACCAGGAGGCCATGGTCTTGCTCCGGCCATGGGCGTCTTGAGAGAAGTAGGTGCCCGTCTTGCCCGCGACCGGGTAGCCCAGGGCCGCGGCCCGGCGTCCGGTGCCGTCCTCGGCCACCTTGCTCAAGGCGTAGGTGACATCGGTGGCATCATCTGGATCCACATCAGAGGTCGATTCGAGGCTCGCCTTGTAGATGGTGGCGCCGGTCGAGTCCTTCACTTCCTTCACGACATGCGGGGTCTGATGCGTCCCTTCGTTGGCGAAGGTGGCGAACCCTGAGGCCTGGTTCAGCGGGCTCACCTCGGGGGTTCCCAGCGGCACCCGATCGTTGGGGATCCAGCCGGCCGCCTCGGGCAACCCGGCATCGCGCGCGGCTTCGAGCACTTTCGTGCCGCCACTGGGGATTTGCGAGACCAGATCAACGTAAGCGCTGTTGATCGAGCTGGTCGTTGCTTTGAGCAGGGTCACGGTGCCGTAGTTGCCGCCGCCGGCGTTCGTCACCGGACGAGCGTCCCCCTTCGGGGTGAAGCTGTTGCCGTTGAAGGTGTCGTTCAGGGTGAAGCCGTCGCGCAGGCCGGCCAGCAGCGCGTAGGCCTTGAAGGTCGAGCCCACCGGACGAGCCGTCGTCGCCCAGTTGCGGGAGCTGTCCACGTAGTCGGGGCCGCCATACAGGGCGATCACCTCACCGGTCGCGACCGAGACGGACGCGATCGCGGCATGCAGATCCTTGGCCTTCTTCGCGCTTCCGCCGGAGGCCTGACGGGTCACCTTCTGCGCGGCCGCGACCGCCGCGTCTTGGGCTTTCCCGTCGAAGGTGCTGATCACCTTCAGCCCGCCGCCGTTGATCTCGTCCTCGGTGAAGCCCTTGGCCTTCAACTCGTCCTGAACCATCTTGAGCAGGAAGCCCTTCGGCCCCCCGAGGCGGGAGTCGGTCTTCATCTTCGGGAACGTCGGCAGGGCGGCGTACAGCTCAGCCTTCTGCGCTTCGGTGAACTTGCCCATCTCGACCAGGCCGTTGATCGTGTACTGGTAGCGCTCCAGCAGGTCGGCCGCCTGCTTGTCGCCCGCGGCCGGGTCGAGGTTGCCGGGGCTGTTCACGATGGCCGTCAGGGCGATCGCCTCGGCGTCGGTCAGCTTCTTGGCGCCCTTGCCGAAGTAGGTCTGGGCGGCGGCCTCGATCCCATAGGCGCCGCGACCGAAGTAGACCGTGTTCAGGTACCCGGCGAGGATCTCCTCCTTGGTCATCTCATTGCCCATCTTGGCCGCGAGCAGGATCTCCTTGATCTTGCGGGTGGCGGTCTTCTCCTGGGAGAGGTAGAGCACCTTGATGTATTGCTGGGTGATCGTGGAACCGCCCACGACGTCGTCCCGGGTGATCACCGAGCCGACAGCGCGCAGCAGGCCGGGGAAGGAGATGCCCGGGTCGGTCCAGAACGAGCGGTTCTCCCCGGCCACGATCGCGTCTTTGACGTTCTGCGGGATGTCCTCGAAGTCGAGGGTGACCCGGTTCTGCACCTGGAAGCTACCGAGCCGCTCTCTGCCGTCGGCGTAGTAGACGAAGGAGGTGTTGGTCTGGAATTCGGCGTTCGGGTCGGGCAGTTGGACGGTGGCGTAGCCGACCCCGGCCACTACACCGCCGAGCAGCATGACCGACAGCAGTCCGATCGCCGCCCACTTGAGGAAGCCCCGCAGTCGTCCGCGTGCCTTGGTGGGTTCCGCAGAACGCTTGGGTGCGCTGTCAGCCATAAATGTCCTCAACCGTTTGTTGGCGCCGGGGCGGGCGACGCTTGACGCCGTCCCCCAGCAGGTACGCAGCAATCATGTGGTTCCAGCCGCAACCGGTACAGACTTCAACCACACAAACCTTGAACTCGCCGAACTCGCTCTGCATCAGCTCGAGTTCGGCGGTGGACTTGATCCGGCCGGAGTACTGGCCGAGTTGTTCGCCGAACACGTAGTTCAGGGTCAGGGTGTGTTTGGCCTTGCAGATGGGGCATGGGACGTCGGATTTCTCGCCGTGATGCAGCGCCGACCTGACCAGCAGGGGGTCGGCGTCGCAGACGTCCTGCCGCGAAACGGTGCGTTGAGGTCGCCGCAGCGCCTCCAACGTATTTCGTCGCTGCAGCGCGTAGTTGACCACTTCGCGCTTGGACCACATGCGTTCCAGCGTAGTTGGCCCGCCCCGGCGGGTCGATCCCGGGTCCGCGGACGGTTGCCGCGATGTGTACCATGGTGAGGCCTTGGGGCTATGGCGCAATTGGTAGCGCACCTGCTTTGCAAGCAGGGGGTTAGGGGTTCGAGTCCCCTTAGCTCCACCCGGTGAAACCTTGGTCAGACAGGGTTTCGCAAGGACTCAGCAAGGCCCATGCGATACACGAACGATGGAGTCGTCGCAGCGCGGAGATGATGGCTTCGTTCATCATGGCCGCCTTCGCCACCGTGGTCGGATGCGCATATTCAGGGGCGTTCTCATACCAGCTTGAAGCGTTGGCGCTGAAGTCGGTTGACGTATTGCCAGCTACAGCGAACCGGGGGAATGGTGCGGAAGCCCTGCCAGACGCGGCAGCCCAGCGACCGATGGTTGCCAAACTCCAGGCGTCCGACTCCACCAGGGTGGCGTTCCGAGTCGCCCAACCGGCAGTGCCGCCCTTGGGTAGCGTGCCGAGAGGAAGGAGGGCGGTTTGCTTCCCACGACAAGCAACGTCCCTCGCTCAGCCGTCAGAGCAGCCTACTGAGGTGGCTCGTACAACTTGCGCACCGTCATGCACATGACCCGTCCCGCGACTTGATCGCCGCCCGCTCGCGGAGTATTGTTCTTCCCAATAGTCCCCCCGCCGCCTCTCATCGCATCAGCGGTGATGCGCACTGCGGGGGTCCTCTATTCTTGAGGCCCCTACGTGCAGATTCCCCCCTTCCTCACCGTCGATCAGCGGGTGGACTATCTGTACAACCGGGACTACTTCGAGCGAGGTTCCGTCACCCACGAGCACGCTGAGCAACTCTCCCGGCTCAACTTCCACTACTTCCTCGGCTACGCCCGCAACTACCGCGCGCTTGTGGGTCGGCGACAGGTTCAGGTGTCGCGCAAGTCACCCGACGACGTGTTCCGGGTGATCGACTTGGATGGCAAGGTCTCAGCCCTAGTGCACGAGGGTTTGCGGACCGCCGAGTGGCGGCTGCGCGCAGCCGCCGTCGAGCGCTACTGCGCGAAGTTCGCCCCAGCCGACTCGTACCTTCAGACCACTCAGTACCGAGCCACTGACAGCGACAGCCCGAATCGTCTGGTGGCGGGCATCCTGCTCCACATCTACCGTCACGACGAGCCCTACGTCGATGCGTGCCTCCAGGATGCTGCCACATCGAAGTCGCTGACCAAGCCGCGTCGGTACGAAGCCGCGTGCCACAACACGTGCCTCGACCTCGCCGCCGACCTCCCTTTGTGGGCCGTGGTGGACAGTTTCAGCCTCGGACTGCTGGGCCAGTTCGTCATGAACTGCGACAAGAGCACCGACTCGCCTGTCTGGAAGGCCGTCGCGAAGGACCTGGAGATCAGCGCCCGGGTCTTCGAGACCCAGGTCAAGTCGCTGGCCTACCTGCGCAACTCGGTGGCCCACCACGCCCGTCTGTGGATGCGACCCACGTCAGACAGCGCCAAGAAGCCTCGTCTCTTCAGTAGTCGCCTGAAGGACGTGCACCCAAAGTCGATGCACTGGGCCTTTATGAACCTTGCGACCTTCCTGCCCAAGGATCGGCGGTTCAGCTTCGCCGAGCGGATCGACAGCCTGACAGACTCCGACGCCATTTACCGGCACGGGATCACCAACGTTCACGAGACACCGAAGTCTTCCTGAGCCGCCCGACGCCGCATCCGCCTCGGTGTCCATCTGTACGTTTTTCGGAACCTTTGACGTACACCGGCCCGCCGGGGGTTGGGTAAAGGCCCTGGTCAACTCATTGACTGGGACACCCACCCGGTGCCGACGTCCAACCGGCATCGCAGAAGCGGGGCGCCTGGTTTGCCAGACACCCCGCTTCGGCAGGTGGTTACGGCTGGACGAACACCGCGACCGTCCGCGCTGGGACGTTGAACTCTCCGAGCGCGCCGTTGTGGGCCGCGGTCTTGACGACCGGGTCCGCTCCGTCGGCTTGCGCCGGATGGAGCTCGAAGGTGTTGCCCACCGTGGCCGGCAGCGTTTGCGTCGTGGCTTCGTCCGAGGCATTGAACACCACGACGAGCCCCCTGAGGGCGCGGTCGATATTCGGTCCGACCGTGTCGTCGATGCGCATGACGATCACGCCGGGCGTCTGATCCGGTCCCGCGATCGGGAACGAAACCTTCTGCTGGACGAGGTCCTGGGTGCTCAGATGGAACAGTGCTGAGCTCTCACGAATCGCCAGCAGCACGCTCGCCTGCTCTTTCGCGGCGCGAATGTCTGCCTCGTCGGGCTTCAGGGCGGGATCGGCCAGGAGCGGACGCATGTACGGCCACTTCGCCTCGTTGTCGGTCCTCGGAGGCAGCCCTCGACCAAAACCGTTGGTCTGGTAGGTGTAGTCCAGCACGTTGAACCAGTCGCCGGAGTCGTAGCTGTTGCGATCGAGTGACTTGCTGCGCAGGATCTCCCCGCCGGCGTGCCAGAACGAGATTCCCTGGCCGAGCGCGGTGGTGGACAGGGCCAGTGTCTGCATCCGGATCCGGTCCGCCATGGTGGTGCTGGCCGGCAGCTTGAATGCCAAGGCGTCATAGAGCGTCTCGTTGTCGTGCGCCTCGACGTAGTTGATCACCTCTTGAGGATCGGTCGTGTAGCCCGTGGGTTGGCCGTTGTAGTCCACATCGGCACCGCGGACGGTCGCCCCGGTGCGGTCGACGAAGCGGTAGTCGCGCAGATTGCCGGTCAGCCCGACCTTGATCCGGTCCTGGGCGAGCAGCAGCGCAGCCTTCTGCTCGGCTTCCGTCCCGTTGACCAGGGCGGCGTTCGGGTCGGTGTAGAGACCGCTGGCGAAGCCTTGCCTGCGGGGATCGTCATCGAAGGGACCGCCGCCGCGAACGGCATCACGGAGCCGGTCGTTGAAGCTGCCGATGCCGGTGCCCGCCAGCTCGAGCTGGGTGGCCTGAACGAAACGGGCGTTGTTGGCCACTTCGCCGAAGTTCCAGCCCTCCCCGTAGAGGTAGATCTTCTTGCCATCCACGCCGTCCTTGGCCAGCGGGAGCTTGTCGACCGCGCGCCGAAGTTTCTGCATCGCCGCCTTCGGCTGATGGCCCATCAGATCGAATCGGAACCCGTCCAGCTTGTACTCCTTGGCCCAGGTCAGAACCGAGTCGATCATCAGCTTTTCCATCATCGCGTGCTCGGTCGCGGTGTTCTGGCAGCAGCTGGAGGTTTCGACCGCTCCCGAGGTGGGGTTGAGTCGCTGGTAGTAGCCCGGAACCACCCGGTCGAGAACCGACTTGGGATCCTGCCCGGCGGTTGGGGTGTGGTTGTAGACCACGTCTATCACAACCCGTAGGCCGGCGCCGTTCAGCCCCTGCACCATGCGGCGGAACTCTCGCGTGCGCGATGCCCCCTCCGGGTCGGTGGCGTAGGAGCCCTCAGGGGTGGTGTAGTGCAGCGGGTCATAGCCCCAGTTGAAGCCGTCCCGGCCGGCGATGGCCGCCACGCAGGCCTGTTGTTCCTCACTGTCGGGCGGCAGGGCCGGTAGGTCGCACGCCGGGGTAGCTTGTGCGGATCGGCGCTCCTCGATCGAGGCGATGTCATTGACCGGGAGCAGATGCACTGTGTTCAAGCCCGCTTGAGCGAGGTCACCCAGGTGGCGCATCCCGTCGCTGTCGCTGTCGGCGAAGGCGAGATAGGTGCCGCGATGCGCGGCCGCGACGGTGTCGTCGCCGATGGAGAAGTCGCGAACATGCAACTCATAGATCGTCGAGTACTCCGGCTTCGGCAGCGCCGGCTTCACCAACGTGCGCCAACCGTCCGGCGTCAGGGTCGAATCGGCCAGGTCGACCAGCACCGACCGCTCGGAGTTCGTCGTCAGCGCCACCGAGTACGGATCGGTCACCTGATTGACCACCACCGATTCGATTGAGGAGGCAAAGACCGTGACCTCGAACAGGTAGCTCGCCTCGCGCCACGCCGCGGCCCCCTTGACACTCCACACCCCATCGGCGCTGCGCGTCATCGGCACCCGACGCTGGGGCGACGTCCCGGGCTCGTCCAACAGCAGGGCAACGTCGTGCGCCGTGGGTGCCCAGACCGACAGCGTCGGCCGGCCTTTGCGCCAGGTCGGACCAAGGTGACGCGTCTGAGCGCCGCGATAGATGTCATCGAGGACGCCGGGCAGCTGCAGCCCGGTGGCTGCGACCACCTCGCCGGTCGAGTCGAGCGCAGCCACCGCCACCTGCCCCAGCAGAATCGACGGAACGCTGCCGATCAGGCTGTCGGGAACCTGCAGGACCTCATACGCGCTCAGGTGTGGAAAACGAGCCTTCACCGAGGCCGGAAGATCGGAACTGGTCAGCTCGAGTGCCGCCGAAGAGCCACCGGTGATGGTGCCGTTGTCGTTGGCCAGGCCGCCGTCCTTCGACCAGTAGAGCCGGTAGCTGAAGCCCGTCCGTTCGGCAGGCAGGTCCCAGGCGATCAGATCGCGGCGCACCCAGTGCGCCGCTCGTTGAGATGTCACCGATGTGGGGAGGTCGTCGCTGACGAGATGGGTGCTGTGGTCGTAGGTGAAGGTGACAGTGCCACCCGAACCGTTGATCGGGAGGTTCGCTCCGTCTTGAGCTCCGCCCGCCCCGTAGTTCTCGCCCCAGCCCTCGTTCAGCGCAACCTTGTACTCGAAGGAGCCGGCCGGCACGGTGAAGGCGCCCCGGAAGACTCCGGGCTGACCCGCGACCGGTTCGAGATGGGTCGCGTCGCACTCTGGCTGCCAGTCCCCGGGGCACCCCAGCTCAGACTGCAGGGACCCGACGAGGGTCACCGTCGCCGGCAGGGTTGTGTGATCGGCGGCCGCTGGCTGGGTGGCGATCGTGGTTGCGACCACCCCGCCGACTGCCACGGCGACGAGCAGCGTCCGGATGCGCCGCCTCATTCCTATGGGCTTCATTGCCACTCCTTCGATTGGCCCGTGGCGCTGCAGGCGTCGTTGGGCTGGGGTAATTCGAGGCGTCGTTGCGCTCCTGTTGCAATATCCTGCACTCACTGCAAGCTCTCTGCAATAGATTGTCGTGCCCTTTCAGGGTTAGGTCTCTACAATCAGCGTGTGACCATCCGGCTCGACGACATCGCGCGACAAGCAGGCGTCAGCACGGCCACCGTGTCGCGGGTCCTCAACGGCCGCGTGGGTGTCTCCGAGCAGGCTCGCCGCAGCGTTCTCACGGCCATCGACGTGCTCGGCTACGAACGTCCTGTCACGTTGCGCGGACGCGCTACCGGGCTGATCGGCGTCCTCGTACCCGAGCTACGCAACCCGATCTTCCCGGCGCTGGCTGAGGCCATCGAGATAGCCCTCGCGCACCACGGCTACAACCACTTGCTGTGCACACGCAACCCGGGCATATCGGGCGAGCGCGCCTATATCGACATGCTGAGTAGCCACGGAGTGGCCGGCATCATCTTTGTCTCGGGCATTCACTCCGACACCACCGCCGAAACTGAGCAATACCAAGAGTTGATCACGTCGGGGATGCCGCTGGCCTTCATCAACGGATATGCCGCGGAACTGGACGCAATCTTCGTGTCCACCGACGACAGCGTGGCCATGGAGCTCGGCGTTCGACACCTGGCCGACCTCGGTCACACGAACATCGGCCTGGCCGTCGGCCCCGAACGCTATCTGCCCTCGGCAGGCAAGATCGACGGGTTTCGCGCAGCTCACGCACGCCACCTGCCGAACGAGCCCCACGCTGTGCATGTCGGTGGCTACACCGTCGAAAGCGGACGAGCAGCGGCCAAGACTCTCATCGGACAGGGGGCGACCGGCATCGTCTGCGCCTCCGACTTCATCGCCCTCGGCGCAGTCCGGGGCGCCCGAGAACTCGGGCTACACGTGCCCGACGACTTCTCGATCATCGGTTACGACGGTTCGCTTCTCACTGCCTACACCGATCCGCCGCTCACCACCATCAGGCAACCCGTGGACACGATCGCTCAAACGACCGTCGAAGCCCTCATCGATGACATCGCCGGCCGCCCAGTCCCGCATACCGAGATCACGATCCAGCCCGAGCTTGTGGTCAGAGATTCCACCGGTCGATACCGTCCAAGGTTGGCTCGCGCCGGACAACGTGCACCTTGAGTGCCCTTGCCAGGGTCTCGCCGCCTTTCCAGATGTCGTCGTTGCTCCCTTGATGACGAGGGGGAGTGCCAGGCTGAAGAAGACGGTCCCCGGCTCTCGGATCAGCCGTAGGAACCCCGGCGTCGCCCAGACCGGGAGGACCTTCCACCACGGGTTCGTCCGCTGCGCGGTGCCCGACCGCCGCCCTGGCCGCTTACACCCCGATAAGACTGCCGTGCGGGAGGACTTGGTAGTCGTGCTCTCGTTGTGGCTACGGCCCTTCCGGCCTACGTTGGGGTCATGATTGTGCGGCCGCTTCTCGCTCGCGCCTACTGGGCTTTGTCGCGCTACCGCCTGCGTTCCGAGCCGCCGCCTTCCGAGGGCTCCGCCGTGTTGATCGGAGCCCCGCACACCTCGAATTGGGACTTCGCGTTCATGCTGGCGATCTGCTGGCGCCACGGATTGTCGCCCAAGTGGCTCGGGAGCACTCTTTTCAAGGCTCCCTTGGGTGGCTGATGCGGGCCCTCGGCGGGATTCCGGTCAATCGGGCCCATCCCGGCAGGCTGGTCGAGGAGATCGTGGCGCGGGTGCGGGCTGGGCAACGGCTCATCCTGGTGGTCACCCCCGAGGGCACCCGACATCGCGGCAAGCTCTGGAAGTCGGGCTTCTATCGCATCGCCCGGGATGCCGACCTGCCGCTGGTGCTGGGGTTTGTCGACTCGGCAACCCGCACCGCCGGCTTGGGTCCCACTTTCCGCCTGAGCGGCGACGTGTCCGCCGACATGGACCGAATCCGCGACTTCTACGCCGACAAGCGCGGAATCCACCCCGAGGGCTTCACCCCGCCGCGACTTCGCGAAGAGGGGCCTCTGCCAGACGCTGCGTGAACGCCGCGCGGCGCTGGATCGGGTGCGCCCGAGATCCCGCCCGAGCGGCTGCAGCCAAAAACTGGACCGGACGAACTATTCGCAGCGCAGCGTCGACAGTGGTGGGGCTCTGCGCAGAATCCCTGATCGTCGGACGCCGGGCCGGACGACTGGTTGGATGCGATGCCGAACTGAATGCGTTTGGACACCCCCCTGCTCGCAGGCCGGGGGCCGAACCGGGTGGTTTGGGCCTGCCGGGGCGCAGGCCGGGTGGGTCAGGCTGTGGCGTCGGACGTTGGTGGGCTGGCTGGAGCGGGTCGCCTTTGGGCGTGCCGACCGCCGGGTCGGGTGCCATGCGGAACGAGCGCGTTCGGACAGTCGCTGCTCGCAGATGGGTCCCGAAGCTGGGGTGCGTTTGGGCGTGCCGGAGTGCCGGCCGGGGGGTCCGGTCGGCTCTCGGGTGCCTTGTCGGGGGCGTCGGGTCAGGCAGCGTCTGCCTGTTGGGCGGTGTCGCTGGCGGGGCGTTCTCTGCCGAGGGGGATGGTGCCGTTGGGGGTGACGAGGGCGTGGTAGCCGTGGGGTGATCGCCAGTGGAAGATGCCGTCGAGGAGTTGGGTGACGTTCCAGTCGGTGTGGGTTTTGGCGCGGTGGGTGCGTTTCCCGAACGGGCCGAGGTTGTTGGCCCGGGTTTGTTGGGTGCCGGGTGGTGCTTGGGGGTTGTAGGGGATGGTGTGGTCTTGTTCGCAGCCGCGGGCGGCCCGGTTGGACCAGGGGAACGCTTCCACGGTGTGGCGGAGCAGGATCGCTTCCCGCAACCGGTCGGGGATCTCGTAGGCATCCACCGCGGGGAGGTGATCATGGTCGAGGACGGGGACCACCCGGACGCGGCTGTGGCCGAGGAACTGCCGGACTTGATCAACGGTGACGGCCCCGACGTGTTCGACCCGACCGATCCCGGCACCGGAGTTGAGGGTGTCGTCGGCGATATGCACATACAGGGTGGTTTTGGGCAGCAGTCGGTCGGGGTCGATGCCGGTCAGGTCGAGCACGGCCGGCCGCTCGTCGGTCAACAGGTCTTGGTCGGGGGTGCTGGCTAACAGTTGGGTGGCGTAGCCGGGGGTGGCGAGGATACCCAAGGCACGGGCTCGGAGTTGTTGGCGGGTTCCTGGTTCGCCGTGGCAGGTCCGGACGTCGGCGACCCGGTTCAGCATGCCGTCGAGGAACAGTCCGTCTCGGGCGGCGAGGCGGGCGAACAGGGTGGTGGAGCCGTCCCGGATCTCGCCCACCATCACCTCGTGCGCTTGCTGGGTTTGCTCGGCGCGGCGGGCGGCGGCTGCTGGGTCGGCTTTGATGATCAGGCTGGTCAGGTGCCGCAACGCTCGCGGCCAGGGCATCAGGAGGGAGGCGGTAGCGAGTTGCTCATCGACCCAGCGGGCCGCTGTGGCTTTCAAACCGGCGGAGGCGCAGTCGACGGCGACCCGGATGGCTTGCCACGTTTCGAGTTCGAGTTGCTGGACAGCTGTCCACAGCCGGGGGTGGCGATGTTTCAGGTTCAACGCCGACACCATCCGTAACGCTGCTGCGGTGGGGGTGATGTGGAGCACCAGGGCGAGTTCGTGGGCGAGGAACTCCCCCACCAGCGGGGTTCCGTCGGCCCCACCGGCGACCAGCCGTTCCACCCCCCGATTCGCGGTCGTTTCGTTGACCCGATGCTGGAGGCACGCGTCCACAATCAACGACAACTCATCGGCCTGCGCCTGAAGGCGGCGTTCCCGGGCGGCAGCCAACAGGTCGAACACGTCACCGCCCGACTCACCGCCTGACCCACCGCGGCTCCACTCACCGACACCGGCCCCGTCTGCTTCTGTTTCGTCCATGTGTTCTATTAAATAGGGACCCTCTGACAGTTTTGGTGGCCGCCCGACCCAGGATCGACGACAGATCTTCATCGTGACTAAACCGTTACCGAACCGCTGGATCCGCTGGATCCAGGCAGCGTGGCAGCCCCACGACGAGGCGGGCCTTCTCCGGGCCACCAACCAGTGGCCACGAGGCCGAGCGCCTCCGCGCAGAAGCCGCGGCACACAACGGCGGGCGAGGCGTTCGTCGGCAGGGGGTTCATCGAATTGCGTTGCCTGGTTCAGCGCGACACCTCTGACGCAGAGCCTTAGCCGCTCGCGGCTTGCGACACGCACCCGACCGCACGCTTCCAGGAATGATCCCCCGCCACCGACGTTATGACCAGCGTGAAGAAGATCGGGTTCCTCTCATTCGGCCACTGGACGCCCTCCCAGCACTCCCAGGTCCGCACTGCTTCAGACGCCCTGCTGCAATCGATCGAGCTGGCGGTGGCCGCCGAAGAGCTGGGCGTCGACGGCGCCTACTTCCGGGTACATCACTTCGCCCGCCAACTCGCCTCCCCGTTCCCGATGCTGGCCGCGATCGGCGCCCGCACCTCGCGGATCGAGATCGGCACCGGCGTGATCGACATGCGGTACGAAAATCCCCTCTATATGGCCGAGGACGCCGGCGCCGCCGACCTGATCTCGAAGGGCCGACTCCAACTCGGGATCAGCCGTGGCTCCCCCGAACAGGTGATCGACGGGTACCGCTACTTCGGTCACGTCCCGGCCGAGGGCACCACGGACGCCGATCTGGCCCGCCAGCACGCCGAAATCTTCCTCCAAGTGCTCGGCGGTGAAGGCTTCGCCCAGCCCAACCCTCGTCCGATGTTCGCCAATCCGCCGGGGCTGCTCCGCCTCGAACCCCATTCACCCGGCCTCCGTGAGCGGATCTGGTGGGGCGCCGGCACCCGCGCCACCGCCGAATGGACCGGCCAGCAAGGCCTCAACCTGATGAGCTCGACCCTGCTCACCGAGGACACCGGGGTGCCCTTCCACCAGTTGCAGGCCGAGCAGATCCAGCGCTTCCGGGACGCCTGGACGGCCGCCGGACACCCCCGCGAACCCCGAGTGTCGGTCAGCCGCAGCATCTTCCCGCTGGTCGACGCGCGGGACCGCGCCTTCTTCGGCTCCAGCACCGACGATGCCGACCAGGTCGGCTTCCTGGACGGCGGCAAAGCCCGCTTCGGGCGCTCCTACGCCGGCGAACCGGACGAGTTGGTCAGGCTACTGGCGCAAGACGAGGCTATCGCCGCCGCAGACACCCTGCTGCTGACCATCCCGAACCAACTCGGTGTCGACTACAACGCCCACCTGCTCGAGAGCGTGGTCCGCTATGTCGCCCCCGAACTCGGCTGGCGCTGACCCTAGCGCCGACCCTGGGTAAGTCCGTCGAGGTAACCCTGCAGCCGCGCCTCGGCGTGCGGGTCGGCACCTCGTCCGCCCCACCAGGTCGACAGGGCCCCGTGCAGAGCCCGGTGCTCGGCAGCGACCTGAGTGCACTTGGCGCACATCGCCAGATGCGCCTCGATCCGGGCCACCTCGGCCGGGGTCAACAGCGCGCTGGGATCGGCGTCCAGATACCGCTGGACTCGCCTGGCCGTCCAGTGGCACGTGATCAGCTGGATCAGGGACTGCTTCATGGCAACCTCCCAGGAGTGAGTAGTTCGGCGCCGAGCCGACGCCGAAGGCGTTCCCGGGCTCGGCTCAGCCGTGACATGACGGTGCCGACCGGCACGCCGAGCGTGGCGGCCGCTTCGGCGTAGGACAGGTCGTGGACGTCCACCAGCAGCAACACGTCGCGGAACCGCGGATCGAGTTCGGCCAGCCCCTCCGCCAGACGCTGATCCAGGATCCCGGCCAGGACGGTCTCCTCCGGGCCGGGCTGCTCGGGCGCCCCGAAGGCCGGACGAGCCCGCCATTGCAGGTCTGCGTCCTCGATCAGACTCCGGACGTTGCCGCCGATGCAGGTTGATATTCGTGTTCCGCAGGATGGTCAGCAGCCACGCCCGCGGGTGACGTCCGTCGAACGAATCGAGCGCCCGAAAGGCCCGCAGCAGGGATTCCTGGACGAGATCCTCGGCATCGGAGCGGTGACCGGTGAGCGACAGTGCGACCCGAAACATCACCGGGATCTCCGGCGCCACCTGCGCCGCGAACACGCGCGCCCGATCATCCGGGGGTCCGCTGGGCTCGTCGCTCACAATGCGGGAACCCGGTGACCGGGCAGATCTCTTCCCATGCCCCGAGTATGGCCCGCAAGCCCGGGAACACCGGGGGAGCCCTCACCGGGTTCACCCGGTGTGACCTCAGTGCTCTTCGCCGCGTCCGCGGGCATGCTGGCTGCCTTCAACCCCTGCGGCTTCGCCCTGCTGCCGACCTATCTGGCACTCTTCCTCGGCACGCAGTCGACCAGCAGATCGACGGTGGCCCGGGCGCTGATCGTCGGCGCCGCCGTCACCGCGGGCTTCGTGTCCGTGTTCGGCGTGGTGGGGCTGTTGTTGGTGCTGCTCTCGGTCAGCCTCGGCCCGTGGTTGAGCTGGGTGACGTTGGCCTCGGGAGTCGTCCTGGTCGCCCTCGGAATCTGGCTCCTGAGCGGACGAGCCCTCTCCCTGGGTCGGATTCAGGTGCCCGTCCGGATCAGCGGGTCGCCGCTGGGCATGGCCGGCTACGGGGGTGGCTTACGCGGCGGTCTCGCTCTCCTGCACCCTGCCGGTGTTCGTCGCCGCCGTCTTGGGTTCGCTAGGCGACCCGCGGTCGACCCCGTGGACGGCCGGCGTGGCGGTGCTCGCCTACGCGCTGGGCATGGGGGCGGTCTTGACCACGCTCGCGCTCGTCGTCGGACTGGCCGGCAACGTGATCGCCCCCAAGCTGCTCTCGATCAGCCATCAGATCAACCGGGTCTCCGGCGCCTTCGTCCTGCTGGCCGGGCTGTACGTGATCTGGTACGGCTGGGTGGAGTTCCGAGTCGCACAAGGCGAGCAGGTCTCCGGCGGGCTGGTCGAATGGGCAGGCATCACCTCGGGCCAGGTCGGGGCGGCCCTGGCAGGGATCGGGCCTGTGCCCGTGCTCGTGGTGGCGGTCGCCGCCTTCACCCTTGCCGGCGTCAGCGGAGTGATCCTCGCGCGCCGCCGACGCTGAGCGGACGACTCAGCCCTGGAGTTCCGTCATCCGCTTCCGCAGCTCCTTGCCGCCCAGGGCACCGACCACCGTCTGCACCGTCCCGTCGGGCGACATGAACACATAGGCCGGCTGGGCCACGATGCCGAACTGCTGCCAGACCGCCCCCGAGGTGTCGGAGAGGTGCAGCAGTCGTCCGGTGTCGGTTTCGGAGACGAAGCGCTTCATTTCATCAACCGTGCCTCGGCCGGCCACCCCGATCATGGTCACCTCGCCGCGGAACTCTTCCTCGACAGCGGTGATGGTGGCCGATTCGATCCGGCAGATGGTGCACCAAGGTGCCCAGAACCACAGCACGACCGGCTTGCCGCGGACGCTGGCGGAGTCGAAACTCGCCCCGTCCAACGTGGAACCAACGAACGCGGACGCCGACGCCGACGCGGACGTGGCGACGGAGGAAGCACCGGGTGCGGGCACGCCGGGAGCGCTGCACGCCTGAAGCAGCAGCAAGCTCGCCAGGGCGGCACCGATGATGGCCCCCCACCGAGACCTCATGACCCCGCCTCCGTACGGCGCAGGATGTCGGCGCCGCTGCCCGAACCGGACCACGACCTGACCTTCTTGCCCAACCCATCGATCTGCACGAACGTCCCCTCTGTGCGCACTCCGTACCGGTCGCGAACGTCGCCGTAGGTGTCGAAGTCGACCTTGATCACGGTCAGCCCGACCGGGAGACCTTCGGTGACCAATCGCCGTTCAAGCTCCTGGCACTCGGCGCACGAGGACGAGTGGAAGAACAGCACCTGGGTGGTGCCGGCGATCAGATGTGGGTCGGTCAAGCACTCCGCGTAGGAGATGTACGTCCCGCGCGGTTGCGCCAGTGCCGTTGGCGCTGGGCTTGCCTCGCTAGGCGTCGCCACGCTCGGCTGGGAGGCCGGCATTGCGCAACCGCCCAACCACAGTGAAGCCGCAGCCGCAGCCAGAGCCGCCCCTGCCAGATACCGGTTCACCCGAAACACTCCCCTCAGAGCTGCCCTTGCCCTAAGAACCCCGCGAGCCCACCGATTTCTTCCCGGACGACCCAGTCTGGCCAGTCTGCCCAGAATCGCGGAGAATCCCGGCGTGTCGGAGGTCGCTTTCGCTAGGGTCTTTACATGAGCAAACTGTCTGTCATCGGCGCCGGTGCCGTCGGATCATCCCTCGCCTATGCCTCGTTGATTCGGGGTTCCGCGCAAGAAATTGCGCTCTACGACCTAGACCAGAAGAAGGTGGACGCAGAGGTCCGGGACCTCTCTCACGGCACCCAGTTCACCCCCGTCTCCGCGGTCATCGGGGGGGCCGACATCGCCGTGGTGAAGAACTCCGACGTGGTCATCATCACCGCCGGTGCCAAGCAGCGCCCGGGCCAAACCCGCCTCGAACTGGCCGGCGTCAACGCGAACATCATGAAGTCCCTGATCCCGCAGATCCTCGAGCATGCGCCCGATGCGCTGATCGTGTTGGTGACCAACCCGTGCGACGTGCTGACCGTCGTGGCGCAGAAGGTGAGCGGACTGCCGGCCAGCCGGGTCTTCTCCACCGGCACCATGCTGGACACCTCGCGACTGCGCTACGCCATCGCCACCATGGCCGGGATCGCCCAGGCCAACGTGCACGCCACGATCATGGGCGAGCACGGCGACAGCGAGTTCCCGGCGTGGTCCAGCGCCACCATCGGCAGCATCCCGATTCGCGACTGGCGCGACTCGCTGGGTCACCTCGTCTTCAACGAATCCCTGCTCGCCCAACTCGCCGACGAGGCCACCCACGCCGCCTACTCGATCATCGAGGGCAAGGGTGCGACCAACTACGCGATCGGCCTCACCGGCGCCCGCCTGACCGAGGTGCTGCTGAAGAAGAGCAAGACCATCCTGCCGCTGTCCACCGTGCTGACCGACTTCCACGGGATCAGCGATGTGGCCCTGTCTGTGCCGAGCATCGTCTCCTCCAAGGGCATCGAGCGCGTGCTCGACGTCCCGATGGACGCCCAGGAAATCACCATGTTGAAGCGTTCCGCCGAGGCACTGCGGGCATCGCTGCGCGATCTCGGTTACTGACCACCCAGCCAGTAGCCGCTGGCGGCGGCGATCAACGCCGCCGCCAGCATGCCCACACCGACGCCGAGCGCAGCGGCGTAGCGCCGTCCCTCGAGCAATCGGACGGTCTCCACACTGGCCGTACTGAAGGTCGTGAAGCCGCCCATCACGCCGGTGCCGAGCACCGATAACCACTCGGGTGCCAGCCAGCGCTGCGCCAGGCCGACCAACAAGCCCAAGGCGAACGATCCGGTCAGGTTGACCACCCAGGTTCCCCAGGGCAGATAGGAGCCCCAGCGCTCCCGCACCGCCCCATCGGCCAGCAGCCGCAGCGCGGCCCCCAGCCCGCCGGCCAGCGCGGTCAGCCAGAACAGGCCGGTCATCGCACGCCCACCGAGGAGTTCCACCGACGGACGAGCGCGACTCCGGCCCCGGCTGCGGCGACTCCACCGACGACCGAGGCGATCGGGTAGAGCAAGCCGGTGACCACCTGGCCTCCAGCGAGCAGGGTCACCGAATCAACCGCCAGCGCGCCGTAGGTGGTGTAGCCGCCGAGCAACCCGGTACCGAGCGCGAGTCTGATCGCCCGCCGCGACCCTTCGTCCGATCCCTGCCGGGAAAGCCACTCCAACAGGACGCCCAATGCCAGCGACCCGCTCAGGTTGATCGCGAAAATGGCCAGCGGCCAACCTGGCGCTCCGAGTAGCAGCCCGACCGCCTCGCGTAGGGCCGTCCCGGCTGTACCCCCGACAGCGACCAGGGCAAGGAAACGACGCCGCAGATGGACCGGCCTCCCGCTCACCCGAAACCGATCGGGTCCAGCGGCACGACCACCACCGGACGATGCTGCCGCTGTGCGAGATGCACCCCCACGGACGCGCCGAGCAGGTCGCGCAGGCTGCGTCGATGTTGCGGACGGTGGGTGCCGATCACGATCATCGCCGCATCGAGCCGATCGGCCAGCCGTGCCAGCGCCTCGGCCGGATCACCGGCCAGCGTCCGGGTCGACCAGGGCTGCACGGCCAGCAACCGCGGCAACTCGGCCAGCAGCCCCGCATCGAACGCGCCTTCGGACCAGTCCTCGGCGTCGGCATCAACCGGACGGGAGGTCACGCCGCCGAGAGCATCCTCGTCCACCACATAGTTTCCGGTGACCACGAACGCGCAGACCAGCTCCGCCTCGAACCGGCGGGCGAAGCGGG
>JADJTO010000007.1 GCA_016711105.1 Micropruina sp. | reverse complement strand
AGATACGATGAGCACCCCCCTTTGTTCGAAGATGCGCTTCACCGAAAGGTCGCTTTCCTGAGTTGTAAGCGTCCTGAGGGAGCCGTTCACTCCGAAGTCAACGAACTTGGCTAGAGTCCAGCGCGCCGTTTCGGCGATTGTCGTGCTCAGGGAATCGCCGAAGGTGTCCCAGAGGTCCGCCAGGTCGGGCTCCTTCGTACGGAGATGGTTCGCAGTCCATTTTCGCATCCGAGGGGTCCGCAGCAGCTCCAGCGCAAGAGGTATCGAAGGGACACATCGCACGCCATTCATCTTATGTAGTGCGCCAAGAATCATTCGCACAGTATCTTCGAAGACCGGTCCGGTAAATTGGTTGTAGGATCGGCGAATGATTATGTCGATGACCTCTTCGACAGCCATTTGATAGTCGTGCGAATTCTCCACGTCAAGGGTAAGGGTTGAGTATCGGCACCTCGTCAGGATTAGAGAAATCTAGAAAGGTCACCTCTCCCGGACGCTTTTCACACGCATCAAGGACGAACTCCGGGAAGGTCCGGGTGCGGACTGATAATCGCAACTCCGTAGCCATGTGCAATATCCGACGCCGCCATGTTCTTTAATAGGTTGGTCTTACCCGAACCCGTCTTTCCAATAACGTAAACGTGACGAAGGCGATCCTTCGGCGAAGCGTTACCGCCAGATCCTCATCGTATCGGGCGCCGTGGAAGGTGGCGGTCCCAATTGCCGTCCCGTTAAGCTTTCGGGGAGACTCCCTAATTGCAATATGCGTGGCTCTCTTACCAAGCGAACCCCGCCCTTGGATCTTACCGTACGGAGCATGCCAGGCGCGAATGACTGACTCGGGCGGCCCCACGATTGGGGTAACGTTATACCTTGCGCGGACATCTTTGGGGTCGAGCGCCACGACCTCAACGCTGAGGCCAAGCACGAGTCGGCCGACAATTGCTAAGAGCCCTTTCGAAATTGACCTATCGGAAGTGGCGGTAAGGCGAAGCTCAAGCACTACGCTAGATGGATTGGCGCTCATTGCGGCGAAGGCGGGTATGCCAGGATCCGAGGAGTTGCTTGCTTCAATCACTAGTGGGCCGTTGTGGGGTCCGCCGAACCTCGCCATCTGCTGAGCCTGCATTGATAGATCGGGGACGCCCACAGAAATATCTACCGCAATCTGCTGGCGCTGCTTCCGCAGTAGGTCGAAAAGGGGTGACCAGTCCCGTTTCAGGGGGAGGGCGGCGGCCGAGGGAACTTGCGGGACGAGTGCGTATGAGTACCGATGGACTACGGCTGCCTCGCGTCCGTGGTACAGGTGATAACCATCAATCAAGCCAACCGACGCAAAGTCGTCCAAGGACTGAAGTAGCTTGGGGTCCGTCTTCGCTTGGGGGGCGATGTGCAGACAATCCGCCCGCGCCTGGGAGCTCGGCGCCGCGAGGGCGCACCGTCTCCACTCGCAGAACAAGTTCCGAGTCCAGCGCCTCCGGCGTCCGCCATCGTCCTCAGGAGGTCAAGCTGGGCGGGCAGTGTGTGCACCGCCTCGTCGTCGTATGGGCCTAGGCCTATCGACCAGTGTGTGATGTTTTCGCCCTCGGTCGCGCTCACCCGGTGAGTCTTGCAGATCCCATGTGGCGCCGCGGAGACATTGGTGATGAACCGCCTGAGTCTCCCGGAGGGCTGGTTAGTTGCGCGCCGTCCGGGATCGGGGTCACGGTCGTAGCCTGCCGGTGATGTTGCTCGAACTCAATGGGCCGCGGGTCTCCGATTGAGGAGTGGAGCCGGTGGTGGTTTACCAGAGGACCCAGCGGGCAACCTGCCATTCCACGGCTCGGCGATCGGTCCCAAAGGGTGGGTCCGCCGTCGTTGATGGCCTTCTGTCTTGAACAGCCCGAGGTGGACTCGTACAGCGCGTTGTCCAGGGCGTCACCGACGGTGCCGATGGAGCCCTCCATCCCGTGGCGGAGGAGCTCGGCGGTCAACGCCACCGACGTGTATTGACTTCCTGCGTCCGAATGGAGAATCAATCCCGCCGCGTCCCAGCCTGATTCGCTGATCTGTCGGGTGGTCAGGGCTTGGTGCAGCGCGTCGGTGACCAGTGGGGTGTGCTTGAGGTCGCGACCCGCAACCCGAGGATGCGGCGTGGGAAGACGTCAACGACGAACGCGACGTACACGAACCCGGTCTGCGTCCACACGTGTGAGAAGTCCGCCACCCACAGCTGGTCCACCCCGGGTGGGTGCGTCCCAGCCCCGCTTGACCAGGTCCGGGTGCCGAGGCGCGCCTGTTCGGGCACGGTGGTGCGGGTGGTTGGCTTCCGCGGACCACGCCGGCGATCCCGACCACGCGCATCAGCCGCCACGAGCTGGTCGCGGCCCCGAGTCCAGTCCTCGCCCGGCGAGCGGCGTGCCACAGCTTGCGGGGGCCCCACTCGGCTGCGGCTGCGATCAGCAGGTCCGGGATGGACGGCCCGCGGTGCCGGCCGCGTTCGGCCAGCAGGCGTTGCACCTGCACCGCCCGGTCCTCGGCCGCGGGGGTCAGGTACTCCACGGGCATCGCGGCCAACGGCGGTGACCCCATGGCCCGGGCCAGCTCGATCGCGGACCGAGCCGAGAACCCGGCCTCGAGCAGGGTGACCGTGCTGATGGCGACGAGCCCGCGTTCAACCCGGTTCGCCCACCGCTCAGCGTCTGGGCTGGAACCCAGCCGAACGAGGGCGGACTTGTCGATAAGCCAGGTCCTGCTCAGTGACCAGGCGTCGGTCATGACCGTGTCTTCGGCGAGGTCGGGAAGCAGTTCCGGTCACGGCACGAAGATCACCGCGGTAACCGACCCTGCCGTGCGGCGGGCCTCCTGCAGGTGCCGGCGCAGATACTAGGTCCGCGAGAGACCCAGTCGCGCGGCCTGCTCGTCGAGCAGGCTGAGGTCCTCGGCGGGGAAGTTACGAATCAGGACGTCAGGCACGGAACACCTCCCGGATATCGCACGATATCATGGCTCTCCACACGCTCGATTTCATTGCCGCAGTTGGTGGACCGGTCAGCGCGCTTCCGGGCTAGGAGGAGGGCCTTGACGCACGACGCTGTTCAGGCTCCGTCATTCGTCCTGTCCTCACTGCTGCCGCTTTGAAGCAGCCGAGTCGGTCGCAACTCGTTTGAGGGCCCCTGCACGCCCTGCTCGAGCGAGTTGCCGCCGACGCGCCACAGGTCTACCTGTCAGGACCGGCTGCAGGACCGTGGCTGGACCATCAAACGCGCTCCGCGGTCAGGCGGCATACCTCATGGCCATGGACTCCATCTGCTCGATCACGAGCCTGATCGCCTCGGGCTGTTTGTCCGGCGGGTACTTGTTTAGAACGAGCAGCCGTTTGATCGAGGAGCGGAGCTTGGCGCGTACGTCGTCGCGGACGGTCCAGTCGGTCTTGATGTCGCGGCGCATCACGGCGACCAGGTCGCGGGCGATGGCGGCGAGCACGTCCTGGCCTTGCAGCTGCACGGCGGACTGGTTCTGGGACACGGCGTCGTAGAACGCGAGTTCGTCCTCGGACAGCGGCGGGTCGAACCGCTGGCCGCGGTTGCCCTCGGCGGCGACCTCCTTGGCCAAGGCGATGAGTTCGGCGATGACCTCGGCGGAGGTGAGCTGCTGGTTGGTGTATTTGGTCATCAGCTCGGTGAGCCGCTGGGAGAACGCCCGCTGCCGGACGAGGTTGTGCCGGGTGACCCGCCCGGACTCCTGGTTAAGCACGTCGCGCAGCGCCTCAATGGCCAGGTGCGGGTTGGCCGCGCGCACGGCGCGTTGCTGGAACTCCGGGCTGAGGTCGTTCAGGCTCGGCTTGGGCAGCCCGGCGGCCTGGTAGATGTCGACAATGTCGCCGTCGTCGACGGACTGCGCGACGAGCTGGCGCAGCAGCCGCTGGATGTCCTCGGGGACGGGTTCGCCGCTGGCCTGGCGGGCCTGGGCGTCGAACTTGCCCATCCACACCCGGACCTCTTCGTAGAACCGGACCTCGAGTCGGCGGTGGTCCAGGGTGTCCTTGCCCGAGGCAAGCGCCCAGGCCCGGGCCAGTTGCCCGGACAGCCGCCGGAACCGCGCCCCGAGGCTCTCCTGGCCCTCGCCGGCCTGGTTGCCGGGGGTGGCAGGGTCGCGCAGGTAGTTCGTCAGCCTGATGGCGGCCTTGACCCACGACCTGCGGTCCGGGCCCAGCGTGGCCTTCCAGTCGTAGCCGGCGCAGACGGTGGCGATCTCGTCGATGAGCGTTTCGGCCAGTGCGGCGGCTTCGTCGATGTTGCGCCCGACCGGGCGGGTCTGCTGGTCTTCCTGGGTGTATTCGGCCAGCGCCTTGTGCAGGTTGTCGGCCAGCGGCGCGTATGCCGTGAGCAGCCCGTCGGTCTTGCCGCGGAAGGTGCGGTTGACCCGGGCGAGGGTCTGCATGAGCAGGGCGCCTTTCAGCGGCCGGTCGAGGTACAGGGTGTGCAGCGGGGGCGCGTCGAACCCGGTGAGCATCATGTCCTTGACGATGACGATCTCCAGCTCGTCGTCGACCTCACGCAGCCGTGCCTTGACGACCTTGTTCGCCGAGTCCCGGCGGACATGCGTGGAGATGGGTGGCTGGTCCTGCGGGCCGCCGGAGTAGACGACCTTGATCTTCCCCGCCTCCAGAGCGTCGGCGTGCCAATCTGGGCGCAGGGCGACGATCTCGTCGTAGAGCCGGGCGCAGATCTCCCGGGTAGCGCCGACGATCATCGCCTTGCCGGGGGCGTCGATGAAGCTCGCCATCTGGGTGCGGCGGTTCTCCCAATGCGTCACGATGTCGGCGGCCAACGCCGCGAGCCGCTCCGGCGCCCCGTAGACGGCGTTGATGACCGCGACGCTGCGCTCGATCCGTTCCCGCTCGGCCAAATCGAGGCCGACCGCGGCCTCGTCGGCGGCGGTGTCGATGTCGTCCTCGCTGACATCGGCGGCGAAGGCGACCTTGATCAGCCGCGGCTCGAAGTACACCGGCACCGTCGCCCCGTCGCGCACCGCCCGGGTCAGGTCGTAGATGTCGATGTACTCCCCAAACACCTCACGGGTGTTCCGGTCCGCGAACGAGATCGGGGTCCCGGTGAACGCGATGAGCGCCGCGTTCGGCAGCGCGTCCTTGAGGTGGGCGGCATACCCGTCGAGGTCGTCGTAGTGGCTGCGGTGGGCCTCGTCGACGACCACGATGATGTTGTGCCGGTCCGAGAGCAGCGGGTGGTCGGCGCCAGCATCCCGCTCGGCCTGGCTGCGGCCGAACTTCTGCAAGGTGGTGAAGTAGATCCCGCCGGTGCGGCGCTGCGTCAGCTGCTCCCGCAGCTGCGAGCGGGTGCGGATCTGGACCGGTTTCTCGGGCAGCAGCAGCGAGGCGTTGAACGTGTCGAACAGCTGACCGTCGAGCTCGGTGCGGTCGGTGATCACGACGATCGTCGGGTTGAGCAGCTTCGGGTGGCGGATCACCCGGTTCGCGTACAGCTCCATCTCCATCGACTTGCCCGAGCCCTGGGTGTGCCAGACCACGCCGGCCTTGCCGTTGCTCGCCACCGCCAGGACGGTGCTGCCCACCGCTTTGGTCACCGCGAAGTACTGGTGCGGCTTGGCTATCCGCTTCTCCAGCCCCTGCGCCCCTTCGTCGTATGCCGTGAAGTCTCGCTGCAGCTGCAGGAATCGGGCCGGGTTGAACACGCCCCTCGATGAGGAACTCCAGCTCGGTCCCCAGATGCACGTCGTCGAGGACCTGACCGAACACGACCGGCGTCCCGTCGTCGTCGACGTTCCACGGCGAGAAATGGTTCAACGGCGTGAAGGGTGTCCCGTAGCGCGCGGTGATCCCGTCGCTGGCCACCGCCACCGTGCAGAACCGGAACGCCATCGGCAACTCGTGGACATAGGTCCGCAGCTGCGGTGCGCCGCCGCCACATCGGCGGTCGCCGACCCGGCCTTCTTCAGCTCCAAAACTGCCACCGGCATCCCGTTGCAATACAGCACCAGATCGAACCGGCGCTCGTGGTCACCGACGCGGACGGTGACCTGGTTGACGGCGAGGAACTCGTTCTCATGATCCAGTTGGCTGACTAGCCGGATCGTCGGGGTCTGCTCGGTGCCGTCCGTGTCGACAGAGCTGATGCCCCGGTAACCCTCCACGAGGAAGGCGTGGAGCCGTTGGTTCTCGGTGATCGCGTCCTGGGACTTCGGCGAGAGGATGTCCGCGTGTGCCTGCTTGACATACTCGGTCGGCACCTGCGGGTTCAGCCGCTGCATCACCGCCAACAACCGGCCCGGGATGACCGGATCCGCCCACGACACCCGCTCCCCCGACCCCGGCGCGATATTGGTCCCATGCAGCGGCCGCCAATCCTGCTCCGCCAGCACCTCCAAAGCCAGCAGCTCCCACTCCCCTTCACTGAACCCCTCCGGACCGACCACGTCAGACCACACCCTCAATACTCTTCTCGGCCTCCCGCACCCGAACCCGACCAGACATCAACAGCGGCAGCAGGGCGTCACGAGCCGCCGCAAGCTCGACATTCTCGGCCAACTTTCGTTCCTCCAAGGCCGCGAGGTCGCCGAGGAGTTGCCCCACACGTCGCTGGACCGCATGCGGAGGGACGCGGATCGAGAGGGCCTCCAGGAGGGACTTACGAAGCTCCGTCTGTCCGGTACTGCCTTCCGCCATCGCCTCGATCCGTGCCTCCTGGGCTAACAGGGCGAATCCCCCACATACCGAGTCGATTGCGGTCTGGTTGAAACGAACGATCGTAATGTGCGAGTCGACGGACGCCTCCGAGGAGCGAGTCCATCGAGCCACACGACCGAGGGTCCCAACCCCTGTGGAGTTGACGAGCACATCGTTCTTCACCAAAACCCGGTCCGCTCGCACCTTCCGCGGGTCGGTTCGACGGGCTGGCTCGAGCCACACTCGTTGTCCTCGAACGCACTTCTGATTGAGCACCACCATGCCTTCGTCCTGGTAGTTCGGTGCGCCACCCCTGGCGATCAGGTGGTGCGGTCCGAGAGCCGCCTCGACTCGCCATGGAGGACGGCCTGGGCGACTTCGTCCTGGCCAGCTCTGCCACTCGGTCAGCGATCCGCGTGTTGGCGGCGATCTTGTCATCGAGCGCCCCCAGCACCTCCGCAATGGCGCGCTGATCAGCAATCTCTGGTAAAGCGACGAGCAAGGACCGCTGATCGGTGAGGCTAACGTACGGAGCCATGTCGGTCTGCCCCATCAAAACGTGCAGTTGGCGCTGGAACGGTTCCGAGCCCATGAAGCACCGCAGGTAGCGCTGGTCGAGTCGATCGTGGTTCAGGGACCGCCAAAACGTCGTCTGGGGAGAACACACGAAATCGGGCGCGTCCGACGGCGCAACGGCGACCTTGCCCACGGTTCCCTTGTGAGAAAGGAGGACATCACCGGGCTGGCCGATCCCCTTGCGAATTCGCGCCCGCGCCTCGGGATTAATCTTCCCCGACTTCGCGAACTCAACGATTCCGGCCGACATGTCGGCCGCCCGGATGAACGGCACCCCTTTGTCAATGAACTCGTCTGGCCGTGGTCGGTACTCCCCATGGTTGCCGTCCTCGACCCTCAGGATGCCATAGGCAACGAGGTCGGAAACTCGGAACGTGTGGGCCTTCATCGAAGCCGTCCGAGATGGTCACGAATCTCCCTCTCCAGACGCGTTGACTCGTCGAATTGGGCGAGGAGTTCTTTGGTGAGGCGGTCGATCTTGGCCTGGATGGGCTCGCCGTCGTCCGCCACGTCAGCGGCGCCGACGTAGCGTCCGGGGGTGAGGGCGTAGTCGGCGGCTTTGATGTCGGGGAGGGAGATGCTGGCGCAGAAGCCGGGCTGGTCGGCATACTCCAGTCGGTTCTTGGTGGCGGAGGGGGTGCCGCGCCAGGCGTGGTAGGTGTCGGCGATCTTGGCGATGTCCTGGGGGGAGAGGGAGCGTTCGGCGCGGTCGACCATGTAGCCGAGGTGGCGGGCGTCGATGAAGAGGACTTGTCCGGTGCGGTCGGTGGTGCCTTGGCTGTCGGCGGTTTTGTCTTTGGCGAAGAACCAGAGGCAGACGGGGATGCCGGTGGAACGGAACAGTTGGGTGGGTAGGGCGACCATGCAGGAGACGAGGTCTGCTTCGACGATCCGGGCGCGGATTTCGCCTTCGCCGCTGCTGGTGGTGGACATGGAGCCGTTGGCCATGACGACGCCGGCGCGGCCGCCGGGGGCGAGTTTGGCGAGGATGTGTTGGATCCAGGCGTAGTTGGCGTTGCCGGCGGGTGGGACGCCGTAGACCCAGCGGGGGTCCTTCTCGATGCGGTGCCAGTCCTTGATGTTGAACGGGGGGTTGGCCATGACGAAGTCCATCGGGATCTCGGCGTGGTAGTCGCGGGTGAAGGTGTCGCCCCAGCGGGTGTGTAGGCCGGTGTTGTCGATGCCGTGGATGGCGAGGTTCATCTTGGCCATCTTCCAGGTGCGCTCGTTGAGTTCCTGGCCGTAGATGTGGACCTCGGTGGGGTCGCCGTCGTGGTCGTAGATGAACTTTTCGGTCTGGACGAACATGCCGCCGGAGCCGCAGCACGGGTCGTAGACGCGGCCGTGGGTGGGTTCGAGGACGGAGACGAGGACGTTGACGACGGAGGCGGGGGTGTAGAACTCGCCGCCGCGTTTGCCTTCGGCGCGGGCGAATTTCTCCAGGAAGTATTCGTAGACCTCGCCGAGCAGGTCCCGGGCCCGGCCTTGGCCTTGGCGGTGAAGCGGGCGCTGTTGAACAGGTCGAGCAGCTCGCCGAGGCGGCGTTGGTCGACGTTGTCGCGGTTGAAGATCCGCGGGAGGGTGCCGGCAAGGGTGGGGTTGGCGCCCATGACGAGGTCGGCGGCTTCGTCGACGAGCTGGCCGACGGTCTTGGCGGGCTCGCCCATCACGCCGGGTAGGCCCTTGGCGTGTTGGGCGAGGTGGGTCCAGCGGGCGGTGGGGGGGACGACGAACACGCCGTAGCCGTGGTATTCCTCGGTGTCGTCGATGAGTTGGGCGATCTGGTCCTCGTCCATGCCCTGGGCGGTCAGCTCGTCGCGGATGGCGGTGCGGCGCTCTTCGTAGGCGTCGGAGACGTACTTGAGGAAGACCAGCCCGAGGATCACGTCTTTGTATTGGGAGGCGTCCATGGAGCCGCGGAGTTTGTCGGCCGCCTTCCACAGCGTGTCCTTGAGCTCTTTGATCGTCGACGGCGCCGACGGCTCCTTCTTGGTCCTGGGCGGCATACGGCTCAGTGTCCTTCCTCGGTGCGGGCAGGGTGGGGATGGGTGAGGCGGATGGCGCGTTGCGCGGCGCCGTCGAGAAGGAGGCGGGTGAGTTCTTCCAACCGGGCCAGGCGGTGGGTGGCTTTGGTTCGTTCGTCGTCCAGCAGCCGCAGGGTGTGGGCCAGGTCCTGGGCGTCGGCGGGGTCGACGAGCGGGATCGGCCAGGCCCGCGGGTCCCGGGCACCTGGTGGGGCGGCGTTGATGGCGGCGGCGACGGCGTCGGGGTCCAGGGCCCGGTCGGCCGGGGCGCGGCGCAGGATGCGGGCGGGCGCGGCGACTACGGATAGCCCGTCGCGGTCGACCACTGCCCGCGGGCGCGGCGAGGTGGTGAAGACGACATCGCCGGGTTCGGTGCGCCGCGCGCCGGGGTGCCTGGCCGCCAGTTCGAGGGGGTCGACCCGCCGGCCCGACGCCCGCTCGGGGGTGTCGAGGTCGGCGACGGTGAGCACCCGCACGGTCCCGTCCTCGTGGGGCAGGTCATCGGCGAGGCGGGTGCCGGCAATGAGGCGGACCCGCCGGTGGGCGATCAGCTCCCCCAGGGTCGCGGACGGCATACCGGGTGGGCGGTCGCTGGCCTGGACGACGACGGCGCCTGCCAGCGGGGCGGGCGCGGCGCGGGGGTCGTCGAGCGCGGCCAGCAGGTCGCGGGCGGCGAGGACCTGCTCGGCGGGGCGGACCACAGCCGGGGCGCTGGGGGCCGCGCCGGGGACGACGAGGGGTCCGCGTTCGGCGAGGACCGTGGCGGTGCGGACGATCCGGGCGAACCGGAAGGCGTGGGCCTGCGCCAGGTGGGGGTCGCCGAGCGTGGCCAGCATGTCGGTGGCGAGGTCGCCGCGAACATCGGCGGTGAGGCGATGGTCGGTGAGGTCGGCGCCGGCCAGCCAGCGGTGCTCGGTCGCCACCGCGGTGGGTGGATCCCCGATCACCCACATGCCCAGTCCGTGGCGGGGGGCGCCGGACACCATCCCGGCGGGCAGCCGGACCGCGAAGCGTAGCCGCCCGAGCCGCAGGACGGTGTCGCGGTGCCGTTCAAGGTCGGGCTCGTCGAGGGCGTCGCACAGGACGGCGGCTGGGCCGAGGACGATCGCGACAGCGCCGGGGCGCAGGCCCAGCTGGATCTCGTCGACCGCGGTCAGCACCTGGGCGGGGTGCATCGCCGGGGTCGCCGGGTTGGGGAACCGGGCCAGGGTGAGCCGCGGGGCTGGGTCTGCGGCGCCCGCGGTGGCCCACCCGCGGATGAGCAGTTCGCGGCGGGTGGCCCGCGCCACCGGGGCGTCGCCGCCGACGAGGACGCGGACGTCGAGTGTCTCCCCGAGAGCGGCCAGCACCGCCGCGGTCAGGTCGACGGCGCTGGTGGGGTCGGTGATCGTCAGGGTGTCGCTGTCGACGTCGGTGTCGGCGTCTGTGTCGGCGGCCAGGGCTAGCGCGGCGCCGACATCGCCGATCAGGGCGAGAGCGGCCGGGGCGAGGGCGAGCCGCGCCGCCGGCGAGGTGGCGGGCCGGCGGGCGTGGAGCCGAGCCAGGGCGCCCGCCGGGTCGTATGCCGCGTCGGTCAGCGCGTCGACATACCCGGCCATGGCGGCCAGGTCGGCCCCGAGAGCCTCGACCTCGGCGTAAAGGAACTCGTCGTCCGGGTCGGCCTCGTCGGCCAGGTCGAGAAGCTCGCCTGGCTCCAGGTGCGCCAGGGTGGCGTCGGTCAGGACCTTCAGGCACAGCAGGGCGGTGGCCGGCACGGCCGGGTCAGCGGCCGCGTCGGCCAGCCGGGGCGGGCGGATGTATGCCGCCGCGTCGGCCCGCGCGCCGGGGTTGTTGCCGCGGCCGGTGCGTTCCAGCCAGGCCACGACCTGGGCGGCGTCGAACTGCTCCACGCCCTCGCGGGTGGTCACCGGCTCGGGGAATGGGACCGGCTCGCCGGCGACGATCTGGCGGGAACGCCACACCGAGACCACCGGGCGGCGGACCCCGGCGAGGGCGGCGATATCGGTCATCGTCATCACTTCGCTGCTCATGCCGGTGATATCCCTCCCCCCCGTCTCGTCCTTCGTGTCGTCCCACGTCTCGTCCCTCGCACGCTACGCCTGCGAAGGCCTTCGACCGACGGATTCGGTGATAAGTCCCATTATCGGCACTGCGCGTTGCCGACCCGGCGACGGCGCGGGACGGTAAGGGCGTCGCGGCCACCGCGACCCCGCACCGCAGCTCGGCAAGCCGCGATCCCGGCCAGGAGGCTGACATGACCACCACCACCACCATCACCGCACCCGGTGGTGCCCGCTACGACGCGGGCGTCCCGGCGATCGTCATCACCGCTCTCACCCTGACCCACCCGGGGGTCACCGCCGAAGCCCTGCGCTGGAGCACCGGCTCCCGAGGACCCGCGGTCTCGGCCGGCGAGCTGGACGGCGCCGACCTCACGGCATACGTCGAACAGGCGGTCGTCGTCGGCGCCCAGGCCATCGCGGTCGCCGGCGGCACCCAGGACACCTTCAACCTCGAACAGCTCGTCACCGATGTCGGCGTCCGCACCGCGGAGTCCGCCGCCCACGCTGTCGAGACGACGACCAGGGTCGTCGGGGATGCCACCAAGGCCGTCAGCGACGCCTCCGCCGAGGCTCGCAAGGCGATCGCCGACGCCAGCGAAATCAGCCGGAAGGCGTTCGCGGAAGCGGTCGCCCAGGCCGAGCAGGGCATGCGCCGCCAGATCGGCCAGCTGCTCGGCGGCGAGGACCCCGAACTCCTGGCCCGGCTCAAACCCGTCCTGGAGAGCTTCGGCGCCGACCTGACCCGCCGAGCCGGCACCCACACCACCGACCTGTTCGAGCGAGCCACCCGCGCCCTGGACGCCGACGACCCCACCTCCCCCATGGCCAAGCACCTCAAGGCCCTCGACGCCCGGCAGGCGGACCTTGCCACCCGCTGGGACAAGCACCACCACGACCTCACCGGCAAGGTAGCCGAGCTCACCACCGCGATCCAGGTCCAGCGCTCCGCCGCCCAAGCCGCCAAGGCCACCGCCAGAGTGACCCGTCTCAAGGGCGGCACCTACGAGGACGCCATCCACCAGGCGATGCACCAGGCCGCCGTCGGGCTCGGCGACGAGTACCTCGAGACCGGGACCAAGGGCGGCGCCATCAGCGGGCACAACAAAAAGGGCGACGGCGTCCTCGTGGTCGGCGGCGGACCGGCCCGGGTCGTGCTGGAGATGACCGACTCCGCGAGCCGGGACTGGGGCACCTACCTCGACGAGGCCGAACGCAACCGGCAAGCCGGCGCCTCCCTCGGGCTCGCGCCGGCGCTCGCGCAGAACGCCGGCCAGGGCCTGCGAGTGCTCGGGCCCCGGCGCGTCGTCATGGCCTTCGACCCCGCCCAGGACGATCTCGGTCTGCTCCGGTCCGTCGTCCAGCTGCTCCGGATGGCCGCCATCGCCGCAACCGCCCCGCAAGACGACAGCGATGTCCAGGCGGCGACCGAGCGCCTGACCAACGCTCTCGAGTCGCTGCCGAAGCTCGGCCGAATCCGCACGTGCGCCGGCGCCATCCGCAGGAACGCAGACGCCATCGACCGCGACGCCGACACCCTCCAGAGCACCCTCAACCGACTGCTCCTGCAAGCCAGGACTGCCCTGGCCGGCACCGGTCTGGCCGCGGTCAACGACTCCGCCCCGACGCCCGACTCCTACGCCACCAGCGAGCACGGAGCCGCCTGACCCTCCGAACCCTGGGGTGCCCGAGATCAGAGGGGCGGGCACCCCAGACTCCCCACCCTCTGAGACCCAAGGAGAGAGACACCATGCAGAAGAAGCACCTCATCGGCTACCCCATCACCGCGCTCGTCGCGCTCGGGATCGGCGCAGCCGGCGGCGCCGGAACAAGCTCACCCGCCGCGGACAACCCGACAGCCATCACAGCCGCGCCGACCGTCACCGTGACCGCGGCGGCCGCCACCGTCACCGCGCCCGCAGCCACCGTCACCGCACCCGCAGCCCCACCCACGACCGTCACCGTCACGGCTCCACCACCGGCCGCCAAGACGAGCTTCGCCGGCGACGGCACCTTCCAGGTCGGCGTCGACATCAAACCCGGCACCTACGTCTCGGCGAAGCCCGACAGCGGCAACTGCTATTGGGCGCGCCTGTCCGGATCGGGCACTCTTGACGACATCATCGCCAACAACAACAGCTCCGGACAGTCCGTCGTCACCATCAAGCCCACCGACAAGTTCTTCGAGGCCAGCGGCTGCAGCGACTGGACACTGCGCTAGCCACCGCGCTGGCCGGTCGCCCGATCCGAACGTTGCAACCGCGACGACCAGCGCCGCGGAAGTCGTTGGCTCCCAGTTTGGGCTCCCAGGCAGGCACCGAGTGCTCTCACGCCCAGGTCGCCGCAAGCTCCGCCAACGAGCGGCCCTGCCCGCATCGCTGCAGGTCAGGGGCCAGTCTTCCGTCTCACTCCAACGTGTGGGCCGCGCCCATCGCTGCGCCACGGCCCCACAGTGTCAGCCCGCCGGTGTCGGGAAACTTGGCCAGATCGCGCAAGCCACATGACCTCCACGGCGACCGAGTCGGCGTTGCTAACGGCGACGGACTTCTGGAAGCTCTCCGGCGCGTTCCCGAAACGCTCCCAGCCGCGAGCCAGCAGCTCCCGAATAGCCTCACCATCGAAGTTGGTGTCGGTGAGGTCGAGGTGGATCTGTCCACCCCCGGCCCAGGCGCCGATTCGGCGGCCGGTGAAGGGTGCGCCTTCCAGACCAATGAGGAGGGCGTCGCCGTAGTCGAGTCCGGCCTCTCCGTTGAATCCCGCCAGTGTCGAGGCGACGAGACGTTCAAGATCGTCCCAGCCAATGC
>JADJTO010000006.1 GCA_016711105.1 Micropruina sp. | reverse complement strand
GAAGGCGCGACCTTCGGGGGTCGCAGTGAGAAGCCTGGAGGACTGGTCCAGGTAGTCGTCGACCACCTCTCCGACCGGGCGGTCCTCCTCGCGGAACCTCTTGGTGATGCTGCGGTGCAAGTCGCGGACGGCCTCTTCCACCCGGCGGAAGTCCGACGGCAGGCCGTCCAGCTCCCGCAGCACGTTGGCGAACTGCTCGGTCAGCTCGGCCTCGGTCGCCTCCGGCACTTCGCCGCCGGAGTCGAGGCGCTCGTACTCCGCCCTCAGGCGGGCGATCTCCTCGCGGAGCCGCCGCTTGCGCTCGTCGCGGTCGGGGTGGGCGGCCAGCGCCGCGTCGGAGACCACCCGTCGCATGGTCTCGATCCGAGACAGGGAGACATTCAGCTGCGTGCGGGTGGCCCTCGTCACGTACTCAAGAACCTGCTTTGCGTCGCCGGTCAGGCGGAAGGTCTCCTGGCCGCGGCCGGGGTCCCGGGACAGCCAACGTTCACGTACCCACTGCATGGCTAAGGCCTTGCCGCTGCTGGCGGGCACGGCGTAGCCGGCGCCGCGCAGCTCATCCAGCAGAGCCTCTAAGCGGGTGTGGAAGCGCTCGACAGGCATGGGCTCGGCGTTGTCGGGGAACAGGGCCGCGAAGACCGGGAGCGCAACAACGGCGGACTTGCGGTCCAGCAGCTTCAAGGTCGGGGTGTTGAGAGCAGCCTCGATCCTGGCGACGTCCCCTTCGATTCCGCTTGCCATGGCTCCCCCTGCCCTCGACCCGGGTGTCAGTTCATCGTCTTGGGCGAAAGGGCCGTCAAGGCCTCGCGCAGGCCCACGGCAACCCCCTCGGCGGCCGCAGCACGCGCCTCGGACGCGACGGCTCGCCGTTCGGCTTCCGCGGTCATGCCACGGATCTGCTCGACGATCACTTCCAGCTCGGAGATGTGCGCATTCGCCCGATCCAGCTCCTGTTGGGCGCCGCTGGCCTCGTCGAGAGCGCCATCCCGCTCGTCCTCGACGTTCTTCAACTGTGAGGCCCAGCCGTCCCGCTCGGCCTGGTGCTCGGCGCGCGCGGCTTCGATCGCCTCACGCCATAGACCTTGGACGCGTACTGCCACCGAGTCCGGCAGCGGCGGGACCTTGCGCGTATGCGCCTGTCGCGCATTCCAGTCTCGCGCAGCGGGGGATGCGACGCCCATGCCGACCTGGGCGCGCTGCTGGACCGCCCGCGCGGTCACGGGGAATCCCTCGGCGGCCAGCTCCTCGGCAGCTGCTGCGGCTCGTTCCTCGGGGGTGTGTTCAGCCATGCCCGGACTCCTGTAACCAGTGTAGTGATGTAACTCGTTACCAACGTTACCAGATCCCGCACCCGAGAGCAGCTCGGATGGGGTGCACTTACACGCACGGCGCGTTTGCAGCCGAGCGGACCAGGTCGCTCTCTGAGGAACTCTTCGGAGGTGCCCGCGGACAGCCATGAGTCCATGGTCGGCGGGGGGTCTGACATTTCGGTCAGGAGCGGGTCGCACGCTATCGACGGTCAGCGCAGGCACGCGCGCCTCGTCCTTTTTACTGACCCACCCCACCGTCACCAGCTGGGCTGCCTGTGGGGCGTGGTCGGGCTCGTCGGCATCATGGCGCCCACGTCGTCGCTACTGTTCGGGGCCCCGCAGCGCGGTGAGTCCAGGGGGTGTTCTGTGCCTGGGACGTGCTGGGAGTCCGGAGGCAGTCCGGAAAATCAACTCAACTCGCGCCACGACCCACCAACCAGGCCACCGGTGAAGCGTCCTGGTCGTCATCTGGCACCTGTTGTCAGACCCGGACGCCCGCTTCATCGACCTCGGCGCGGACCACCACGACCGACGCCGCAACACCGAAGCCGTCAAGCGTCAACACGTCCACCAACTCGAAGCTGCGGTCAGCCGGTCCAGACGGTTCGGAGTTGCTGAGCCTGGCTCAGCCGCCAGACCTTCACACCGACCCAGCATTGTCCGGAAACGTGCAGGATCCGGTAGCCAGGGTCGAGTGGACCGACCTCGGGGTGGCTCGGGCTTCTGGTTCGCAAGCCGGCACGGCCTCCACCGTCTTGGGTCCTTGGCACCGAGTCAGGCGTCTTGGTCAGCGGGACTGTCTATGCGCTTGCCGATGCTTGTTTCCCTAAATAGACTGTTTCGCACGATGAGAAACGATGGCTTTCCAGAAACTCTGCTACTTGAGGATGGCCTGCGCCGGGTCACTGCGCTGCTGCCACTTTCGTGGGAGGCCCACCTGACCGTCGACCAGGACCGGGACTCGCGTGACACGCTGGTGGTGCTTGGAGGGCCGGCTGGAGGGGGGGGGACCGACAGTGTCGAGGCCAAGCGGGGGAGCGCCTCGCAACTGAATCGTCTCGTCGCGACCCTTCGCGCACGTCAGCGCGAAACGGGCCTCCCGGCCTTGTTCCTCTCGGACTACATCGGGCCCGCCGCGCGCCGTGTGCTGACGGAGGCCGGGGTGAGTTACGCCGACGCGACGGGCTGGGTCCGCCTGGTCTCGGACGACCCATTGATCCTGCTCACCGGTGCCGGGGCCGAGCGCTCTCCGCGTGCGACGGAGTCCGCTGCGGTGGTCCGGTTGAACGGGGTTGCTACCAGTCGCGTGATCCGCGCCTTGTCGGCGGTCGAAGTGCCGATTGGTGTCCGAGAGTTGGCGACTGTGGCGCAGGTATCACCTGGGTCCGTGTCGAAGCTCCTCGCCACGTTGACGGCTGAGGGGATCGTCGATCGGGTCGCGCGCGGCGGCGTGACCAACGTGCGACGTCGCTCGTTGCTGCGGCGCTGGGTGCAGGACTACGGGTACGCCACCACCAACCATGGCCTGGGGTATTGGCTCGCGCCCCGAGGGCTGGCCCATGTCACTGACAGGCTCGCCCAGCAAGAGCGCGTGACGATCACGGGCTCGTCCGCGGCCCGCAGAATGCTGCCACCGGACAAGACCTCGGTGGTCCCGTTGAGGCTGCTCGCTTTGTACGCGGGATCGCCCGCAACGCTCGCGCGGCAACTGGGCTTGGTGGAGGCTGACGCGCCAATGGCCAACGTGGTCATCGCCTTCCCCCAGGATGAACGGATCCTGCCCGGCCCTGGAGAACCAGTCACCCTCGCGCCCACAGCGCTGGTGCTGGCGGACCTGTTGACCTTGCCCGGCCGCTCGGACGCCGAGGCCGAGCAGTTGATGGACGCCCTGGCCGCGACCGATCCCTCCTGGAAGGAATGACATGGACGCCGTCGCCGCCGAGTATGTCGCTGCCCGTCGAGTCCTCCTAGACGCACTCGAAGCGTTGACGGACCACCTCCCGAGCCTCATCCTGGTCGGCGCCCAGGCGGTCTACCACCACACCGGTGATGCCGACCTCAACGTGCCGTTGATGACAACCGACGCGGATCTCGCGATCGACACCCGGGGGCTGACAGACGTGCCCGAGATCGGTGCGGTCCTTCGGGCTGCCGGCTTCGTTCCCGGCCCCAACCCCGGTCACTGGGTCGCCGCCAGTGACATCGCCGTCGACCTGATGGTCGTTCCGCACCAGGCGCGGACAGCGAAGGCCTCGGCGCGTGCCGCAAGGCTCGCGCCGCACGACAGGCAAACCGCCCGGATCGCCCGTGGGCTCGAGCCAGCTCTGGTCGACCACGAACGAGTCGTCATCGGGGCGCTGGACCCAGTCGACACACGCACGTTCGACTTGGCCATCGCCGGCCCGGCCGCTCTCCTGGTGGCGAAGGTCATCAAGATCAGCGAACGACTCGGACAGACCGACCGGCAGCCCGATCGACTCAAGGAGAAAGATGCCCTCGACGCGTTCCGTCTGCTCCAGGCGGTCGAAACCTCCGAACTGGTTCTCGGACTGACCAAGCACAGGGGTGAGCCCAACGCGGCGACAGTTGCCGATGAAGCCCTCGAAATCCTGCGCCTCCACGCATCTACACCCCGAGGCCGGATCGCGCTCCTGGCATCGTCCGCGGCCGGAGGAGACATCACGGTGGCTCCCGCGTTCGCCGCCCTGTGCAACGACCTGCTGGCAGCGCTGCAAACACGCCCAACGCAGAGCGAACCGCCTGCCGCCAGGCCCTGATCGGAGTCGCTTATGAGCGTGTGGCACGCCGTCGCTAATCGTTGACGAGCTCACATTTTTGGACGGGTTTCACCGCCTGATAGCTCGCTCCGCGAGACCCCGCAGCGCGGCGAGTCCAGGTTGGGTGTGCTGTGCCTGGGGACGTGCTGGGAGTCCGAGAGGGAGTCCTCAACTCAACCGCCATGACCCACCAACCGAGGCCCCGGTGAAGCTCCTAGTCAAATAGGTGTTCGCCAAAAGCGCCTACCTGCCCGTGTCGAAATCAACGCAGCGCTGAACAGAGTCCGGCGCATAGGCCGACTCGTCCCCCGACGTCGTCGACACGAATCGTTCCCCCTACCGGGACGGCCCCTGGATCAAACAACCGGCAGAGCCTAGGGCGTCCACGCCGGCGGACGCGCGGGCCGCACCCCTGGCCAGAGCGGTCTCGTCGACGCTTCCGATCAGGCCATGCCCGTGCCTTCTTCTGACCAGTGATTCGCCGGGCGGGCGCCCAATCGGGACACATCCGCTAGTGCGGGATTTGGTGCGGGATGGCCGGATCGACCAACAAGTAATGGCCCAGCAAAACTCCCGTCTCACTAGGCCTTTCGCCCTGGTATCCCCAACGGGATTCGAACCCGCGCTGCCGCCTTGAAAGGGCGGTGTCCTAGGCCGCTAAACGATGGGGACCTGACCGGTAGAGCATAGGGCCAGCGGGCGGTCCGGCTCAAAACGCCGCGTTGACTCATCAAGGATGCCCGCGTAGGTGGGGTCGTTGCCTCATCTCAACTTGCCCGCGGCGACGATGAGGGATGGAGCTCACTTTGGCTGCGCGGAAACAGATCACTCAGGCCCAGTTGACCCGGTGGCCGAAGGCGTCCCGGGCAGAGAAGGGCAGCATTCTGGACGCGGTCTGCGAGGTGACCGGGTGGCATCGTGACCATGCCCGAAAGGCGATCCGGCAGGCGATCACCGACCAGGCCAACGGTGGTCCGGCGCCCCGTCGACCGCGGGAACCCGTCCGCACTTACGACACGGCGGCGGTCGCGCTGCTCCGGCGATGCTGGGCGGTCCTGGACGGCCCGTGCGGGAAACGGCTCGCCCCCGCCCTGCCCGACATCCTCGACAACCTCGCCCGACACGGCCGGCTCGACCACATCGACCCGGCATTGATCGCCCTCGTTGAGCACATGTCACCAGCCACGATCGATCGGCGGCTGGCACCCACCCGCGCCGGGCTGGTCGCTGGCAAAGGCATCGCTCACACCCGGCCCGGTTCCATGCTGAAGGACTCGATCCCGCTGAAAACCTGGGCCCAGTGGAACGACACCCTTCCCGGCTTCGTGCAGATCGATCTGGTCGGCCATGAAGGCGGCGATAACAACGGCGCCTTCCACTACAGCCTGGACGCCACCGACGTCGCCACCGGCTGGACCGAAACCATCACGGTGCGCTCCAAGGGCGAACGGATCGTCGCGACCGCTCTGGAGCAACTCCAAATCCGGTTCCCGTTCCACCTCGCCGGCATCCACTCCGACAACGGCTCGGAGTTCATCAACCACCACCTGACCCGCTGGTGCGCCGCACGCCAGATCAGCTTCAGCCGCGGCCGCGCCAGCCACTCCAACGACCAAGCCCACATCGAGCAGAAGAACTGGTCCGTCGTCCGACGCAACGTCGGCTACTACCGCTACGACACCGCCCACGAACTGGCCCTACTGAACCAGCTCTGGCCCCTGGTCTCCCTCCAGGTGAACCTATTCCTGCCCCAGCAACGCCTCATCTCCAAGACCCGCAACGGCGCCAAAGTCAGCAAACTGCACGACACCGCCACCACCCCCTGGACCGGCTCCTCACCCACCACACCGACCTGCTCGACCCCCACGACACAGCACGACTCCAGACCCTGCACCACGACACCGACCTCGAAGACCTCAAACACCGCATCGCTGACATCCAGGGCAACCTGACCGAACTCGCCCGCCGCCGCGGCCAGATCACCCGCCGCGCCAAGACCAACAACATCTACCTCAGCCGCACCAAAATGACCGTCACCAAGCGGGCATCTTCAGATGAGGCAACGACCCGTCCCACGCGGGCATCTTGACGTGAGGCAACAGGAACGCCTCGCCGGGGCCGACCGGACGCCGGCTGCCGACACAACGTTTTGGGTACAACCCCGGGTTTCTGTGGGCAGCGTCTTGCGCACTATGGAACGGACTGCGGTTAGATGGACCCGAAGGGAGCAAAGAGCGCTCCCACCGCTGCTGTGGGGTATCCCGACCAAGCGCCAGGCGATACCCCCAGCCTGACTTCTGAGGAATCCTATGGACCCCACCAGCCCTGCCCCGGGCGGGGGCACCATCACCCTGATGGCGCCACTCACCGGAGTGCTCGTTCCTATTGAGCAGGTTCCCGACCCCGTCTTCGCCGAGAAGATGGTCGGGGAAGGAATCTCGATCGACCCGCTGAGCAACCTTCTGGTAGCCCCGTGTGATGGGGAGATCACGCTGATCCATCCGTCCCAGCACGCGGTCACCGTGCGCCACGAGAGCGGGCTGGAAGTACTCCTGCACATCGGCCTCGACACCGTGGCGATGCGCGGGTCGGGTTTCAGCCCGAAGGTCACGCTCGGCGCCCAGGTCAAGACCGGTGACGCGCTGATCGAGTTCGACCTCGACAAGATCGCGACCACCGCCAAGTCACTGCTGACCCAGATGGTCATCTCCAACTCCGATCGCCTCGCCTCCTTCACGGTGAAGTCCGGGCTGGTCACGGCCGGCACCGATGCTGTTGCCGATGCCGTGATGAATGCCGGTGACGGGTCGGAGGGTCCGGCCGCCGCGGGCGGCCACGCCGTCTCCGACGCTGTGATCATCCCCAACCCGACCGGGCTGCATGCCCGTCCGACCGCGATGCTGGCCAACCTGGCCAAGAAGTACGAAAGCACCGTGCGGCTCAAGCGCGGCGAGGATCAGGCCAATGTGAAGTCGCTGATCGCCGTGCTGGCCATGGGTGTGGCCAAGGGCGACAAGGTGCAGGTCATCGCCGACGGCCCGGACGCCGATCAGGCGGTCTCCGAGCTGGCTCAGGCCATCCGTGAGGGCCTCGGTGAAGAGATCGAGGTCGTCGCCGGCGAGCCCGAGCAGATGACTCACCCAGTCAAGGAAGAGGCGCCGATCAACCGTCGCCGCTCCGATGACCCGAACATGCTGGTTGGCGTGGCTGCCTCGCCCGGGGCTCGCGGTGGGCACCGTGGTCCAGATTCGCCGCCAGGAGATCACCGTCGTCGAAGACGCGTCCGACAAGCACGTCGAGGTGCGCCGGCTGAACAGCGCCATCGACCGCTCCATCCTTCAGCTGAAGGCTCTGGAGTCGCACCTGAAGTCGGAGGCCGATCCAGACAAGGCGATGATCTTCTCCGCGCACCAGGAACTCCTCTCCGACCCCGATCTGCTCGATCTGGCCAAGAGCGGCATCGACAAGGGCAAGTCTGCGGCGTTCGCTTGGCGGGCCGCCTACACCTCCTACGCCGGTCGCCTCGCTGTGCTGAGCAACGAGATTCTGGCCGGCCGTGCGATCGACGTCCGTGATGTCGGCCAGCGGGTGCTGGAGGAACTGACCGGTCAGAAGGCCGAGCGCCCCGAGATCCCCAAGGGTTCGATCCTGGTGGCCCAGGACTTGACCCCCCCCGACACCGCGTCGATGGACCGCGAGCGGGTGGCCGGCTTCTGCACCACCTCCGGCGGCGCCAGCTCGCACGTGGCCATCCTGGCCCGCTCGCTCGACATTCCGGCTGTGGCCGGGATCGAGGCTCGCGCGCTCGATCTGGCCGAAGGCTCCCGGGTGATCCTGGACGGCGCCAGGGGACCGTCCGGATCAACGTCACCGAGGAGGAGATCGCCTCGATCCGCGATCGTCAGGCCAAGCACGAAGCGAAGCGTCGGGTCGAGCTCGCCTCTGCCGATGAGCCCGCCATCACCACCGATGGGCACCACGTCGAGATCTGCGCCAACATCGGCGACCTCGAGGACGCCCAGCAGGCGATGACCAAGGGGGCCGAAGGTGTGGGTCTGCTCCGCTCCGAGTTCGTCTTCCTGGGCCGGACGAAGGCGCCCACCGAAGACGATCAGGCTGAGGTGTACACCGACATCTCCAACGCGCTCAAGCCGGGCCAGCCGCTGGTCATCCGCACCTTGGACGTGGGCGGCGACAAGCCACTGCCCTACCTGCCGATTCCGGCCGAGGAGAACCCGTTCCTGGGTGAGCGCGGCATTCGGATCGGGCTGGATCGTCCCGAGATCCTGCGGGATCAGTCGCGGGCCATCCTGCGTGCCGCCCAAGGTGGGGCGAAGATGCACGTGATGTTCCCGATGATCGCCACGATCGAGGACTTCCGCTTCGCCAAGCAGATCTTCGAGGAGGAGCGGGTCAAGCTGGGCGTCGACCCGATCCCGGTCGGGATCATGGTCGAGGTGCCGTCGGTGGCCGTCTGTGCGGACGCGTTCGCCGCCGAGGTGGACTTCTTCAGCGTCGGCACCAACGACCTGACCCAGTACACGCTGGCGATGGACCGGGGGCATCCCAAGTTGGCTCCCCAGGTCGACGGGCTCAACCCGGCAGTGCTGGGTCTGATTGCGATGGCGGTCAAGGCAGCGCACAAGCACGGCCGTTGGGTCGGCGTGTGTGGTGGCATCGGTTCCGATCCGCAGGCGGTCCCGCTGCTGGTCGGCCTCGGCGTCGACGAGCTGAGCGTGAGCATTCCCGCGATCCCGGCCGTCAAGGCCCAGATCCGCAAGCTGTCCAAGGCCCAGTGCGAGGAACTCGCCGAGAAGGCCCTGCGGGCCGCTTCAGCGGCCGACGTCCGGGCCCTGGTGCCCGTGGACGAGAACTGAGGAGAACGAGATGTCAACTGATGTAGCAACCAAGGACAGCCTGGGCAGCCGGGCGTTCGGTGAAATGCAGAAGCTGGGCAAGTCCCTGATGCTGCCGGTGTCGGTGCTCCCCGTGGCCGGCATCCTGCTCGGCGTCGGCGGTGCGCTGCTGAACGGCGCCACGCAGAACAACTGGAACCTGCCCGCCTGGCTGACCATTCTGTTCGAGATCATGCGGAACTCCGGTGACCCGATCTTCGGGGCGCTGCCGCTGCTGTTCGCGATCGGTGTGGCGTTGGGCCTGACCAAGAACGACGGTGTGTCGGCGTTGGCCGCCACCGTCGGGTACCTGGTGCTCAACGGCACCATGAACGTCGTCGGAACGAATCTTGGCCTCTCGGTCGAGACCAAGACGATGAGCACCATCCTGGGCATGGACACGATCAACACCGGTGTGTTCGGCGGCATCATCGTCGGCGTCATCGCTGGCGTGTTGTTCAACAAGTATTTCCGGATCAGCTTGCCGCCCTACCTCGGCTTCTTCGCCGGGAAGCGGTTCGTGCCGATCGTGACCGCGTTCAGTGCCATCGCCGCCGGCATCGCGCTGGCGTTCATCTGGCCGCCCATCCAGGGCGTCATTCGCTCCTTCGGTTTGTGGGCGACCGAGGGCCCGAGCTGGCTGGCCACCTGGATCTACGGCACCGTGGAGCGCTCGCTGATTCCGTTCGGTCTGCACCACATCTGGAATGCCCCGTTCTTCTACGAGCTGGGCGAGTGCACCAAGACTGACGGCACCGCGGCCACCGGCTGGCTGACCTGCTTCTTCTACGGACGCCAGGACCTGGGTCTGCTGGGCGGCGGCTTCCTGTTCAAGATGTTCGGTCTGCCGGGTGCGGCGTTCGCCATGTACCAGATGGCCAAGCCGGAGAACAAGGCGCGGGTTGGCTCGATCATGATGTCGGCAGGCCTGACCTCGTTCCTGACCGGGATCACCGAACCGCTGGAGTTCTCCTTCCTCTTCGCCGCACCCGCGGCCTACGTGGCGCACGTGATCATGGCCGGTATCTCCTTCCCGATCATGGTTCTCGTCGGTGCACGAATGGGGTACACGTTCAGTCAGGGGTTCATCGACTACGCCCTCTACTTCGCCTTGGACAAAGATCCTTGGTGGGTGCTGATCATCGGCCCGTTCTACTTCGCGCTCTACTGGATCGTCTTCCGCACCCTGATCGGGATGCTGAACCTGAAGACGCCAGGCCGTGAAGACGAAGACATGGCCGAGGATGCCGCCGTCGGCGGCAAGGGCGGCAGCAACGAGTTCGCTCGCCAGCTGGTGTTGGCCTTCGGCGGCCGCTCAAACATCAAGGATCTGGACGCCTGTATCACCCGCTTGCGGGTCGGCGTGGTCGACATCGGCAAGGCCGACCAGGCCAAGCTGAAGGCGCTCGGCGCGGCCGGCGTGCTCCTCGTCGGGAACAACATGCAGGCGATCTTCGGCACCCGATCGGAGAACCTCAAGGGCGACATGGAGGACTACCTGGCGGTCGCCGGGGACGACGCAGAAGTCTCGGCGGATCAGGTGTCCTCGGTCTCGTACGAGAGCAAGGCTCCCGAGATCAAGCTGCGCGATCCGCTTGGCCCGGAAAAGGCCAAGAGCTACCTGGCCGCCCTCGGTGGGGCCGGCAACGTGGCGAAGGTCGAGCCTGCTGCTGAGACCCGCCTTCGGGTTGTCGTCAAGGACCGGGCCAAGGTCTCCGAGGCGGCGCTCAAGGCCTCCGGTGTGGCGGGCTCGGTGTTCATCGATGACACCACGGCCCACCTGATCGTCGGCTTGAACGCCGATCAGTACGCGGGTGAGATGCGGGCGCAGATGTCGGGCGCCGGCGTCTAAGTCAGACACCACGAACGGCCGTCCGGAGTGATCCGGGCGGCCGTTTCGCGTGCGTGGGGAGCGTGGCGGATCAGTCGTCCTCGACCAGTTCGCCCTCCCACGCCTCGCGTCCTTCATGGACGGCGAACGCGGCGATCACGAAGCCGGCGACCGGATCGAGCCAAGCGGCCCCGGTCAGCTGGAAGAGCGCCAGTCCGGCCAGCGTGGAGATGCTCAACAGCAGGCAGATTCGGGTCTCTGCGGCATCGGCCAGGATCAGCGGGTCCCGCAGGGCGGTGCCGACCCGGCGCTTAGCCGCGGCCAGCAGCGGCATCACGATCACTGAGGCGATCAGAACGCCCATGCCCAGCGGGGACGCCTCCGGGGTGTGATCGCCGATCAGGGCGCTGATGCCCTCGACCAGGACGTAGCCAGCCAGCAGGTAGAAGGTCATCGCGACCAGCTTGAGGGTCTGCTTCTCCTTCTCTTCGTCCGGCTCTCGGTTGCGCAGGCGGGCGATCAACCGTCCGGCGACCAGGACCGCCGAGATCGACTCGATCCCGGAGTCGACGCCGAAGCCGATCATGGAGACGAGCCCCGCGGCCATGCCTGCCGAGATCGCCAGCACGCCTTCAAGCACGTTGTAGCTCACGGTGAACTGCGCCAGTCGGAGACCGCGGCGGGTGAGTGCGGTGGTCTCGGTGGGGGAGAGCGCAGCGGTCATCGCTGGGCGCTGCTCGGGAGGAGGAGGTTGAGGTGCATGAGGGACCTTTCACGGGAGGGCGTTCAAGAACATAGCCGACCCGGACGCACCCAACGCAGAACCGCCGAAGCTCAGCTGGAGCGGGCAGTTGTCACTACTATTCAAACCGCGTGAATGCCTGCCGGTACGAGGTCGATCCGGGCGTCTGCTGAACAGGGTCTGCGCTGGCCGAGCGCTGCACACGCGCCCTCGCTCATCGAACGCAGCGAGACCCTCACGGAACTGGCACTCGGCGTGGAGTCTTACGCTGGCGTCATGCACTCTGCGAGAGCGCCGCCGATCCAGGCCCCGTCTTCTCGGCGCGTCACTGAGGCGAGATATGGCGGGGCGATCAGGCGAGCTGAGGTCGGGGTCTCCGAGTCCTGCTGATGTTGCCAAGTGCCGAGGCGCGGTGTCGAGCCGAGGGTCCCGACCATCGCGTCTGCGGCAGCTTCTGGAGTTGCGTAGCCCTTCTGGTTGGGGCCGATGTCGGCGAAGGTGGACTTCTCCTGCTTACAGGCAGCCGTCCCTGGGATTGGCCCGCCGGCAGCATTGGAAGCGCATGCGGGGACGGGAAGGATCATCGCAAGGAATACGGAGATGGCCATCCAGGGCGACTTCGACATATGTGCCCTCCTAGTAGAGGCAATCCATGCCGGCCGCATCTCCGGCTCGTTTGTCGCGCTTGAACCGTCGCTAATGTTGCGGCCACATCACAGGAGGAGCCGGAGGCGCCGAAACGTGGTCAGCTGTAGACCGAGACGTGCACGTGGTCGTAATGGTTGGCGGTGGCCCCACCGCGGTCCGACATCCAGCGCCAGGCGGTCGGCGACAGGTTGCGCTCGACGTTCCAGTTTCGCTGGCGCCAGATCAGGTAGTGCACTCGGTGCTTCGTGTGGTTGGTCTGCAAGTAGCTGGCGATGGCGTCGCCCAGGGCCTTACCCGAGGCGGTGGAGTAGGACGGGATCATGATGTCCAGGGCGCGGCCGTTGGGGTGATCGGAGGAGTAGGCGCTGTACATCCGCCAGCCGTAGATGGTCTTGATCTGCGGGAACTTCTCCCGCAGCGCCAGCACGATGCCCTTGGCGTTGGCGTTCGTCCGATCGAGGGTGGCTGACCCGAGGGAGCCCACGGCACCCACGGCGGTGGTGGTGCCGGGTCGGGTGGTGGAGAGGTACATGCTGGCCGCCCAGCGGGTGGCGCCGCTGTAGATGACCTGCGTGTAGCCGTCCTTCACCACTCCGGTGATCAGCAACACGATGCCCTTGTCGACCTTCGCCACGCTGGTGCTGCTGCTGGAGGCCGCGCTGCGAATGTTCAGGCCGTCGACGGTGGTGAAACGCTTGCCGACCGCGACCGGAAGGCTGGGGGCCGCCGGCAGCAGTTTGGTCACCAGCGGGCGGAGCCGCTCAGGACCCAGTAAAGCTTGCCGTTGCGCAGCACCTGGGAGTAGCTCAGCGAGTGAACGCCGGTGAGTTCGACGGTCGTCCCTGTTGGGAGGTCCCCGCCGGAAGTTGCGGTGATGCTCGCGGTCGTGCGCAGGGCCAACAGAGCCGTCGTGATCGCGGAGTACTTGGCTTCGGTGGCGGGGGTGGTGGTGGCGGACGCGGTCAGGTAGGCGCTGTAGACCCAGCGGAGCTTGGCTTCATGGGTGATCTGGGTGAAGTCGCCTGAGGTCTTGCCGGTCGAGGAGACCGTGGTCCCCTTGGTCAGCACGGTCACGATCGGATCGTTCAGGGAAGGCCCGGTGCGGACGTTGACGTTCTCCGAGGTCACCCTGGTCGTGCCGGTGCCGGTGGTCGCGCTGGGCGTGGGGGTGGCGGTGCTGGTCGCCTTCAGGTAGGAGGCGTAGACGTAGCGGGTCTTGTCGCCGTAGGTCACGGGCTGCCAGCCGTTCTTGGCAGTGCCGGCGCCGGTCACGGCTTGTCCGCTCTTCAGGGTGGCCACGATCGCGTAGGAGGTGCCTGGTCCCGTCCGGACGTTGACCGCCCCGGTGGCGGTGTAGGCGGTGGCGGCGACTGCCTGGTAGGCCACGGCGGCCCCGCCGATGCCGAACAGGAGGCTGGTCATCACCAGGGCGGAGATGGCCAACCTGGCCCGATCAAGGATGTTGATCACGGTCTAATTCCTTTCGACATCTGCCTGCGCGGCACGTCACAGCTGTCACAGCCGCCTCAGATTGATCCGGACTCTAACCAGCGCTTCGTGCTCGAAACAACGCCGCAAACCCTTAGCAAGCGCCAATTCAAGGCGACACGCCGAGGGATTGCTAAAAAGAACACGCATGTAATTCAGGTCTTCCGGGGCGGTCTACGGTGGATTCATGGGGATCGAGATGAGCGCCGAGGAGTTCGAGGAGCTGGTCGATCGCGCCATCGCGCAGATCCCTGCGCCGCTACTGGCCCGGGTGGAGAACTGCGTCCTGGTGATTGAGGATGACTCGCCCGACGGCGAGCCCGAGCTGTTCGGGTACTACGACGGAATCCCCTTGTCGGAGCGGGATTCGTGGTACTCCGGCGTGCTCCCGGATCGGATTGTCATCTTCCGGCGCCCGATCCTTCAGGAGTGTGAGTCGCACGAAGAAGTGATCGACGAAGTCCGGATCACCGTGTGGCACGAGGTGGCCCACTTCTTCGGCATCGAGGACGATCAACTGCACGACTGGGGCTACGGCTGAGGCGTCCCCGGAGGGGGTCGGCGGAGTGAAATTGATTCGACCTCCACTCTTACTTGAGACCTCAGGCTTGGGATTGTCTCAGGATTGGATCACCCAGGACGTGTCTTCGTCGCACAGCCAGGTCTCAGCAGAGCCGAGCGCGTCGGCCGGGACGTAGCCGGCGCGAAGATCGGTGACCGTCAGCTGATGGGCGCCGACGGCGGAGGCCAGCCCTGCGCGGAGTTCAGGGTCGCCCAGTTGGATCGGCACGCAGCGCAACATTCCCTGAACGCTGTTGGCCGAGAAGGTGTCCACGACATCCTCTGAGATGTCGGCTGCCACGAGGATGAGCGGACGTCCGGTCTTCTTGGCCCGCTCCATCAATGGCAGGACCTCCCGGATGGCGGTGATCTCGGCGTCGCAGATCAAGACGATCGGCGCCTCGGCCACGAACCACCCCGTGCTGCGATCGGTGATGAAGCTGAGCCGCGGGTAACCCGAGGGGATGCTGAACGCAGCGGCCTGGGCCTCGGAGAGGCGACGCCGCGTGGGGGCGTCCAGGTCGGTGTTGGCGCCGGCAGGTTTGGTGCGGGCCTGAAGCTCGGTGAGGTAGGACGGAGGCTCGCTGGTGGGGGAGAGGCGGGGGATGTCTCGCTTCGGTGGCGCGGTGAGAGCGTCGCGTTGGCGTTGGGTAGCGCGCCGGTCGCTGAGCGCCCCGTAGGCGATCACGGCCACCCCGATCACGAGGATCGCGACGATGCCCCAGTAGCGAGGGTCCATGTGCTCAGTGTGTCACTAGGCCAGTAGAGTGTCCGGAGCGCCAGGCGCGGGGCCTATAGCTCAATCGGCAGAGCAGCGGACTTTTAATCCGCGGGTTCTGGGTTCGATTCCCAGTGGGCCCACAAGTGGTATGTCCCTGTGACTAGGCATTTTAAGCGCAGTTCGCTGAGTGGTTCTGGTCTGCAGGTCGAGGGCGATGTCGATCAGGTGCATGGGCAGCGACTTGAATACCAGGTGGTCAGACGTTCAGCTTCGCCGCCTGCCCAAGACGGCCCAGAGCTTCACCGGCATGCTCCACGGCCATGGCTAGGTCGCTGCTCAAGCAGTGTGGGATCATCCTCTTCAGTCGTAACTGGTCCTTCTTGGCCAACGTCTCCCCGCGAAAGTCACCTGCCGAGATGAGGCCTGCCAGCACCACGAAGTCGACGCAGTGACGCTCCGCATTCCGGTCTGAACTGATCTCCGTACGAGCAGCCGCCTTGCCGACGAGAGCACCGATCAGACTCGGGCGCAGCACCGTACCGATCCGACCCTCGACCAGAACGGTCACCGGTTCGCTGCGTTCCAGCGCCTGGGTCGTGCCCGGGGCTTCGATGGTTGGCGCACCGCCGGCACCAACCCGTCTCGAGGCACGCTCTCCTATACCTTCAGGGATCAGCACGTCGATCTGCGCCAGGTCCTTCCTCCAGCGGTGCTGGATTCCCTCGGCGGAGATTTCCGGGGCGAAGCCCATGGCTCGCAGGACTCCCGTGAACGTCTCGTGCATCAGGGGGGAGGCCCGGATGTCGAGGACGGTGTCGACATCGTTCGTCGGGCGTGGAGGGGATGCTCCCCTCTCAGCGCAGTGCAGATGGACGAGTTGGCCGCCGATCAGGGTCCAGTTGGAGTTGAGCCGCTCATGCAGGTCTATTAGGGCGTACCAAGACTGCCTCTGGGCCTCATCCATCGGCGGCAGCGTCACAGGCTCAGCCACGGGGTGCCTTCGCCGGCTGGGCGTTGGTGGACGCCTGCAGGGCGGCCAGGAGGCGCATCGCCTCGCCCCTCTCCCGCACGTCGTCGTATTCGGCAAGATCGGCGGCGAGGGCGAGCGGGGAACGGGCAGCCTCATCGAGGGAGAACGCCTGGCACCTGCGGTCTGCGCTAACAACAACGTGCAGGACGACGTTGGCTCGTCCGCGCGACGCAGGAGATAGCAGATAGTCATGGAGGAGGGGGCTCACCTCCCCGGACCAGACATAACCCTCCACGGAGCCACCTGCTGAGATGTTCGACTCGGGCAGCGATACGCCCGACGGCTGGACCCGCTTGTCGTTGCGGATGTCCGGCAGGTCGCGGGGGGAAGCAACGAACAGTCGCCGCTCGGCCCGATTCCCGAGGGCCCGCGCGATCCTGGCTACGGCTTCTTCAGGTGCGACCCGGGACGAAGCGTCGGCGAGCAGATCTCGGAGCCGGGCTCGTGCCTTGGACCGGTCGGGCGGGCTCAGCTCCGCGACAGCATGGCTGTTTGCCGCGACAGCGAGCAGAGCCCATGCTGACTTGCACGACAGTGGCCGCCCCGGCCCTGCGTGGTGCATGACTAGGCGAAGGTCGCGCGTCGTGATGACCCACTGGTTCCCGACCTTCTCAGCGGGGAGGGACCCTTCCCGGATGCGCGCGTGGATGCGACTCGGGTCGACGCCGAGCTTCTTGGCGGCTTCGGAAACGCTCAAGAGCTCACTGGACATGATTGTTACTTCCCTACCGATGTTTGGATGTTTCTGGAAACGATACATACTTCTGGACGGTTTTCGTAATGGCGAGTCCAGCGGTCTGCCAGAAGCTGCGGTCGCTTGGCAGCTCTGTCGCGGGCTGTGCCTGTGTAGAGAGCCTAGTGAGCGCCCAGTTGGCCGTGGGCTTTTAACCTGCGGGTTCTGGGTTCGTTTCCCAGTGGGCCCACCAGTGGTTTTCGGCTCCGTGACTAGGGATTATACCGCCGAAGTGGCGAGGCTCTGGCGGTCACGTTGAGGCGGATTTAGGGTGAGCTGTCGCCTGCCACGCCACGGAAGGATTCGTCATCATCGAAACTCGTCAACAGGACGCGGCCACCCAGACCCTGCGACGACTTGACCGCATCATTCGCGAGGTCATCCGGCCCGCGGTGGTGCTGGAACGGGTTCACCTCTGTGTGGCGGCAGCAACGGTCGGCGGCGAGCCCATTCCGTTCGGCGAGGCCACGCTCAGAGATCTGTCCCCGCTCGCCGTCGGGGATTCCTGGGGCCGAGCATGGGACACCATGTGGCTCAGAGTGAGCGGCCGCATCCCCGAGGAGTGGACGTCTGAGTCCTTGGCCCAACGCAAGGCCGAGATGGCTCTTGAGGTCGATCTTGGGTTCTCCCCCGCCCAGGCCGGCTTTCAGGCAGAGGGCCTGGTGTTCGATAGGCATGGCTCGGTGGTGCGGGCGCTCTCGCCGCGCAACCACTGGGTCCCGTTGAAGCTGGATGCGGGCGAGGAGGTTTTGCGCTGGGTCGAGGCTGCGGCCAATCCGACCCTGAACACCCCTGACGGAACCGGGCTCATCCCGCTGGCTCATCTAGGCTCGTGGGACAGCGCCGGGGACGTGGAGCTGTACCGGTTCGGTGGCGCAGCCCTCATCCTGCGTGACCTTCAGGTCCAGGCGCTCCTCGCCGACATTGATGCGCTCCGCGGAATTGCGCTCCAGCCGGACACCAGCATCCGTCGGCGCGATCAGATCCTGGCGGCGTTCGAGCGGATGCTGCGCGTCCTCGATCCCCGTTCCGTCCAGTCCACAGCCGGGGTCGCTCGGCAGGAGCTCGCCTCCACACTGTCGGCTCCGGCCAATGCGAGCGCGATGACATTGACTGCCGTCGGGCATGCCCACATTGACTCAGCGTGGCTGTGGCCACTGCGCGAAACCATTCGAAAGTGCGCCCGCACGTTCTCAAACGTCGTGGCCCTGATGGACACCGATCCCGACCTCGTCTTCGCCTGCTCTTCTGCCCAGCAGTTCGCGTGGATGAAGGAGTACTACCCGGACCTGTTCTCGCGGATAAGGGCGAAAGTGCAGGATGGTCGATTCGTGCCAGTCGGTGGAATGTGGGTGGAGTCCGACACCAACATGCCGAGCGGCGAGGCCATGGCTCGCCAGTTCGTGGCGGGGCAGCGATTCTTCCGCGAGGAGTTCGGCATCACGTGTGAGGAGGTGTGGTTACCCGACAGCTTCGGCTACTCGGGTGCCATTCCTCAAATCGCGCGCCTGGCGGGGGCCCGATGGTTCTTTGGACAGAAAATGTCCTGGAACCGGACCAACCGGATGCCTCATCACACGTTCGACTGGGAGGGCATCGACGGCTCGCGGATCCTCACGCATTTCACTCCGGTCGAGACCTACAACTCCGATCTCTCACCAATGGAGCTGGCATTCGCTGAGCGGAACTTCGAGGATCACCGGACCTTCTCCGGGGGCCTCGTTCCGTTCGGCTATGGCGACGGCGGGGGTGGCCCGACCGCGGAAATGCTTGAGGCCGGGCGTCGGGCAGCCGATATCGAGGGCTTGCCGCGCGTCCAGTTCGGCTCCCCCGCAAGCTTCTTCGCTGCGGCTGAAGCTGAGTCCAGAGACCGCGCCTTGTGGGTCGGGGAGATGTACCTGGAATTGCACCGGGGTACGTACAGCTCGCAGGCACGCACCAAGAGGGGGAATCGGCGAAGTGAGACACTTCTCCGCGAAGCGGAGCTGTGGGCAGCCACCGCGGCCGTTCGCCGGGGGCACCCTTACCCCCAGAGTGAGCTCGCAGACATCTGGCAACGCACTCTTCTGCTCCAGTTCCACGACATCCTGCCGGGCAGTTCCATTTCGTGGGTCCATCAGGACGCTGAACGGATGCACTCGGAGGATGAGGTGCGACTCAAAGCGATCATCGACGACTCCCTCCACGCCCTGACAGGGGATGGACGTGAACGGTTGTCGGTCAACTCCTCACCGTTCCGACGCGAAGGGGTCGAAGGACATTCGGTTGGTCCCATCGCTTCCACATCCGACCGGGTTCGAGTGGGTAGCCATGGCCAGACGCTCACGCTGAGCAACGACCAGCTCGAGCTTCACATTTCCGCCGAGGGGACATTCACCAAGCTGATCAGCCGAACAACCGGGCACGACTACCTCGACCAGACCATTCCGGCGAACCAGCTGCAATTCCACCAGGACATCCCCACCGACTGGGACGCATGGGACATAGATAAGCACTACCGTCGGCTGGCGCTCGACCTACCTCAGCACTGCGAGCTCACCCTCAACGACGACTCGGTCACCATCATTCGACGGGTGTCGCGTTCGATCCTCACGCAATAGATCCGCCTCAGCGGGTCCGGCGTTGATGTGACCAGTCACGTCGACTGGCATGAGCAACAGCGGCTGTTGAAGCTCGCTTTTCCGCTTCGTGTTGAAGCGCGGGAGTCAATCGCCGAGACCCAGTTTGGCCATGTCCGTCGGGCGGTGCACGAGAATACATCGTGGGATGAGGCCCGGTTCGAAATCGTCGCGCAGCGTTGGATCCATGTCAGCGACGGGGCCAGAGGTGCCGCGGTACTCAACGATGCGACATACGGTCATGACGTTACGCGGATCCCGGACCCGTCCGGGGACGGGGCTCAATACCTGACTCAGATTCGCCAGACTCTCCTTCGCGGGCCGCAGTATCCCGACCCCGACAGCGACCAAGGCGCGCACACCTTCAGGACGCGACTCCTGGTCGACGCAGACTTGGCAGCCGTCGTCGAATCTGCGTACGACCTGTCGATGCCGATGATCGTGATCGACGGCGCTGAGCACGAAATCGACCCACTGGTTCACCTTGACGGGGCCGGACTGGTGATTGACACGGTCAAGCTGGCTGAAGATGGCTCTGGGGAGTTGATCGTGCGCCTCTATGAGTCGCTAGGAAAGCCGTCGCACGGGGAACTCTCGATCGACGGTGCCACCGTGTGGGCGGTGAATCTACTTGAAGATGCCATGGACAAGAGGTTGGACCGCATGGGAGGAGTGGTCCATTTCGACCTACGACCCTTCGAGATCCTCACCCTCCGGGCCCGTCTTCCCCTCCAATCAGGAGACTCGTGACTATGCAAAAGGTAGAGTGCAGGGTATGCAAATGGTAGACTGAGACAGTGGCCAGCTACCTTCCGCGCATCGCCGATCAGGAACTACAGGAGCGGCTCGGCTACATCGGCGCCATCCTGATCGAGGGTCCAAAGGCGTGTGGAAAGACTGCCACCGCGACACGACAAGCAGAAACCGTCTTCAGGTTGGATGAGGATGCGGCCGCCCGAGGCCTCGTGACGCTGGATCCGAACCGGCTTTTCGCTAACCCGACCCCCATCCTGTTCGACGAGTGGCAGGTGGAGCCTGCCATCTGGAACCGGGTGCGCCGTCAGGTCGACGACCGGAACGGCCCCGGCCTCTACATCCTCACCGGCTCAGCAACACCGAAGCACGACGCGTCCCGGCACTCGGGGGCCGGCCGCTTCTCCGTGATGGCGATGCGTCCCATGACGCTGTTCGAATCGGGGCAATCGAACGGAGAGATGTCGCTGGCCGCGCTACTCGATGGCGAGCGACAGACAGGTCTCGGGACACACCTCAGCTTCGATGAACTGGTCAAGAGGATCATCATTGGTGGCTGGCCCGAACTTGTCGGCACCGACGAGCGAAGAGCGAGGCGGTGGCTGCGGGACTACCTCGCCAACATCGTCGAAGTGGACATCCAGACACTCGGGTCGCGCCGCGACCCCGTGAACCTCCGGCGCCTCCTCGCCGCGCTCGGACGGTCGGTCGGTCAGGCAGCGAAGGCAGCCGAACTGGCAAGGGATGTGGGTGGTGAGGCCGGTCCGATCGCAAAAGAGACCCTGGCCGCCTACCTCTCGGCCCTCGAGCGGCTGCACCTGACGGAAAACTCGGAAGCATGGCTTCCTCACATGCGTTCTCGTGCTCGGCTCCGGGCGGCGGAAGTCCGCTACTTCGTCGACCCGTCACTGGGGCCGGCCGCGCTCGGCGTGGGCTCAGCCGAGTTGAGCCATGATCTTCACGCTCTCGGGCTCCACTTCGAGGGGCTCGTTGTTCGTGACCTTCGGGTGTATGCCCAACTTCTGGATGGTCGAGTCGACTCTTGGCGTGACTCCAACGGCAACAGGGTTGATGCCATCGTCACGATCGGCCCCAGCCTGTGGGGTGCATTTGAGATCAAGCTCAACCCCGATGCCGTCGATGCCGCCGCGGCCGCGCTACTCCGGTTCGCCAGAAGTGTCGACACCGAACGGCACGGTCAGCCAGCCTGCCTCGGGGTGATCACAAGCACCGGTCCTGGCGGACGGCGTGACGACGGCGTCCATGTCATCCCGATCGGGTGTCTGGGCCCGTAGGCGAGGCCGGAGTCCAACGAACTGCTTGGAATCGTCACTCCCGCAGGTACGTAGCTGATGGTCGAGGGGAAGCTCGCCCATCGGAACGAGTGGCCTTGTCGGGCGTCAGGTGAAAACCCACCATGGTCACCGGGGAGGACCCGCGGTGGTTCGTCCCAGCTTCACGGGATGCGCCCGAGTCATTGGTCGGCGGGCTAACCCGTCCGTACGGAGCAACTTTTGTCGTGATGTCAGCCGGTGATCGTGGGGTGGAAGTAGTCGAACAACGCAGATTCGATTGGCTCCTCGAACTGCAGCCTCATTCGAACTACGTTGAGCGGTGTGCCGCCCTCGCCAAGCATGGTGGTCTGCTCGGCCGCGTGTGAGGTCGCCCGCCCGAGGTAGTAGAAGTCGGTCCCTTCGGCATCGTCCTTCTTGACGAAGACGTGGAGGGCAACGTCGTTGTCGACGATGGCGCGTACCTCATCGCTGGCCAGTGTCCGGCGACTTCGGGTGTACCAGAGCATCGCGGTGGTGTCGAGCAGTTGGTCCTCGTAGGCCGTGCTGGCCGTGATCTCGTCCGACTTATGGAGCGTGACGAAGATCGCGCAGGCCCCGGTCTCCCGATGGACTCGGTAGCCGTACAGGGTCGACGTCCACTTTCGCGGCCAGCAGAGCAGCCTGGTGACCTCCTTGCGAGAGTACTGCCGGCCCGCTGCGAACGGGGCGGCGGCTGCGTAGCGTTTTGCGACCAGTGTGAGGCCCGTGTTGGTTAGGTCGAGGACGGCCGCCGCGAAAGCAGGAGAGTGCCGGATCGAATCGTCGACGGACGTGCTGAGTGCAACCAAGCCCCTGTGATCGGCGCTAACCACTCCGCCCTCGTAGCGTCTCTTGTCGGCGTCGCTGTGCGTGTTGAGCGTGAAAGTGTCGATCGCGCTTGCAACGTGGAGGTCGTCGTTCGGTAGCCCCTTGGCAGCGAAGAGGCCCGCGAGTTCATCCCTCGAAACAGGCCCGACCTCGACCAGCGTCTGAAGGAGGAGGAACTCATGGGCGCGCTTGGAGGTCATCACCTCGTGGGAGAGCAGATCGAGAGCCTTGCGTTCGAGCTTTGTGAGGCCGGACGGTTCGCGCAGCACGCGCTCGACCAGGGCGGGATAGCTGGTGTCCTTGGTGGCCAGCAGCACGGGATCAACCGAGTCGAACCGAAGAAAGTCCGACAGGGCAGGCACCCTGCCCAACCGGTTCCGCATGGTCTCGATCGCGTTCTTGAGATTCACCATGCTGTCTAGCCGGGTCGAGACGATCGAGCTCAGCACGCGCTCCTGCGAGATCCGATCGAAACGGATGCTCGCCAGGCCGGGAAGGACGCCTGCCTCCTCTGCTGAGATCAGGTGTTGCTTAAGCGACTCCTTGTTCAGCGACTCGTCCCCGAACAAGGCAATCGGGATGAGGTAGTTGTTGGTGTAGTTCCCGATGAAGTCAAGGACGATCACACAATCCTTATTGACAGCCTTGCGAAGGCCGCGGCCCAACTGCTGCACGAAAACGATCGCTGACTGAGTCTGTCGCAGCATAATAACCTGATTGATCGAAGGGATGTCGACCCCCTCGTTAAACACGTCGACAGTGAGGATGTAGTCGAGCCGTCCGGATTCGAGGTCCTGTACTGCCCGCTCGCGTGTGGGAATTGGGTCGGCGCCACTGAGGAAGACAGTTCTGATAGCGCGCCCCCGGAGCATGTGCTGGTTGAGTGCGGCTGACAGTAGCCGGGCCTCTTGCCTACGGCTGCAGAAGATCAGGCCGCGTGGCGCAACACTGGCCTGTCCGTAGATCTCGATTGCCTTGATCAAGTGGTTGACCCGTTCTGGTGAGACGAGAACGGCTAGGTCGGCCTCGCCCGTGAGCATCACGCCTGAATCGAGCGTGATGTCAGCCACCCCGTAGTAGTGGAAGGGGCAGAGCATGTCCTCTTCCAGCGCCCGATTCAGCCGAATCTCGTACGGCACGTTGTAGTCGAACAACTCGAAGACATTGAAGCCGTCGGTGCGCTCAGGAGTTGCGGTCATTCCGAGCAAGAACCTGGGCGTGAAGTGGGCCAGAACCCGCTGATGGGTGATCGCACCAGCGCGGTGCGCTTCGTCCATGACGATGTAATCAAAGGTGTCCGGGGCGAACCACTCGAGCACCTCGCGCTGCGAGAGCGTTTGGACGGTGGCGAAGACGTAACGGGGGCCGGGCTGCTTCACGCCCCCGGAGAGCTTGCCGTAGTCGCCATCCGCGCCCCCGAGCACTAGCTTGTACTCCTGGATTGTGCGGTCGAGGATCTGCTCCCGATGGACGACAAATAAGAGTCGCTTTGCCCCGAACTCCCGCACGTCGAGCGCCGAGAGCATGGTCTTGCCGGTACCGGTCGCCGAGATCACGATCGCGCGCGCGGCACCCTTGGCGCGCAAGTCGGCGATCGCAACAAGAGCGTCCATCTGCATCGCGTTTGGGACCAGGGTCGACGGCGTCAGGACCGGGGCCAGGCCAGCGCGATCCCTGACGGAACGGGTGGTGGGCGCCACGTAGCGCGCTGCGTAGTCGGCGATCCACTGGTCAGTGAGAGGCACGGACTCTCGCACCTGTTCGCCGACCAAGTTCGCAAACTGGGCGGCCAAGTCGCTACCCCGAGCCGCGGTGACTTTGAGGTTCCATTCGTGATTGGTGACTAGCGCCGTTTCGGTTAGATTCGAACTGCCGACCATCGCGGTGATCGCAGTGCGGTGCTCGAAAATGTAGCCCTTTGGGTGGAAAGCGGGTGACTGATGCAGGCGGACCTCGATGCCAAGCTGCTTCAGGTTCATCAACTCCAGGAAGGCGGCTGGGGAGTTGAAGGCAAGGTAGTCTGAGGTGACGATCCGTCCCGTACCAGTGAAGTCGACGAGTTCTTGTTTGAGCAGGGCGAGCGCGCGTGGGGTTACAAACGCCACGGAGAAGAGAAAGGCCGCGCACTTGGAGATTTCCTCGCGCAATATCCGCAGGACTGAATCGCTCGGGCCGTTCAGCACGACCTGAGGGTGTTGTTGCCGCGGCGCCCGCACTTCGCCACCGAGATAGCCGAATCGCACGTCCAGAGCGAGGGGGTCTCCCCATACGAAGTCGGTCGTCATGCTAGGTCACCCTGGATATGTCGGACGGCCGGGATATCTGCGGGTGCCCAATTTAAGCCTGCCAGCTCATCTGAGGAAAGCCAAGCGGCGTTGATGTGTTCCGAGAGGCTTGGTTCGCCATCGATCAACCTGCAATAGAAAGTCGTGAGGACGACCACGGCGAAGTCGTATTCGTGCTCGGTGGTAACCACCTTCGTGCCTACCTCAACTCTGCAACCCAGTTCTTCGCGGATCTCACGGACTAACGCCTCCCTTGGCGCCTCGCCAGGCTCAAGCTTGCCGCCGGGGAACTCCCAGTAGCCCTCTAGGCTTCCCGGCCCACGCTGGGTGCAGTACATGCGGCCGCCCTCGACAATGACGGCGCCCACGACCGCGATGCGCTTCTTCATCTGCCCACGGCGCCTCTGAACCTCACGCTCCATAGCTTGACGGATGTCGACGACAATTTCGCACGGGCCCGTCGGTGAGTCGTCAGAGCGTCCGGTGTTCCCGGGGGCCGGAGGTGGTGAGGACTTGGATCCAGCAGTGCAGCGGTGCGACCTGGGTGCCACCGTCCATGGACCGCAGTTGATCCTGCGATTCCTGTGGAGCAGGCCTGCATGTGGTGCGGCGGGGCCACCCCATTTGGCTCAAAGGCATCAGCGCGACGATCTCCGGAGGTCCGGCCAGGGAGTCGTCGACTGCTTTGACCTTGAGGAGTTCGCATCGAACTTGCAGATCTTCGTTGGGAAACTTGCAGATTTTCAGTGGACCAACTTGAGGTTCGCCGGGAGGCTGCGCTGCAGAACGACGAGTTCGACAACGAGACCTGTTGGCCTCGGACCCGCGGAATCAAGCAGGGGGATTAGCTCGGTTTGGTCGCGGTCGAGGGCAAGCTGCGTCGCCCAGGCTCGCCCGCGGCACGAATTTGGCAGACCCAAGCTGTCAATGGCCCAGCGGTCCAGCCTGCCGAGCCCTCTGTTGCCGATCAGGTACCTGCGAGACGTCGGCCAACACGTAGGCGACGAACTCGGGATTCGACGAGACCAATTGCCCCATGACGTCGCCGCCGTCGCAGGTGGTCAGGTCGACAACTGTGGACGTGGCTTGCTCTGCGCGCATGACCCATTCCCCGCCCGCCTGCTCCCAACGCAGCAAGGCGGCAAGGGCATCACGCGTCCCTGGCCCGGCGTCCGGGTCGATCGCGGCCGACTCGTCATTGTCGGGTTCGGGGGCTGGGCTAGCGTTCACGGCCCTGTGCCGCCTGTCCACGCACGCAGGCGACTACGACCCCTAGATCCAGTCCGTAAGTGGGTCCTCCACCGGCACCGTAGGCAGCGAGTCGACCCGCGGCCCGGTCGATCAGCCGGTTAGCTCCGACGTCATTTCCGCGGGCCGCGTGGGTCAGGCCGACGCACAGCTGCGCGAGGCCCTGCCATAGCTGACGTTCCTCGTCCGGGCAAGCCTTCCAGCGGGCCTCCATGACCTCGTGCGCGGCGAATGGCCTGCCCTCTTCCACCAGCTTCCGAGCCAGCTCCAGCGCCTCAAGCGGAGGCAGCGGTTCTTCGGACACGGGCTCGACCCCGGCGGCCCCGTACGGGAGCGGACGGCCGAGAGCATCCCGCGGTCGCGCCTGTTGCGGCCGGCCAGCGGGGTTGCGATCCCGGGTCACCGCTGGCTCCACTCGGGAGCGTCCCACCAAGGGAGCAATGTCACAGGCTCCATCGTAGGTTCCCGATCAGGGCGTCAGGGGGCCGCCTCGAGAGACAGGCGGGAGGGGCGGCGGCTCGTCCCGCCCGGCTGCGCACGGTGGCTGCCCGCGCGTGGATCACTTCCGGAGGCAATTCCACGGATCAGGGAGAGTCTTCGGCTAGCTCCGCCTTGTATGTGGTCGCGCGACTGACTTCAAGTGCCGGAAACGTATCGTAGAAGTGTGCAGACTTGTATCGCAGATGAGGTTAAATCTGTATCGTGGCGGTGTGGAATACCTACCGCGGATCGTTGACCGTCAGCTAGACCGCTTGTTGGCCGGTCTTCCTGCGGTGGCGATCGAGGGCCCGAAGGCGGTCGGCAAGACGGCCACGGCTGGGCGTCGAGTCGCCACCGCAGTCTCCCTCGACGATGTGTCCGAGATAACGCTGATGCGCGACGACGAAAAGCGCTTAGGCCGGCTCGCCAAGCCGTTGCTGATCGACGAATGGCAGCACTACCCGCCGGTCTGGGACCGCGTCCGCCATGAGGTCGACGCAGGCGCGGCTCCGGGCACCTATCTGATGGCCGGGTCCAGTTTTCCTGCCGAGGCGCCGAAGCACTCAGGTGCGGGCCGGATCGTCACCGTCCGGATGCGTCCGCTCAGCCTTGCCGAGCGTGGACTGGTCATGCCGACGGTGTCGCTGGCCACCATGCTTGCCGGTGGTGCCGACATCGCAGGCGACTGCTCACTCACCCTCGACGATTACACCGCCGAGATCACGAGATCGGGGTTCCCGGCGATTCGGGCGTTGTCGGCGGACGTTCGACCTGACGTCCTCGACGGCTACCTGGCCACTGTCGTCGACCGTGACTTCGCCGACGCCGGACGTCCGGTGCGGCGTCCACAGACCCTGCGATCCTGGCTGGCGGCGTACGCCGCAGCCACGTCGACCTCGGCCGCGTACAACGTGATCCTGGATGCAGCCACCCCGGGCCTGCCCGACAAGCCGAGCCGGGCGACGATCGTGGCGTATCGCAAGATATTGCAGCGCATGTGGTTGCTGGAGGAGCTCCCGGCCTGGACCGGTTCGCGAAACCTCCTCGCCTCCCTGCGGCAAGCTCCCAAGCATCACCTGGCCGATCCGGCGCTGGCGGCGCGGCTGTTGGGCGTCACCGATCGAACCCTGCTGGCGAAGCCTGATCCCGGCGTGGTGTCAGTTCCGCGGGACGGCACGCTGCTGGGTGCGCTGTTCGAGAGCTTGGTCACGATGTCGGCCCGGGTTTACGCGGACCCGATAAGGGCGACGGTCAGCCATCTTCGCACCCAACGCGGCGACCACGAGGTGGACCTGATCATCACCGGCGATGACGGCGCTGTCGTTGCCTTGGAGGTGAAGCTGGGAGCGGCTCCGAATGACCGTGACGTGAGGCATCTGACCTGGCTACGTGACCAGCTCGGCGACGATCTGGTAGACCTCGCCGTCATCACCACCGGACCGAGCGCCTACCGTCGGCCCGACGGCATCGCGGTTATTCCGGCAGCGCTCCTCGGTCCCTAACAGCAACCCACTTGCGGCCGTTTACCCGGGTGTGAGTGAGCTGACGGGGCAGCCTACTGGCCGACGCAAGGCCGGAAACTTCTCGGCCCACAGCGTGCATGAACGCCGTATACGCCTTGATGAGTGCCTACGACCGAGAAGTTGACCGGCACCCTCTTGTCTGGTCGGCGTAAGGCAGAAAACTTCTCGGCCCACAGCGTGCATGAACGCCGTATACACCTTGATGAGCGCCTATGACCGAGAAGTTAACCGGCAGACTGCTGGCGTTGTGAGCCAGCGGAAGGTCAGGTTGATCCGCGGCTCCGTGATGCGGGCACGCTTCGGGACCGAATGCAGCCAATCAGCTTGACTCCGGCCGGCCATCACAACCAGATCACCGTGCCCCAGCGGGTAGGCCTGCCGATGACCGGTCGCTTTGTGCTTGACCACGAAGTCGCGGGTGGCGCCGAGGTTCACGCTGGCGATGGTCGGCTCTGACCCGAGTTCGGGCTCATCATCGGCATGCCAGCCCATGGCGTCCTGGCCGTCACGGTAGAGATTGGCGAGCACCGAGTTGTAGCTGGCGCAAGTCTCGGCGGCGAGCCGGTCACGAAGGTCGGCGAGTTCGGGCGTCCAGGGGTGAGGTTCGTTCCGGATGCCGCTGTAGGTGTAGGCGGCTTCGCCCAGCCAGCAGGTGAGCCGGGGCACATGGTGGGTCTTGCCGTACATGCGGATCTGTTTCTGCTCCCACGGCAAGGTCGCGGTGAGGACCATCAGGAGGTGGTCCGCTTCCACAGGGGAAAGCCAACCTGGGCGGTGGTCGAACGGCGTTGTCATGCGACATCCCCGTCGGTCTGCTCCACGTGAGAACTCCGTTGGACACTGGATGAATAGGTCTGCAGAACGCGTAACGCTTTGAGCGTCACCCAGCGGTTCGGCTGCCCGGCCGGGGGATAGCGGAGGTGGGTCGCGCCGGCGTAGCCACGGTTGGCGGCCCAGCGGCCGTCCGGTCGCTGCCGCTCGGTCAGCACGTCCAAGGCCGCCGCCATCCGAGGGTCGTAGCGCACGCCTGCGGCGCGGAGGGCGTCCAAGGCCCGGAGCACGTCGAAGTGCCAGCGGGCGGGGTGGTGCAGGCGGGTGAACTCCGGGTCGATCGGTTCGACCGTTCCGCGGCGGCGGAACAGCTCGCGGGCCAGCAGGCATTCCACCGCCGCGTCCCGTGCCGTTCGCACCTCGTCCGCGCGACGCGTTGCGCCAGCGGCCAGGTAGGAGGTCAGGCCCTCCAGCACCGACAGCGTGGTGTGCACTGACGCGATCCGGGCGCCGGAACGGTTGCGGCGGCAGTTGAAGCCCCCGTCCGGCATCGCCTGGGCGAGCAGGAAGTCGACGACGCTGGCCAGGTCCGCATCGGTCGCGCCGAACCAGGACGCGTAGTCGAGGAATATGCCGTTGATGCAGGCGTCGCTGTGGCGAATGATCGGGCTCGGGTTAACCCCTCCGTCCGGGCCCTTCTCGCGCAGGATCAGGTGAACGGCCTCCCGCGCCGCCGGGTGAGTCCCGGGGAGCTCCAGGTTGCGCAGCTCCACCAGGGTGTAGTGGCTGGAGGTCCACTTGGTTGGTAGAAGCCGCGGCCCCAGTGCCCGTCCGGCGTTCTGGCGGCGAGCAGGGCGGCAGCGTCCCCGTCTGTGGCGATCACCGACGCCAGCTCGGGATGGTCCTCGCCCAGAAGGTCGCGGTAGGTCTGGTGGCGTACCGCGGCGTCGCCCTCCAGGAGCCACGTGACCACATCGTCCATGAGTCCATGGTTTCGCTGCGCGTTGCCGCCTGCAAGGCGGATGAGTCCGTCCCGTGTCGAGGGCGACGTCCAGCTCGGCACCCTCCCGGGTGACTACCTCCGGCGCCGATCGGTCAGCTCGCCGGGTGGGTGGCCTTCGTGCAATCTCCCCCGAGATGCCCTCCCAGGGGCGCCTATGTGGTCCACGATGGCGCCACCACGGCGGCGTGTTCCCCGATTTGTTCTGTCAGGCCCCGGGCGCGACCCTGCGCGGAGGCCGGAAGGGAGGCCACGGCCGCATCGAGCGCCATGGGGAGGGCGTTTCGTAGTTCCAGTACGCGGCTCACGGCCGCGTCCGCACCGATACCGAGTCTCTGCCCGGCCCTGGCCCAGTCGCTGCTGGAGATCTCACGCATGGTCCGGTGTGCTCCCACCTTCATCGACGACTCCAGCGGCCGATCCGAGGGATAAACGACAGCGGAGGCCAGGTCATACAGCGGGGCGAGTTGGGCGCGCTGGCCGTGCAGCAGCATCGAGTAGTTCTTGGCGTGGGCGTCAGTGCCGCCGATCAGCACGTTGTAAACGAGGCCGTCGAAGAACCGTTGAGCCGTTGCGGGACGATCGGCCACGCCAAGGCGGGCGAATAGATCGGCGATCTCGCCGATGCCTGGTCCGCCGTCGGCTTGGTACTTCTGGCTGGGATGGACGGCGAGTGCTTGGCAGAGGTCTTCCTGGTGGACGCGACGTAGCTGACCCGAGCTGTTGTGCCGTCGGTCGTAGCGGGTCGACACGATCGCACGCACATCACCGAAGTCGACCAGCTCGCAGGAGGCCGCTGCCAGCCCGAGCTCAGTGGCCGCTCGCTGGCAGAGCACCTCGTTGATGTGGTGGTTGTCGAGGCCGGGAATGGCAGGCTTGATGATGTGGGTTGTCGGCGTCGCATCCTGCGGTATGCCCCACATTCCCGTCGATGGGTCGCGGAACAGCGCGACCTTGGACTGTGCCCCGGCCAAGCTCCAGCGTCCAGCCTGCCGTTCGGGATCCCAGTCGCGGTGCTCGGCCAGACTGCGGACGATGCCGAGGAAATCCTCATCTGTGAGCCAGGCGATGTCTCCGGTGCGGTGTGCCGCGTCGTCGCTGGCCTCACCCGGCGGCAGTATCTGAACCGCGCCGGCAGCATCTCTGCCCACGTGCCGCAACAGCGCGAAGGGATTGTTCGCAGACACGCCAAAGGCGGTTCCCCAGCGCTCACGCACTGCCTGATTGTCGGGCAGCAGGCCCTCGAGGAAAGCCCGCACTATCCGGTTCGGTTTCTGTTCGGCCGTCACCGGCATGGACAGCGACAACGGCGTTGGCCGGTCCCGTTCCAGGTAGCCGGGATCATAGGTGAATCCCAGCGAGCCTTGTCGGGTCTGCGTGATCAGGCCGAGGTAGTCGCCGTCCAGGTAGACGAGCAGTTCGCTGCTCATCGCAGATCCTCAAAGACCTGGGTGAACGGGTCGTCGGCATCCCCGTCGACCGCCTGGCTGACCGACAGCGACAAACCCAGTACCGCGAAGGTGTCGAGCACCTTGGACAGCTCTAGGCGAGGGTTGCCCTGCTCGAGCCGAACCACCCAGTCTCGACCCACGCCCACCCGACGGGCGAGTTCGGCCTGGGTGAAACCGCGCGCCTTCCTTGTCTGGCGTACAAACGTGGCCACGTCTTGGACCGTCCTTAACACGCGCGCCTCCAATGTGGTCGAACGACGACATCCTTGAATGTAGCCGTTCGGCAACAAGCTGACAAGTTGCCGTACGACTTCAAAGGCTCGGGGGCGAAGAGGCGTCGACAGCGTGTGGTTCCACGGTCGGCTATTACCACGTCCGCAACTCCGAGGCTCCATGCCGCCATGGGCCAGGGTCCGTGGACGGGCTGGGGCTCGACGGGCTGCCGCTCGATCAGCTCTGTCGCCGCCGGTCCTTACTACTGATCGCGACCTCGAGAATGCTGCGCGCTGGATACCACTTCGCTTGTGGCCTTAGTTGGCTAGAGCGCGTTCGGGACCCCCGGCGTCCTTGTGACAGGAACTGCCGGCGATCGAGTCGCTGGCTTAGCGACCTATGCCAGGACTCGTGGCAGCAGGACCGCGACCAGGAACCATCCGGCCGCCATCACCATCGCTGCGAGGACGACAAACCGCACGACCGGGGCCCTGCCAACCCGACGAGACACCGGCAGTGCGGGGGTGAAGCGAGCCCCTTCATGCGGCGCCGGAAAGTTCATCGGGGTGCCCGGGGGCGCGATTTGCTGGGAGGCGGGTGGCGTCCACCCCGTCGAGACATAGCCCGGCCCAGCGGGGGCTGCCCATGGCGGTGGCACGGGCGGGGCAGGTGGGATCGGCGGGCCATGGACGAACGCTGAGGCGGACGTTGCGGCCGCAGTGACCTGCGCTGCCCCCAGCGGTGGCGTTGACGCTTGCCCGGGTGGCATCGGTCGCGTACCGCGGCAGCTCGGGTATCGGGGGCAACTCCAAAAGCTGGATCCGGCGTTCTGCCCTTTCCTGGCGACCCGGACGATCATCGGCTCACGGCAGATCGGACACCGCGGCACTCCAGGCGCGGGATCCTCGACGAGTTGCGGCACGACGATTCCGGACGTGATGGCGTCGTTGACCAGCACGAGCGTGTCTGCCCCGCGCATCAGGTAGATGCCACACCGCTGGGCCTCGGCCCAGGCGTCCGCAGTGAATTCTCCTGAAGAGACGATGAAGCCTTGGGGCACTCCCGTCTGCTGCATGACCCCCAACAGTTCCCGGACCTTGCTGACCCCGACGCGCCGAGCCATCCAGTGCTTGCACTGCACAACCGCGCGCTCGCTGCCCCTGGTCAGGTTCAAGTCCACCCCTCCGTCGGCGCCGTCCTGGGTGGCCTCGACCAGGTAGCCGCGCGCCTGGAAGCCGGCGCCGACAAGTCGCTCGAACTCCTGCCAGCCGACCCGTTCGAAGTCGGGAAGGATGAAGGTCGGATCTTGGTGGAAACGCCTGCCGGTCACCGTCCAGACGTCAGTATGTATGCCGCGCGGCAGGTCACCGTTGGGAAGTGTTGGCGAACTCATCGGATCCCCTCTATCGCTGTGTGATTCGGGCCCGAAGGTCAGGCTAGCGGAGCCAATCTGTGTGCCCGATGAATGTCCGGCAAGGGGCTTTTGTTGGCAGGAGGACTTCGCTAAACCGACCTGCCTGGTGTGTCCGACGGACCGGTTACCATCGCGGTCATGGGCAGGGAATCCAGTGCCGAGGCATACGTATTGAACCTGTGCGATCAGGTCTTGGGTGAGGTTGGGCGTCGCCAGGCCCGGTTTGACTGGCTCCTCGGTGATCCCGGCAAGCGCGGTGGCCGGGTCAAGCTCCCCGTCGATGGATATTGGCCAAGCGCGAATCTGGTGGTGGAGTACCGCGAGTTGCAGCACGACCGCCCAGTGCCGCATTTCGACAAACCTCACCGGCTGACCGTGAGCGGGGTTCACCGCGGGCTGCAGCGCGCGATCTATGACGCCCGCCGCGACGAACTGATTCCAGGGAACGGGATTCGCCTGGTGGTGATCACGCCAAATGATCTTGACGCAACGCCACGGGGCCGACTTCGCCGAAACGTGAACGACGACCTACTCGCCGTTCAGCGCCGGATCACAGGCTGACCAGGAGCAGGCAACTGGCGTCGTCCTCGCTTCTTGCTGCACGTTCGCGTCATAGCCGGGCCCGAAGACTGCACGGGTCGTGGATTAGGTTGGGTACGTGACGATCATCGACGAGCCGCAACGCCCCGAGCCACCCCTCGAGGGCGACGAGGCCCGGACGCTGTTGGGGTTCCTCGAGTTCCTGCGAGCAACCCTCGAGTGGAAGGCTTCGGGGCTGGGCCCGGACGGTCTTAACGCGACGGTCGGCGCCTCAGCGATAACCCTCGGCGGTCTCCTCAAGCATCTCGCCCTCGTCGAGGACTACTGGTTCGCCGTTCGTCTGCACGGGCACGACCCGCATGCGGACTGGCGTGGGATCGACTGGACCGCCACCCCCGACTGGGAATGGGAGTCCGCCGCAGCAGATTCCCCCGACGAACTGCTGGCCCGGTGGCAGGGCGCCGTCGCTCGTTCGCGGGTGCTGGTCGCGGACGCCCTGGCTGGGGGCGATCTGGGCCAGCTTGCGGCGCAGGCGAGTGGCACGGGCGAGCGTCCGAGCCTTCGCTGGATTCTCGTCCACATGATCGAGGAGTACGCCCGTCACAACGGCCACGCTGATCTGGTTCGCGAATCTATCGACGGCCTGACCGGCGAGTAGCTCCCAAGCATCCCTGTGCCGGGTGGACCAGGCCCCTGGTGGGCTGCGTACCCGTGTGCCGGATTGTCTGAATCGCCATTGTCAGTGGGGCCGCTTAGCCTGGCCGGCATGACGAACCCCGATTCCCAGACTTTCAACGACTCCTACCGCGACCGGTCGGACCGCCTTGGCGCCCTGCTCGCCGTCGTCCCCGCCGACCGATGGGACGCGCCCTCGCCGTGCGTAGGCTGGACGGCGCGTGACGTCCTCGACCACGTGGTGACGACCCAACGGCAGTTCATGGGCCAACACGGCCTTGACCTCGGCGCCGCGCCAGACCTGGTGACGGACCCGGCGTCAGCCTGGCAGCAGCACGCCGCCACGGTGCACGCCGCTCTCTGCGGAGGCCTGTCCGAGCGGGAGTATGACGGGTTCTTCGGCCCCACGACCATCGGTGCGTCGATCGACGCGTTCTACGGCTTCGACCTCGTCGTCCACCGGTGGGACATCGCGCGCGCCGCTGGTCTGGACACCACCTGGTCGGACGGCGAGATGGACTTCGCCGAAGCGGCGGCCGACGGCTTCGGCGAGATGCTGCACGCCGAGTCTGTGTGTGGCCCCGCAGTCCCGGTGCCGGCCGACGCCCGCCGCCAGGACCGGCTGCTGGGGCGGCTGGGACGCGATCCGCACTGGGCGGCCACCGCCTGACGCCGCTCCGCACCACCGCGTCACCGCGGCTCGACCCGAACGCCGGCGGGCTGTTCGGCGCTGAGCTGCCACACGGCGGTCAGGCCGAGGGCCTCGACCAGTCGGCGGTCGTGGGTGACGACCAGCAAGGTTCCCTTGAAGCCCTCCAGGGCCGCCTGGAGTTGCTCGATCGCCTCCACGTCCAGGTGATTGGTCGGCTCGTCGAGGATCACGACGTTGACCGCGCGTCCCTGCAGGATGGCCAGGGACGCGCGCGTCCGTTCGCCCAGTGACAAGCTCGAACACGGACGTCCGATGTGGTCGGCGCCCAGCGCGAACTTGGCGAGCAGGGTGCGGGTCTGCGCCTCGTCGGTGCCGCCCAGTGCGGCGTGGACGACCTCGATCAGCGCGCCCTCACCTGCGACCTCGGACCGCTCCTGATCGAGGACGCCGATGCTCACCCGCGTCCCCCACGAGAGGCGTCCGGACGCTGGCTCGAGGCGTCCGAGGATGACGTCGAGAAGGGTCGACTTGCCGGACCCGTTGGGCCCGGACACCGCGATCCGGTCGCCTCGGGTCACCTGGAGGTTGACCGGCCCAAGGGTGAAGCCGCCGCGTCGGACGACGACGTTCTCGAGGGTCACCACGATGTCGGCGGACGGGGCGGCCTCGTTGATCTCAAAGCGCAACTCCCACTCCTTGCGCGGCTGGTCGACCTCGTCCAGCCGATCGGCCGACTTCCGGACCCGGGCAGCCCGCTGGTCCATCTTCCGGGCCCTGTCTTCGCGAAACTTCTTCTCCAACTGCATGTGCGGCCCGAGCTTGGCGGCCTTCGCTCGTCCGTGAGCCGCCCACTCGGTCTTCCGGCGGGCCTGCTCGATGAGGTCGGACAGCTCAGCGTCGTAGCGCTCGTACGCCTGGGTCGCCTGCCGGCGCGCGAGCGCCTTCGCCTCCCGATAGGCCGACCAGCCTCCGGCATAGTGCGCCACGTGCTGCTGCGCGAGGTCGAGTTCAACCACGGCGGTCGCCACGTCGTCGAGGAAGGCCCGGTCGTGGCTGGCGATCAGCACCGGGGCGGGGGACCCGCGCACGAAGTTGGTCATGGCAGCGAGACCGTCGGCGTCCAGATTGTTGGTCGGCTCGTCCAGCAGCAGGACGTCGTACTGACTGACCAGGATGGAGGCCAGCGACGCCCGCGCAGCCTGGCCCCCCGACAGCGAGCCGAGCGGACGGACGAGGGCCACGGGCAGACCGACGGGCGCGAGGACTTCGGCGAGACGGACGTCCAGGTCGGCGCCGCCGAGGTGCAGCCAACGGTCGAGGGCGCGCGAGTAGCGGTCCTCCGCAGCCGTCTCCTGAGCGGCGAGAGCCCTGGTGGCTGACTCGAAGGCACGCGTCGCATCACCCACGCCGGTGCGGCGTCGGGCGTAGTCAAGGATCGTTTCGGACTCCGTGGGCAGCGACTGGGGCAGGAATCCGACGACCGAATCAGGGGGTGAGAGGCGGACGATCCCGGCGTCCGGGCTGTGGAGACCCGCAATGATGCGCATCAACGTGGTCTTGCCCGACCCATTCGGGCCGACCAGGGCGGTGACGTCCCCGGGCGCGACGATCAGGTCGAGCCCGGCGAACAGCGGACGCGCGCCGAACGACGCGGCGACGCCGGACAGGGTGAGAGTGGACATGAGGAACCTCGATCGCTGGCTGGGACAGGGCGAGAGGTCAGATCCACATGCGTCTTAGTGTCGGGCGGCCGCGTCGCACGGTCAAGCGGCACCGATCCGGACGCGGCTCACTCCACGTAGTCACCAGGACGCGGCTGACGGGAGGGGGCGTAGGGGTAGCCGGGTTCCCACGGAAACGCACCGTTCACGTCATAGGTGAGTTGGTAGGCGGGGACGGAGGCTTGCCGCGGACGCCGATAGAAGCGGTTGGCCGCGTAGAGCGCGGCACCAGGGTCGGGGAACTCCTCGACCAGAAAGCGCGTGCCCGACCCGGCAGGCTCCACAAGCTCGCCCGGAGTCAGATCATTCCCCTGACGGACGCGAGCAGCGAACCAGTTCAGAATGCCGCCGGCAGACTCATGGTCGAGCCCGAACGCGATCAGCTCGGGGTGTCCGAGCCCGAAAAGGCCGATGGTGTAGGCGAACGGCGGCCGCTCGCCGTCACCGTGAATGGCTTGGACGTAGCAGCCGTAGCGGCGGACCAGTTGGCGGACGCGGCGGTCCTCCTGGTCGTTCCAGCCGGTGACCTGGGCACTGTGTGAATGACTCATATGCAGCACGCTAGGGCGGGCCTCTGACAAAGATTGTGTGGCACTAAGCCGGCGAGCCTGCTCGGGCGCGTCGATCAGTTGATCAGGGCAGTGCGAGAAAGTCTCGAAGCCAGCGGTCCACCTCGCGCATCGTGGCAGCGTCCACAGTGCCCACCACGCCGACTACTCGCTCCCGAGCAATCACCCGCGGTTGCTCGGTCATCGCGAAGGTGGGCTTCGCCAAGCTCAGCTCTGGTCCGCGCAGTTGCACATGGTTCGGCCAGCCACGATCCGTCGTCGTCGCGGGGATGACGATCGCCAGCGTGTCGGCCTGCTCCAAGTACAGGTCGCTGGCGATGACAAGGGCAGGGCGGCGACCCGCCTGCTCCCGCCCGCGGACGGGATCGAGTTCCGCCCAGACGACTGTGCCACGCCGAAGCGAGCTACTCACCTTGCTCGTCAGCCAGTGCAAGATCCCACACGCGGAAGTCGTCCCAGTAGGCCTGGTCGGCGCCGCGAAATGCCCGCCCGAATGCCTCCATGCGCTGACGTCGTTCGTAGCCATCGAGGAGGCCTTCGATCAGGCCTGCGGCCGTCAGGCCGCGCTCGGAGGCGTCCCGGTTGATCCGGTCACGTAGCTCAACCGGGACCTTTATCGTTGTGCTCGCCATCCCACAAGTATACCGATCGGTAGCCCGGCGAGGTCACGCCGGCGCCAATATTGCATCATGTGCACCTCGGGACCGACCAGAACCGGGCGCTCGGGATCAGTCGTTGATGGCCTCGATGCCGAGCCGCTTCAGCTCGGCAAGGTGGTCCCGCATGCCTTGGAGCACCTCGGGGGCGTGTCCCGCCCAGTTCGTGACCTCGTCGACCACCCGCAGGGGCTGCTGCGTGCGGTAGGACCTGGTCGGGTTGCCCGGGAACTTCTTGTCGGTGAGGTTCGGGTCGTTCTCAAGCCGGCCGGTGGGCTGCACCCGGTAGATTCTGCCGGGCCCATCGCCGAGCGCCAGTTCTGCGCCCCAGGTGGCTGCGTCCAGGGTGGCGGTCAAGTAGACGTAGTTGGCCGTCCTTCGCTCGCCGTAATTGGAGCCATAGCCCGGGCCCAACAAGTCACCCGGCAGCAGTTCCGCCTTCGTGCCGTGGAAGAAGGGTCCGGAATCGTCCACCTCGAACGGCTTCTGTGCGTCGACCATCCGCCCATCCCAGCAGAGACTCCCGGTCAAGGCCAGACCGGACGCGCGCTGGGCGGGTGACATCGTGGCGACGCTGGAGCGGCAAAGTCGCAGTGCTGCCCCCGGCACGGGCAATACTGCTCTCTCGCAGGCACGATCTTCCGAGCGCGCACGATGCCGCGTTGCCTCACCTTTCACCGATGGACTACCCCAGGAGCGACTCATGGCCGACCACAGCAGCGGTTCCGCACGCATCCCGCTGGACCCGGCGTCGCTCGATCGCGCCGCCGGAGTCCTGCTGGCTGCGGCCGTTGGTGACGCGCTCGGCGTTCCGTATGAGTTCGCACCTCCCTTCGCCGGAGACCCGGAGATGAAGGGTGGCGGGCTGGGCCCGTATGCGCCCGGTGAATACTCCGACGACACCCAAATGGCGGCCTGCGTCGCGGAGGTGGCTGCTACCGGCGCCGACCTGACCCAGCCGTGGGCGTTGGATGCCATCGCTGACCGCTTCATCGCCTGGATCCGCGATGGCGCGAGCGATGTCGGCAACTCCACCAGGGCAGTGCTGCGGGGTGCCGAGCCTGGGCCCGGGTCCGCTGCGCGGCTAGCCGCTAGTGCTATCTGGGAGTTTGCGAGCACCGGCCTTGGGGCCGGGAACGGCGCCCTGATGCGTACCGGGATCGTCGGCCTCTGCGCATTGGGGGACCGGGTGCAGACCGCTCGCGCGGCCCGGGCCGTGAGCGAACTCACCCACGCCGATCCGCTCGCCGCCGACTCTTGCATCCTGTGGAGCGAGGCGATCCGAGTCGCCGTCATCGAGGGTCGCTTCGACCTGCTGGGCGGCCTCGACCTGATCGAGGAGCATCGTCAATCGCAGTGGCGGGCCTGGATCGACCAGGCCACGGGGGCCGATCCCGCCTCCTTCGGTCCCAACGGGTTCACCGTCACTGCCCTGCAGGCCGCCTGGGCGGCGATCACCTCCACGCTCGGCTCCTCCCGCATGATCGCGGCGGACCATCTCACCTCGGCGCTCTTCGCCGCCGTCCACGCTGAGAACGACACCGACACGGTCGCCGCCATCGCCGGAGCACTGCTCGGGGCCCGGTGGGGAGCGTCGGCCGTCCCCACGCGCTACCGCAGTCAGGTGCACGGCTGGCCCGGCCTGGGTGATTCCGACCTGGTGCGGCTCGCCGTGCTCACCGCCCGCGGCGGGGCGGACGAGCGCGGCTCGTCCGCGACCTAGGCCGAGCGCGGCGCCCTGGTGGCACCGCCGAGGTTGCTGGCACCCCGACCGCCGGACGAGACTGGCAGCGGGCCTCATCGAGGCACGCCGAACCCGAGGAGCTTGAATGGCTGACGACGCTGACAACCGTGTGGCCGTCTACATCGACTTCGACAACATCGTGATCTCTCGCTACAACCAACTGCACGGTCGCGGCGCGTTCCAGTCCGACCGGGTGCGCCAACTGATCCTCACCGATCCGGCGGCCGACCCTGAGGTGGTTGAACGCGTCCGGGAGGCGACGGTCGACATCGGGGCGATCCTCGACTACGCGTCGTCCTTCGGCCAGATCGTGATCAGTTGCGCGTATGCCGACTGGTCGCAGCCGGTGAACGCCGGGTACCGCCGGCAACTGATCGACCGCGCGGTCGACCTGACCCAGATGTTCGCCCTGTCGGCCACCAAGAACGGGGCCGACATCAGGCTGGCCATCGACGTGGTGGAGGACATGTTCCGGCTCAGCGACGTGACCCACGTAGTTCTGGTCGCCGGCGACTCCGACTACGTCGCGCTCGCTCAGCGGGTCAAGCGGCTGGGTCGTTACATCGTCGCTGTTGGCGTGGCCGGAGCGACCAGCAAATCGCTGCCGGCAGCCTGCAATGACTTCAGCCTCTATGACGACCTCCCTGGCATGGGAGCTGAGGAGAGCGACTCCGAGCCGGCGGACGTTCAGCCCCAGGTGACGCCCCCGCCCAAGGCCACCAAGTCAACGACCACCGGTGACAAGAAGACCGTCGCGACGACGAAGACCGAGCCGAAGCGGACGTCCAAACCGCCCCAGCCGGTGGAGGCTCCCGGCCGCGCCGAGGAGTCAGGCGGCGGTAGCGAGCCGGCGGCGAAGATGTCTCCGCGTGCGGCGACCAGGCTGTTGCGGCGCGCTCTGGAGTTGGGCCATGACAAGACTGGCCACGACGAATGGCTGCACACGTCCGAAGTGAAGCTGCAGATCAAGCGAATGGACCCCTCATTTCATGAGAAATCCTTGGGGTACAGCTCATTCACCGATTTCGTGAAATCCCGCGCCGGTTTCGCCGAGTTCGACAAGAGTTCGAACGGGCAGAAAGTCCGACTGCGCCCCGCCACCGCGTAGCGGCCAACGCACGGCCTCAGCCGCGTGCCGTGCTCACCCGAACCTCGCCCCGCCGCGTGTCAGTGGACGTCTGCCCACCGGTGGTCACCGACGACGCGCCCTTCCCCGGCTTTGTGTTGGTCGTTCCCAGCGCGGACGAGACCCCGGGGTGTAGCCGTAGCGCTGGCCGTCGGCATTCGGGTGGAAGGACTCGAACTGGGTGAAGAGAGAGGCGTTATTGATCCATGCGGCGCTGGAGCAGACCGCGTGACCGACGAAGGGCGTCCTGACGTCGACGTAGCCGATGTTGCTGGCGGTCGCAGCGTCTCTGATCACACCGGACAAGGTGTCGGCGCCGGCGTTGAGACGGGTCATCTCCTCGCTGGTGAAGGACGTCAACAGGCTGCAATCGACGCCGTTGAACAGGCGGGGGTAGTTGGTGGCAACGATCTTGGCGTTGCCCGCCTTGGCTTTCACGGCCGAGAAGACCGAGACCAGTTTGGCCGGTAGCTCGTTGGTCGCTTTGGATTCAGCGAGGCTGACTGCGGCCAGGCAGCTGATCTCCGATGTCCCCAAGCAGGTGCTGAGGATGTCAGCGAAGCCGATGTCGTTGCCACCAATCGTGACCGTGACGTACGCCGTGCTGGAGCTCAGAGGCCCGAGTTGGAGGGCTGTTACGTCGGATGTCACGGCTCCAGCGCAGGCCTGAAGGTTTAGCGCGAGATTGCTGTTGGCGGCGATCCGTCCGGCGTAGCTGAGCAGCGACCGGTGGCAACTGGTCCCATCGGTCGTGATGTAGGAGCCCGCACCCGTCCCCGCCGCATAGCTGTCACCCAAGGCAACGTAGGCGGGCTTCGGCTGGGGCGGTCTGGGGGCGGCCTCGGCCACGCCCGCCAGGGACGCGCTCACTGTGAGAGCGAGCACCGCCGCGCCGGTCTGGATCACTGTCTTCTTCCACATGCGAGCACCCCAATCCCCGCTGGGCCGCCGTGGCGCGGCCACGCCTGATCGTCCCACTCGGCACCTCGAAGGTCCAGACCAAGTATTGACAAACTTCTGAAGTGCCTGTAAATGCCCGCGGCCAGAATACTACTTCACCTCACTAATCACATCATTCTTGGGTTCACAAGAAACTCTTGTTTTCCACGCCTTGCCAGTTACGTTTGCTCGTGTGCATCCAGAGCGGTATGCATGCAAACGAAGGAGTTCGAATGAAGTCATTTCTTCGCACGGCGCTGACCGTTATCGCCGCCGCCATCCTGCTTCCGGTGTCGGCGCTCACGGCCGTCGCCCTCGTCGACAACGACACCCCGAGCGGCGCGATCGCCACCACATTGGGGTCCACCTACACCCAAGACACCCGGGACTCCGAAACGGAACCACTCGATGCCGAACTGAACGGCAACTGTGGTGCCCCTGCGGTTGAAGGAAGCGTCTGGTACAGCTACACCGCGACCGCCGACGACCGAGGGATCCTCCTGGACGGGAGCGCCAGCAACTACAGCCTCGGCTTCATGATCTTCTCCGGCGACCCGGCCAATGGTGGCGAACTCGTCGCCTGCGGCCCAATGATGTCGGCCACGACGACCACCGCCGGAAACACCTACTACATCATGGCCTTCACCGACACGACCGGCATTCCCGCGGGCGGCGACCTCGAGTTCACGATCAACGGGGCACCTGATGCTCCGACCGTCTCCGTCACCATGGACGCCCGAGGCACCGCCTACAGGGACGGCAGTGTCCGGGTGACCGGCACCTACTCCTGCACTGACGCCGACTACAGCGAGATCTACGGCGAACTCACCCAGAAGGTCGGACGCGTCAAGATCTCCGGCAGCTTCTGGCTGGCCGACCTGACCTGTGACGGAGAGACCCACACCTGGGAGGCCCACGTGACCTCTTCCAACGGCTACTTCGCCGGCGGTAAGGCCGCGAGCCTGACCCTTGGTTTCGTGTGCGGATCGTTCGATTGCTCCGACGGCTACCTGGAGCGCACCATCCAACTGAGCCGCGCCAAGCGCTAGGCCACCGGCGCCCGGCTGAGAGAGGATGTCCGGGTGACTCGATCCCTGCCGCCGTTGTTCGGCGAAGTGCCGGGTCGCCCGGGCGTCCTTGGGGTGATGAGGTGAGCGTGAGCGACGTCGCCCGGCTGCGACTGGTGGCGCAGCGACTAGTAGGTCCGCGTCCCGCAACGGCCTCGGGCGTGGTCGAGCACTTGTCCGCGCTGCAGGCCCAAGACCTCCTGGGGGCGATTCGCTCAGTGGGATTGCGGATGGGCCCACCGGATCGCAGCCTCGCTTCCGCCGAGGAGGCAGTTCGGGCGGCGCTGGCCGCTGGCTCCGTGGTGCGCTCCTGGCCGATGCGGGGCACGTTGCATCTGGTGCCGCCGGCCGACCTGGCCTGGATGCTCTCGTTGACCCGGCTTCGGATGGAGTCGGGAGCAGCTCGCCGCCGAGACCAACTGGGGATCGATGACGCCCGCTCCGCTCGGGCCTGTGCCCGTGCGGTCGCGGCGATCGAGCAGCGCGGGCCGCTCTCCCGGGCCGAACTGGTCGAAACCTGGGAACCTCTGGGAGTGAGCGCCGTTCCTGGCCGCGCCTATCACCTGATCGCGCTGCTCGCGATGCGGGAGGTGGTGGTCCAGGGCCCTCCGCACCCCAGCCGTCCGGCCGAGCAGTTGTTCGCGCTCTTCGCTCGGTGGATCCCCGAGTCGTTGCGCCAAGAGCACGAGGAGGCCGTCGCGGGCTGGGCTGCGGCGTACTTCCGAGGACACGGGCCGGCCACGATCAAGGATTTTGCCCGCTGGACCGGGCTGCCCGTGACCACTGCTCGACGCGGGCTGGCCGCCGTCGAGGACGAACTACTCAGGCTCACCGTGGACGGCCAGGAGTACTGGCTCGATCCCGCGACCCCTGACCTGTTGGCGAGCCACGGCGAGGGAGCCGACGCCGTGCTGCTGTTACCAGGGTTCGATGAGCTGTTGCTGGGCTACGCCGACCGGAGCGCAACCCTGCCGCCGCACTGGGCCGAGCTTGTTGTGCCGGGCAAGAACGGCCTCTTTCGTCCCACCGTGATCCATCGGGGAGTCGCGGTGGGCACCTGGGCTCGAGACCCAGGACGAACCGGCCAGTTCCGAGCCACACCCTTCGAGGCGTTCACAGGCGAGCAGGCTTCCGCGCTGACCGCCCTGGGCGTCTCCGTGTCGACCTGACCTGCCGCTGGCTGCCCCGGGAAACTCCCTCGCGGGATGTGGGTCGCGTGGACTAATTCTGCGTGGATCCCTGCTAGCATTTGTCTTGTTACGGAAGCCGGGTCCACTGATCCGCCCGCATCATCCCCCCACATCACAGCCTCCAAGGCTTCATCGCTGGCCCCTATCGGAAACCCAGCAGCACTCGGAGTCGCACCCCTTCGCATCCCACGAAAGGAACACATCATGCCTAACCCACCGCGCCGGCTCGGCGCAGCCGGTCGCCGGCTCTGGACGGCCGTGCACAGCTGCTACCAACTCACCATCATCGAGGGCGTCCGGCTTGCTCACGCCTGCGATCTCGCCGACGTCGTCGCCCGGAGCGACGAGCACAGCACCCTTCATGACCTCGCCCGTCACCGACTCGCGCTGGCCCTGCACGACCTTGGCCTGCCCGAAGACTTCAGCCCCGAACCTCGCCGAGGCCGGCGACTCCGGCTCCCGACACGACCCAAGGCGGTGGCTGTCGCCTGATCCACGTTCCCATCTCCGGCCGGCGACCGCTGTCGCCGGCCGGAGCTGGGACCTAGCTCAGTGGCAGGGCCAGGGTGAAGGTTGCCCCGAGGCCCAGTCCTGGTGAGCTTGCCGTCAATATTCCGCCATGCGCGTTCGCAATGTCCTGCGCAATGGTGAGCCCGATTCCCGAACCCGCCTCCCCGGCGGTTCGCCTACCCCGCACCCGGTAGAAGCGCTCGAACACCCGGTCGAGCTCGGCTGCCGCCAGGCCGACGCCGGTGTCCGTCACGCTGATGGCCGCCATTCCAGCGGCGGCCGAGCAGTGGATCGTCACCGAGCCGCCGGCGTCCGTGGCGCGTAGAGCGTTCCCGACCAGGTTGGTCAGCACCTGCGCGATCCGATCGGGATCAGCGCTCGCGATCAGCGGATCGTCGCCTGCCTCGATCACCAGAGTGATTCCCGCGTCTGCCACCTGGGGACGCAGTCGTTCCGCGGCCCCGACGATCAGCTCCCGCAGGTCGAGGGTCGTCCGGCGCAGATCCAGTCGCCCCTCCTCGGCCTTCGACAGGCTGGAAAGATCCTCGCTGAGTCTGCGCAGGCGGCGAACCTCGTCGCTGACCGGCCCGAGTTCGGTGGGTGTCGTGGGCAGGATCCCGTCCATCATCGCTTCGACGTAGCCGTCGATCACCGTCAGCGGGGTGCGCAGTTCGTGGGCCACTTCCCCCAACAGCCGGACGCGACGCTCTTCGGTGCGTGCGAGCGCGCTGCCCAGCGTGTTGACGTCCTCGGCGAGGCTGGCCAGCTCAACCTCTCGGGGGAGCGCGACCGTCACGTCATAGCGGCCGCCTGCCATCGCCCGCGTGGCCCTACGCATGGTGCGCAATTGCCGGATCACCCGCTGCGCCAGCAGCGCGCCCAGGACGGCGGCCACGAGGGCGCCGATCAGCGTCCCGACCAGCAGGGACTGATCCACCGCGGTCGCGAACTGATCACGCAGAGCCTGGTTGGGGCCACCGCCGAAGCGTCCGGAGCCCGGTGCCGGGTTGTGCCGAAGGCTCTCGTCGAAGAGGGCGGGAGCGAGCGCACGCACCACCAGGAAGGTGGTGAGGCCGCCGACCACGGCGACCAGGACGTGCGAGAGGACCAGACGCACGCTCAAGCGGTTCATGGTCGACGCCCCGATCCGGGCCGCGGCAGGAACTTGTAGCCGACCCCCCGAGCGGTGCCGACAATGCGCGGCGACACCGCGTCGTCGCCCAGGGCACTGCGGATGGTGCGGATGTGGACGTCGACGACCCGCTCATCGCCGTAGAAGTCGTAGCCCCACACCTTCTCCAACAGTTGCGCCCGGGAGAAGACCCGGCCGGGGGATCCGGCCAGAGCCAGAAGAAGGTCGAAGTCGAGGGCGGAGAGGTCGACCTGGCGTCCGTCGACCTCCACCTCGCGCCGGGTGGGGTCGATCGCCACACCGTCGAAGCGCAGGGTGGCCTCGTCCGGCTGGTCGGCCGGATCACGGCGCTCGCGCCTCAACACGGCGTGCACCCGGGCCACCACCTCACGGGGGCTGAAGGGTTTGGTGATGTAGTCGTCGGCCCCGACGCTCAGGCCGACCAGCTTGTCGACCTCCTCAGCGCGGGCGGTGACGAGGGATCACATAGAGCGAGGAGGTGGCGCGGATCGTCCGCAGCACGTCCAACCCGCCCAGATCAGTCAGGCCGACATCAAGCAGGACCAGGTCCAGCGGACGCCCCGGTGTACTCACCTCGCGGATCGCGTCCGCTCCGGTGGCCGCCTCGACCACCTCGAACCCGTCCGCTTCGAGATAGGCGCGCAGGATGGTGCGGATCTGTGGCTCGTCATCGACGACGAGAACTCGGCGTGGCATCGGATCCTCCCGGACGGCTGCGGTCAGCTTAAGGCGCGTCAGACCCAAGTCAGACGCGCCGAACCCGGCCGGGAGGCACCCGACCGGGTTTCGACTCGATGCTCAGCGAAGCGGGCAGTCGGCGGGCCGCTGACCGTCCCCGTTCTGCCCCTGGCGGCCACCGCCGTGACGCTGACCGGTGGTTCCGTCCTGGCGCGGCCCGGCACCGGGTCGGTCGAGGGTTTGCCCGTTGGCAGCCGCGGTGAACGCTTCCAGGTGACGCTTCGACGCCGTGAGCAGGTTGCCGTAAACGGTCTTGACGTCGGCTTGGCTGATGGCGGCGATCGCCTTCTCCAGGTCGGCGATGTCGAGGGTTTCCACCGCAACCCCGGCCTGATTCGCGGCGGCGAGGGACTTCTTGCCATCGGCCAGGAGCGAATCGTAGAGCTTCTGCAGCGTCGGGTCAGCGTAGGAGCCTGCTGTGCGACCCGCCGCCGGATCGGCGACCCCATAGCGAGTCAGCAGCACCCCGATGGCGTCGAAGTGGCGCTGCTCACTGCGGGCGACCGACGCCAACGGACGGGCCTGGTCGTGCTCGGCGGCGAGTGCCGTATAGAGGTCGCGCGCCAGCCGTTCCTCCTCCCGCATGTGGGTGAGGCTCGCTGCTAGGGCGGCGTCCGCGGTCGCCTGGACGACCGGAGTCGGTTCCGGTGTCGGCGCACCTTGGGCGGTGACGCCCCAACCGAGCAGCGCGATGGCGCTGATCGCGATCGCCACCACTGTTCGGGTCTGGCTGGTCTTCATGATGTGCTCCTTGTGCTTGTGGTCCCGGCGGGATTGATTCGAATCTAGGAGCCACAGATGAAGCGGTTGGCGGAGCGCGGATGAAGCTTGTGTGAAGCCGCGAGCGGCTGGCCGATCAGATACCGGGAGTCCGAAGAATCGCCTCGGGGTGAGGTTTGACGGACGCCCGAACGGGTATCTCTGAGTTGAAGCAAATGCGCAACCTAGAGGAGGAATCATGGGTATCGACGACAAGGCAAGGAATGTCGCCGAAAAGGCGGGCGGCCAGATCAAGGAAGGGTGGGGCAAGCTCACCGATGACGAGCGACTTGAGGCTGAAGGAAAGGCCCAGCAGCTCGTGGCCGAGGCCAAGCAGGCCGGCGAACATGTCAAGGACGCCGGCGACGACGTCAAGAAAGCTTTCCGCAACTAGTTAGAAGGAGGACCGGCCATGGCAACAATCTTGTGGATCATCGCTGTCGTTCTGGTGATTTCGGGCATTCTCGCGATTGTTCGAAGCCAGCTTGTCTGGGGCATCGTCCTGATCGTGGTCGGCCTCTTGGTCGGCCCCGGCGGGGTCAGTGTGTTCACCTGAGCCTGCGGCGCAGGACAGTCGGCGGTCCGGTCACCTTTGGTGGCTGGGCCGCCGTTCGTCGCGCCCGGCACGGCGCCACACCGGCACCGTGGCGAGAGCCGCTGTTTGACCTCCGCCACGGCGCCTGCGACGGCACCGGACGTCATTGGCCGGTCGTATTGATCCCGTACCCGATTCGGCACGGGCCAACCAAGACCGGCGGCTTTGCCCGCCGCGTCTGGACCTCAACCCCGCCGGGGGCTGAGGATGGAGCCAAGCCGGGGGGCGAGAATGGACGAGGGACGCTATGACTGAGGTCGCCACTGAAACAACTGCGTCTCCGTGCGCGTCCGAACCGGATCAGTCTCAGGCCACCCCCAGCGACCATGCCGCCTGGCTGTCCTGGCTACTGACCCACGGCGGAGAGGTCGGGCGCCGGGTTGTCGAGACCGACTGGAGCGACAGCCCTCTGGGAGCGCTCGAGGATTGGCCGACGACCCTGAAGGTGGCGGCCTCCGTGTGCTGGGGTTCCACCTTCCCGATGCTGGTGTTGTGGGGGCGCGACCACCTCACCCTGTACAACGACGCGAGTGCGCCGAGCCTGGGGGCGGACCGTGAACCCGACGCCCTGGGCAAGCCGGCGCCCGCGGTCTGGAAGGAGACCTGGGCGCAGGTGGCCCCCCGCGTCCGCCGGGTCTTGGACGGCAACGGCTCGCAGATGGCGATGGACGAGCGGATGCTCTTCGATCGCAGCGTGCCCGAGGAGGAACACTTCGTCAGTTCCGCCTACAGCCCGATCCTGGACGACACCGCCACCGTCCGCGGAGTCTTCTGTGCCTTCATGGAGACCACCTCCCAGGTCCTCGCCGAACGCCGGTGGAACGTCCTGGCCAGCCTCGCCAGCGAGCTCGCGCCGTTGACCTCGGTCTTGGAGGCCGGGCAGCGAGCGGTCGCCGTGCTGCAGGTGAACCAGGGTGATCACCCGCTGGTCGCGCTGTTCGACACCGATCAGCCGGACGAGGAGACGCGGGCCCAGGTCGCGCTGATCGACCAGGGACCGACCACCGGGGATTGGCTCACGGCCGCAACGGACGTAGCTCACGAGGCGGCGCAGAGCTGCGCGCGAGTGGACCGTCCCTCCGATCCGGGAGTCCACGCCGGAGTGGCGGCGCTGCATGCCTACCCGATCGTCGAGGCCGACAGCGACCGGCCCTCGCTCGTGCTGGTGGTCGGCCACAGCCGCCATCGGCCGTGGGACCTCGCCCTGAGCAACTATCTGGGGCTGTGCGTGTCCCAACTGTCGGCGATTCTGACCGGACTGCGCCAACTGAGCAGTGAACGGGAGCGCTCCGAGGGCCTGGCTGAACTCGACCTGGCCAAGTCCGCCTTCCTGGCCAATGTGAGCCACGAGTTGCGGACGCCCTTGACGCTGATCGCCGCCCCGTTGCACGACGCGCTGATGAACCCGGCGTTGGACGACAAAACATTGCGTGGCAGCCTGCAGTTGGCCGCCTCGAACGTGAATCGTCTGACCAGGATGGTCGATGCGATTCTCGACTTCAGCCGGATGGAGGCGGGACGGATCAAGCCGGCGCTGGCTGAACTCGACGTCGCGGCGCTGACCAGGTCTCTGGCCGCCAGCTTCGAGCCGGCCGTCGTCCAGGCAGGGCTGGCCTACACCATGGATGTGCCGGACCTGCCTCGCTCGGCCCTGCTCGATCACGACATGTACGAGCGGATCCTGCTCAACCTGCTGGCGAACGCGGTCAAGTACACGCCCGCAGGGTCGATCGCGTTGACCCTGCGCGACCGTGGGGATCGGTTCCTGCTGTCGGTGCGTGACACCGGGATCGGCATCTCCGCAGCCGATCAACGGCGAGTCTTCTCCCGCTTCGAACAGCTGAGCCCGAAGCCGGGGGCGCGCAGTTCCGAGGGTGCCGGGATCGGACTGGCGATGGTCCGGGAACTCGCCGAACTCATGGACGGGTCGGTTCGAGTGCGCTCGCGGCTCGGTTCGGGCAGCCTGTTCACCGTCGAACTCCCGTATTCGTCCCCCTCCGGCGGAGCACCGGTGGAGGAGGGTCCCCGGTCGGTGACCCGTCGTGACTCGTCCTCCTTCCTGACCGAGATGTCGTCCTGGCAGGGGATCGCCGAGCCGGTGGTCGCGGCGGACCCCGCTCCCGCCCCCGAGCCCGACGACGAGCATGACGACGACGGGTCAGCGCGTCCGAGATTGTTGATCGTCGAGGACAGTCCCCAGATGCAGCGCTACCTCAGGGAGGTGCTCTCCGACCAGTACCGGATCGAGATCGCCGCTGATGGTCACGCCGCGCTGGAACACATCCGCAGGCGGCTTCCCGCTGCCGTGCTCAGCGATGTGATGATGCCGGGGCTGGATGGCATCGGGCTGATCAGCCAGATCCGGGAGGACCCCGAGCTGGCGACCCTCCCGGTGCTCCTGCTGTCGGCCCGAGCCGGCGGGCAAGCGGCCGCCTCCGGCATGGACGTGGGCGCGGACGACTACATCACCAAGCCGTTTTCCGTGGCCGAGCTCCGGTCCCGGCTGGCCGCAACGATCTCCCTGGCCCAGGCTCGTTCCAGCGATGCCGCGTGGCGTCGCGCCGTGGTCGGCTCGCTCCAAGAGGCCCTGCTGATCGCGGACCCGGACGGGGCGGTCACCGAGGTGAACGACCAGTTCACCGCGCTGCTCGGCTGGAGCTCGGCCGAAGGCCCGTTCGCCCCGCCCTACCCGTGGTGGCCTGACCCCCAGACCCACCCCGACGAGCACGCCCGGATCGCGAGAGCGCACGAGCTGATCGGCCAGGACCAGCCGATGACGGGGGAATTCCTGTTGCGTCATCGCGACGGAGGTGACGTCTGGGCCACCTACTGGGGCACCATGGTGACCACCCCGCAGCTCGGTCGGACGGCGATCATCAAGTCGATCCGTGACGTGACGCGTGAGCACGACTCCCGGCGCCGCCGGGCAGCGGCCGTCGCCGTCGCCTCGGAGTTCGCCGGGGCGACCGACCTTGAGTCCGTCCTGTCGAGCGCCGCGACCGGTTTCGGCGTCCTCTTCGACGGTGTGGTCACGCTGCGGGTGATGAGTGGCCCCCAAGACGTCGTGTTCACCGAGTCCGGCGTCGAGGAGCTGGCCAACCTGCCCCAGCCCGTGCAGGAGTTGCTGACCACGCCGCACCCGAAACCCGAGAGCGCTGCCGTGCCGGTGCGCGGGCTGCTGATCGCCACCGACGTGACCGGCGAGGCCGTTTGTCGGACCTGGATCCAGTTCCGGGCGGCCAGGACCGTCCTCACCGACGAACTGATCGTGGGTGACCTCCTTGCCCAAGCGCTCAATCTGGCCGTGGAACGCCTGGTCGCCGCACAGGGGAGTGCTGAGCGCCAGGCGAACCTGGAGCGGGCTCTGGAGAGTCACCGGTTCATCGGCCAGGCAATCGGGATCCTCGTGGAGCGTCATCGGCTTACCCCGGCGGAGGCCTTCGGCCGGCTGAAGACGGCGTCGCAGCGGCGCAACATCAAGTTGCGGGAGATCGCCTCGCGGGTGATCGAGACCGGCGAGGACCCGGACGAGGCCGGTGGGGTGAGGTAGCCGCTTCGCGGAACCCTGAAGTGCCTGAGAAGACCCAGAAACCCACAGCTTAGTGGCGTAAAACCACTCGTCTGGCGCAAAGATGTGGGTTTTGCCCTTGCCTTACCGACTTCACGGTGGCACAGTGGAGATGCAGAGCGGTCAAACCACGTGCCGGCTCAGTCCCCGATCGGAGATTGACATGGCACGTGGTTTCGTGTTTTCGCAGACCCTTCAGGACCGTCAACAACGCACCGAAAGCCTGTTCAGCGAACTGGCCAGAGTGCCCTCCACCTCGTCCCGCCAGGCGATCGTGAGTGAACTCGTTTCGCTTCACCTCGACCTGTGTGACGGTCTCGCCAGGCGCTACGCCGCCCGCGGGATCGACCGTGACGACCTCAACCAAGTAGCCCGGATGGGGCTGCTGCTGGCACTGCGTCGCTACCGCCCCGAAGAGGGGCCATCGTTCACAGCGTTCGCCGTCCCCACGATCTGCGGGGAGCTGAAGCGTCACTTCCGTGACCACGGCTGGATGGTGCGGCCGCCCCGGCGGATCCAGGAGTTGCACGCCCACACCCGAACCCGGCGCGCCGAGTTGGAGCAAGAGCTGGGCCGCAGTGCCACCGCCGACGACATCGCGGTCGAGCTGGACGTCGAAGCGCGCCAGGTGCAGGAGTCGGATTCAGTCGCCTCCAGCTTCCGTCCGCTGTCGCTCGAAGCCCCGGTGTCGGCCTCAGGTGATCTCGTCCTGGGGGACCTGTTGGCCAGCGACGACGCGGACCTGGAACAGCTGCCTGATCTGCTCACGTTGCGCTCGTCGGTGCAACAGCTGACCGAGCGGCAGCGCACCGTGCTGCACCTGCGGTTCGTCGAGGACTTCACGCAGAGCCAGATCGCGGACGAGCTCGGGATCAGCCAGATGCAGGTGTCCCGGATTCTCCGCGCCACCCTCAGCCAGCTTCGCACCTTGATGGGCGACGAAGCCGCAGCCTGAGGGCATCCCAGCCGAGCGTCGCTCCGGGTTTGGACGACGTCCGGGTGGGGTAAGGCGATCAGAGACCCGCGCAGCGACACAACCAAGGAGAACCTGATGCCCGATGTCGTGGATGTCATCATGGCCGACCATCGCCTGATCGATCGGCTGATCGCCGACGTTCCCGAACACCCCGTCCGCGAGAGGGCGATCTCGGAGCTCGCCGACGTCATCTCAGCTCATTGCCGGGCCGAAGAGTGGGCGGTCTATCCGAGGCTCGGACGCCGTGTCGGTACGTCCGAGAGCGTCGAGCAGGCCCTCGCCCGGCATCGCGAGACGGCCGACCTGGTGGATGAGCTGTTGGGCTGTGACCCGACGGCCACCGACGTTGCAGAGGTCCTGGAGGACCTCCGGGACAACATGGCGATGCACGCCGAAAGCGAAGAGGCCACCCTGCTGCCGGAGATCAACAGCCGGATCGAGTCCGCAGAACGCAAGGAACTCGCCCAGGCCTTCCTGGCCGCTCGAGCACGCCACCTCGATCTCTTGACCCGACCGGCGTTCTTTCCCAGGCGAGCCTGAGCCCGGACGGACCCCCGGCGGCCCGCGTCAAGGCGGACACAGATCGGCGACCAGGTGCTATCACCTGGTCGCCGATCTTGTGTCTCTCGTGGGCGGGTCAGCTTTGCTGATCCGACTCGGAGTGCTCACCCAGGTGGGTTGCGTCGATGATCGTCGGCGAGGCGCTGGGCGACCCGTCCAGAGGGTCTACCCCGTAATCGGAGGTGGTGTCCTCGTCAACGGGTGTGCTCTCCTCGTCGACGGGGGTGATCTCCTCGGTGCCGACCTCGTCCTGCTCCGTCACCTCGTCGGTGGGGTCCGGGGTCATCAGGTAGTTGAACTGCTGGGTCATGGTGTACTCCTTCTTAGCTGGCGGCCGGCATCCGGCCTGGGTTGAGGTCAGGCGTCACGATTCAGGTTCTCGGTGTGGCTGGTGTTGGTTCGCTGGGTGTTCTGCACCAGGCCGAAGATCAGGGCGAGCACGCCCGCACCCATGCAGATGTAGCCGACCATCCCCAGGCTGACCCCCGGAACGCTGTCGCGAACGGCGAAGCTCAATATCGCGCCGACTACTAGTAGGAAAATTCCAACTCCGATACCCATGGCTGCCTCACTTCCTCGGCGGCCGCCCAGTGCGGCGCCTACCCTGCCTTTACCCGGTCGCGGGACTTGTCAAACGGCGCAGTCCCCCTTCACGAGCCATCGTCGCGGGCCTATCCTCACGATCAGTCAAAGGACCGGCGACGGCCTGGGGGTGTCATGGAAGAGGCCGGATCGTCCGCGCCAGGGACGGTGGCGGAGGGTCGCGCGGCGGCCTCGGCGCCAAGCTGGCGCACCCGGCTGCGTCAGCGGGTGCGCATGGCGTTCGCCCGTCGTCGGCTGGCGGGTCTTCCCCGGTCGACCCGTTGGTGGTTGGTGGCAGTGCTTGTGGCAACGGTCACTGTCGGAGCCCTGGTGATCACCGCGGTCTTCGGCACCGCTTTGTCCAGTGGAGGCACGTGGTGGAGCCTCTTTACCGGTCTGAGCTGCCTGCTGGGTGTTGCCGTGGCCCTGCAGGTGCTCGTCGGCCACCTGGTTGGCGGCCCGGTGACGCCGCCCGCTGTGGGTCGGCTGGACCGGCTGATTGGCGCTCTTCTTGGCCCCGGGGGTCTCGTCATCATCCTGATCACGACCCTTCCGGGGCTGAGCGCACCGGATCAGGGGCTCGCTGATTGGCTCGGCCCCATCCTGTGGGCGGGGATCGGTCCCTGTCTCTACGCCTTCCATCGTTCCGGGAGGGGGTCCTTGCCGCGCGACCAGGTCATCGGTTGGGCACGGATCGCCCTCGGTGTTCCGTTCGTGCTGATCGCGGTCGCCGTGGCAGTCAGCCTCGCCCACTCGAACCTGTCGGCGGCGTTGGCCCTCCTTCAGTACCCCCTTGCCGGCATGGGTTTCGCGGCGATCGCGGTGGTGCCCGCGATCTTGGTCCGGGCCGGTGTCGGGTCGCTGGCGGTCGCCAGGAAGCGCGGCGAGCTGGTGGCCCAAAGGCTCCGGCAGCGACCCAATCACGTCCGGGCTTTCCTGGCTGCCAAGGCGCTACTGCTGGTCGCGTTACTCTCCCTCCCGGGAGCTCAGCTACTCCCGCCGACGTGGCTCAGCTGGCTGATTGCCCTCGTCGTGGCGGGCTTGGTCACCCTGTCGCTGTGGTTCGATGGCCGTCAGCTGCCTTCTCGCCAGGACGAGGCGCCCCTCAGCAGTGCTGCCGGGTGGCTGGTGGGTGGCCCGCTCGGCCTCGTGGCCGCTCTCGTGCTGCCGGCCGCACTGGCACCGGGAATCGCTCAGCGGCCGATGCCCACGGTGGGGTTGGTTCTGGTCGGCGTGGCCTCGTGGGGCCTGGTGAAGTGGGGCATTGCCCTGCCGCAAGGTCGCCTTGGCTGGTTTGTCGCCGCGGCCGTGGGCGGGTTGAGCTGGTTGATCTTCGGACGATCGCGCGCCGGCTCGGGTCTGCTGCTCAACGCTCCAAACTTCGGCGAGCAAGGCCTCATCGTCGTGTTGTTGGTTGGGCTGGGGATCGTGGCGGCTGCGCTGATCGTCTTGGCCGTCAAAGGCCGGCGCCTTCGCCTCTTGGGGTATCTGGCGGCGGTTGTGCTCTGGATCGCCATCCTCCAGGTGTCCGACACCTTGACCAAGCGCGGGGTGGGTCTTGAGGTCGATCTGGCTCTGACCGTGCTGCTGTTCGCCGGGTTGCACGGCCATTCGCCGGGGCGGTTTCGACGCATCGACCTTGCAGAAGCGACAGGGATGGCTGTGGTGGTTCTCCTGGTGTTGGACATTCCGCTGGTCCTTCGCGCTTTCCCTGTGGCCTCGACTGTCTGGGTGGTGGCCGTTGGGGTGGCGTCCACCATCGCGTTGGCGTTCTGGCACGAGCTGCCCGCTTTGTTGATACCCGGCCGCGTTCCCACGGCCTTCCGGGCGCTCGGGTCGACCTGCTTGGTCTTCTCCCTGACCGGAGCCCTCACCTGGGTCGCGGGCCCGCCGAGCGCCAATCTGTTCCAGAGCATCTCCGGCGTGCTGCTGCCCTACGTGTCGCTCCCGGTCGCCGTCCTGCTTGCCAGCCAAACGCCTGCCAGACCAGCCCGGCAGCAGGGCACCGTGTGACCAGATCGACAAGGGGCGCTCCCGATCGGGAGCGCCCCTGGAGTTGATCGAGCGGGGACTACGTGCCCTGCGGGCTTTTCAGCGTGCGCCACGGGATGCGGATGGACATCAGCTGGCCGCCCTCGACCAGTTCGCCGCCCAAGGCATAGTGAGCCTGAGTGGTCAGCAGGTAACGACCCTGCCCGAGGATGTGCGAGACGTCGATCACGCCGGAGGACTCTTCATCCCTGGTCAGCAGCCCAGGAGCGCCGGCGCCGAAGCGGGCCGCGTCGTGGGCGGCCACCTCGGTCAGGCGGTCGGTGTTGAGGTCGTAGCTGTAGACCTTCGCGAGGTAGTCCTGGTTGCCGGGGTCCTCCTGCAGCAGCACCCGGCCCTTGCGCGAGATGGTCATGTTGTCCATCATGTGCTGACCTTCGGTGCCGTCGAGCACGGCCTCCACGGTGCCGCCCAGTTCAGGCTGAGCGAGGTCGGCGAAGCGCAGACGCCACAGCCGGGAGGCGCCGTCGAAGTTGTCGGTGGTGGCGAAGTAGAAGTCTTCGGGGGCGGTTGGATCCCACTGGCCGTCCTCGGGCCGCAACCACTCGGTCACCCCCGCGCTCACGCTGGCCGCTTGGAGCTCTGCACCCGTCCACGCGGACACATCGCCGAAGCTCTGCAGGCCGAAACCGGTGCCGGCTGCGAAGGGGGCGGCTCGCAGTTCCAGTGCACTGCCATCGACCGCGACCCCATAGAGGGTCCCGTTGGTCAGCCCGGCGCGCTCGATCGGGGAACCGGAGGCCTGCTTCTCGCCGACGTAGACGTAGACCTGACCGGGGGTGGTGTCGTCGGTCCCCACGACCACGGTCTTGACGCCCGTCCCCGGGTGCGCGATGGAGTTCTCCCAGCTGAACTTGCCCAGCCGGGGCAGCTCATAGCTGGTGCCGTCCATCAGGTGGGCGAACCCGCGGCCTTCGTCGCCGGCCTCTTCACCGTTCATGAAGATTCGGCCCTGGTAGCCCTTGCCGCTGGCCGCGTCGTAGAACGCCGACACCTCCGGCAGATCAGCCGAACAGAGCCGGGCCAACGGTTCACTGGAGGGCTCGTAGCCACCGTCGGCGGTCGCCGTCATCACCTGGGTGATCAGATCCTCGCCCTTGATCACCGTCAGGTCGTCCTTGGCGATCGTCCACTTGGAGACGAACGCGCCGGTCGTCCCATGGGCTCGGACGATGCCGCGGTCGGGTCGCAACTCATGGTTCATCAGGACGGTGAAGGTGTCATCGCCGTTGTCGTAGGCACCCAGGCCATCGGGGATGCCGACCATCCGGTAAGGGGTGCCGTCGGCCTTGTTGTTCACCGAGTCGCCCACGGTCAGGATCGAGGTCACGCTCACGCCGGGGGCAGACGGAGTCAGATAAGGGGACTGGGACGAGCTGGGGCCGGTCGTGATCGGGGCAGCACCCCAGGCGGGGCCGGTCAAGGCCACCATCGGCACGGCGGCGGTGGCCACGGTTGCGGCCAGCCAGCGGAAGGTAGGTGTCGTCACCTGCGATTCCTTTCCAGGACGAGAGCCGACCAACGCGGCCGGTCATTCGCAAGGCAACCGGGTGCAGGTGGACTGCCACACTGGTTGACCTGAACGGTTGGCTACCAGCAGGCAAACTTTGGGCCCCAGACGCTCCGAAGTCGGCCGACTCAGTGCCCGTTCACGGGATCAGCAGGGCCTTGATCGCTCGCCGCTCGTCCATGGCGCGATAGGCCTCGGCGACCTCGGCCAGCGGGAGGGTGAGGTCGAACACCTTGCCAGGGTCGATCTGGCGGGTCCAGACCAGGTCGAGCAGGTGCGGCAGGTACGCCCGGACGGGAGCGGGCCCACCGCGCAGACCGACGTTGCGCCAGAACAGGGCATTGACCGCGAGTTCGCCGTGCGGCACCCCGACCAGGCCGATGCTGCCGCCGGCACGGACCGCGCCGACCGCCTGCTGACGAGCCTCCTCGGTGCCGACGCATTCGAGCACGGAGTCGGCGCCGATGCCATCGGTCAGTTCCAGGACGCGGGCGATGCCCTCGGCTCCGCGCTCGGTGACGATCTCGGTCGCCCCGAACTCACGGGCCAACTGCTGCCGCGCGGGGTTTCGGCTCATCGCGATCACCCGGGCGGCCCCCGGTTGCGCCGCAGCCAGCACCCCGCTCAGCCCGACCGCGCCGTCCCCGACCACGACCACCGTGCCTCCGGGCTGGACGTCGGCACAGACCGCCGCATGCCAGCCGGTGCACATCACGTCGGACAACGCGAGCAGGCTCGGGATCAGGTCGTCCGGTGGCAGTTCCGGGGTGGCCAGCAGGGTCCCATCGGCGTTCGGGATCCGGATCAGCTCGGCCTGGCAGCCGTCGAAGCCGCCGCCGTGCAGGCACGAGGCGTGCATGCCTTTGCGGCACAGCGCGCAGGTGCCGTCGCTGTGCAGGAAGCCGCCGACCACGAACTGGCCAGGGCGGACGGTGCTGACGCGGCTCCGACCTGCTCGACGATGCCGACATACTCGTGGCCGATCGCTACGGGCTTGGCTACTGGGCTGATCCCGCGGTAGCGCCACAGATCTGAGCCGCAGACGCAGGAGGCGACCGTCCGGATGATCGCGTCGGTGGGGTCGATGATGGTGGGGTTCGGGCGTTCCTCCAGGCGGACGTCGCCCGGGGCATGAATGATGGCTCCTCGCATGCCCTCCATCGCACACCAGTTGGGCAGAACAGGGAAGGCACTGCTGTTCGGGGTACCAGCAGTGCCCCCCTTCGGCGGTCAGCTGAGCGTGACGAACGCCTCCCACGGGCCGAGCGAGCTGGCGGGGCTGCCCAGGATCGCCTCACCGGCCACCGCCTCGGGAAGCTCGGCCGGCTGGTTGGACAGGTTGGCCACCACAGTCAGGGTCTGGCCGTCCAGTCCTCGCTGGTAGGCGAACAACTGGGGGTCCTCGGGCCAGAGCAGGTTGAAGTCACCGTTCACCACCACGGCGTGGGTGTGCCGCAGCCCGATCAGCGCCCGGTAGTGATGCCAGACCGACTCGGGATCGGCCACGGCCGCCTCGGCGTTGATCTCGGCGCAGTTGGAGTTCACGCTGATCCACGGGTCACCGGTGGTGAAGCCGGCCTGCGGGCCCGAATCCCACTGCACCGGCGTCCGGGCGTTGTCCCGACTCTTCACCGCGAGCGAGGCCAGGATCGACTCCAACGGCCGTCCTTGCCCGGTCGCCTCCGCGGCCCAGTTGAGCGCCTCCAGGTCGCGATACTGCTCCAGGGCGGTGAAGTGGGCGTTGGTCATGCCGAACTCTTCACCCTGGTAGACGTAGGGCGTGCCGTGCATCAGGTGCAGCACCGTGCCGAACGCCTTTGCGCTGGCCACCCGATGCTCGGCATCGTTGCCCCAACGGCTGACGATGCGCGGCTGATCGTGATTGTTCCAGTAGAGCGAGTTCCAGCCGACGCTCTCCAGGCCCTTCTGCCAGGCGTTGAGATTCTGCTTCAGGTCGGTCAACTCCAGAGGCTTTAGGTCCCACTTCTGACCGCCGGGAAGCACGTCCAAACCCATGTGTTCGAAGGTGAACACCATGTTCAGTTCGTGCCGGCTCGGGTCGGTGTAGAGGCGCGCGTCCTCGACCGAACAGCCCGGCATCTCGCCGACAGTGATCAGCCCCCGGTCGCGGAGCACGTTGCGGTTCATCTCCTGCAGGAACTCGTGCATCCGCGGGCCGTTGGGGTGGAAGGAGCCACCGTCGCCGTCGGGCAGCCCGGGCTCCTTGGAGATCAGGTTGATCACGTCCATCCGGAAGCCGTCGACCCCCTGCTCCAGCCACCAGCGCATCATCGCGTAGACGGCTTCGCGGACGTCGGGGTTCTCCCAGTTCAGATCGGGCTGCTTGCTGGAGAAGATGTGCAGGAAGTACTGCCCCGTCCGCTCATCGAAACGCCACGCCGGGCCGGAGAAGGCAGACTGCCAGTTGTTCGGTTCGGCGCCGTCGCGGGGGTCGCGCCAGATGTACCAGTCGCGCTTCGGGTTGTCCTTCGAGGACGCGCTTTCGATGAACCAGGCGTGCTCATCGGAGGTGTGGTTGACCACCAGATCCATCACCAGTTTCATGCCGCGCTGGTGGGTTTGTTCGATCAACTCCCGCATCTGGTCGAGGGTGCCGAACAGCGGATCGATGTCCTGATAGTCGCTGATGTCGTAGCCGTTGTCGTCCTGGGGAGATTTGTAAACCGGGGAGAGCCAGAGCACGTCGACGCCCAAGTCACTGAGGTAGTCGAGCTTGCTGGTGATACCGGGGATGTCCCCAATGCCGTCGCCGTCGGAGTCGGCGAAGGAGCGGGGATAGATCTGGTAGACGACCGCGCCCTTCCACCAATCCTCGGTGCCCAGGGTGATGTTCATGGCGTCCTCTTTCAGTTGGTCTGAGCGCCACGCTAGCCGCCCTGCCCTCTGGTGAGTAACCCTCAGCCCGCGGTCTGCAGGCACGAGAAGCCAGAAAAAAGTGGGTGAATTTCGACCGTCGAGGCGTATATGAGCTCGACAGGCGCCCACGGGGGTGAAATTTCTGGACACAAGTAGCCCAGCTGACCCCGACGTGGTCTCGGCGAGTGGTGACGTCACCACTCCCACGTCGGCGTCAGCTGGGCTGGCTCAGTTGGTTGGGCTCACTTGTGGAAGGGCATCATGCCCGCTTTGGCCAGTCCGCTGACCGCCTTGCCCCACTCCGCGCCGGAGAGGCCGTGGACGGCCGGAGCGCCGCCGGGATCGGCCGCCGCCGAGGTGGCAGTGGCGCCGAGGGCCACCAGGGCCACGATCGCAGATGCTACGAAACGCTTCATGTGTGTCTCTTTCCTGTGCCGTGCGGGTGCTTCCCGCTGACTCAACAGTAGAGCCTTCAACTACTGTTGTACAGGGTTTGTACAAGGTGTCGTCGATCGTCTTGGCGAGTGCCGGCAAGGGTGATCGCCGTGCCATCGGGAGAAATCCTGACTACCGTTATGATTTCATCAATCGGATGACGTACTGGAGCGCGCGTAGCCGCAACCTTGTGCGCGAGCACTCACTGCGATGGCGTGAATACGAGCCTGGCTAGGAGAATTGGGGTCTCACGGCAAAATTTAGCGCTCCGGGGGGTACGCAAAGTTGCGTATGCCCAATTTAGCGAATTCAGCAAACCGCCCCTTCCGTTCGGAAGTTGCAGCGTGTCAGGCTTTTCTTCGGAGCCCCCCTCCGATGATCGCAACCCCAGGAGTCACCGCGTGAATCGCCACCAGCAAGCTGGAGCAGCCGCCCGTCGCGGCGCTCTCTTGCTGACTCGTCACGGCCACACCGGCTTCTTCCGGGCCACGGTGGCCGGCCTCGTGGTGGCGATGACGGTTCCGTTCGGCGCTACCGGTGCGGTGGCCTCCGAAAGCCGCCTCGACGAGAGCTTCGCCCCCGCCCCCGATCGGTTGGCACAGCTTTTCCAGCAAACCCGCAACTTCTGGAACTCCGTCGTGCCGGCGGGCCAGGCGTTGCGGGGGGCCGGCGCTCCGACTGGCTCCGGCACCGACCAGTTGACCCGGCGTGAGCTGGCCCGAGCCGTGGTTCAGGCGGCGGCCGATTGGCGTGCGCTGGGGGCCGACACCTCGGGAATCCGGGTCAGCGTCGGCGACCTGCCCGGACGCGAGTTGGGCTACGCGAGTGGCAAGCGGGTCACGGTCGACGTCGATGCGGCCGGCTGGGGCTGGTCGCGGATGAGCCTGGTGACCGTGCTGCGTCACGAGATGGGCCACGCCCTCGGGTTCGGACACGCCAGTTCTGGGTTGATGGCCGACGAGCTCGATCCGCACACGTCCCACGACGTCACCCGCGCCGACTTGAGTACAGCAGCTGCCTCTGGGGGCGGAGGGATGGCCCTGACTGGGCCCGTCCTACCCTCGGAGGAGACGACGACCGCGGAGGCGGCCCCCGCCGAAGAGAAGGCCGTTGCGGCGGAGCCCGCTTCAGACCCCGAGCCTGCCCCCGAGCCCGCACCGGAACCCGAGCCCGCGCCAGAACCCAAGCCTGCCCCGGAACCGGAACCTGAGCCCGCCCCTGAGCCCGAGCCGACGCCGAAACCCGAGCCCGAGCCGGACCCCGAACCTGCTCCCGATCCGGAGCCAGTAGTCGATGACACCGTCGTCGACGAGCCGGTGACGGACGAGCCGGTGACGGACGAGCCGGTGACGGACGAGCCGGTAACGGACGAGCCGGTGACCGACGAGAGCGCGACCGACGAGAGCGCGACCGATGGGTCAGCGCCCGACGAGTCAGTGACCGACGAGTCAGAGCCGGTGACCGAGTTGAGCCGGTGACCATGATGTTGTACGCCGAACCCACCATGATGGAGTTCACGCAGGTCCAGGAGGCGTCGACCACCGGTGCCCAGGACGTGACGGTCAGTGCGAACAGCCTTGATTTCGGTCAGATCAGGCCCTCCTCGGGAACGACCCAGACCTTCACCGTGACCAACAACGGCTCCCAGACGCTCGACCTTTCGGCGGCGTTGGACGACCCGTCCGGTGCCTTCACGGTCAGTTCGCTTCCCGGCAGTCTGGCTGCCGGTGAGAGCGTGACCGTGACCGTGACCGTGACCAGCGCTCGGGCGGGGTTCCGCCGCGCCACCCTGTTCCTGGGGGACCTTGGGGGAGTCGAGCTGTCGGCTCGGATCACCCGCTGGGCGCTTGGCGACCAAGGTGCCACCGCCTCGCTGATCGACGGCGAAGCGTTCGACCACGAGTTGCGGTTCGGTTCCGACGGCGTGTCGCTGGTCAACGCGCATGATGCCGAGGACGCCGACCTCGCCCCCGATTCCAGCTGGCTGCTGGTGGCCGGTGGGTCGCTGAACGACCGGCTGCTGCTCTCCGGGTTGGTCGGCGGACGAACCGTCCGGATCTCCGGCGGCGGCGGTGTCGACACCCTGCTCGGTCCGGCCCAAGACCTCGTCTGGTCGGTGACCGGACTGGGGGTCGGCTCGGTGGCAGGCGTCGCCTTCGACGGTTTCGAGAACCTGACCGGTGCCGCCGATAACCAGGACACGTTCGACTTCGCCGCCGCCGGTGACGTGGTCGGCGTGATCGACGGCGGAGCTGGGGGCTTCGACAGCCTCAAGGTCAACGCCGCCGGACGGTCCGTCCGGGCCATCGCCTACGACCCGCATTCGGGCCTGCTGGAGATCGGCGGAGTGCGCTACGCCTACGTCGGGCTGGAGCCGATCGAGATCACCGCGGCCCCCAACCTCTCGCTCGGCGCGACCGGCGGCGACGACGTGATGACCCTCACCCCGTCGGCCACTCCCGGCAAGCTGATCTTCGACGCGGACAATGCCGAGGTGCTGGAGTTCGACATTCCGACCGGCTCGCTGACCATCGACGGGCTCGGCGGCATCGACCTGCTGACCATCAGCGGTGCGATCAACCTGGGGCTGATCCCGTTCACCGCCTTCGCCGAAACGATCGTCCTGGACGGCGCCCAGCTCACCACCAGCGGCGCGGTCTCGCTGCAAGGACTGGCCAGTGACAACGGCAGCACGGTGCTCAGCGGAGTCGACTACCTGACCACGGCGAGCCCGACGGCGGCCGTCCGGCTGATCAACGGGGCTTCGCTCACCGGCGGGTCGGTCACCCTGAATGCCACCGCCAGCACCGTGAACACGCCACCGACCGAGCAACTGCTGATCCTGGTGATCAACGCCGGCGCACTGGTCGAGGTGACCGGGGCCAGCCAGGTGAACGCCACCGCCGGGGGCGCGACGCTGCACAGCGAGGTCACCGTGACCGCGTCCAACCCGGCGATCGGGGCGGCGCTGTTCGGATCGTCGACCACCAATGCGGCCGCAGCCTGGGCCCACCTGGTGACCAGCTCGCAGGTTCTGGTTGATGCCGCCTCCGCGATCCTCGCCACCGGCGCGGTGCTGCTCGAGGCCCTGACCACGAACACGGTGACCAGCGACGGCAACGCCGGGGCGGCCAACAACGGTGCCGGCATCGGCGTCTCGGTCGTGGACGAGACCACCAGGGCCCGGGCCACCGGCGCCACCCTCAACGGCGCCTCGGTGACCGTGATCGCGACCTCCACCTCCTCGGCCGCCGCGCTGGCGACCGCGAGTGCCAACGGTGCCACCGCCAACCAGTCCGGCAGCCAGCCCAATCAGGCCAGCGCCACCCCCGGCAACCCGGCCGGCAACGCCAACACCAACGACGGCAGCATCAACGTGGCCGCCGCGATCGCCTTCGCCTACCTGGCCAGCCTCACCGAGGCCTTCCTCGACGGTGGCACGGTGAGCACCGGCGGCGTCCTCGGCGTCCGAGCCCACGGCACCCGGTCGGCCTCGACCGCGGCCAACAGCGGCAGCGTCACCAGCACCGGCACCGGCGTCGGGGTAGCGGTCGCGATCACCCTGCTCAACGCACGGACGTTCGCCCGACTCCTCGGCGTGCTCGGCATCACGGCCGGCTCCGTCCAGGTGCTCGCCGACAACCCGACCAATGACACCGTCCTCGCCTCGGCGATCTCCGGGCAGGGCCTGACCGCTCCCGGTGTGGCCGGCGCCCTCGCCGTCGGCATCACCGACGTCGAGACCGAAGCCAGCCTGGGCGCCACCGGTGCCGCCTCGCTGGGCGGAGCCTCCCTGAGCTTGACCGCGGGCAGCAACCTGATCACCACGGTGACCGCAGCCCCGCAGCCCGGCGCCAACCCGAGCACGGACGGAAACCTCGGCATCGGCGCCTCGGTCGCCCTCACCGTTATCGCCCCGTCCACCTCCGCCGGCCTGGCCAACGGAGCCGGCCTCATCGGTGCCGACGACCTCGACCTGACGGCCAGCGCGCTGGGTGCCCACCCCACAACGGCGACCGGCGGCGCAGCCGGCGGCACCGCCGTGGCGGCCGTGGTGGCGATCACCATCTCGAATGCGACCACCATCGCCCGGATCGGCACCGGTGCGCTGCTCAGCCTCGGCGGCACCCTGCAGCTGACCGCCAGCCAGAGCGTCAGCATCACCACCAGCGCCACCGGCGATGCGGTCGGGGCCAATGCCGCGATCGGCGCAGCCCTCGCCCTGACTGTGGCCAACCATCTCGTCCAGGCAGAGGTCGCGCGCAGCATCACCGCTGGGGGATTGATCGACCTCTCCGCCACCGGCGCTGACAGCAGCACCACCAGCGCGTCCGCTTCGGCCAACGGCGCCCCGGCCGACGGCAGCGGCACCCCCTCACCCGACGCGCAGGCCGCCGGGCAGCGTGGTTTCGGTGATTCCGCCGCAGCCGCCAATGGGGTCGGCGGCTCCGGCACCCAGCAGACTCCGCCGGCGCAAGGCTCCGGTGGACCGGTCGCGGTTGCCGCCGCGATCGCGATCAACCTGATCACCACGCACGCCCTGGCCACGATCATGCCCGCCGTCGTCGTGACCGCCGGAGGCGTCACCCTGGCCACCGCCGCCAACACCGACGCGCTGACCACCGCCGACGGAACGGCCACGATCGAGCGCGGGCCACCGGCCAGCATCGGAGTCGCCGTAGCCATCACGTTGGCTGACGTCACCAACTCCTCCACCGTCGCCGGAACGGTCAACGCTCCGACCACGCTGAAGTCGCTGGTGAACACAGCCCCCGATGCCACCCACACCTTCACTGCCACAGCCACCTCCGGAGCCGGGGGAGGCGATGTCAGTGTGGCCGGCTCGTTCGCCCTTGTCATCGCCACCCTCGCCACCACCGCGACGGTCACCGGCACCGTCAACGGTTCGGTCCTGGACGCGGAGGGCGCCTCGGTCGCCGCCACGACCGTCGAAGCCCTCCCGGGCGAGGACACCGGCTCGGCCACCAACGCCGGGATCGGCGCCTCGATCGCGATTGCCATCGTCAACGACACGACGACTGCCACCGTGGTGGGAACCGTCGCCGGCAGCCCGGCGCTGAGCCTCAGCGCGAGCCAGCAGCACGCGGTCACCACCACCGCCCGGACCGGTGCCGCCGGAGGCGGGATCAACGTCGCCGCAGCCGTCGCGCTGGCCATCACGAACCTGCACGTCTTCGCCCTGGTGGACACCGGAGTAGGCGTCTCTCTTGCCTCGGCGGACGTCGAGGCGAACCAGACGGTCAGCTCGGATGTGATCGCCGCCGGTGATGCCACCAACGGCGTGAACGCCGCGGTCGGGGTGGCCATCGCTCTCGCCTTCGCCGACCACTCCATCGTCGCCAGCACGTATGACGATCTGCTGATCGGCGGGGTGGCCAGCTTTGACGCCTCGTCCGATTCCAGCGTGTCCACCAGCGCCACGGCCTCGGCCACCGGCGCTCCCGAAGACGACGGCTCCGCCCCGGCGGACGGGGTTGACCAGCAGGTCGCCGGCGAGCGCAACAATGCCGACTCACTGGCTCCGGCCGGCGGCGACTCCGGCGCGGCGAGCACCCCTTCAGCCGGGTCTTCGTCCGGCACGATCAGCGTTGCCGCAGCCGTGGCCATCACCGTGGTCAGCGTCTCGGTGGACGCCGGACTGGACGCCGGGTCAGCATCACCGCCGGCTCGCTCAGCCTGACCGCCGATGGCAGCAGCGCCGCAACCTCCGAAGCGGACGGCTCGGCCGCCACCAATGCCGGCGGAAGTTCTATCGCCGCAGCCGTGGCCGTCACCGTGGCGCACCTGGTCAAGGACGCCACCGTCCGGGGAACGGTCACCACCAGCGGATCGCTCAGCACGTCAGCCGCCGGGGCCGCCGCGAACACCTTCGGCGCCAAGGCGACCTCGGGCGCCGGCGGCGGTGACCTCGGGATCGCCGGTTCGATCGCCATCCTGGTGGTCACGATCGATGCCGACGCGCGGATCCTGGGCCCGGTCACGCTGGCTGGAGCGCTCACCTCAACGGCCTCGTCCACCTCGACCACGACCACCGAAGCACTGCCCGACGATGACGGCGGTGCCGGTAGCGACCTGGGCATCGGGGCGTCCTTCGCGCTCAGCATCATCGACGACTCCGTGCTCGCCGGGGTCGGCGACGGGGTGCTGGTGACCGGTGCCACCGTGGTCACCCTCGATGCCGACCAGTCCCACACCTCGACCACCACGGCGAAGACCGGTGCCGCCGGCACCACGGCGGTAGCTCCCGGGATCGGGATCGTGATCTCCAATGTGACCGTGTCGGCGTCCTTCGGAACGGGCGGCACCACGTCCCTCGGTTCCGTGGTCGCCACCGCCGACCAGGTCGCCGGCGCGGCGGCCGTCGCCGCCGGCGATGCCGAGGGTGGCTCCAGTGCGGCTGTCGGAATCGCCTTCGCGCTGGCCATCGGCAACCACACCGCCCGGGCGGTGACCGGTCGGGCGCTGACCGCGACCACCGGCGGGATCTCGTTCCACGCGGCCTCGGAGTCGTCGGTGACCACCGAAGCCCAAGCATCCGCTGCTGGGGCACCTGAGGAGAGCGACCCCAACGCCAACCCCGGTGGTGTCGACGGCGAGACCGCCGATCAGCGCGGCTTCGCCGATCAGCGGGCAGCCGATGCCGGGGCGGCCAACTCGGGCTCCGCTGAGGCACCTGCGGCCGGAACCTCCCAACGGTCGTGCTGGACGCCGTGGGCGAGTCGACCGCCACCTCGAGCGCGGACGGGTCGTCGGCCACCGCAGCCGGCGGCACGGCGATCGGCGCCGCGGTGGCCATCACCTACGCCAACCTGCTGCTGGACGCGACGATCAACGCACCGGTGAGCGCCGTCGGTGTCTCCACGTCGGCCACCGTGCCAACCGCCACCAACCAGTTCGGAGCCAGCGCCACCTCCGGCGCCGGCGGCGGCGACCTCGGGGTGGCCGGGTCGATCGCGATCACCGTGATCGAGATCCTGGCCGACGCGATGATCAACGCGACCATCAGCGCCGGTGGCGGGAACGTCAACTCGACCGCCTCCTCCACCTCGATCACGGTCACCGAGGCACTGCCCGGTGAGGACGGGATCTCCGGCACCAAGACCGGCGTCGGCGTCTCCTTCGCCTTGAGCGTGATCGACGACGTGGTCACCGCGGGCATCGCCGATGGGGTTGGGGTCAGTGGCGGCGACGACATCCTGATCGCCGGCCACACCAGCCACGACACCACCACCACCGCGAAGACCGGCGCCAAGGGCGCCACCGCTGTCGCGCCGGCGATCGCGATCACGATCAGCAATGTGACCACCCGGGCCTCGCTCGGGTTCAATGGCGGAATCACCGTCGCGGTCGGTGACGTCAGTGTGATCGCCGAGCAGGACGCCCAAGCCAAGACCATCGCGTCCGGCGACACCGAGGGCAGCGACACCTCGGTCGGGATCGCCCTGGCCTTCACCTACGCCGTGCACACCGTTGAGGCGCTGGTGAAGCGCAGCCTTAACGCGGCCGGCACGATCACGGTCACGGCGCTGGGTGCCTCGGTGGTCACCGCCGACGCCACCGCGTCGGCCGCCGGTTCTCCGCAGGAGACCGGCTCGACGCCCGCGAACGGGGTCGACCAGCAGGTCGCCGGTGAGCGCGCCAACGCCGACACCGTCGCGACCGGGGCCGGTGCCCAGGGCACCCAGGCCGGCAACGGCACGCCGTCGGCCAGCAACTCCTCAGGCACCGTCAGCGTCGCCGCCGCGATCGGAATCAGCCTCGGCTGGTCGACCAGCCGGGCGGCCATTCTGACCGGTCTGGTGATCGTCGCCGGCGGCGCCATCATCATCGAATCCGGCGCCCGGACGACGGTCACCGCGAAGGCGGACGGCTCGGCCAAGACCTCCAACGCCGACGCCACCACCGTCGGGGTCGCGGTCGCCATCGCCTACGCGGACAACACCAACCAGGCCACCGTCGGGACGGCCACCACCCTGGCCGCCAACGGGATCAGCACCGTCGCCCGCAACCGGGACGGCCCAGACGCCGGCACCGACCCGGACGCGCACAGCTTCGGCGCCACCAGCGTGTCGGGTGCCAGCGGGGGCAAGACCGGTGTGGCCGGCTCGCTCTCCCTGACCATCGTGATCAGCCGGACCACCGCCGCCCTCGATGCCGCCAGCGTCAACGCCGGCGCCGGTGACGTCACCCTCAACGCCACCTACCTTTCCTCGACCACCACCTCGGCCAAGGCCGGCGGGTTCGACACCCCGGCCGCCAACACCGGGGTCGGCCTCTCCGTCGCTCTGTCCATCATCGACACCGACACCATCGCGCGGATCGCAACGGCACCGTGCTGCTGGGGGCCGACGACATCGCGGTCACCGCGACCACCACCGATGCGCTGATCACCGAAGCCATCGCCGGCGGCGCGGCGAAGGAGACCGCGGTCACCCCAGGCATCGCCGTGGCGATCCACCTGGTGCTCACCCAGGCCTTCGTCGGTACGTCCGGCACCCTGATCGACAACACCGGCGCGATCGACATCACCGCCACCCAGACCGCCTCGGCCGTCACCACCGCCGAAGGTGACGCCAAGGGCAACTCCACCGCCGTCGGGATCGCGCTGGGCCTCACCTACGCCGAGCACACCGTCCAGGCCTGGCTGGCCCGCAACGCCAACGCCGGCACGGCCGCCTCCGATGGGGTGCGCGTCCAGGCCCTCGGCTCGTCCACGACCTCGACCACCACCAAGGCCGGTGCGGCGGGTGCCCCCGGCGACGGTGACGCCGGTGCTCCCGGTGCCAGCAACGGCGTCGACCAGCAGGTCGCGGGGGAGCGCAGCAACGCCGACTCCACCGCAGCCAGCAACGGGGCCGGTGGCTCCAACCCCACCAATGGGACCCCGCAGGCGCAGAGCAACGGCCAAAGCATCAAGGTCGCCGCCGCGATCTCGGTCAACCTCGCCTTCACCGTCTCGAGCGCGTGGCTGGTGAACGGCCTGACCATCGTGGCCGGCGGGGCGATCGAGGTTCGCAGCTCCGCGCACACCGATGCTCTCGCCTCCGCGGACGGTCAGGCAGTCGGCAAGGCCGGTGGCGGCGGTGGCGGCAGCTCCACCGGGATCGGCGCGGCTGTGGCGATCAACGTGGGCCACGTGACCAACACGGCCACCACTGGTTCCTCCACCCTGAACGGCAAGGGCCTGTCGGTCGAGGCTTTGATGACCGGTGGCCTGGGCAACGCCCACGACTTCGAGGCCAACGCCAACTCCGGCGCCGGCAAGACCAACACCTCGATCGCCGGGTCGATCGCGATCAACATCGTGATCACCACCACGACGGCACTGGTCCCCGCCGGGGCGAGCATCGCCGCTGGCGGCGGAGCGGTCTCGATCGCGGCCGAGTCCCTGCGGACGCTGAAGGCGACCGCCCGCGCCGACGCTCAGGGCACCGGCTCCAGCGCGACCGGCGTCGGCGCCTCGGTGGCGATCAACGTCGCCACGCCGAACACCACCACCGCCTCGATCGCCGACAACGTGCCGCTGACCGGGCTGGTGACCAGCCTGACCGTCCGGGCCCAAGCCTCCGACATCGTCACCACCAAGGCCGTCGCCGGCGCCAAGGGCAGCACGTCGGTGGCGCCGAGCGTCGCCCTGGCGATCCTTCCCGACACGACCACCACCGCCTACCTGGGCACCCAGGCCAGCGGCGCCACGTCGAGTGGCGCGGTCGCGGTCACGGCCGGCTACGTCGCCACCCTGCTCACCGAGTCGGACGCCAAGTCGGCCGGGTCGAGCGTCTCGGTCGGCGCGGCGATCACCGTGAACGTGCTGTTGCCGACCACCTCGGCCGGCACCGGGCGCAGCCTCACCGGATCGTCCGTCCTGGTCGAGGCCACCTCCACCGTCGACGTCACCGCCACCTCCTACGCCAGCGCCGAGGGCAACAGTCCGGCCAGTTCCAGCGCCGACAGCGAGGCCGACGGCCAGGTGCAGAACACCTCGGCCACCCAGGGCACCACCTCGACCCTGCCCAGCTCGGGCGATCAGACCTCGAGTGCCAGCTCCACCAGCAGCGGGCAGAGCGGCCAGGGCTCCTCGGGCACCGGCGTCGGCGCCGCGATCGCGTTCAACTGGATCGTTGTCGAAAACTCCGCCATCGTGGCCGCCAATCGCAGCCTGATCGGCACCTCCGGCGAGGTCGGCGTCCGTGCGGTCGCGCACGTCGATGCCGTCGCCCAGGCGATCGGCCTGGCGGTCAACATGAGCAACAGCACCAACGTGGGGGCAGCGGTCGGCTTCAACTTCGTCGACGTGGACAACCTGGCCACCCTCGGCAGCGGCGTCACGCTGAGCGGCGTCGGCGTCCGGGTCGAAGCGATCACCCCGGCCGGCGAACGCAACGACGTCCAGGCCTGGGGCCTTTCCTCGGCCGGTGGTGCGCAGAGCAGCACCAGCGTGGCCGGCTCGATCGCGGTCAACGTGGCCCTCTTCACCTACGAGGCCACGATCGGCAGCGGCGCCACCCTCACCTCCACCGCGGCGATGACCATCGCCGCCTCCGCGCCGATGGGCATCCAGGCGCTCGCGCTGGCCGGAGCCTTCGGCACCGGCACCTCGGTCGGCGCCTCGGTCGCCGTGAACGTGGTCACCCTGTCGGTCAAGGCGACCGTGGCCGGTTCGGCCGTGATCAACGTCGCCGGCGCGCTCAGCGTGCTCGCCACCTCCGGCATTGCGGCGATGGACGTCTTCGCCTCCGAGATTCCGGTGCTGGGCAACATCACCCTGCTCAGCGTCGCCGTCGGCGCAGCGGTCTCCTCGGGCAACGTGGCGGTCGGCGGCTCGGTCGTCGTCGACGTGTTCACGGTTACCACCTGGGCAACCCTGGGCGCGAACAACTCGGTCAACCAGACCACCGTCGGCGGTGCCGGACAGACGATCAGCCTCAGCGCGGTACACAGCCTGGTCGTGGCCAGCGGCGCCGGTGGCCTGGGCGGCTCGATGGGCACCGCGGGCGTCGGCGCCGGGGTGGTCGTCCAGGTGATCACCTCGGACGTCCGGGCCGGCATCGGCGCAGGCAGCACCGTCTCGGCGGGCGGCAACATCGCGATCACGGCCACCTCCACCGAAGAGTTCCTGGTGATCGCCGCCTCAGCCGCTGCCGCCACCGGAACCGCCGGGGTTTCAGCCTCGATCGTGGTCGTCGTGCTCACCAACGGCGTCCGCGCCTACATCGCCAGCACCGCTGCGGCCCCGACCACCGTGTTCGCAGGCGGCAACCTCACCGTGAGCGCCAGCGACACCGCCGAGGACATCATCCTCTTCGCCGGCGGTCTGGCCTTCGGCTCCAGCGCGGGGGTCGGCATCTCCGCGGTGATCCTGGTCAAGAACACCACCGTCCTGGCCTGGGTCGGCTCCGAAGACATCGCCATCGCCGCGAACGCCGGGCTACGGGCCTGGGGGAGCACCGGCCTGGTCGTCTCCGCCACCCAGTCGGCGGACGTCCTGATCATCGTGATCGCCGGCGGCGGCGCCAGCACGGCCGGGGTGGCCGGCTCGGTCGCGGTCAACACCGTGAACCATGTCACTCACGCGCAGATCGGCCCGGGAACCACCCTCAACGGCAGCCAGGCCGGAGCACTGAGCGGCCAATCGGCGAAGGTGTTCGCCAGCGACCATACCGACATCCTCGACATCGTCGGCGCTCTGGCGATCGGCGGCACCGCCGGGGTCGGCGCGGGCGTCGATGTGATCGTGCTGACCAAGGACACGCTGGCCGCGATCGGCGCCAACAGCAATCTCACGGTCAAGGGCAACCTCACCGTGGACGCCGCCTCCTCCGAGGACATCACCTCGATCGCAGTCGGAGCCGGCTTTGGCGGCACCGCGGCGGTCACGGTGAACGCGGGCGTCTCGGTGATCAACGTCACCACCCGGGCCTACCTGGCCCACGGCACGGCACTGGGCAACGGCGTCGACGTGACCGCCGACGGCAGCGTCCGGGTCTCCGCCGACGAGCGGCTGACCCTGAACGTGATCGCCGGCAACATCTCCGGTGGCGGCACCGCCGCGGTCGGGGCAGCGGTAGCCGTCCCGGTCGTGACCAAGAACACCCACGCCTGGATCGGCGACTACGCCCGCGTGGTCGGCCTCGGCGGCGGGACGGCGCTCACCGTGAACAGCGGCGGCTACACGGTGACCACCATCGACACCCGGTTCGGCGCGGGAGCGATCACCGGCAACGTGATCGATCTCGGCTACACCCACGGCTTCACCCAGAACCAGCAGGTGCTCTACGACGCCGGCTACGGCACGCCGATCACCGGCCTCGTCGACGGCGGGCTGTACTACATCGACCTGGTCAGTGCCACCGAAGTCCGCCTGCTCGACGCCGTGGACGGGTCTGTGGTCGGGATCAGCGGCGGCAGCGGGACGGGCCACCGGCTGGTGCCGACGAACCAGGCCGGTGTCCGCGACGACGATTCACCCCGGTTCGATCCCGGAGCAGCGGGCGTGGTGTCGGGTTCCACGCTGACCCTGCCCTACACCCTGGTGCTGGACGGCCAGACGCTCGGCGTCGACGATGCGGTCGTCTACTCCTCCGGCGGCGGCAACCCGATCAGCGGGCTGGCTGATGGGGCCACCTATTACATCGTCTCGGCCGTCGGCAACGCCTACCAGTTGAGCGCCACCAAGGGCGGGGCGCCGATCGCCTTGACCCTCCTCGGCACCACCGGACGTTCGCACAGCCTCGTCCCGCAGGGCCAGACCCCGGCCGGCGACGCCAGCGCGTACGGTCCCCGCATCATCACCGCGACGACCAACCCGACCTTCCGCGGGGTGGCCGTCACCGCCACCAACAGCGACGAGGTCGCCGCCGTCGGGATCAGCGCCGGTATCGGCGGCACCGCGGCGGTCAACCTGGCCGGGTCGATCGACGTCACCTCGGCGAGCACGTCCGCCAGCATCGGGGACTTCGCCCAGATCAACTGCAACCTGGCCTGCAGCGGCCCGGCCGCCGGCGCCAACCCCGCGCAGTCGGTGCTCGTGGTGGCCGCGAACCAGTACTACGAGCTCGGCATCGCGGGCAGCCTGGCCGTCGGCGGCACCGCCGGCGTGGCCGTTCCGGTCGGCGTCCGGGTGGTCAGCCTGACCACCGATGCCTGGATCGGTGACAGTGCCGACGTGTACGCGGCGGACGACGTCGTGGTCAGCGCCACCGGCAAGGACACGATCATCTCGGTGGTCGCCGGTGTCGGCGGCGGGACCGTCGGCGTGGCGGGCAGCGTCGGCGTCACCGTGCTCACTGTGCACACCTGGGCCAGCATCGGGACCCTGGCCCTGGTCGTGGCCGGCGGCGACCTGGCCGTCCTGGCCGCCGACGACACCCGCCTGATCCTGATCCAGGCCAGCCTGGCCGTCGGGTATGTCGGTGTCGGGGCAGCCGTGGGCGTCGCCGTGGTGAACAAGGACGTCCGGGCCTTCACCGGCGCCGGCGGCAACCTGACCGCCCGCGGTAACGGCACCGGGCTCACCGGAATCAGCAATGGCAACCTGGTCGGCAGCGGCTTCGGCACCCTGGGCGGCTTCCACGGTCTGGCCGTCCAGGCCAACTCCTCCGAAGACATCGTCGGCGTCACCGCCAGCATCGGCGGCGGCTTCGTCGGCATCGCCGGCGGGGTCAGCGTCACCCTGATCACGGTCACGGTGAAGGCCCTGCTCGGCGCCAACACCGTGGTCAACGGCAGCCTGGCCGGCGCGGCCTCCGATGCCGGCGTCAACGTCGCGGCCACCGACCGGGCCAAGACCGTCACGGTCGGCGGCGGTGCGGGCGGCGGCTTCGTCGGAGCCGGCGGCGGCGTCGACATCGGCGTGCTCAACGTCACCGTTCAGGCCTCGATCCTGGCCGGCACCGACGTCAAGGCCAACGGCGACGTGGCGGTCTACGCGCTCTCCCACAAGGACGTGCAGAGCTACGCGATCAGCCTCGGCATCGGTTTCGTCGGCGTCGCCGGCTCGGTCGCCGTGTGGACCGTCGGCACCGCCGCGACCACCACCTACGAAGAATCCCCCGAGGGTGTCGACAAGGGTGCCTGGGGTACCAACACCGCCTACGACATCGGTGACAAGGTGACCTTCGGCGGCCAGACCTACGCCGCCCGCGAAGACATCACCACGATCGGCAACAGCAACCCGACCGTGGACACCGCTCGCTGGGTCGCCAACGAGTCAAACCCGCTGCAGAACGATGACGCGGACGCGGTCGCCGACTCCGACTCCGTGGCCGAGGGCGACGGCGGGTTCAAGGACGGCCTCAACGGAACCTCCACCGTCGAGCGCGGCACCTGGAACTCGGGCAACAGCTACGCCAAGGGCGACGTGGTCAGCTACGCGGGCGGCCGCTACCTGGCTAACGACGACGTCACCCTGGCGACGGCGCCCACGGTCAACACGGCCGAATGGGACGTCTACAACCCCAGCGACGACAAGGTCAACGGCTACCTCGGTGCCGGTCTCGGCCAAGCCAACAGCTCCGTCGACAACGCGGCCCCGACGGCTCCCACGGCGACCGCGCTGGGTGCCGGAGCCCTGCCGGTCGGCACCACCGCCTCGATCCTGGGCCGGGTCGTCACCGATGGCGACATCGTCTTCCGGGCCAAGGAGATGCTGACCGTCTTCGGTCTGGCCGGCGTGGTGACCGGCGGCGTCGCCGCGATCGGCGCCGGCATCCTGGTGCTCAACATCCACAGCAACGTCCAGGCGACCGTCGGGGCCGATGCCGAACTGTTCGCGGGCAGCGGTGCCGGCGACACGATCGAGGTCGAGGCCACCACCACCGAGAAGTCCAGCGGCCTGGCCCTGGGCGGCGGCGTCGGCCTGGTCACGATCAACGGCCAGGTCGTGGTGCTCACCACCACCGCCACCCAGAAGGCGGAAGTCCTCGACAACGCCACTCTCGGACGGGCCGGCGGCGGCATCATCGTCACCGCCAACGCCACCCGGACGGTCTGGACCCTCTCGATCAGCGCCGCGATCGCCGGAGTGGCCGCCGGAGCGTCCATCTCGATCCTGAACGCGGACGGCGACACCATCGCCTCGGTCGGGGACGTCGCGATCGCCTCCGATCCGCTCGGCACGGACGCCGGTGGCGTCCTCGGTGCCACCGTCACCGCGATCGCGACCGTCTCCCCGCAGGCCAAGGCCTACGGCATCCAGGGCGGCGTCGGCGCCGGCATCTCCGGTGTGGTCGCGGTCGCGACCCTGGCCGGAACGACCCAGGCGGCCTACGGCGGGCATGGTCCGCTGGGCCTGGCCGGACTGACCGTGACCGCCACCGGAAACCATGGCAGCCAGCGTGCCGACACGATCAACGTGGCGACTGGCATCCTTGCCGCCGGCGTCACCTACGCCCGCGCCGAGACCGACCGGATCACCGAAGCCCTGGTCACCTCGTCCGCCTCTGTCGGCACCGGCGGCGGGGTCACCGTGACCGGCACGTCGACCAACAACGTCACCGCCCAGGTGCCCGGCGTCGCCGCCGGTGCGGCCGCGATCGCCGTGATGATCGCCGAGGCCATCATCAGCGCCGACACCCGAGCTGTGGTCGACGGCGACGTGACCTCGTCGGCCTTCATCACGATCACCGCGACCGGCACCAACATCGCCACCGCCGAAACCCTCACCATCGCCCTCGCGGTCGCCTCCCTCAGCATCAACCGGGCCTACGCCGCGATCTTGGCGGGCTCCGTGGTGGAGGCCGTGACCGGCGCCAGCGCAACCCTTGCCTCCGTCGGCGCGATCACCGTCACGGCCACCGGCACCAGCACCGCGGACGCCAACTCCGACCTCGGCAGCGCCGGCCTGGGGATCTCGCTCGGCGCGAACCTGCCGACCGCCGGGGTCTCGGGAACCACCCGGGCGCAGGTCGGTGGCAGCGTCACCAGCGCGGCCAGCCTCTCGGTGCTGGCCAACGGCACCTACTCCGCCGAGGCGACCTCCTTCATCGTCTCCATCGGCGCCATCTCCGGGGCCGGCGCGATCGCCTACGCGTTGATCGAGAACACCGCGACCGTGGAGGCCCTGATCGGCCCGACTCCTGACGTGGTGTCGGCGTTCCGTCCGACGATCACCGTGACCGGTGCTGTCGTCGTCGACGCCGACGCCACCATGACCGCCAATGCGGTAGCCGACGCCGGCGGCGGCGGCCTGATCGCGGCGATCTCGTTCATGGCCCCCCAGGCCAGCGTTGATGGAGTGACCCGGGCCTACGTCCGTGAGGCGATCTCGATGACCGCGGGCAGCTTGCGGGTCGAGGCCGGTTCGTCCGCCGATCGCGTCCTCTACACCGCGAGCGCCACCACGCAGGCGATCACGGTCAGCTTCGGCGCCTCAGTCTCCGGCGTCACCTCGAACGCCACCATCAACGGCGTCGTGGACGCCTTCATCGGCAACCCGGTCGGTGTCACCCCGGGCGGCCCGCTGACGATCCCGGTGATGACGATCGGCGGCACCGTGATCGTCCGCTCGTTCTCGACCATGACTGCGACCGCGCTGGCCAACGGCGACGGTGGCGGCGCGTTCAGCGTGGCCGTGATGGTCCCGATCGCCGAAGTGAAGGGCACCACCCGCGCCTACGTCGGCCAGGGCCTGCACCTGAGCGCCGCCGCCCTCGACGTGGACGCCAACGCCAACCAGTCCGCGGTGTCGGAAAGCCGGATGCTCAGCGTCGGGGCGGCCGCGATCAACGTGGGTGCCGTGATCGCCATCGTCTCCGGCGTCGTGGACGCGCACGTCGGCTCCGCAGCCGCCGCCTCCCCGAGTTCTCGGCTGCTGACCCTCGTCCTCACCGGCGCGTTGACCATCGACGCGGACGCCACCATGGCGGCCACCCCGACGGTCAAGGCGGCCACCATCGCAGCCATCGAGATCAGTGTCCTGTTCCCGATCTCCCGGCTCACCGGCATCGTCCGGGCCTACATCGGCGAGGGTGTCGACATCAGCGCCGGCAGCGCCCGGATCGAGGCCGCCGCACCGGGCCTCGCCGCCGTCGCCAACGGCAAGGCCACCGGCTTCTCCCTGCTGACCGGCATCGGCATCATCGGCTCGGAGGCCACCGTCTCCGCCCAGGTCGAGGCCTTCATCGGCGCTCACCGTTCCATCGACGCCAGCGCCGTCACCACCAGCGTCGACGTCACCGGCAACGTCGAGGTCTTGGTCGACACCACGATGTCGGCCACGGCCACCGCGAACAGCCTCGGCTTCTCCGGTGGGGCCAACCTCAAGGTCCTGCTGCCGACCGCCCGGGTCTCCGGTTACGCCGGCGCCTACGTCCGCGACGGCGTCGCGATGGACGCCAACACCCTGACGGTCCGGGCCGGGATGGTCGGCGATCGGGTGGTCATGACCGCCTCCGCCGCCTCCGAGGCGTTCTCGCTCGCGCTCGGTGCCGCCGGTGCTGTGGTGCTCGCCGACGCGATCGTCGACGGCGCCGTGGAGGCCTTCCTGGGTGCGCCCTCGGGCCGGGTCCGCGGCGGCCTGGTCGGCGCCCAGGTCGATCTCTCCGGAGAGGCCGAGTTCACCGCAGCCTCCGACCTGGACGCCACCGCCGTGCTCAGCTCCACCTCCGGGGCGGCGATCTCGATCAACGTGTTGATCCCGCGGGCTTCGTCAACGGCGCCACCCGGGCCTACGCCGGCGATGGCACCAACATCATCACCGACGCCCTGCGGGTGCGGGCCGACGGCGATTACGCCGCCACCGCCACCACCGAGGCGATCGCCGTCGGGCTCGGCGGAGGCAACGGGGCGAACGCCACGGCCATCGTCGATGCCGTCACGGAGGCTTTCGTCGGTGAGCGCGCCGACACCGTCCGCGCCGATCTGGCCCTGGTCAACGTGAGCGGCCCGGCCGGCACGAACAAGGGCATCATCGACGTCGACGCGCTCAGCTCGTCCGTCGCGACGGCCACCAACCAGGGTGTGGCGGTCGGCGGCCTCACGGTCAGCGTGATGGTCCCCACCGCGCAACTCTCCGGCTTCACCCGCGCCTACCTCGGCCCGAAGACCTCCATCTACGCCGGCACGACCACGGTGCATGCCACCGAGACCAAGGCGTGGGCCACGGCCACCCTGACCAACACCGCCGTCGGTGGGCTGACCGTGAGCGTTTACGACGCCGAAGCCACCGTCAGCCGGGCCACCGAGGCGTTCATCGGCCATCATGCCGACCTGCACCTGGGCACGGCGTCGGTGACCCTGAGCGCGCAGACCCCCAACACCAAGGCCACCGCCTCCACCTCGTCCAAGGGCGGCGGGCTGGCCAGTGTTGAAATCTTCTCCGCTGTCGCGACCATCGGTGAGGACGCGGTCGGTCAGGCCCCGGCCGTCGGTGCCGCCGCCTCCGGCACCCTGGTCACCGCGAACCGGCGCGGCGTGACCCGCTCGTTCGTCGACCACAACGCGGTCGTTGTCGCCGGTGCGGTCACCCTCGACTCGGACGCGACCGTGACCGCCGACTCGACCGTCGAGATGTTCAGCATCGCCCTGTTCGCCGGGGTCAAGGCGGGCAAGACCACCGCCACCGCCGCCCAGGACGTCGAGTCCTTCATCGGTGACGATGCCGTACTGACGCTGAGCGGCGTGCTGACCCTCGACGCGGACGCGGTGCTGATCGCGATCCCGAACATCGAGGACTTCGGTCTGGCCGCCGGCGTCGAGGTCAGCGCCTTCACGATCAAGGCCCACCTCGACGGCGATGTCGTGGTCGCGATCGGGAACGGTGCCGAGGTCACCGCGACCGGCCTGGTGGCCACCGCCAGTGCGAACAACGCCCCCAACGCCTCGGTCAACACCTCCGGCTTCGCCGGGGTGGTCACGGTCACCGTCACCACCGCTGAGGCCAAGGACTCCACCCGGGTCGAGGCTCGGATCGGCCCCTCCGGCGTCGGGTCCGCCCTGAACCGGACGAAGGTCACCGTCACCGGGTCGATCCTGCTCACCGCAGCTCTGGATTCCAGCGTCACGGCGAACTCGAACCTGGCCAAGATCGCCCTCGGCGGTGCGGTGGGTGTGATCAACAATGTGGCCAACCAGAACGGTGTCGTCACCGCCCGGATCGGCGAGCACGCCGACATTCGCGCCGGCTCGGCCGGAATCAGCATCGGCGCCGACTACGACGGCATCACCAAGGCCACCTCGACCGCCTTCACCGCAGCCCTCGGCTTCAGCGCCGGTGTCACGGACGGGGCCGCGAACCACACCGCGTCGGTCTCCTCGCTGGTCGGAACCGGCGCCAGCCTGACCACGACCGGCGGCGGCGGGATCGCGATCGCGACCACCCACAACAACGACCAGGACACCGACGGCGACCAGGTGATCGAAGAGGGCGCCATCGCCTCGGCCGACAACATGTCCTTCTCGCTGATCGTCTCCGGGTCGTCCTCGACCATCACGGCGACCGCCAACGTGACCGCCACCACCGACGTGGCCGCCGGCGCGTCCTTCAACGCGCCGGGCGGTGCGATCACGGTCACCACCACCTCGCGCAACATCGCCTTCGCCGCCCTGCAGAGCATTTCGGCAGCAATCGTCCGGGTGGATTCCGGAACGGCCACCCCGGTCGCCACCGGCACCACCACGACCACCTTCCGCGGCAGTGTTGGGACTCTGGGCACGGCCGGGGCGTCCAGCCTGGTGGTCAGCGCGTCGGCACTGACCGCGGCCCTGGGCACCCTGATGGCGGCCGGCGGTGGCCTGGTTTCGGTGGGTGTCGGCAACGTGACCTCTTCGGCCAGCCCGACCCTCTACACCAACTTCGGTGCACCCACAGCCGTGGTCAACGTGACCGGCAAGATCGACATCGTCGGCTCCCAGCAGACCGATTCGGACGCCGTCTCCCGCAACACCACCGGTGGCGCGATCGAGATCAACGACTACGACACCACCGTCACCGCGACCGCCAACATCACCGTCACCGTCGATGCCACCTCCAAGGTGATCTCGGGCGGCACGCTGACCGTTCGGGCCGAGCACGGCGGCGACACCGCTCCGGTCAGCGACGGGACGATCCTCTCCGCCGACGGCGCGACCGACATCATCACCCTCACCTACGCCGGTGGCGCGGTTGGAGCCCCGCACGGCTTGAACACCGGCGAGACGATCACCTACCGCGGCTCCTGCTGCAGCCTGGGCGACGGGCGCACCTACGGCGTGCTGGTCACCAGCGACGTCGCCATCCGCCTCGGCGCCCAGTTCCTCGGCACCCGGGTCGACCCGGCCACCGACATCATCGAGTTCGGCCAGTTCGTCGGCGCGGTCTTCCAGCCGGCCGCGCACAACCTGATCACCGGCGACATCGTCACCTACATCAGCGACAGCGGCTCCGCGATCGGCGGCCTGACCTCGGGCACCAAGTACAAGGTGTTCGTCGTCGATGCGACCCACCTGAAGCTGCTGCCGCAGACCGACTCGGTGATCTCGGTGTCGGTGAACGGCGCCACCGGGGTGGACGACCCGAACAACGAGATCGACGCGTCCAACACCTTCGGCGAGGGCACCCCGGTCACCTACCACGCCCCGGTCGACTACACCTTCAGCAGCCCGCTGGTCGACGTCGTGGTCGATGGTCTGGGACGCCTGGTCATGGTCGGGCCGGCCGACAACCGGAGCATCCAGACGGCCGACAACAACGCCATCTACCTGGGCACCTACGGCCCCGACAACAACAACGACGGCATCCCGGACTCGATCACCGGGCACGCCTACAACACCGGCGATCAGATCTACTACGACGCGCTGGCCGGCGGCGCTGAAATCGTCGGCCTCAACACCGGTTCGTACTACGTGATCAAGTACAACGACTGGCAGATTCGCCTGGCCGACAGCTTCTGCCACGCGGTCGGCACCTGCGTCGACGACAACGGCACCCCCGGCGCCGGCGACGACTTCATCATCCCGCAGCAGATCGAGGCGATCAGCAGCGCCTCGGACGCCTCCGTCACGCACACGCTGGTCGCCTACAGCCGACGTCCGATCGGCGGGCTGAACAACGGTCAGGTCTACTTCACCAAGAACCGCACCACGACCACCTTCCAGCTCTCCAGCACCCTCTCCGGCAGTGGCGGCCAGTTCGAGGGCGTCGGTGGCGCCAAGGCGTTCGCCGTCCCGACCTTCGGCGACGGACGAGTCACCTCCTCCACCACGGGCGTCAGCGGCGGCTTCATCGAGATCGGCAGCCCCGACGCTTCCGCCACCGTGACCGTGAACACCAACCTGGTGATCAACGGCGGCGCGAACCTCAACGCCCAAGACATCGTGATCGAGACCGACTCGCGGCTCGACGTCAAGGCGACCAGCGACAGCGACGGCGTCGGCTTCGTCTCCGTCGCGGACGCGTCGGCGACCGCCACCGGCACCAACAACTCCGCCCTGACCATTCACGACAACGCGATCCTGACCGCGCTGGACAGCCTGACCGTGCGCGGCCAGACCCAGAGCGACGTGGCCGCCTCCGCCTCCTCGGACAAGACCGGCTTCTTCGGCGCCGTCTACGTCCGGGCCAAGGCAGAAGCGATCTACACCAACATCGTGACCGTCAACGGCGACCTGACCGCCGGCAACGGGCTGCTGGTCAAGGCCGACACCGACGCGACCGCCAACGTGCGCGCGGTGGCTGACGCCGACGGCTTCGCCGCCGACGGTGACGCCAACGACGCCGGTGGCTTCGGCGCTCGGATCGGCACCGGCGGGAGCCGGGTCGCGGTGGTCATCGGCGGCACCGCCCACCTCGTCGGCGAGACCGTCACCCTGCTGGCCGACACCTCGATCGACGCCTACGCCTACGGTGAGTCAGATTCCGACGCTGTCGGGGCCGACTCCGACGCTCGGGCCGACGCGATCGCCCGCGGCGTGAACGAGGTCGTGCTCGGCTCCCTCGCCCAGGTCACCGGGGACGCCAGCGTCACCTTCACCGCCACCTTCTCCAAGATCAAGGTGAACGCGGTCTCCGACTCGTCCTGCTCCTGCCTCGGCGGAGACACCGACTCCGAGGCCAACGACGACGCCCAGGTGACGACCAAGGTCACCGGCGTGAAGGACGCCCTGATCCGGACGGCGCTGCTCTACGTGAACAGCCTGGCCCCCGACGTCTCGGTGACCCGGGATCGGCGCAAGAGCGGCGGCCTGTTCGACGGTGGCAGCCGCGGCGGCAGCGAGACCAAGGACGTGAAGCGGCACATCGACTGGGAGTCGACCACGATCCTGCTCGGTGAGCCCAACCCGAAGCTGCACATCGCCGCCGACGGCACCGTCACCGAGCTGCGCAACATCACCGGCACCGGCGGTAACGGCAACCCGCTGACCCTGGGCCAGAACGTCGGCACCGGGCTGATCATCGTCGACGACATCGAGTACAACTCCGGCGGCAATGTGTTCTTCACCGCCACCGAGTTGCCCGGCCACGTCGAGGTCGGCCAGATCTGGGGCAACGCGGCGATCTTCGACTTCCAGGAAACCTGGGACTACGTGGAGATCATCAACGCCTCACCCAACGACATCCAGATCAACCTGATCGACGTGGTCAAGCCGCCGTCCTCGAACACAATCACGGTGAACGTGGCGAACGTGCCCAACGGCACCTTCAGCTTCCGGGTCGACAATGTCTCGCTCGGTCAGACCTTCCACTTCGAGCTGATCCACTCCTACATCGGCACCCTGGTCACCATCGCCAACGACCAGACCAGCGGCACCGACTGGGACGTCTTCCTCAACGACCTGATCGAGAACCCGATCGGCACCACGATCGTCCGGGCAATGCACGGCGACATCGAGAACAGCGCCGGCGCCGCCCAGCTGATCCGGACCAACGTGCTCGACCTGGACGCCCCGCTCGGCTCGATCGGGACGCACACCTCGCCGTCCTCGGCGCGCGTCCCGCTGAACATCGAGCTGATCGAGAGCGACTACACCGGACAACGGCGCCCCGATCGATCCGATCAACGACCCTACCGGCGGACCGCCAACGGCACCTACACCGCGGGCAAGCCGATCATCACTCGGATGATCGTGGTCACCGCGGACGCCGGCGACGACGTGGTCCTCACCGTTGCGGCGCATCGTGCTGCCGACGACGCCCGCCGGGCACTGCATCAGTTCGTGATCACCTTCGGCCCGATCAACGCCGGCGACGACATCGACCTGCTGGTCCTGAACAGCTACGACCGCGACAACCCCGGCGGTCCCGGCGCGGTCAACGTCGTCCGGACGGCCAACGGCGCCAACTTCGTCCCGACCACCTACAACCGGTTCTTCCGCCCCGACTGCACTCCGCTCGGCCTGAGTGCCCCGTGCCTGTTCTACGAGCTGGGCACCTCGGCCACCGGCACCGCCGCGGTGATGGGTCGCTACCTGTTCGCCACCAGCGCCGACAACTACATCGGCTTGGGCGGCACGATCGAGATCGGCGACCGTCCGCTGGGCGTCACCCCCTACCTCAACGCCGGCGACTTCATCTCGGTGCGCCACCTCGACAACGGCCAGATCAGCTACACCGGCATCGTCAACGCCGACTCCGACGGCAACGGCACCGGATCGTCCGTCCTGCTGACCAACGCGTTCATCAACGCCGAAGAGCGGGTCGGCGACTTCCGGGTCGACCAGATCGCCTCGTCGGCCTCGGACGTGACCCTGTGGGCGTTGGGCCGGATCATCGACGCCGAGAACGACCCGGTCTCCTTCACCGTGCCCGATCCGATCGTGGCCTTCACCATGGCGACCCCGACCACCGGCACCGACGTCCGCGGCGTCAACATCACCATGACCGCCGGCCTGGGCGGCGTCACCGGTGGCATCGGAACAGCCGCCAACTGGCTGGAGATCGATGTCGACGTCCTGGACGGGGCCCCGCTGGGCGTCCTGAACGCCTTCGACACCGCCGTCGGTGACACCACCGAGACCGAAGGCATCTTCCTCTACGAGACCGACGGCACCCTCCAGGTGGACACCGTCGACACGCTCTCCGACGTCGCACTGCGCACCGTCAACGGCTCGATTGTGGACGCCCGCAACGGTGGCCTGGGCGATGACGACTGGAACATCCGTGGCCGGAGCATCGACCTGGACGCCAACGGCGGCAGCATCGGCAACCCGAACGGGTTGAACGATCTGGAGATCGACTCCTCGCGTTCGGGCGCCTTCACCTCCAACGACGTCGGGCTTGAGGCGTCCGCCTCGATCTACCTGACCGAGACCGATCACTTCCTGCGCCTGGTGCTGGCTCACGCCGAGAACGGCAACATCCGCCTCACCGTCCGGGAGAGCGCCGCGTTCACCGACGAGGACCTCTACCTGATCGAGACCGGCACCGTCCTGTTCACCGAGCTGGGTGGCCCGGACGACCCGCGGAACATCCCGATCGGCACCATCTTCGCCAACGGCGTCCCGGCGGTCGCCGCGGGCAACGTCCGGCTGCAGGTGGGCGATGACATCGACACTCACGCCAACAGCCGGATCTTCGCCACCCGCAACATCGACATCTTCGGTGACTGGCTGAACCTCGATCTCAACTTCGGTTCCACCATGGTCTTCCGCGGCGACATCACCGCCAACTACCTCGGCCTGGCCGCGAACAGCCCGCCGTCCCTGACCAACATCTGGGGTGACACCGACGTCGACACCATTCAGTTCGGCGACCCCACCGGCATCGGTATGACCAACACCCTGGGCAGCCCCGGCTACATCCATCTCGGCTCCCAGACCCGGGTCCACGGCAGCGAGGACCTGGACTCCACCGGCGATGACGGCGAAGACCGGATCACCGTGTACTTCCTGCAGACCATGAACGTCGCGGCCGGCCACACCCTGACCCTCGACGGCCAGGCCGACACCGACTACTACAAGATCTTCACCACCGGCAGCCGGGCGATCGCCACCGGCATCCGTGACTACGTGATCAACATTCTCGACACCGGCGCCGCCAATGACGGCGTGGACGAAGGTGTCATCGTCGGCATCGACAACACCAACCCGGCCTTCAACGGCTACGTGGCCGGATCGCTGACCCAGCGGGCCCCCAACGACGACGTGTTCCTGCTCCGGGCCTCCACCTGCATCCCGGCCGATGGTGGCTTCGACTGCACCGGCACCAATGAGACGGCCGATCGGCCCGGCTTCGTCGCCCTGCTGCACGGCTCGGTGGGTGCTTACGCCGACATCGTGGCCAACAATGAGCCCAGCACGCTCGTCCAGCGGGTCAACTATGACCGCGCCCTGAACGGACGGCTCTCGGTCTACGGGCTGGGCGGCAACGACCACTTCTACGTCGACGACACCACCGCCACCATCACCCTCGACGGCGGAGCCGGTTTCGACACCTTCCAGATCGGGCAGATCTTCGGCACCAAGCGCGATCTGGCCTCCGGGGGCGTCCGGCCGCAGGATCTCTTCCCCGACCTGATCCCGACCACCCGCGGCTGGCTGAGCCCCGGCACTCATGCTCCGCTGGTGGCCACCGGCGGGACCGGTAATGACGAGTTCACCGTCTACTCCAACCAGGCTGAGTTGCGGCTTGAGGGCGATGACGGCTCCGACCTGTTCGTGGTGCGGGCCTTCGCCCTGGCCGCGGTCTGCGACACCAGCACCGACGCCGACAGCGACTGCGACTACGCCGATCTGACCATCGCCCGGGCGGCCAACGGCCTGTACCCGCGTGACGTCAACGGCAACGGCTTCTGCACCTCGGGCGAGGGCGGCTACACCGGCGTCACCCGCAACGACAACGACCTCGACGGCGACTGCGATCTGGCCGACGCCAACCGCACCCCGACCTGGACCGACGACATCATCCCGCTGGACGCCAACGGCGTGGCGACTCCGCGGATCGGGGCCGGCTTCTCCACCGGACGCCCGCTCGACATCCGTACCGGTGGTGGCGACGACGAGGTGCAGTACAACGTGAACGCCCCGGTCTCGGTCGAAGGTGGCACCGGCATCGACAAGCTGGTCGTCCTGGGCACCGAGTTCGCCGACGACATCGTGATCACCGCGGCCGGCATCTACGGCGCCGGGCTGAACGTCCGGTACTCCACAGTGGAGATCATCGAGGTGGACGGCCTGGAAGGCGACGACGAGTTCTTCGTCCAGTCGACCGCCTTCGGCGTGGCCTACCGGGTGATCGGCGGGCTGGGCAGCGACACGATCAACGTCACCGGCGACATCGTCGAAGACATCGTGGTGCGCGAACTGGAGGGCATCTCCGGCTACGTCAACCACCTGGTCACCTCCGACAGCGATGTCGGCTACGACGGTCTGCCCACCGACGGTGTGGAGACCAATGTGGTTCGGGGAGAGGTCGGCCTGGTCGTGATCGAGGAAACCAACGGCTTCACCGCCGTCCGCGAGGGCGGGCCGGTCCAGGTGGACGCCTACTCGATCAAGCTTGGCCAAGCTCCCCACCGCCAACGTGTACGTGACCATCTCCGCGGCCCGCTCGCCGCAGGAGGAGGCCGACGACGCGGCCAGCATCAACGCCGCCAACCTGGCCCAGAACCTGGCCACCGGACGGGGCGACACAGTCTGGCTGTGCACCGGTGCGTCCGCTGCCGCGTGCGACGACCCGACCGAGTTCCGTCGCTACGTCTGGGTGAACGGCGTGCTCACCGCCGAGGACAACCGCAGCCTGGTGCTGACCTTCACCGCGGGCAACTACTCGGCTCCGCAGTGGGTCTACGTCTACGCCGTCGACGAGTTCGCCGACAGCGTCCTGGGCACCCCGAACTCCGAAGTCGACCCCCGCTCCGAGGGCGACCGGGTACACGTCCTGCAGCACACCGTGCTCTCCGCGGACGCTCGCTACGACGGCTTGGCGGTCCGCAACGTCGAGGTGCAGCTCAGGGACAACGACACCCCGGGGTCTATGTCACCGAGGTCGAGCCCGGCACGTCGGTCGAGGACGGCCGCACCCTGGTGATCGAGGGCAAGAACGACCCGGCGGTCGGCGGCGCCTACACCGGCCTGAACGACGAGGTGCTCGTCCAGCTGGCCATGGATCCCGGGGCCGGGGTCACCATCGTGGCGAAGCTGAACCTCGACCTGGACAGCGCCGCAGCGATCAGCCTCTACTCCGCCGATCCGCGCTGGGACGCGGTGGCGCAGACGATCACCTTCACCGGCGGGGCGCTGGGCAACTGGGACGACGCGGTGCGCCTCCTGGTCAAGGCGCGCGACGACTTCCGGCGCGAGGATCCCCAGGTCGCGGTGGTCGGCTTCGCCTGCTTCTCCGCGATCAGCTGCGGAACCTCCTCGGCCTACCGGATCCCGAACCTGCGCTCCGGCACCGGCCTGCTCGACGTGGAAGTGATCGACGACGAGACCCCCGACCTGGTCACCATCGAAACCGGTGGCAGCACGATCGTCATCGACGACGACCCGGCCACCGGGATCGACGAGTCGACCCTGCCGACTAGCCAGGACTCCTACACGATCAGGCTGACCAAGCGCCCCGATGGCACTGTCGTGGTCGCGATTCTGACCGACGGCCTGACCGACGTGGTCTCGATCAACGGCGTGCCGGTCGTGCTGACGACCATCGGCGGCTACGTGCCGAGCCGGCTGTTCCTGGGCAAGGCGACGATCTCGGGCACCACGATCACCCGCGCCGCCGGTGACGACCTCGGCTCCTTCCTCGAGGAGGGCTTCCGGGTCGGCCAGTTCATCCGGATCGCCGTCAACGCGGCCGCCTACGACCGCTACATCACCGCGATCAACCTGGCCGGCACCGTGATCACCCTCGACGCCGCCGGAGTTCCGGCCGCGCTGGCCGGCAGCGACGTGATGATCAGCAGGCTGACCCGGGTGGGGTTGTGGACCGGGAATGTCCTCACCGCCGCCGATCCCGAACCCGCCGATCCCTCGGGCCTGGGTGGGCGCCGGATCACCCGGACTGACAACTCGTCCTGGCTGCGCGACGGGTTCCTCGAGGGCCAGCGGGTCCGGGTCACCAACGTGGCCAACCCGCTGCAGTTCGTCGACCTCAAGATCGCCGTGATCCGCGGCACCAACACGCTCAAGGACGAGACGCTGCAGTTCACCGCCGAAGGCGCCACCCCGGCCTGGTGGCTGACCGCCACCGCGGTGACCGTGAACCGTCTGGCCGCGGTCGCGACCTTCACCCCGACCACCTGGTACCTGCAGCAGACCGTCGTGCTGAAGGCCGATCCGCTGTTCGCGCTCCCGCTGGTCCGCCAGGGGGCCAAGATCTTCCCGAACTCCAAGCACCTGCTGTCCCGGCTGCGTGGCCCGCTGGCCGTCGAGGGTGGGGTCACCGGTGCCGACCGCTCACTGCGCAACGGGGTCAAGCTGCCGGGCGAACTGGACGGCCCGCTGTTCGCGATCGCCGCGCAGGCTCCAGAGTCCCGCCGGATCGACGTGCTGAACATCTTCAACGACTCCAGCCAGGCCGACGGCTCCGGCGTGATGACCTCCACCACCCTGACCGGCTTCGGCATGGCCAAGCAACTGTGCTTCGCCGACGCCAACCCGTTCGGCGAGCCGGCCTGCTTCCCCGGTGGGATCAGCTTCGGCGCGATCGCCTTCGACGGCACCCAGTTCGTCACCGACGGCGGGCAGAGCACCCTCGAGGTGGTCAACCTGCTGCTGGGCATCGGCAACGACACCCTCGACATCCAAGGCACCCTTGATCCGGCCCCGGCGGTCAGCGCCACCGGCGACTTCGACTACGCCGGCAACGGGATCATCCGGACCGGGCCGGTCACCTGGCAGGAGTTCGGCTTCCTGGTCGGCCAGCAGATCACCATCCCGGGCGTTGGCGTCCGGACGATCACCGGCTTCTCCACCGACGGCCTGACCATGTTCGTCAGCGGCGCCCCGCTGGCCGGCGTCCCCGGCGGCGTCCAGCAGCTCCTCGCGACCGACCCCGACGTCAGCGGCACCGGAACGGCCGCAGGCGACAGCACCGGCGGCACCGTGACCCGCGCCACGGGCAGCTGGATAAACGACGGCTTCGTCGTTGGGCAGCTGGTCATGCTCGGCAGCCATGACGCCCTGGGTTACTGGCGGGTCGTGGGCGTCACCGCGCTGGTGCTGACCCTTGAGGGCGCACCGTTGCCCGCCGGCAACTTCGTCGTCAGCGTTCCCGGCGCCCACGGTGGCCTCACCGTCGTCCACGGCGGCGGCAACTCGCCGATGACCATCGACGGCCCGATGGCCGGCGGCGTCTCCGGCGCGAACGGCACCCTGACCCGCACCGACGGGCTGGCCTGGTACGACGACGGCTTCCGGATCGGCCAGCGGATTCAACTCGCCGGCGAGTCCTTCACCCGGGTCGTCCTCGGCTTCGCCGACGCCACCTGCCCGCCGCCCCCTCCGGGCGAGACCGGCTTCGCCAGCTGTGGCCTCGGCGCGATCATGCTGCTCTCCGGCGGCGCGGTGGCCAGCGGCGACACCGAGCTGCACGTCGCCGAGCCGCTCAAGGTGACCACGACGGCCAGCATGAACATCAGCGTCCAGGCGGCCTCGCTCAGCACCCCGCTCGGCCTGCCGACCAGCACCCTGACCCGCTACGACGGCGGATCGTTCCTGCTCGACGGCTTCAAGGTCGGCATGGTCGTCTGGCTCTCCGGGATCGCCGGTCCCTGGACGATCAGCGGCCTCACCGCGAGCACGATGGTGCTCCAGGGCGCCGCGCTCACCCCGACCCTGACCGGGACGAAGAACGCCCCCGTCGTCCTGACGGTGACCGGCTACGACGAAACCCGCAGCTCTACCGACCCGGCGGTCGGCGTCCGGATCGGTGGCGACACCATCCGCGTTTGCAGCACCGGGAAGGCGTTCAACGAGGGCGTCGCGGTGCCGTGCGGCTCCGGTCGTCGGCGGCCCGAACAGCCCGCTGGTGGTCTACGGCGACACCTCGCAGGACGGCATCTGGTACTCCGGTCATCCCTGGGACACCTTCGGCTACGAGTTCGGCCCCAAGCCGTTCGACCCGTTCACCACGCTGACTGACGACGAGAACGAGGACGACGAGTGGGTCTTCGGTCTGGCCGATCCCTACGACTACGCCGGCCACGACGTGATCGACGCCTCGGGCCTGTTCGCCACCTTCCCCTGCACCGTGAGCTCCTGCCTGCTGCCCACCATCGGCTTCACGGCCTACGGTGGCGCCGGCAACGACCTGATCATCGGCAGCCAGGCAGGCGACCACCTGGCCGGCGGCTCCGGGGACGACACGATCATCGGCCAGCGCGGCGTTGACCACATCTACGGCGACTCCGGCTTCAACGTGAACATCCTGAACCGTGGCCTCACCGTGGCCAACGTCAACTCCAGCCCGTGGCCGACCCTGGATCCCGACGCCCTGGGCGACGGCAAGTTCGCCATGGCTCCTCCCCGGCCAAGGTCGCCGACACGCTGGACGCCGGCCGCGACACCCTCTCTACGGCAACGGCCCCGGGACCGTCCCGGGCGGCCCAGCCGGTGTCTACCGCGACGTGATCTTCGGTGACTACGGCCGGGTGCTGCAGAACGTGGTCGACCCGAACCTGCCCGACATCCGGCTGCAGAAGATCCAGACCACCGAGATCGGCACGATCCTGGAGATCTGCGCGGTGAACGTCCAGCAGGGTGGGGACGACATCATCTACGGCAGCGAGTTCGATGACGTGCTGATCGGCGGCGCCGGCAACGACATGATCGACGGACTCGGCGGCGGCGACCTGATCTTCGGCGACAACGCGTGCATCTACTGCAGCGACGGCACCAGCTTCAGGTTCCAGACACTGTCCGGCGGCATCCTGTACTCCCGCTCCGACAGGCCTGCCACCGGCGGCACGGCGGACACCTCGGGCCAGTTGCTGGTCGACGGCGTCGCCCGCCTGTACCGCGACCCCGATGACGCTCCGTGGTGGTCCAAGTACAGCCTCGACTTCCTCGGCCTGCACACCTTCGCGGTGGAGGACGGGCTGGCCGGCGTCGGCACCTTCGGCAACGACTACCTCGCCGGCGGCGCGGGGCACGACATGATCTTCGGCCAGTTGGGCAACGACATCGTCCAGGGCGACGGATCGATCGTTGACGCTCATGCCGCGATCAGCCACGTGGGCGCCTCGCGCAGCCCCGACGGCTGTGTCGCCACCAGCACCGGCGGCGACAGCCCGACCCATGCCGGAACCTGCGATCTGGTCGGCGACCTCGACCAGGTGTCGTCCTTCGACGGCACGGCTGATGGTCAGGACTACATCGAGGGCAACGGCGGCAACGACATTGTCTTCGGCAACCTCGGCCAGGACGACATCGTTGGCGGCTCGTCCGACTTCTTCGGCTTGAACACCCCTGACCTGCGCCCCGGACGGCGCCGACCTGCTGTTCGGCGGATCGGGCCTGAACTCGGGCCGCAACGACAACGGCGGCGTGGCCCCCGGTGTGGCGCTGCCGACCAACCGGCACACCGCCGACGCGGACACCATGATCGGCGACAACGGCCGGATCATCCGGATCGTCGGCATCAACGGCCTGGACGTCTGCGGCAGCGACGGCTGCACCGGCAACGAGGTCCGCTACGTCTCCTTCGTGTACGACGACGGCTACGGCACGCAGCAGCTCGTCGTCCGTGGCGTCCACCTGCTCGACTACACCCCCGGTGGTCCGGACTTCCGTCCCGACCGATTCAACCTGAGCCCGGTCGGCACCTGCCACACCGGTGGCGTCGAGACGGTGACCGATTGCAGCGCCTTCTTCGCGATCGCCAACCCGAGCGGACGCAACCGGGTCGACTCGTCCGGCTGGTCGGAGATCTTCGGCAACGACGAGGTCCACGGCGAACTCCGGGACGACACCATCTACCTCGGTGGCGGTCAGGACGTGGCCTACGGTGACGCCGACGACGACGACATCATCGGCGGCTGGGGCAGCGACTGGATCTCCGGTGGCACCGGCCAGGACGGCGTGCTGGGCGATGACGGCCGGATCTTCACCAGCCGCAACAACGCGACCGTCGGCGAGCCGCTCTTCGGGGTGGCACCGTTCCTGCCCACCGGAACCTGCACCGAGAACAAGACCGTGCTCTGCGGTAACTACCTGAACCAGTGGATCGCCCCCCCCGGTGACATCCAGACCCCCCGTACAACCTGACCCCGAACGTCTCCGGCGCCGATCAGCCGCTGTTCGACGCGAACAACTCCGACGACGTGATCTTCGGTGGCCTGGGTGGTCAGGTGCAGTACTACCCAACGACCATCGGCGGCCTGGCCAAGAACGATCCGAACCCGGCCGGGCTGCTCCGTGGGGTGGCCGGCGACTTCCTGCACGGCGGCGCCGGTGACGACGCGATCGCCGGTGGCGAGGCGATCTGGAACGCCTACACCCAGCTCTACGACCGGCTCACCGGCGCCCTACTGGGCAACGCTTACCGCACCGACTGGTCTCGTCCGTTCAACCCCGGGGACCTGCTCCACTTCGGCGAGGACAGCGACGCCTGGCACGACCAGGGTCCGATCGTGCGCCGCCTGGGCGAGTTCGCGCTCTACGACGAGTACGACCCGCGGCGGACGATCCTGCTCAACGCCAACGCCTCGGTGAACAAGCTCGGCACCGGGTTCCAGTGGTTCCTCAACCTGTACTCCGATGAGGGTCCGGCCCTGAACGGCTGCGTCGACTACGCCCCGAACGGAACCTGTCTGACCTTCGCTGATCGCCAGTCCGACGGCTCCGATGCGCTGTTCGGTGATCTCGGCAACGACTGGATGGTCGGCGGCACCGGCCAGGACACCATCTGGGCCGGGTGGGGCAACGATCTGAGCAACGCCGACGACGTGATGACGATCGCCGGCAGCGGCGCCTTCGGCGACCAGAAGGGCCGCAAGATCCAGCCCTCACCGAACGACACCCCGGACACCCATCCGCTGTACCAGGATCGGGTCTTCGGCGGCGCCGGGCTGGACATTCTGATCGGCAACACCGGCGGCGATCGCCTGATCGACTGGTGGGGGAGTTCAACTCCTACATCGTGCCGTTCGCCCCCTTCGGCATCGCCACGGTCTCCCGCCAGGTGCCGCCGTGGTTGTTCGAGTTCCTCTACGCACTGTCGGCCAGTCAGGGTGCCGACCCGACCCGCAGCGCAGACACCGGAACCAACCCGGCCCGCAACGCCGAACCCGACGGTGAGCTCGGTCTGATCATCCAGCAGGATCACGGCCTGTGGCAGGACCAGACCGGCGGCCCCTCGGATCCGCAGCCGGGCAACATCCCCGGCGGCAAGCGGGACGTGCTGCGTAGCGCGGACTTCAACGACGCGAGCTTCCAGGCCTTCTTCGCCGACTCCGGGGTGTTCGAGGTCACCGGCGGGACGCTCAGCGTGGGCGCAGCCTCACTCGGTGGCGACGCGGCGGCGGTCTACAACATCGACCAGTACCTGCCGATCTACTTCGAGGTCGCGGCCAAGGTCTACATGAACAAGCCGACCGCCGGCTGGAAGGCGAACGCATTCGTCATCTTCGACTACTTCGACCCCTTCGACTTCAAGTTCGCCGGGCTGGATACGTCGACGAACAAGATCGTGATGGGACGTCGGACGGCCACCGGTTGGGTGGTCGACGTGCAGGCGGCGATCACGGGCGGGGTGAAGCACAGCACCTGGTACACGATGCTGGTGGCGGTCAACGGGACGACCGTGACCGTCCTGGTCAACAACAAGGCCGCCTTCACCGACAGCGTCACCCCTCGCCTCTACAACGGCCAGTTGGTGGCGTTGAACAAGGGCTTCATCGGCGTCGGCTCCGACAACGCCCGCGGCTCGTTCGACAACATCGCCGTTCAGGTACTGCCGCCGACAGTCACCTTCGACAAGACCGAGACGTTCGCCAACTCCGCCGGAGTGGTCAGCGATGCGCTGGCCGGCGGTTGGAACGTCAGCGGCGGCCAGTTGGTCGGCACTCCGTCCTCGTCGACGACTCCCGGGGTGGCTCTGGCCGACCTGGGCACGACCCTCTCGGCGAACTCCTACCTTGAACTCACCGGCAAGGTCAGCCTGACCACCGGCGGCTTCGGCGGGATCGCGTTCGATACCTATAGCTCCACCGAGTACAAGTTCGCCGCGCTGGACCTGACCGGACAGCGACTGGTGATCGGCCACGTCAGCCGCGGGGTGGTCACCGTTGACGCCGCGGTGGCTCGCACCCTGGCTGCCGGCAGCTTCCACACCCTGCTGGTCACGATCAAGGGAGCTTCGGTCAGCGTCACCGTGAACGGGGCCTTCGCCGGCTCGTTCGCGTTCAACAGCGCGCTGGCCGATGGTGGCTTCGGTCTCCTGGCTCGCACCGGCACCCTGCGCGTGGACGAACTGCGGATCAGAACCGACGGCTACAGCGCGCCCACGTCAGCCAGCGCCAGCAGTCCGTCCGGAGGCACCGCTTCGGCGGGCTCCACCGGCACGGCCTCGGCGCCCACGACGACCAGCACTGCCCCGACCAGCACGACGACAACCAGCACGGCGACCACGACCAGCACGGCGACGACTGACACTGCGACAACCAGCACGGCGACGACTGACACTGCGACAACGAGCACTGCGACGACCAGCACAGCGACGACCACGGCCTCCCAGCCGCTCCCCTCGGACGGGACGTCCGACAGTTCGGGGACGACGACTCAGACCGATCCGGCCCTTCCGGTGGGCCCCGGCCGCAAGCAGTAGGCCTACCGAGCCCCCGATCAGGGGCGGCGCTTGGTGCAACTGGGGCTGTCCACAAGCTCGACGCGCGTCTTGCCGGCCAGCACCACGTTGGCCCCCTCGCCCTTGCCGCAGGTGAGTCGGCTGATGGTGCCTTTGCTGGTGCCGTCGGCCAGGAGCGCCGCGGCGCTGGATCGGTCGATCACGAGGTCGCTCAGGTCGACCTCGACCGCCGAGGCCAGTTGGACACCGAGCTTGGGCCCGCGAACGATGGCGCCCTCGGCGCTCCCGGTGGCGGTCTCGCCCCAGATCAGCCCGACGTCGCCGGTGCTGGTGACTTCGCCGGCGATGATCTGGGAGGAGGCTTTGGCGAGCGTGGCGATGCCCACCTTGGTCGCGCCGGCGACCCGGTTGTCGGTGAGGGTGGTCCGGGAGCTGCCGGAGAGCCGGATCCCGATCTCGCGGCTGCCGAGCACCTGGTTGCCGGTGAAGAGGGGAGCCCCCGAGCCGGTGGCCTGGATCCCGATCGCGCTGCCGGAGAAGGTGCTTTCCTCGATACTGGGGGACCCTGAGCCGGTCAGAGCCGCGCCCACTTCGCTGTGGAGAACCCGAATCCCGGTGATCTTCGGTGCAGCGGCGTTGTCGATCCGTAGCCCGACTCGGGTGCCCGTGACCTGCGAGTCGAGGACCACGCCCGCGGCCTCCTCCACCCAGCACAGCCCGCAGCCGTCCTTTCCGGTGACCCGGGCTCGGCTGATCGTTGGCGCCTCGTTGCCGGCGACCACGATGCCGCCACCGTCGTTCCCACTCACCACGACGTCGGTCAGAACGCGCGCATCCCCCGTCGGGGTCAGCGGCCCCGAGGACGGGCGGAGCACGATCCCGTAGCCACCCGCACCCTTGGACGCCACGCCGCCGGCCACCCGCAGCCGCTCGAACCGGTAGCCGCCGCCGGCCACGATCAGCACCGAAGCCGGATTGTTGCCCACATGTGTGATCGCCAGGTCGGTCAGGGTGAGATTGCCGCTGGTGGCCGCGATCAGGGTGGCGCCCCCGGCCGCGGAGGTGATCAGGGTCTGCGCCACCCCGTCCGCACCCTTCCCGGCTCCGATCAGCGTGATCGGTCGGAGCAGGACGAGCGGTGCCCCCAGCGCGTAGGTCCCGGCGGCCAGCCGGACGGTGGACCCGCTGCCGGCCGCGCTGATCGCGGTCAGCAGTTCTTGGGCGGTGCTGACCAGCGTGTCGGTGGGGGCCAGGTCGGTGGGGTCGGTGGCGCCGAGCGGATCGGCCTTGAAGCCGTTCGCCACCGCGTCCTGCACGGGGGTGCCGCCGGTCAACCGCGGCACCTCGGCCCGGATCAGCTCTGCCAGGGCGGACGGCTGGCACCCCAGCTCCTCACCGCGCTGGCGGAGCGCGCTGGTCTGAGCCCCGAAGTCGGCCTGGCGGGCCGAGACCGCCCCGCCCACCCCTGAGGCGGTCACGTCGGCGAACGAGTCCACGTAGCGCTGCACCGCGTCGACGATCCGGACGGCCAGTTCAGGGCAACTACTAGCGGCGCTGGGGGAGGGCGTGCTGGTCGGCGCCGGCGCCGCCTGACAGCCGGTCAGGGCCAGAGCCAGCGCCAAGCCGGCGGCACCCCCGCGGGGGAAGCTGCGGTTCATCAGAAAGGCCGACCCGGGTACTCCGGTCAGATGATCTTGTTGGCAGTGGCTCCATTGGCCTCAAGGTAGAGGTCCTCGGTCTCGGCGTTGAACTTCGGTCCGTGCATGAAGGAACTGCCCGAGTAGCTGTAGGAGTTGACTGAGATCAGGACGCCGCCACCGCTGCCCGCTCCGAACGACTGGAACCACGGCCCGCCAGAGCAACCCGGCGTCATGTTGCTGGCCACCCGATAGGTGAGGTTCGAGTTGAGCGAGTCGGTGCCTAGGGGCCCCATGCTGTAGATCAGTTTGGTGCCTCGGTACTTGCCCGAGGCCGGGTAACCGAACAGCCACGCGCTGGCGTCCAAGGTCCCGGTATTGAAGGCAATCTGTTGGGTGCCCACGGTGGCGTCCAATTGGGTGGTCTTGTTGTGGCCACCTGATGCGACCGTGGCGAAGGCATAGTCGTGCAGAATGGCCTGGTCGTTGAACCCGCCGGCTGTGGCGAAGCCGCTGGCCACGGTCAACGCGCGGGCGCTCCAGCAACCGTAAACGGTCTCGGCGCAGAAGCTGCCCGAGGTGGTCAGGCTGACCGGGTTGCTGTCGTAATCGGGGATGAACATCCAGTTGGTCGCGAAGGCTTCGTTGGCCTCGTCATAGACGCAGTGCGCCGCCGTGGCGATCGTCGACGTGGTGCTGCTGGTGTCCACAACGACCGAGGCCGAGCACACGTAGTAGCTGGTACCCATCGCAAAGAGCACTTTGCCGGTGTTCTCCTGCACCACCCCACCGCCGGTCCAATCGGCCCCCAGCACCCCCGTGGTCGTGCCACCTGGCTTGGAAGGCTTGGCGGACGGCTTGAACGTGCCATCGCCCTGGCGCACAAAGTCTCGCGGTTGGGCCTTGGCCACCCGCTCCTTGGTCCAGAAGTTGACGATGCGAGCGTGCTCGGCGGCATCATCCCGGGGGGCCGCCTGAGTCGGGGCGGCTGAGAGCCCGAGAGCGAGCGTGAGGGCAAGGCCAGCGACCAGGGCGATCAGATTGCGTGGGCGCACGTTTCCTCAGCTTTCCAGGGTTGGTTCCTCAAGCGTAGGCCTGCGGGTGTGCCTAGGGTAGGTCAGCCCACCAGCCACGAGGTCAGCTCCGGATCGGCCAGGCTGGCGTGGAGAGCGTCGAAGTCGCTGATCGTGCCGGGCAGTGAGGGCACCACCACCACGTGCAGACCGGCGGCTCGGGCCGCGGCAGCGCCGGTGGCCGAGTCCTCGATCGCCACCGCACGGTGGGGTCGGACGCCGATCAGTTCGCAGGCGCGGAGGTAGACGTCAGGCCGGGGTTTCGGCTCAGGGACTTCATCGCCGGCCACGGTGACCCCGATCAGCTCCCCGATTCCCGAGCTGGCCAAGGCCAGGTCCAGCAGGTCGCGTGGCGTGTTGCTGGCGATGGCGACCGGTTTGCGCCCCTGCAGGGCGCGGATCAGTTCCACCGCGCCGGGCATCGGCGGCGCATGCCGTCGCAGTTGTCGGGCTGCCTCGGCCCGTAGCTCGTCCTCGATCAGGGGGGCCGGTTCGCTGAACAGGCCGGCCATGTACTGTGCCGCGTCAGCGACCGCCATCCCGATGAAGATCTCCCGGTGCTCCTCCCCGAAAGGACGCCCACGGCGCACGAACAAGGCACCCTCGGCCACCGCCCAAGCGGTCTCGGTATCGGCCAGCAGGCCGTCGAAGTCGAACACCACGCCATCAACACTCATGCCCCGACGCTACCTCCGCGGGCGCTCACGACCGGGCCACTCCCAGGGGAGAGCACCGTGTGACACGGCCGGAACACCACAACACCCGCGCCGAAACATCCCCTCCATACCTTTAAGGAGTCAGACCGCCAGCACTCCCTGGGAGGCCCTCATGACCACGAAAACCGCCACCGATCTTCCTGAAACGACTCTCGCCCAGCGCCCCGGCCGCTGGATGGACGGCTGGGACCCCGAAGATGCCAACCAGTGGGCGTCCGGCGGGAAGCAGATCGCCAACCGCAACCTCGGCTTCTCGATCTTCGCCGAGTTCCTCGGCTTCGCCGTCTGGGCGCTGTGGTCGATCGTCGTCCCGCAGCTGAACAACGTCGGCTTCACCCTCGACACCAACCAGATGTTCTGGCTGGTCTCGGTGCCCGCCCTGGTGGGTGCCACGCTGCGAATCCCCTACACCATCGCCGTCCCGATCTTTGGCGGACGCAACTGGACCATCGTCTCGGCGCTCCTGCTGATCATCCCGGCCGGCGGCCTGGCGTGGGCGGTGAATCACCCGGAGCTCCCCTTCGGCGCACTCGTAGCGATCGCGGCCCTGGCCGGTCTCGGCGGCGGCAACTTCGCCTCCTCGATGGCCAACATCGCCTACTTCTTCCCCCAGGCTGAGAAGGGTAAGGCGCTCGGGCTGAACGCGGCCGGCGGCAACATCGGCACCGCGGCGGTTCAGTTCGCCGTGCCGTTGGTGATCATCGCCGGCTCGGGGATCGCTCTGGACCGGGCGGGCCTGATGTTCATCCCGCTCTGCCTCCTGGCGGCCGGCTTCGCCTTCTTCGGCATGAACAACCTGAGCTCGGCCAAGGCCAACCCGCGGGTGTACGCCGAAGCGGCCAAGGAGCCGCACACCTGGATCCTCTCCATCATCTACATCGGCACCTTCGGGTCGTTCATCGGCTACGCCGGAGCCTTCCCCACCCTGCTGAAGAGCCAGTTCCCCCAGGTGAGCCTCTCCTTGGCCTTCATGGGCGCCCTGGTCGGGTCGATCTCACGTCCGCTGGGCGGCATGCTGGCCGACAAGGTGGGCGGCGCCCGGGTGACCATCGTCAGCATGCTGGCCATCGCCCTGGGTGCTGCGGGTGCGATCGCCGGGCTGCAGACCCGCAACTTCGTCCTCTTCTTCGGCTCCTTCATGTGGCTGTTCATCTCCACCGGAGTCGGCAATGGCTCGGTCTACCGGATGATCCCGGCCGTCTTCACCTCGCTGTCGGACGGCACCGAGCAGGCCAAGTCCCGCGCCCTGGCCGTGACCGCCGGCTGCATCGGGATCGCCGGCGCCATCGGCGCCATCGGCGGCTTCCTGATCCCGCGCGGCTTCGCACTCTCCACCCAGTTGAGTGGCGGCATCGTCCCCGCGCTCTACGGCTTCATCGGCGTGTACCTGGTGTTGACCGTGCTCACCTGGGCGGTCTACGCCCGCAAGAGTGCCGCCCTCGCCGCGGCGGCAGTCTGAGGTTGACATGACGAACGGCATCGACACCCACTGTCCCTACTGCGCGCTGCAGTGCGGGATGCGGCTGGAGATCGCCGAACCGGGAAGCCCGGTCCCCGTGATTGTGCGGGGCCGGGACTTTCCCGTGAACCGGGGTGGCCTGTGCCAGAAGGGCTGGACGTCCGCGGCTCTGCTGAACAGTCCGGAGCGGCTGACCACTCCGCTGATCCGCCGTGACGGACGGCTAGAACCCGCCTCCTGGGAGGAGGCCTACGCCGAGATCGTGCAGCGGGTCACCGCGATCAAGGCCGAGCACGGCGCGGACGGGCTGGCGGTCTTCGGCGGTGGCGGACTGACCAACGAGAAGGCCTACACCCTGGGCAAGTTCGCCCGGGTCGCGCTCGGCACCCGCTACATCGATTACAACGGACGCTTCTGCATGTCGTCCGCGGCGGCCGCCGGTAACCGCAGCTTCGGCATCGACCGCGGCCTGCCCTTCCCGGTCACCGATCTGGCGACCGCCGGGGTGATCGTGCTGCTCGGCAGCAACGTCGCCGACACCATGCCGCCGTTCGTCCAGCACTTGGCCGGGGCACGCGCCCACGGTGGCCTGGTGGTGACCGATCCCCGACGTAGTGCCACCGCCCAGCTGACCGAGAACGGCGGCGGGATTCACCTGCAGCTACTCCCCGGCACCGACCTGACCCTGCTGCTGGGGCTGACCCACCTCGTGATCGCCCAGCAGGGAGTCGACACCGAGTACGTCCAGGCTCGGGTGAACGGCTATCCCGACGTGCTCAGCAGCGTCGCCGAATGGTGGCCCGAGCGAACCGAGGAACACACCGGGGTGCCGGCCAGCCAGTTGCGTGAGGTGGCCGACCTGCTGGTCCGCAACAGCCCACGCGCCGGTGGCCCGGGCGTCTTCCTGCTCACCGGACGAGGTGCCGAACAGCACGCCCACGGCACTGACACGGTGCAGGCGGCGATCAACCTGGCCCTGCTGCTCGGGCTTCCCGGCCAGCGCGGCAGCGGTTATGGCTGCTTGACCGGCCAGGGCAACGGCCAGGGCGGACGGGAGCACGGGCAGAAGTCCGATCAGCTCCCCGGTTACCGGATGATCGCCGACCCCGCGGCCCGCGCGCACGTCGCCGCAGTGTGGGGGATCGACCCTGACAGCCTGCCCGGGCCAGGCGTGCCCGCGGTGGAACTGCTGGCCCGCCTGGGCACTGCGGACGGCCCGCGCGGGCTGTTCGTGCACGGCTCCAACCTGGTGGTGAGCGCCCCGAACGCCTCCGTGGTGGAGCAGCGGCTCCGCTCCCTGGACCTGCTCGTGGTCTGCGACCTGGTGCTCTCGGAGACCGCACGCCTGGCTGATGTGGTGTTGCCGATCACCCAGTGGGCCGAGGAGGACGGCACGATGACCAACCTGGAGGGGCGGGTGCTGCGTCGCAAGCGTGCCCTGGCTCCGCCGGAGGGGGTGCGCGACGAACTGCAGGTGCTGACCGTCCTGGCCCAGCTGCTCGACTCCCGCGGCCACTTCTCGGCCGACTCCAACGTGGTGTTCAACGAACTCAGCCTGGCCAGCGCCGGCGGCAAGGCCGATTACGGTGGCATCGATCATGAGCGGCTCGACCATGAGGCGATCTATTGGCCCTGCCCGACGCCCGAGCATCCCGGTACGCCACGCTTGTTCGAAACCAGCTTCCCCACGCCTGACGGGCGGGCCACGATGTGGCCGGTCAAGGCGGTCGGGGTGGCCGACGACGTGCGGCCCAAAGCCCCGCTCTACCTGATCACCGGTCGCGTGTTGCCGCACTACCAGTCCGGCGCGCAGACCCGACGGGTGGCCGAACTTCGCGACGCCGAGGACTACGCCTACGTGCAGCTGCATCCGCTGACCGCGCAACGGCTGGGCATCGAGGAGGGGAGCTACGTGGAGGTCACCTCGGCTCGCGGGCATGCGGTGGCACCGGCTCGCCTGTCCTCCGACCTGCGCCTGGACACGGTCTTCATGCCCTTCCATTTCCCCGGTGACCAACGCGCCAACACCCTCACCACGGACGCCACCGACCCGATCAGTGGCATGCCCGAGTACAAAGTCTGTGCCGTGTCGGTCCGCCGCGCGCACGGCTACCCGTTCCCGATGAGGAGTGCCGGATGAGCAGCTTGCTACGGATCGTCCTGGTCGGCCATGGCATGGTCGGCGCCCGCTTCGCCACCGACCTGGCCGCCGCCTGCGCCCTGACCGGCCAGCAGGTGACCGTCACCGTGTTGGGCCTGGAACGGCATCAGCCCTACAACCGCACCATGCTGACCGGGGTGCTGGCCGGCCGGGCCGGGGAGGACCTGCTGGGGTTGCCCGCGACAGTGCCCGCGCACTGGACGGTGCTCCCGGCGACGATGGCGCAGCGGATCGATCGGCCGGCCGCGGTGGTCACCGACAGCGATGGCGTCCGGCATCCCCTACGACACCCTGGTGCTGGCCACGGGCGCGGTTCCCGAACCGATCGACGCCTCTCTCCGCGCTGCTGCCGGGGAGCGCGCCGTCCATCGGCTGCACACGTTGGACGATCTGCGTGGGCTGCTCGCCGCCCTCCCCGAGTCTCGAACCGCCGCCGTCCTGGGGGCCGGCCCGCTCGGGATCGGGGGGGCTTGTGCGCTGCGGATGCGGGGCCTGGCCGTGACCTTGGTCGAGCGGGAAGCCTCAGTGCTCCCCGGCCTGCTGGACGGAGAGTCGGCCCGGGTGGTGCAGGCCACCTTGGACGACCTGGGCGTCTGCGTGCACACCTCCAGCGCGTCCCCCATCCCCGAGGCCGATCTGGTGGTCGCCTGCACCGGGATCACGCCCCGAGTCGGGCTCGCCCTCGAAGCGGGGCTGCCGGTGGACGGCGGAATCCTGGTGAACGACTACCTGATCAGCATCGCCGATCCGCGGATCGCCGCGATCGGCGACTGCGCTCGTCCGGAGTCAGGGGTGCAGGGCCTGGTCGAACCCGGCTGGGACCAAGCCCGCAGACTGGCTCAGCTGCTTGCCGGGATGCCCGCCGATGAGGTGCCGGCTCTGAAGGCTCGCCACATCGTCCGCCTGCACACCCCCGGTTTGGACGTGGCCGTGATGGGGGAGCGGCCCCGTGCCGACGGCTCGCCCGGGAGCGACCCTGGCCGGGTGATCAGCCTGCTCGACCCGCAGGCCCGCCGGGCACTGCGCCTGGTGGTTCGGTTGGGTCGCCTGGTCGGCGCCACCGCCGTGGGTGCCCCTGGGGCGGCCCCCGATCTGATCGTGGCGCACCGGAACCAGACCCCGGTGCCGGCCGATCCCGCCCAACTGGTGATCAAGGGGACGCCGTTTCGGCAGACCTTCCCGGAGAGCTCGTCCGGTGGGCCCTTCGTGGCACCGGTCTGCCGCTGCAACTCGGTCAGCGCGGCCGCCATCACCGAGGCGTTCGAAGCCGGCGCCCGAGACGTGGGTGCGATCGCGACGGCCACCCGCGCCACCACCGGCTGCGGGGCTGCACGGAGAAAGTGTGCGCGCTGCTCGACTCGCTGCGGGCCTCTTCGGTGGCCTCCTGAGCCGGAGAGCGCGCTGTATCACCCCCGTTACACGTCCCGCACCCCTGCGAAACACGCCCTACCTAGGCTTTTGCCCATCGACCAGGAGGAGTTCCCCCATGACCGATAGCACCCCAACCAGTTCCCCGACGCCGCCCGAGCACGTGGTGGTCGTCGGCGGTGGCATGGTCGCGCATCGCTTCGTCGAGGCGTTGCGCGCCCGGGACGCCGACAACCGGTACCGGATCACCCTGCTGGCCGATGAGCCCCGCCGGCCCTACGACCGGGTGGCCCTGACCACCTACTTCACCGGCCGCGACCCGCGCGAGCTCAGCCTCGGCGGGGACGAGCTGTGGGAGGACCCGATGGTCCGGCTGCGGTTGCGTGCCCTGGCCACCGGGATCGACCGGCAGGCCAAGTCGGTCACGCTGGCCAGCGGTGAGGTGATCGACTACGACCACCTGGTGCTTGCCACCGGCAGCTACCCGTTCGTGCCGCCGATCAAGGGCAACGACCTTCCCGGCTCGTTCGTCTACCGCACCATCGACGACGTGGCCGCGTTGCGTGGCTACGTCGAACAGCTCCGGGAGAGCAAGCCGCGCCGGCTCAAGGGTGCGGTGATCGGCGGTGGCCTGCTCGGCCTCGAGGCCGCCGGCGCTCTGCAGGCCCTGGACGTCGACAGCACCGTGGTCGAGTTCGCTCCCCGGCTGATGTCCCTGCAGATCGACGAGGGCGGCGGCGCCGCGCTGCGGCGACTGATCAGCGCCCTGGGCATCAACGTGATGACCTCGGTGGCCAGCTCCCGGGTGATCGGGCAGCGGGTCGGTGTGGTCACCGGGCTGGAGTTCAACGACGGCCGCACCATGGACGCCGATGTGGTGATCTTCGCCACCGGTGTCCGCCCGCGGGACGAACTGGCCCGCTCCAGTGGCCTGCCGATCGGGGAGCGTGGGGGTGTGGTGGTCGATGATCGCTGCGCCACCCTGGACCCGGCGATCAGCGCTATCGGTGAAGTGGCCTGCATTCAGGGTCGCTGCTGGGGCCTGGTCGGGCCAGGGTATTCGATGGCCGAGATCGCCGCGGATCGCCTGGTCGGCGGCAGCGGAACCTTCCCGGGGGCCGACGTCTCAACGAAGCTGAAGCTGCTCGGCGTGGACGTGGCCAGCTTCGGCGACGCCTTCGCCAGCGAGGCGGGTTCGCTGGAAGTCGTCTACGCCGACCCGATCGCCGGGGTGTACAAGAAGCTGGTCCTCTCCGATGATGCGGTCACGCTGCGCGGCGGAATCCTGGTCGGTGACGCCTCCGCCTATGCCAGCCTGCGTCCGATGGTGGGGCGCAAGCTCGGTGCCGACCCGTCCAGCTTCCTGGTGCCGGAGTCGGCCCGTGGTCAGCTGGACAATCTCGAGCTCCCCGACGACGTCGGCGTCTGTTCGTGCAACAACGTCGACGCCGGCGAGATCCGGCGGGCGGTCAGCGACAAAGGCTGCTGCGACCTGGCGGCGGTGAAGGCCTGCACCAAGGCCGGCACCAGCTGCGGCTCCTGCCTGCCGCTGGTGAAGAAGCTGGTCAACGCCGAGTTGGAGAAGACCGGCGTGACCGTGAGCAAGGCGCTCTGCGAGCACTTCGAGTTCAGCCGGGCCGAGTTGTTCAACGCCGTCCGAGTGACCGGGCTGACCTCGTTCAGCGAGATCGTGGCCCGGCACGGCAAGGGTCGCGGGTGCGACATCTGCAAGCCCGTCGGTCGCCTCCATCCTGGCCAGCCTCGGCAACGGGCACATTCTTGCGGGCGAGCAGGCCGCGATCCAGGACACCAACGACCACGTGCTGGCCAACCTGCAGAAGGACGGCACCTATTCGGTGGTGCCCCGGGTGCCGGGCGGGGAAATCACCCCCGACAAGCTGATCGTGATCGGTGAAGTGGCCAAGGACTTCGGGCTCTACACCAAGATCACCGGCGGGCAACGGATCGATCTGTTCGGTGCTCGGGTGGAGCAGTTGCCGCTGATTTGGAAGCGGCTGGTCGATGCCGGGATGGAGTCGGGGCAGGCCTACGGCAAGTCGCTACGGACGGTGAAATCCTGCGTCGGCTCCACCTGGTGCCGCTTCGGGGTGCAGGATTCGGTCGGCATGGCGATCGCCCTCGAACTGCGCTACCGCGGGCTACGTGCACCACACAAGCTGAAGCTCGGTGTGTCCGGTTGCGCCCGCGAGTGTGCCGAGGCCCGCGGCAAGGACGTCGGGGTGATCGCCACCGACAAGGGCTGGAACCTCTACGTGGGTGGCAACGGTGGCTTCACCCCACGGCATGCCCAGCTGCTGGCCGAGGATCTGGACGATGACACGCTGGTTCAGACCATCGACCGGTTCTTCATGTACTACATCCGTACCGCTGACCGCTTGCAGCGGACCGCCGTCTGGATGGAAGAACTTGAGGGCGGGCTCAAGCACCTGCAGGAGGTGTTGATCGCCGACAGCCTGGGCATCGGCGCGGATCTGGACGCGGCGATGGCCCGGCACGTCGACAGCTACAGCGACGAGTGGGCGGACGTGCTCGGCGACCCGGTGAAGTTGGCCCGCTTCTCCTCGTTCGTGAACGCCACGGACTACCCCGACCCCGACCTGCTCTATGTCGCCGAACGTGGTCAGAAGCGTCCGGCCACCCCCGAGGAGAAACAGGCGGTTCTGATTGCCGGACCGGCACTGCAGGTGCGGCCGTGAGCTGGCATCGGGTGTGCCGGCTGCACGAGTTGCAGCCCGAGCGCGCGGTGGCGGCGCTGATCGAGGGGCGTCAGGTGGCGCTGGTCCGGTTGTTGGACGACCGGGTCTATGCGGTCGGTCACCACGACCCGTTCAGCGGCGCCAACGTGATGGCCCGCGGCATCGTCGGCAGCGCCACGGTGGCGGGCGACACCGTGCCGACCCTGATTTCGCCGATGTACAAACAGGCCTTTGACCTCACCACCGGGCGGTGTCTGACCCAGCCCGAGGTAGCTCTTGAGCGCTGGGATGTCCGGGTGGTCGAGGACTGGGTCGAGGTGGCCTGAGGAGGCGCGAATGGTGGGCAAGTTGGGCCAGGAGCTCGCCGGGTGTCGGGTGCTGATCACAGCACAGCGGCGCGCCGGTGAGCTCGGTGCCGCGCTGGAACGGCGCGGTGCCAGCGTCGATCACGCCCCCGTGCTGTCGATCGTTCCGCACGTCGACGACCCGGAGTTGATCCGCCGGACGCTTCAACTGCTCGCCGATCCGCCCGACATCGTGGTGATCACCACGGGAGTCGGACTGCGGGGCTGGGCCGAAGCCGCCGACGCGGCCGGGGTGCTGAACGAGTTGCTGGCCCTGTTGGATCGCAGTCGGCTGATCGCCCGCGGGCCCAAGGCTCGGGGGCGATCCAGACCCTGGGCCTGAATGCCGACTGGGTCGCGGAATCGGAGACCAGCGCCGAAATCAAGACCAAGCTGATCGGCCAGGGCGTCCGTGGGCTGCGGATCGCGATCCAGCATCACGGCGCAGGCTCCGACGGCCTGGACGATGCCTTCATGGCGGCCGGCGCCGAGGTGCAGTCGCTGGTGGTCTACCGGTGGGGCCCGGCCCCCGATCAGCAGATCCTCCGGACGGCCCTACGCCAGGTGGCGCTGCGGCGCTACGACGCGGTGGCCTTCACCTCCGCGCCCGGTGCGGCGGCGTTCCTGGAGGCGGCCCGGCACGAGGACTTGTTCTGCCACGTCCGCGACGCCTTTGCCGCTGGGATGGTGGCGGCCGCGGTGGGGGTTGTCACTGCGCAACCCCTCACCGATGCCGGGATCACACCGCTGGTGCCCGACCGTTACCGCCTGGGAGCCCTCGTCCGGATGCTGGTGGAACGGCTCGGCGAGGAGTCCGGGGTGAACAACCCCACCCCGGCCGGAGAGTTGCGGGTGCTGCGCGGCGCCGCCCTGCTGGAGGGTGAACTGCTGCCGTTGACGCCCTCCAGCCTGTCCCTGCTCCGGCTGCTGGCCGAAGCCGGCGGACGGGTGGTGGGCCGGGACGCGATTCTGGCCGTGTTGCCCGGCGGATCGGCCGACGGGCACGCCGTCGACGTGGCAGTGGCGCGGCTCAGGGAGAACCTGGGCGCTCCCGACCTGGTCCGGACAGTGGTCAAGCGTGGATACCGATTGGCGGTGGTGGGGCGATGAGAATGACTAATCTGCGGCAGAGTCGACCCGGACGTGACGCGAGCCTCTCCCCGTTGGCGGTCGTGCTCTGCGCCCACGGGACGCGGGACGGCCGCGGCCAGGACGTGGTGCGCGAGCTGTGCGCCCAACTGCGACGGTTCCGTCCCGGTGTTCGGGTCGAGGACGCCTACGTGGACGTTCAGGAACCCAAGGTGCAGTCCGTGGTGAACAACCTGGTCGGTCTGGGCTACCGGGTGATCGTGATTCCGCTGCTGCTCTCGGAGGGCTATCACACCGAAGTGGACGTGGCCGAGGCGGTCAGAGTCTCCGACATGGCCGTCTCCACCGGTCCGCTCGGCCCGGACACCTTTCTGACCAACGTGCTCTGGCGACGGTTGAAGCAGGCTCGGGCTGATTCCTCGGACGCGGTGGTGGTCGCCGCCGCCGGGTCGAGTCGGCCGCAGGCAACGGAGGCCTTGCACAAGGTGGCCGGGCAATTGCGTGAGCTATGGGGTGGGCCGGTCAGTGTCGGCTTCGGTTCGTCGGCCAAGCCGTCCGTCGGTGAGGCGGTGGAGCAGGCCCGCGATGAAGGCGCGCGCCGGGTGGTGGTCGGCTCGTACCTGCTGGGGCACGGGTTCTTCCACAGTCAACTAGGTCGCGCCGGCGCCGACCTGGTCACCGAGCCGCTGGGGGCCGCCTCGCTGGTGGTCTCACGGGTCCTGGCCAAGTTCGATGCCCAGGTTCGGGCCGATCGCGCGCTACGCCGTTCGGCTTGACCCACCTGATCAGGCGGCGGATGTTTCGGCTGGTGCAACACCGGCCAGGCCTCGCAGATTCTTAGTAATGAGTAGGCATTTCCCGCATCTGCGGGCAGTTGAACAGGAAAGCGAGTGCCCCGCCTCATGATTCCTGCCATGATTGGCGCTAGCCTGCCGAGGAGTGAGATGACCGAGCATCAGGTTCCGAACTGGGACCAGTACTTCCTGGGCATCGCCACGGCTGTTGCCGTTCGGGCAAAGTGCACGCGGCGACGAGTCGGAGCGGTCCTGGTGATGGATCGGCGGATCATCGCCACCGGTTACAACGGTGCGGCGCCCGGGCGACCCGACTGCCTGGAGGGTGCTTGCCCCCGGGGAAAGCTCGATTACGATCAGGTGCCCGGTTTGGGCGACTACGACCGTCCCGGGACGCCGGGCTTCTGTATCGCCATCCACGCCGAGGTGAACGCACTGTTGTTCGCCACGCGGGACACGAAGGGTGCCACCGCCTACATCACCGACCCTCCGTGTCCGGGCTGCCGCAAAGCGCTCTCCGCGGCCGGGATTGTGCGCGCCGTCTGGCCAGCGGGCGAACATGATGCGGACGGCTTGGTCGACTGGGAGATGTGATGCCAGGAGAATCTCCCGTCGCACGTCCGCTGCGTGGGGTGACCACGTCCGGGTTGTCGGTGTGGATGAATCGGGCGATCACGGCCACCTGTATGGCCAGCCTGATCCCGGCATTGTTCATGGGCGCGAACCAGTTCGATCACCTGCACCCGCTCTGGCTGGCCGTGATCGGCGGTTCGATCATCGCGCTCAGCCTCCTGATGCCCGTCTACGCGTGGCTGGAGGGCCCGTTCCACATTCTGGCCGGTCTGTACGCCGGCATCGTCTTGATCGGCGTGGTGACCTGGCCGTGGGGCTGGCAGCAGGGGCTGGTCAACCCCGGGTCGCCGTGGATCTGGATGTGTGTCGGCGTGGCCGCCTTCTGTTCTGCGGTGGCCGGTGGGCTTCGGGTCGGGCTGATCTTCGCGATGGTCGCCTCCTTGGCCTTCGGCGGGATCCGGATGACTCCCTCGGGCGGGTCGGCTTCACTGATCCATGCGGCCCAGGACAGCCTCACTCTGTTGGTGTTGCCGTCGGCGCTGATCGTCGTGCTCCACTACCGGAGCGCGCTGGTGCAAGAACTGGACGCCAGCGTGGCCGCCTCGCACCGCGCCGAAGTGGACGCAGCCCTGGAGCAGGCTCTGACTGAGGAGCGCACCCGTCTCGACGGGATCATTCACGACCAGGTGATGACCACCCTGGTCGCCGCGGCGCAATCGTCAAGCGCCCATGATCCGCACGTTGCAGGGCTGGCCGCGAGGGCACTGGCCACGTTGTCTGGCCCCGAACGCGCGGCCGACGCCGGCCCGCCGGTGACAGCAGCCCAGTTCACCCGGCTGATCAAGGACATCGTCGAATCCGTCTGCGCCATCGCCCGGGTGCGACTGACCCGGAACGACCCTGCGCTTCGGATCAGCCAACTGGTGGCCAGCACGCTCGGGCAAGCGGTGCGCGAAGCGACGCTGAACGCGGAGCGGCACGCTGACGCCACGGCGGTGGAGGTCGACGTCGCCGCCACCGCTGAGGGTGGGACGAGCGGACTCACGATCGAGATCGCCGATGATGGTCGCGGTTTCGATCCGGGCCGAGTGCCGGAGGCGCGCCTAGGGATCCGGGTGTCCCTGATCCAACGGATGGAAACCATCGGCGGCCGGGCCGACGTCGTCTCGGCTCCGGGCAAGGGCAGCAGGGTGACCCTCAGCTGGCGAGGCCCCGACGCCGTCGAAGATCAGGATTCCGCGGGGCTGATGTCGGCGGTCCAGCCCACGTTGTTCGGCTACTTGGTGTGGGGGCTGGTAGCGGCACAGATCTTCATCGGCTGGACGGCGCTGAGCGAGGTCACCTCGATTTGGCCGGTGCTGATCGCGCAGCTCGTCGCAATTGCTGCAGCCGGACTGGCACTCAGCGGCACCGACCGGGCGGGGCTGTCGCTCCCAGCCGCCCTGGGGGTGCTTGGCCTGCTGGCGACGATGACGGCACTTGTGCACTCCGTCCTCCCCCCGGGGGTCTGGCCGGGCTATGCCACCTGGCACAGTTCGGTGGTGATGGTGCTGCTGATCACCTTGTTGGTTCGCCAACAGCGCTGGGTGGCGTGGAGCGGGGCCTTGATCTTCACCGGTCAGGTCGTCGTCTGGGCCCTGCAGGGGGGGCTGGGGGCGACCGAGATCGTCCGCGTCCTCTTCGGCACCCTGCTCTGGCTCGGGCTGGCCAGTTTGATCCTGCGCGGACTACGCAGCGTCGGGGATCAGTTGGCCGCGCTGAAACAGGCCACTCAGGAATCAACCAAGCACCTGGCGGCCAGCTTCTCCGCCCTGGTGTTGCGCGAGGTGTGGCTGACCGACATCCGCGAGCAGGTGGCGCCGATGTTGAGCAAAGTGGCCGACCCGGCCCACGAGTTGACCGACGACGAACGTCGCCAGTGCCGAGTCCTCGAGGGTCGCCTCCGCGACGGTCTGCGAGCCGGCAACCTGATTTCGCGGGGCGTGTCTGATGCCATCGGTGCCGCCCGAAGCCGCGGCGTGGACGTGACTCTGGTCGACAATCGGGGGTCTCGGCTGCCCGAACCTGTTCGGCACGCGACGCTGAGGCAGCTCGAGGAGTTGGTCAACTCCACCGATGGCGGACGTATCGTGGCTCGGGCAGCGCCGGAAGGTTACCCCGAGGCGGTTACTATCTTGTCTGTCGCAGTGGGCCGGGGGAGTCGACTCACCATGATTGACGAAGCCGGTGCCATCTCAGTGAGAGAGACATGAGTGTTCTGCGTCCCGTCCGTACGGTGATCGTCGATGACCACGAGGCGATCCGCCTTGGGCTCACCGCCGCACTCGGTCACCACACCCAACAGTCGGTCGTGATCGTCGGCTCGGCGCCGACCGTCACGGAGCTGCTGAGTCAAGATGTCGACGCCGATGTGGTGTTGCTGGATCTGTCCCTCGATGACGGCTCCGATCCGAAGGACAACGTGGAGGCGTTGATCGATGCCGGGTTCCGGGTGCTGGTGTATTCGATCGCGGACAACATCCGGATGGTTCGGCGGGCCTTGGCCGGGGGAGCGGACGGGATCTGTCGCAAAGCCGAACCGATCGCCCAGACCGTGGCGTCGATTCTGGCGGTGGCGGAGGGCCAAACCGTGCTGAGCCAGGAGATGCTGGCCGCGATCGAGGGAGACCAGGCCTACGTCGCGGCGAGCCTCGGCCCTCGGGAGCGGCAGGTGCTCTCCCTCTACGCGGCCGGCCTGGAGATTCCCGAAGTGGCCCGGACGCTGTTCATCACCGAGAACAGCGTCAAGGAATATCTCAAGCGGATCCGAGCCAAGTACACCCAGGTGGATCGTCCGGCGGCCTCGAAGTTGGAGTTGTTCCGGCGGGCGATAGAGGATGGCATCGTGCCTCCGGTTGAGCCCCTGACCTGAGCTAGGCCAAGATCCGCAGCTTGGCGTTGTGCTGCGGCAGTTCCACGTAGGTCTGCCGGGGGCCATCTTCAACGGGCTGCCGTCGGCGAGGGTGAAGCTGAACTGGTCTGCCGCCGCACCCTTGGCCCACGTGCCGGTGACGTACTTCCCGCCGTGGAAGTAGTGGAAGCTTCCCTGAGTGTCGATGATCTCGTGCACCGGCTCCTGACCCCGCTGCCGCTGAAGATCTTGGCGTAACGCTGCTTGGCCCGGATCACCAGCACATTGTCGGTGGCGATCCGAGTTCCGTTCCGCAGGACGTGGCTTCCCCACGGCATGCTGCGCAGGTAGCGCCCCGATCCCGCGTTGTAGGTGTAGGTCATGTTGTAGGTGTCGCCCGGCTTCCACGGCACACCGACCGTCCGGGCGCGCTTGCCGGACGCGGTGCTCACCTCGTCGGCGGCGGTGGCGAAAGGGAAGTAGCTGACCGGCGGGCCCTTGCGGAACTTCGTGGTCTGCCGGGCAAGAACTTTCGGATGGCAGACCACTGCCCGGTCGAAATAGGTGACGCCCTGATACGTCCGGACCCGGGTCGGGTCGATCGAGTAGGAGCCCGTGCCCTTGGTGGCCATGTAGGACAACTCGCTGACCAGGTCGTCGCTGAAGGCCTCGACATAGTTGAGCACCCAACCGGTCGCGCCGGTGTTGCCGATGACCGCGTGAACGGGGCTCAACAGCGGCACATCCACCGGTCGGATCGAGCGGACCGGTCCGACGTCGTTAGGCATCCGCGAATGGAACAACGGCATCAGCCGGGTGCCGCTGTAGCCCGCAGCATCTCGGTAGCCGTCGAGCTGAACGAACACGATGTCGGCCTTGTCCAGGCCGACCTGCGGATGCTCGTTGCGATTGTCCGGAACCTTCACCGCCACTGCCGCGTGTTTCGCAGCGGACTCGTCCTTGAGCAGCTTGCCGGTGAGCGGCCAACGTGGCCGAGTGTCCAGGGTCGGTGTGGGACTGGCGGGGACCCCGGGCGCAGCGCTGGTGGACCCGGTGCTCGGAGCAGTTACAGGTGCTGTGCAGGCCGCCAGCCCACTACCAGCGGCAGCCAACATCCCTAGCAACGCCGTGCGGCGGCTGACACCGTCCATGAGAAGTTCCTCCTACAACGGGGTAATCGACCACCATCGTAGGGCTCCGGGCTAACCTGCCGGCGCGCCGCTCAGTACCAGCCGTGGGCTCGCTTGAACGCCCAGGCGGCGCAGGGGGTTCCGAAGCGTTCCTTGACGTAGCCGAGGCCCCACTTGATCTGCGTGGCCGGGTTAGTCAGCCAGTCGGCTCCGGCGCTGGCCATCTTCCGCCCGGGGAGGGCCTGCGGGATCCCGTAGGCGCTGGAGGTGGGGTTGTCGGCGTTCCAACGCCAGTTGCTCTCTCGGATGATGATGTTGTCGTAGCAGGAGAACTGGGTCTCGCCCCATCCGTACTTGTTCTGGGCCATTTGCCGGGCGATCTCACGCGGGTCGGTGACCGAGGGGTCGTAGCCAAGCTCCTTGAACCGCTCGGCGCGAGCCTTCGCTTCCGCCTTGAGCTTCTTCTGGATCGCCTTGCGCTGCGCGGTGATCTGGGCTGCGGACGTGGTGAGCCGGTCCCGGCGGTCGCCCGCTTCAAGGCTGATCAACTGGGGATCGACCAGCCGATCAGCGGCCCGATCGAAGGCGAGTTGATCGCGGGTCTCGATCAGTTCCTGATCGGGTGCGGTGGCTGGTGCCTGGGTGGCCGCGATCACAGGAGTGGCGATTGGCGCTGATGACGCATTGCTCAGCGTCGCTGAAATGCCACCCACCGCGACCACACCGAGCGCGGCCACGCCGACGGTGATGTTCTTAAGGAACAGGAGCACCGTCTCAGGTTCTCACACATCATTCCTTTAGGGAAATCTCAGAAATGGTGCGAAAAAAGGGCAGTCACAATCCGCGCAGGAAGTCCGCGTCGTCGTCAGGGGCGGTCGGACGGGTGGGTGGCTTACGGGCACGGGAGCGAACCGGGCGGCCGAACACCAACCACGCGACCGCTCCGACACCAGGCACGAGGATGATCAGCACGGCCCAGAGCCAGCGTGGCATCACCCGGACCCGCATCGGATCCGACTGCGCGACTTCAACCACGCAGTAGATCACCAGGAGGGCTAAGACAACCCAAGGAATCAAGCGAGGCATGACTCAAATCTACTCCGTCGCGGAGGACTACGGTGGAGCCGTGCATGTGCGGCTGGCGAGGCGACCCGAACTGGCGGTTGCCCTGGCTGAGATGTTCACCGGCGGCCCCCCGGTCGCACCCCTGCCCCTCGACGACCCCGATCCGGTGATCCAGGCCGTCCGACCGGATCTCGTCCTCGAGGTGGCTGACACCGGATTGGTGGTCACCACGTCCGGTTCGACAGGCACGCCCAAGGCGGTGCTGCTCTCCCGGGAGGCCTTGCGACACTCGGCCGCCGCGACTGATCAGCGTCTGGGCGGTCCCGGTCGCTGGACCTGCGTGCTGCCCCCCCACCACATCGCTGGTGTGATGACCCTGGTGCGCAGCGTCCTGGCCCACCGCGAACCGGTGTTGGCGGGCGCCGATCTCTCCGGGCTGGCCGCACCCGACGGCGACCGGGAGTACCTCTCGGTGGTCCCCGCCCAGCTGCACCGCGCGCTGGAGGACCCGTCGCTGACTGAGCGGCTGCGCCACTTCCACGCGATTCTGGTCGGCGGAGCAGCCACCGACCAGCGGCTCCTTGAGCGCGGGCTGGCTGCCGGACTTCGCCTGGTCACCTCGTATGGGATGAGCGAAACCTGCGGGGGTTGCGTCTATGACGGTGTGCCGCTGGACGGCGTGCGGATCGAGCGCGCCGACGGGCTGCTCAGGGTGGCGGGCCCGGTGCTTTTCTCCGGGTACCGGCTGGCGCCCGCGCTGACTCGGGAGGTGTTGAGCGGAGGCTGGTTGCGCACCGCCGACCGAGGTCGGCTCGTGGCTGGCCGCTGGCAGGTGACCGGGCGAGCCGATGATGTGGTGATCACCGGGGGAACGAACGTCGATCTGGCCGAGGTGCAGCGCCGGTGCGATCTGGTCTTCGGCACGCCCGAGGCGGGCGGGGTGGTGATCCTGGCGGTGCCGGACGAGCGGTGGGGTGTCCGGATTGTGGCTGCTACGACTGCCCGGCGCGACCTGGCTGAGCTCCAGGCAGGTTTGACGCCGGCGCTGTCGGCCAGCGCCCTGCCGCGGCAAGTCTGGCGCGTCAGCGAGTGGCCGACCACCGGATCGGGCAAAATCGATCGGCAGGCCCTGATGGCCGCAGCTGTTGAAGGGACTTGAGTGGCGACGATCAGCGAATGGGTAGAGGGGGCGCGTCCCAGAACCCTGCCGGCCGCCGTGGCGCCGATCGTGGCGGGCAGCGGGATCGCCTGGTTCGAGGGCGGCCTCGCTCCCGGCATCGCGGCCCTCTGCCTGCTGGTGGCCTTGGCCCTTCAGGTCGGGGTCAACTACGCCAACGACTATTCCGACGGCATCCGGGGCACCGACGCCGACCGGGTCGGGCCGATGCGACTGGTGGGATCTGGGGCCGCGGCCCCCAGCCTGGTCCGCAACGCCGCCTTCGCTGCGTTCGGCGTGGCCGCCGTGGCCGGCCTGATCATCGTGGTGCTGACGTCCATGTGGTGGCTGCTGGCAGTCGGCGCGTCGGCCATCGCCGCAGCCTGGTTCTACACCGGGGGCAGCCGTCCCTACGGGTACCTGGGCCTGGGTGAGTTGTTCGTCTTCATCTTCTTCGGGTTGGTCGCGGTCGGCGGAACCACCCTGGTTCAGCTCGGCCGGCTCACCGCCGCCACCGGGTGGGCGTCCGTGGCCATCGGCGCCCTGGCCTGCGCCATCCTGGTCGCGAACAACCTGCGCGACCTGATCGGTGACCGGGCGGTCGGCAAGCACACGCTGGCCACCCGGCTGGGTGATCGCGGCACCCGCCTGTTCTACGTGGCGCTGGTGGCCATCGCCGGGATCGCCGTGGTGGGGGTCGCTGCCACCAGTTCCTGGTGGGCGTTGCTGGGCCTGTTGATGCTGGTGCTCCTGGTGCGGGCCGGCGGCGAGGTGCTGGCCGGGGCCGCGGGTCGTTCGCTGATCCCGGTGCTCAGGGTCACCGGGCTGGCCGAGCTGGTCTGCTCACTGGGACTCGGGTTGGGCTTGGTCCTCGGCCGATGATCAAGGTCCCGATTGCCACACCCTCGCGGCGTCGCGCTGTGGTCGGCCCGCTGGCGATCGTGACCTGCGTGGTTTCTGCGGCGTGGCTGGGAGTGGCCGTGGGGTGGGGCATCAGTGGAGTCTGGCCCATCGCGGGCTGGCTGGCCGGTGCGGCCGGGCTGATCGGGGTCGGGCTGGCGGTGATGGGCGTCCGCATGATCGTGGTCACCTCGGCGGAAGGGGTTCGGGTGATCGGCCAGCCGAGGCTCAGTTGGTCGGAGATCGAGCAGATCAGCGTCCGGCGCGTCGCGGGCTGGTTGCCGTTGCACGTGCCCGTCCTCTCGGCCAGCCGCGGACGGTCCCTGATCGGGCTGGAGTTGGACGGTCTGAGTTCGTTGGGACGCCCGGCCGGTGCACTGCGGTTCGCCCAGGAGATCGCCGACCGGGGCGGTCTGGGTGAGGTTGAGGTGATCGGCGCGACCACGTCAGTCCGGGCAAGGCGGCTTGATGTCTAGCAGCGAGGTCTTCGACGTCGCCCTGACCACACCGTTTCGCAACCTCACCCGGCGCAGCGGTCTGCTGATCCGCGGGGCGGCCGGCTGGGGCGAGTGGAGCCCGTTCCCCGAGTACGGCTCCCCCGAAATTCTGGCTTGGTGGGCGGCGGCGCTGGAAGCGGCGGAGGAGGGCTTTCCCGACCCGGTGCGCGACTGGGTGCCAGTGAACAGCATCGTGCCGGCGGTCGGGCCCGAGGACGCAGCTCGGCTGGCGCTCGCCGGCGGCTGCCGAACGGCCAAGGTCAAGGTGGCCCAGGCGGGCCAGAGGTTCGCCGATGATCTGGAGCGGGTCGAGGCCGTCCGTTCAGCCTTGGGACTCCAGGGACGAGTGCGGATCGACGTCAACGGGGCGTGGAGCGTTGATCAGGCGTACCGGAACCTGCGGCAGCTGACCAGGTTCGACCTGGAATACGTTGAGCAGCCGTGCGCCACGGCCGAGGAACTGGCCGACCTGCGCCGTCGTCTGGCGCGCAGCGGCATCGAGGTGTTGATTGCCGCCGACGAGTCCATTCGTCGCAGCGGCGACCCGGAGGCTGTGGTTGCGTTGGAGGCGGCTGACATTGCCGTGCTCAAGGTGCAGCCGCTGGGCGGGGTTCGTCGGTGTCTGGCGTTGGCTGAGCGGTTGGGTCTGCCGGTCGTCGTCTCGTCGGCGATCGAGTCCTCGGTGGGGATCAGGGCTGGGGTGGCGTTGGCCGCCGCGCTGCCCGAGTTGCCCTACGCGTGCGGTCTCAACACGGTGGCCCTGCTCGCCAATGACGTCACCGATGACCCGTTGGTCGCCGTCGAGGGCCGACTTCCGGTGCGCGACGTGGTGGTGCTGGAGCCGTCGGCGGAGGGCCCGGTGTGGCAGGCTTCTGCCGAGATGCGGCAGTGGTGGTTGGATCGTCGTGCGGCGATGGAGCAGCGACGAGGGGAGCCTCGGTGAGCGATTCGACCGGCTGCGCGCTGGCGATTGTGGCCCAACTGTGCGTCCAAGGGGTGCGTGAGGTCGTGTTGTGCCCCGGCTCGCGGAGCGCTCCGCTGGCCCTAGCGCTGGATCGCGCGTCCACCGCTGGACGGCTGCGGCTGCACGTCCGCACCGACGAGCGGTCGGCCGCGTTCCTTGCTCTCGGCCTGGCCAAGGTCAGCCAGAACCCGGTCGCCGTTGTCACCACGTCCGGCACTGCCGCCGGGAACCTGTTGCCCGCCGTCATGGAAGCGCACCACGCTCAGGTTCCCCTGCTCGTCCTGACCGCGGATCGGCCGGCCGCGCACGTGGGGTTCGGCGCCAACCAAACCACCGAACAGGCGACCCTGTTCGCGGGTTTCCTGCGCTATTCGGCCCGGGTGGCCTCCAGCGCCGCGTCCGCGTCGTGGGTCGCCCAGGCCGCTCGGGCTGTTGCGGCGGCCACCGGGGTGCGTACCCGCGATCCTGGACCGGCACACCTGAACGTCGAGTTGGCTGAGCCGTTGGTGGAGGCCGCATCCCCTCGGGCGTGGCCGGGGGTGCGCCCGGTCCACCACGCACGGCTGGGCTCCGCCGAGCCGCTGATGCTGACGGCTGGGGCTGCCACCGTGCTGGTTTGCGGGGACGCCTCCCCGGACACCGGGGCCGTGGTTGCCCGACTGGCCTCCGCCGCCAAGGTGCCGTTGATCGCCGAACCGTCCTCCAACGCCCGCCGAGGGTCGGCGGCGCTGGCCACCGGCCGCCTCTTGGTGGACAGTGACGTGGGCCGGGCGATCGAACGGGTCGTGGTGTTCGGCCACCCAACGTTGTCTCGTCCGGTGAACCGGCTACTGAGCCGTGCGGACGTCGAGCTGATCGTGGTCAGTGAGACCAGCGGCTGGGTCGATCCGGGCTGGCGGGCCGGGCAGGTCGCCTCCGCAGTCGCCCTGGAACCCACGGACGGGTCGTGGCTCGAAGCCTGGGTAGCTGCCGATCGGCACCGCTCCCGCCAGGTGGCGGACGTGCTCGCGGGCACGCCAGGGATGACCGGGCAGGGTCTGGCTGCGGCGGTGTTGGCCTCGCAAGCCGACGGGCTGGTGGTGTTGGGCAACTCCAACGCCATCCGGGACGCCGACCTGGCGCCGATCGCGCAGCGGCCACCCGCGGTGTATGCGAATCGTGGGTTGTCGGGGATCGACGGCCTGGTGTCCACCGCCATCGGGGTGGCCTTGGGCGGCGCGGGTCGTCCGGCCACCTTGCTCTGCGGAGATCTGACCTTCTTGCATGATGCGAACGGCCTGGCCGCCGGGCTCGGCGAGCGCCGTCCAGATCTGCGGATCGTGGTCGCCGACGATAACGGCGGCAGCATCTTCGCCACCCTGGAGTACGGCGCGCCGGAGTTCGCCAAGTCCTTCGAACGTGTTTTTGCCACCCCGTCAGGCGTGGATCTGGTGGCCTTGGCCAGGGCCTACGGCCTTCCCGCGCGGCGGGTCAGCGACGCTGGGGAGGTGACGGCGGCGCTGGCGCGACCGATCAGCGGCGTCGACGTGCTGGTGGTCGGGTTGGATCGGCGGAATCGGCGGGACGTCGCGTCACGCCTGTGAACGCAACCACCCGCGGACGTGCCAGGTGGCCCTGACGTCGTCCTCGTTGTATTCCAGCACCCGCCGTCGGGCCGCCTCACGCAGCTCCGGTGTGGTAGCGCCGACAGCTTCGGCGAACCAGGCCTGACTGTTCAGCCCCCCGGGGGACTCATCGCGCCAGGCGAAGCCGGCCGCCTTGGACGCCACGGCCTTCAAGCCCAGCCCCTGGGTGCCGAAGAAATTCGCCCGAATCACCGCGAACAGGTCGACAAAGCCGGCCCGGGCGAACTCTTCGGCCCACGCCAGGGTCGGGTGGTTGGATGCGGCGGCCAGCCGGTGCAACCGCACCAGCTCGTAGTCGGAGTAGTGGAACACCAAGGCCGGGCTGTCCCCGATCAGGTCTCGCAGCCAGCTCATCGCCGCCACGGCGAGCGCAGCCTCGGCCTCATCGTCGAGGTCGGTGAAGGAGCTGAAGTCGCGATAGTACGACCGGCCGTCACGCGAGTCGGAGACCAGGAATCCCCACAGGTAGACCCGGTCCGACCCGGACGTCTCCACGTCGATGTCGATCTCCAAGGGCGCGGACGGGAGGCTGATCGGCCCCTCGCTGACCCGGTCGAAGTCGATCCCGCGCGCCAGCAGCAGGGAGCGCCGGTGGGCCAGCCGCAGGCGTTCCTCCGCTCCGAAACGGTGGGTGACCTGAGGCAAGTAGCGGGGGAGGAGTTGTTCCAGGTCTGTGCCCGCCAACTCGGTGACGGTGGCCACCCCGAGTGAGCGCAGGACGGCGATCTCGTGCACGTCGAGTGGGGATTTGCTGATCTTGAGGCTCAGGTCGTCGTCATCGAGTTCGGTTCGGCAGGTGTCCCACCATTGGCAATAGACGCATTCCCGGTTGACGATCGGGTGCAGGGTCCGAGGGTCGTCCACCCCGAGGGCACGCGCCTCCTCAGCGATCTGCACCCGAATCTGGTGCTCCTGGTCGTAGCGGGTCAACCCCGACACCAGGACGCCCTCGAGACTGGGCAGGCGCGGGCTGGTCGGGAGTCGGGGCTCGTCCAAGTCGATCCAGGTCAGTGCCCGCCCCAGCTCGGGGTAGTCGTCGGTGCCCAGGATCGCCGCGCACGCCCGGTCTGCGGCGAACCCGGTTTGCTCCAGGAGCCGCCAGTAGTGGGCCAGTTGGAGGACGTCGTTGAGCCGCCACTGCCACCGGAAGCGATACGTCGGTAACTCGCGGCGGCGCAGCGGCTCCGTGAGGGTGGAACAGAGCAACGGTGACTCCTCACCGCGCCCGTCAGCGACCCGGTGCGCTTTCACCTGGGCCGGCTGATAGCGGGGGGTGTCCTTGCCTTCCACCCGGATCAGCAGATCGGGACGTCCGCTGCGGTGCCCGACCCAATCCCGCGGCAGGAGTCCGCCGATGATCACCTGAACGCCGGCGGCCATCGCAGCCAGGCAGGCCCGCTCCTGATCCTCGGCGGGCAGGGTGACCAGCTCGCGGCAGTCCACCACGGACGCGTCCGCGGTCAGGATCGCGTCGAACACCGGCTTTGAAGGTGATCCCGCCATGGAACTGCTCCCGAAGCCCCTCATCGGCCACCAGAGGTAGCTGGATCCCCGGATGAAAGGCGTTGTGGGTCTTCACCGGGCAACTGCGGGCCGCATAGGCGTCCAGCACGAACATCAGGCGGTTCCACGATGCAGCGCCACGATCCCACCGGAGAGGTTCTTCCACTCCACGGACTTCCAACCGGCCGCCGTCAGCAGGTGGGCCAGCGTGCGCTGGTCCGGCCAGGCCCGGATCGACTCCGACAGGTACTCGTAGGCGGACGCGTTCGAGGCCGCCAGCCCGGCCACGGTCGGCAGGGCCTTGAGCACGATGCCGTGGTAGGCCGCCCGCAACGGAGCCCAGGTGGGGGTGGAGAACTCGCAGATCACGATGCGGCCCCCCGGGGCGCTCACCCGGCGTAGCTCGGCCAGGGCGGCCGCGGTGTCTTCCACGTTGCGCAGCCCGAAGGAGATGGTGACCGCGTCAAAGGTGCCGTCGGCGAAAGGTAAGGCCAGGGCGTCGGCGTTGACGAAGGTGAGGTCGGGCTGCCGTTGCTTGCCCACCTCGACCATGCCGTAACTCAGATCGGTGGCCACGACGAGGGCGCCGGCGTCGGCGAAGGGTCGCGAGGAGGTGCCCGTCCCGGCGGCCAGATCGAGCACTCGTTGCCCCGGACGGGGATCAACCGCGCGCAGCACGGCCCGGCGCCAGCGCCGATCCTGACCGCCGGTCAGCAGGTCGTTGACCAGGTCGTATCGGGCTGCGACGCCGTCGAACATCGCCGCGACATCGGCCCGACGCTTGGCCAGGGTTGCTCGTGCTTCGTGCTTCACCACCACGGCGCCTAGCCTGCCATGCCGCGGTGACAGTCCGCGCCGCGGAGGCGGTTCGTGGTAGACGGCGGTTCTGCGCGACAATCGCAGGCATGGCGAAACGCAACGTGGTGCTCAAGGTGACCAACCTGACCAAGTCCTTCGGTCCGGTCGTGATCGTTGATAACTTCAACCTCCGAGGTCCACGAGGGCGAGGCGATCGCCCTCACGGGACGCAACGGTGCCGGCAAGTCCACCGTGTTGCGCGCCTGGTCGGCGCCGATCAGCCCGACCGAGGCTCGTGGAGATCGACGGGATACTGCTGCGTGAAACCAATCCTCTGGTTCGGCGTGCGGTGGCGACCGTCATCGATGACCTCGACTTCTTTCCTGACCTGAGCGTGGTCGAGCACCTGGATCTGCTCGCCCGGGGCTCATGGGTCCCGGATGCTGATGATGCCGTGGACGAGATTCTGCACGAAGTGCAGTTGGTGCCCCAGTCGGGTCAGCTGCCCGGCACGCTCTCCTCGGGTCAGCGGCGGCGGCTCGCCCTGGCCACCGCGTTCGTCCGTCCGCGCAAGTTGCTGATCTTGGACGAGCCCGAGCAGCGTCTCGACACCGAGGGGGTGCAGTGGCTGGCCGGCCGCCTGCGCGCCGAACGGGAACGTGGGCTGGCGATCGTGATGGCCAGCCATGAGCCGATGCTGGTGGAGGCGGTGGCGACCCGGGTGGTGCGGTTGACCGGGGTCGGAGGGTCCGATGCGACCGAGGCTGCCGAGGGTGGCGAATGAGCAAGAAGTCCCGCAAGCTGATCCGCTCCACGCCGATCGTCCCGCCGGTGGTGGTCGAGCAATCCCCGCCGGACGTGACTGCGGCGATTCCCGAACGCGAGTACTACTTCCTGCCCAGCGCTGCCCCCGAAGCGGTGGATGAGAAGCACCTGCACGACCTGATCAAGGAGTGGCGACACGGCCGGGCGACGCGACGCCTGGTGGACGCGATCCAGGACGCCTACGTGACCATCTTCAGTGTTGCCATGATCGGCGCGATGGTGACCAACCTGGTGCTGAAGGCCCAGGCCACGGTGGCCAACTGCGGTACCGACTCCTGCCTCTCGGCCCGCACGCTGGTGCCGTGGGCAGCGCTCGCCGGCGGCTTCGCCCTGACGCTCGGCTTGTCCCGGCTGTTCGGGCCGGTGCTGGCCTCGGCCGCCGAGGGCTTCTGGCTGATGGATGCCCCGATCCACCGCCGGCGACTCCTGGGCGGACGCCTGGTGCTGGCCGTCACCGCGGCCGGTTTGATCGGCGCCCTGCTGGGAGGGCTGATCGCGGCTCTCACCGGGTCGTCCCCGCTGTCCATAGGACTCTGGGCCTTGGCCAACGGTTTGGGCGGGGCGGGCCTGATCGCCTTCGCCGCCGCGGAGCAGGGGATCGAACGGCACAAACTGGTCCGGGCCGTCCAGGGCATCTTCGCCGCGCTGGGGCTGGGCACCATGCTGTTGGTGGTCTCGATTGCCGCCGGCTGGGTGGACTTCTCGCTGAGTTCAGACGTCGGTGTGCCGATCGCCGCGGTGGTGGCGGGCCTTGGTCTGGTGCTGTTGATCGCCGCCCTGGGGCTGGCGTTCCGACGCTTGGACGAGATCCGGCGGGCCCGGTTGATCAGCGGAGGCTCGCTGGTCAGCGGCATGCAGGGGGCGATGTTCGCGCTCGACTTCGGGTTGGTGCGCGACATTCTGGTCGAGCGCGACGCCGCCGCGCGGGGTCACGTCAAGCCGACCAAGGGCCAGGGGGTGGGCCTGAGTGCCCTGGTTTGGCGCGATCTGCAGCGGCTGTGGCGCTACCCCGCTTCCTTGATCGGCCTGGTGCTCTCGCTGGTGGTGCCCTACGCCGTGGACGCCCTCGGGTTGGCCTCCCTGAATCCGTTCATCTCCGGTCTGGTGTTGGTGGCCGTGCTGGTGCCCTTCCTGAGCACCTTGCGCGTGTTGTCGCGCACCGGCGGGCTCGCTCGGATGTTCCCCTTCAAGACCAGCCAGCTTCGGACGGCCTCCATGGTGGTTCCCTTCGTCCTGGCCGCTGTCTGGCAGTTGGCGGCGATCCCGGCGTTCGTCGGCATCACCGCGGCAGGTGCCGAACGGACGGTGATCGACGGCATGCTGGTCTCGCTGATCATTGGCGCGGCCGGCCTGCTCGGCGCCGTCCGTTGGGTGACCGCAAAACCAGTCGACTTCAAGACCCCGATGGTGGCCACCGAATCCGGCGCCATGCCGCCCACCCTGATCTTCAACCTGTTCCGCGGCTTCGACATGGTGGCGCTGATCACCGCACCGGTGATGTTCGGGGCCAGCCCGGTCTGGTCCCTGCTCCTGGCCGGCGTAGCTTTCGTAGGGCTCCGCGGCACGTTCAACATGGACGAGCTACGGGTCGAACAGGAAGCCTTGCAACGCGAGACCGCCGCAGCCAAAGCGCAGCGAACGACCGAGAAGATCAAGATTCCCAAGCCCGGACGTTGAGATTCAGCGGTCATCTGAGCTCTCAACGGAGCCCGTTGCGGACGTTCGTCGGGAGGCGTCAGCGGCCCGATGTAGCTCGTTCATGAGCCGCTCACGATCCCGTACTTGAGGGCGGGCGGCCGCAGCGGTCGTGAGCCCCAACCAGCACCCCTGGGCCACGTGGGCGCTCGAGTCGGCCGCGGGCAAGATCGAGCGGCCCACCGAGAAGATCAGGATGACCCGGCCTGGGCGTCGATGGTGTCGGCCACCGCGTGCGTGAACTCCCACTACCGCTGAGAGCACGAGAGCGCGCCAGGCGGTGTCCGAATCCACGCCGTCGAGGGGGTGGGGGTGGGCTCGGCGTCTGCTGTGGCGGCGGTAACGCGCGGCGTGTGCCCAGGGCGTCCACGACGTAGGCGTAGCCGAGGGGAGAGGTCCACTCGAACACCCCGGACCGGGGTTGCCGGACCCTCCACCCCGCATGAGTCTTGGCACGGTGGGGTCGCCGCGACAGGGGCGCCAAGTTGCCCAATCGGGTCCGAGGCACGTGGGACCGGTCGTCACGGAAGGGCACCGTGTGGTCCAGATCGCAACCCGTTGAAAGCCGGGTGCTGAACGGGAACACGTCGTACGGGTTACGCGCGATCACCGCCTGACGCAGCAGGCGGGGGATCTCGTAGGAATCGACTGCGGGGGCGTCATTCAGGTCGATCACGGGTCTCACGACGACTCGCGTGTCGCGCAGGATGGCGGCAAGTTGGGTCACGTTGATCGCGCACTGGTCTTGCCCGGCGATGACTCGCGCCACCCCGTACTCGCTCGCCAACGACTCGGCGGCGATATGCACGATCAGCTGGCTGGTGGGCAGAAGGGACCCCCCACGTCTGGCGGAGTGGTCGCCGTCGGGATCCAGGAGGGCGAGCGCTCTGGCCGGGTCGGCCACAATGCCCAGTGCCTTCGCCCGGCGCACGTCGAGGGACTCCGCGTCGCCATGCTCGGCCAGGATGCTCGCGATCCGGGCCAGCGTGCCATCCAGGCTCACCCCGTCCGCGAGGTCAACCCTGGCCAACACGGTGGTGGTCGCCTCCTGGTGGTGAATCAACCGGACCTCTCGGTCACTGCGCTGCTTGGCGGTTCGTTCCGCGGCCCGCTCCGGGTCTGCCTCGGCGATCATTCCGTCGAGGAAGCGAAGCAGGCGCCCCCAGGGCAGCCGGTCAACGAACGGGGTCACTTGGGCGTCCAGCCACTGGGCGGCCAGCCCGCTGATGCCGGCGGCCGCGGCGCGTCGGGTGATCGCCTGCGCCTGCCACGTGCGTACCGTGCCATCGAGGACGGCCTGCCACAGTTCAGGATGACGATCACGCAGGTTGAGCGTGTCCGCAATCAGCAGCGCTGCCGAGGTCGGGCTGATACCCAACAGGGGACCAAGTTCCAGAGCCAGGAACTCTCCCACTCCGGTCGTGCCATCGGCGCCACCCGCGATCACTCGTTCAACCCCTCGCTCGGCGGCAGCCTCGTCGACGCGGTGCCAGTCCGCGAGTTGGGCGACGATGCTCACCTTGGCGATCTCGGCCGCGATCAGCGCGCCCTGAGCAGCCCGAAGGCCCTCGGCGAGGCGCCTTCCGCGGCCCAGATATGATTCGATCATGTGTTCTATTATGGGCAGTGAAGTCAGGCTGGCAAGGCGCTTCGCGCTCCACTCTGATCGGTGCCCGATGTGCCGTCGCGACAACCGGTGTCCCACCTCTGTCCCACCACACGTTGACCAGGTGCTACTTTCGAGTCCAACAAGGCACTAGGAAGGAAGAGTCGTCACGTGCAGCCAAGGTTCCCCGGCGTGGCCGTGGCGCTGGCGATGACTCTGGCCGCTTGCGGTGCACCCACTTCCAGTCCGCAGGCGCCCCTTGGCGTTGGCCTCATGGTGACTGCCTCGATGTACTCGGGACGCGAGGACCCACGGTTCGTGCTCTCGGAGGCGGCGGCGGCTGACCTCCGGTCTTGCCTGGGTGACCCCGCGGGGCAGGTGGCCGTCGGCAGGGTCCGAAGCGGTCTCGGATTCCGCTTCTTCCACGTGAAAGGACTCCTCCCCGAGCCCCTGTACGTCGATGCGCGGGGCGCTTGGACCGGAGGAGGCGGGCCCGAAACGGCAACGCCAATCCCGCTGTGCAACCGCGGGTTTGCGAACCTCCGCGCCGTTGCTGTTGGGGCCTTGCCCGCTCAGGATGCTGAGAACATTCCGAATGCGTAATTCCCAGAAATCGCTCTGGAGCAAGCTATTTGCAGTGAATGACGATGGATGCAGAGCGCCGAATCGGGTGGGTCAGCCCGCCGACCCGCTTCCACGAACCCGCCTGGTGGGCATCGTGCCAATTGGCACAAGTTCTACGCCTTCAGACCTCTTCGAATTTGAAACTGCCGACGGCCTGAGGGTCTCGCTTCATGAGGTCGATTGCGTTGCGATTTCCTTCCAGCCCGCACGTGCTTTGTTGACACTGGAAATGGCTTGGGATGCGACCAGCCCAATCCAGCCGCCGGCCAGCGAGTTGGAGCGGTTCACCTTGAAGTTCAGCGGTGCCTTCGTGCAACACTGGGAGGCGGATAAAGAGAACAGCGGGCAGCACTCGGGGCAGGTCAGATCGCTCGGGCGGTATGGCGGACGCGGATTCGCACTACAGCTGGCAGACCTGGCGATCCACCTGGAGGCCGACGAAGTGGCATTGGTTCTGCAGGGGGGGGAAGCGCTCGCGCAGCACCCGCAGGGTGGGCGGGGGAAAGCAGGAGCACGTTGAGTGACACCGTCCGCGAGGCGTTGCAGCGAGCGTTGGTCGTGAGCAGTTCCCGGTCGGGCTGACTGTTGTCAGCCTGCCCGAGCTGGATGACGAGTGGCGATGGGAAGTTCTGGACGGCGACAAGCGTGGAGGCATCCTCAGCGCCAGCGGGGACGTGTTTACCTTGGAGCTCGCCGGGCGCTACACGTTCTACGCCTTCGAATACGATGGCAGCTTCGAGATAGTGCAGGAGTTGGTGGAGGTGATCCAGGAGTATCTCGCCGGCAACTACCTCCTAGGACAAAAATGGTTTGGTCGGACGAGATTGGTCATTCAGGCCGCGGGCTCCGTGTGGGAGGGTGCGGCGAAGGCGTAAGGCCATTGCGCGCACAGCGCCCAAGGAACACCGCCGCGAAGTATCACATCGCCGAACGCCTCAGCTGACGGTCGCGCCCAAAGCGTCCAGCATGGGGGAGAGCTTGGCCTTGGTTTCGGCCAGTTCCTCGGTCGGATCAGAGCCGGCCACGATCCCGCAACCGGCAAACAGATCGATCGCCGACGGATCGTCCTGGTCGATCACCCCGCAGCGCAGCGCGATCGCCCACTCGCCGTCGCCCGCGGTGTCGATCCAGCCGACCGGGCCTGAATACCGGCCACGGTCCAGCCCCTCCAACTCAGAAATCGTTGTGCGGGCCAAGCTGGTCGGCGTTCCGCACACAGCGGCGGAGGGGTGCAAGCGAGCGGCCAGTTGGAGGGCGCTGGCCTCCGAGTGGGCCACCCCGGTGACGTCGGTGGCCAAATGCAGCACGTTCGGCAGTTCGAGCACGTAGGGCGCGTCCGGCACGTTCATCCCCGAACAGAACGGCGCCAGCGCCTCGGCCACCGAGGTCACCGCGAGTTCGTGTTCGATCAGGTTCTTCGACGACCGGGCCAGAGAAGCGGCCAGCTTGAGGTCGGTCTCCTCCGACCCGCTGCGTTGGATCGTCCCAGCAAGAATCCGTGACGTGGCCAGCCCCCGTTCGCGGCGGACCAACATCTCCGGGGAAGCACCGACCAGGCCTCCGAACAGGTACGTCCAGCAGCTGGGGTAGTGCTCGATCAGGCACCCGACCAGCGACCGGCCATCGATCGGGCCCGCGGCCACGGCGCGTACAGCCCGGGCCAACACCACCTTGGACAGGCCGTTTCGTTCGATCCGATCGACCACTTCGGCGACTGTACCCATCCAACGAGCCTCCGCGATCGGGTCGGCGCGTACCGACACCCCAACCGGCTGGCTCGGCGGGTCGCTCACCTGGGGCAACGCAGGGAGGCCGTCGCCGACCCGGGTCACCCAGGAGCGGCCCTGCCGCCGTCCCACGATCAAGGACGGCACCACCAGCTTGGAGCGGTGCCGACTGTTGGCTGGATCGAAGGCGAAGGATCCGAAGGCCAGCGGGCCCGACCCGCAGATTCCCGGCAGTTCGGTGTCGTGATCCAGATCGGCCACCCAGGCCGACCACCAGGCGTCCGCGGCGTCCAGGGAATCGAACTCGAGGCAGACGTGGCAGCCAAGGCCCACCATCCCTTCCCCCCGGCGGATCCAGGCCAGAGCGTCGGGGCCGGTGAGAAAGCGCTCCAACCCTCCGGGATCGGGGATTGCCAACGTTGTCGCACGCGTCTTGCGCGCCCCCTCGACTGGCATCACCGTGGCAGACTACGGCATCGGTCCAAGGTCACGCCGATGCGAATAGTCCCCCGAAAATTGCCTACACTGACCACTGCCTCGGACAACTCCGTTCCAGGTGAGGGCGTGAGGAGCGACGATGGGTCCCGACACCGTCGAAGCCGACGTGATCGTGGTCGGCGCCGGTCCCGGGGGATCCACGGCCGCCTGCCACCTGGCCGATCGCGGCCTGAACGTCGCCCTGCTGGAGAAGGCCTCTTTCCCGCGGGAAAAGGTGTGCGGCGACGGCCTGACCCCCCGCGCCACCAAGCAACTGATCCGGCTCGGCATCGACACGTCCGAGTCGGCCGGCTGGCTGCACAACAAGGGCCTGCGGGTTTACGGCGGACGGGCCGAGCCGTTCGAGTTGCCGTGGCCCGAACTGGGCGAGTTCCCCTCCTACGGGTTGGTCCGTCCGCGCGCCGACTTCGACCAACTGCTGGCTTCGCACGCCGTCGGCAAGGGCGCCGACCTGTACGAGAACGCCAACGTGACCAGCCCGATCCTCGATTCGCGCACCGATCGGATCGTCGGCGTCACCACCAAGGACGGACGCACCTTCCGGGCACCCTTCGTGCTGGCCGCCGACGGAAACTCCTCCCCGTTGGCCAAGTCGATGGGCCTGTTTAAGCGGGACGATCGTCCGATGGGCGTGGCCGTCCGCGCTTACTTCACCTCCCCGCGCGACCGCGATGACTACATGGAGTCGTGGCTGGAGCTGTGGGACTGACCGGTGGGGAAGTCGAACCTGCTTCCGGGCTACGGCTGGGTCTTCGCGATGGGCGACGGCACCTGCAACGTCGGCCTGGGCACGGTCTCTCCCAGCGCAAAGTCACAGAAGATCAACTACCGCGACATGTTCTACCGCTGGCTGGCGAACACGCCGCCCGAGTGGGGCTTCTCGCCGGAGAACCAGATCGGCAAGCTCGGATCGGCCGCGCTGCCGATGGCGTTCAACCGTCAGCCTGCCTACGCCCGCGGGCTGCTGCTGGTCGGCGACTCCGGTGGCATGGTGTCCCCGTTCAACGGCGAAGGCATCCCGTATGCGATGGAGTCGGCGGAGATGGCTGCGGACGCGGTCTCGCGGGCCTTCTTCGAGGGCCCCGGCACCCGCAGCGCCGAGAAGGCCCTGGCTGGCTACCCGGCCCGACTCAAGGACGAGTGGGGCGGCTACTTCCGTCTCGGCCAGATTTTTGTCACCTTGATCTCGCATCCTGAGGTGATGAGCGTGTGTACCAAGTAGGGGTTGCAGGGAAAGAGGCTGATGCGGTTCACGCTGAAGTTGCTCGCGGTCCTGTATGACACCAAAGATGGTGATGGGATGGACCGAGTGATCACTGGGATCACCAAGGTGGTGCCCTCAGCGTGAGGTCGATAGTGGGACGGAGACAGCCATGAGCCCGTACATCCCGATCCTTGGATTGATGGCCATCGCGGCCGGCTTCCTCGGGGTCTCGATCCTGCTGAGCGCGGTGGTCGGGCCGGCCCGCTACAACCGGGCCAAGTACGACGCCTACGAGTGTGGGATCGACCCCACCCCGCAACCGATCGGCGGCGGTCGGTTCCCGGTCAAGTACTACATCACCGCCATGCTCTTCATCGTCTTCGACATCGAGATCGTCTTCCTCTACCCCTGGGCTGTGACGTTCGACCAACTGGGCTTGTTCGCCCTGATCGAGATGGTGTTGTTCGTGGGCACCGTGTTCATCGCGTACTTCTACGTCCTCCGCCGCGGCGGCCTGGACTGGGACTGACGGCTCGGGCGAGCAGGAGGACTGACTAATGGGTTTGGAAGAAAAGATCCCCCAGGGCGTAGTGCTGACCACCGTGGAGGGTGTCTTCGGCTGGATGCGCCAAGCCTCGTTCTGGCCGGCCACCTTCGGGCTGGCCTGCTGTGCGATCGAGATGATGACCTACGGCGCCCCCCGGTTCGACGCTGGACGCTGGGGCCAGGAAGTCTTCCGGGCCTCGCCGCGTCAGGCCGACCTGATGATCATCTCCGGTCGGGTCAGCCAGAAGATGGCTCCGGTGTTGCGCCAGGTCTACGACCAGATGCACAACCCGAAGTGGGTGCTGGCGATGGGTGTCTGTGCCTCATCGGGCGGCATGTTCAACAACTACTCGATCGTCCAGGGCGCTGATCACATCGTGCCGGTCGACATGTACGTCCCCGGTTGCCCGCCGCGGCCCGACATGTTGATCGACGCCATGGAGAAGCTGCGCAAGCAGATCGTGGCCAAGATGCCGATCGGGGCCAACGCGATCGCCGCCAACGAAGCAGCTGAGGCGGCCGCACTGATTGCCCCCTCCACCCGCGAGATGAAGGGGCTGATGCGATGAGCACCGATCTCCCGTCCGGCGAGCAGAGCCTCGAGAGTCGGACGCCCGAACAAGCCGCGCCAACCCCCCTCGCCACCCGGGCAGGCATGTGGTCAGACGGCTCGGGTGACACCTCCGGCTACGGCAGGATCGTCCGTCCGGTCCTGTTCCCGGCCGGCTCCGAGCCGCCGTACGGGTCGTGGTACGACGGCGCCATCGCGCGGCTGAGCACCCTCCTGGACGACCCGCTGGTGCGGGTGGTGTTGGATCGCGGCGAACTGACGTTCCACGTCCGTCGGGACAAGTTGACCGACGTGATGGTGAACCTCCGCGACGATGCCGCGCTCCGCTTCGAACTGCTGGCCAGCGTGTCGGGCGTGAACTACCCCCAGGACGCCGGCGCCGAACTGCACGTCGTCTATCACCTGCAGTCCATGACCCACAATCGGCGGCTCCGGGTGGAGACCACCTGCTCCGACGACGACCCGCACGTCCCCTCGGTGGTCCGGACGTACCCCGCCGCCGACTGGCACGAACGGGAGACCTGGGACATGCTCGGCATCGTCTTCGACGGACACCCGCACCTGACGCGGATTCTGATGCCCGACGACTGGGTCGGTCATCCGCAACGCAAGGACTACCCTCTGGGTGGCATCCCCGTGGAATACAAGGGCGCCGAGGTGCCGCCGCCGGATCAGCGGAGGGACTACCGATGAGTACGCAGCGAGACTTCTATGCAGGCCCCAACGAGGAGGCCGTCGGAACCGTCTACACCGCCATGGGCGGGGGTGACTGGGCCGACATCGCTGCCGAGCAGGCCGAACGCGGCGATGAGGTGCTCGTGGTCAACATGGGCCCGCAGCACCCCTCCACGCACGGAGTGCTTCGCCTGATCCTCGAATGCGACGGCGAGACCGTGCTGAGCATTCGTCCCGGGATCGGCTTCTTGCACACCGGCATCGAGAAGAACATGGAGTACCGGAGCTGGACTCAGGGCACCACCTTCGTCACCCGGATGGACTATGTCGCCCCGTTGTTCAACGAGGTGGCCTACTGCCTCAGTGTGGAACGTCTGCTCGGCATCGAGGACGACATCCCCGAACGGGCCCAGATCATCCGGGTGCTGATGATGGAACTGAACCGGATCTCCTCGCACCTGGTCGCCATCGGCACCGGCGGCATGGAGATCGGCGCCCTGACGGTCATGACGATCGGCTTCCGCGAGCGAGAAATGATCCTCGACTTCTTCGAGGCGGTCACCGGCCTGCGCATGAACCACGCCTACATCCGCCCCGGCGGGGTGGCCGGAGACCTCCCCTCGGACGGCATTTCGCATCTGCGAGACGTCATCGCCTGGCTGCATAAGCACTTGCCGGAGTACGCGGCCTTCTGCAACGAGAATCCGATCTTCAAGGGCCGGATGTGCGGCATCGGCTACCAAGATCTGGCCGCCTGCCTCGCCTTGGGAGTCACCGGCCCGGTGCTGCGTTCGACCGGCTTCGACTGGGATCTGCGCAAGAAGCAGCCCTATTGCGGCTACGAGACCTACGAGTTCGACACCGTCACCTGGGACACCTCGGATTCCTACGGCCGCTTCCGCGTCCGGCTCGAAGAAATGTGGCAGAGCCTGCGCATCGTTGAGCAGTGTGCGGACCGGCTCGAAGCCACGACCGGGCAGCCGGTGATGGTGGACGATCCCAAGATCGCTTGGCCGGCGCAGTTGGCGCTGGGGCCTGACGGTCAGGGCAACAGTCACGAGCACATCAAGCACATCATGGGCCAGTCGATGGAGGCCCTGATCCACCACTTCAAGATTGTCACCGAGGGTTTTCGGGTTCCGGCCGGGCAGGCCTACGTGCCGATCGAGTCGCCCAAGGGCGAACTGGCGGTGCACCTGGTCTCCGACGGCGGCACCCGTCCGTTCCGCGCGCACGTCCGGGACCCCGGGTTCAACCACCTGCAGTCGGTACCGATCCAGTGCGAGGGTGGCATGATCTCCGACGTCGTGGTGGCGGTCGGCTCGCTCGATCCGGTTATGGGGGGTGTCGACCGATGAGGTCACAACTGAGCACGGAGGTGACGCGGTGAGCGGGCACGAGTTCCAGTCGTTCTTCCCCGAATCGGGGTCGATCGATCACACCGATACGTCCACCGCGATCACAGAGACGACCCTGACCGAGCTGCGCCAGATCGCGGCGCGCTACCCGCACAAGCGGTCGGCGCTGCTGCCGATGCTGCACTTGGTTCAGTCGGTTGACGGACGAGTCTCCCCGGCGGGCATCCAGGCCTGCGCCGAGGTGCTGGAGATCACCGCCGCTCAGGTGTCAGGGGTGGCCACCTTCTACACCATGTATCGGCGACGCCCGGCGGGGAAGCATCACGTCGGGGTCTGCACCACGGCCCTGTGCGCTGTGATGGGCGGTGACTACCTGTTGGAGACGGTGAGCCAGAAACTCGGCATCGAACCCGGCGAGGTGACCCCTGATGGAACGATCAGCCTGGAACGGCTGGAGTGCAACGCCGCCTGCGACTTCGCCCCGGTGATGATGGTCAACTGGGAGTTCATGGACAACATGACCCCCGACAAGGCGGACCAGTTGTTGGACGATCTGGCCTCGGGCCGGGTTGTGAAGTCGACCCGCGGTGCCACTCTGACCAGCTGGCGTGAAGCCGAGCGGGTGCTCGCCGGGTTCCCCGACGGCCGTGCGGACGAGGGCCCCGGCGCCGGCGAGGCGTCCTTGCTCGGGCTGCGGGTTGCCGCCGAGCGCGGCTGGAAGGCGCCCGAGGCTCCGCACACCGAGGCGATCAGCGACGGCAAGGAGGCCACCCAGTGACCGATGTACTGACCCCGGTGCTCTCGGCCAACTGGGCCGACGAGCGTCCGTGGAAGATCACGAACTACGAACACCGCGGGGGCTACTCCGCGCTCCGCAAGGCACTGGTGCAGGCCCCCTCCCAGGTGATGGACGTGGTCAAGGAATCGGGGTTGCGCGGACGCGGCGGCGCCGGCTTCCCGACCGGGATGAAGTGGAGCTTCGTTCCGCAGGCCAACCCCAACCCCAAGTACCTGGTGGTCAACGCCGACGAGTCCGAGCCAGGCACCTGCAAAGACATGCCGCTGATGCTGGCCAGCCCGCACACCCTGGTGGAGGGCGTGATCATCAGCTCCTACGCGATCGGCTGCAAGTACGCCTTCATCTACTGCCGCGGTGAGGTGCTGCACGTCATCCGACGGCTGCAGCAGGCAGTTCGCGAGGCGTACTCGTCCGGCTATCTCGGTCGCAACATCCTCGGTTCCGGCTTCGACCTCGACGTGGTCGTGCACGCCGGCGCCGGAGCCTACATCTGCGGCGAAGAAACCGCCCTGTTGGACTCCCTGGAGGGTCGTCGCGGCCAACCCCGCCTGCGCCCGCCGTTCCCGGCTGTCGCGGGGCTCTACGCCTGCCCGACGGTGATCAACAACGTGGAATCCATCGCCTCGGTGCCGGCCATCATTGAGCACGGCGCGCGTTGGTTCTCCTCGATGGGCACCGAAAAGTCCAAGGGCATGACCATCTACTCGCTGTCGGGTCACGTGCAGCGGCCAGGTCAGTTCGAGGCCCCGCTGGGCATCACCCTGCGCCAACTGCTGGAGCTCTCCGGGGGTATGCGGGAGGGCCACCAGTTGAAGTTCTGGACGCCCGGCGGGTCGTCCACGCCGATTCTCACCGCCGACCACCTCGACGTTCCGCTCGACTACGAAGGAATGGCCGCGGCAGGCACGATGCTCGGCACCAAGGCGTTGCAGTGCTTCGACGAGACCACCTCGGTCGTCCGGACGACCCTGCGCTGGGTCGAGTTCTACAAGCACGAGTCCTGCGGGAAGTGCACCCCCTGCCGCGAAGGCAACTGGTGGTTGGTGCAACTCCTGACCGCCTTCGAGCAGGGCAAAGCCGTCCCCGGTGACATCGAGAAGCTGCTCGACATCTGCGACGACATCGGCGGCCGCTCGTTCTGTGCCTTGGCCGATGGTGCGGTGGCGTGCGTGACCAGTGCCGTCCGACATTTCCGCTCCGAGTTCGAGGCAGGCATGAAGACCCCGGCCTGGGAGTTGTTCCCTTATCAGGCCAGCGCCCTGTTCGGCGCCCGGCAGGAGGTGCACGCATGACGCTGACAGCCAACACCGCTCAGGTGGTGGTCTCCGACCTGATCACCGTGACCATCGACGGGATCGACGTCCAGGTGCCCAAAGGCACCTTGGCGATCCGCGCCGCCGAGATGATCGGGGTGGCCATTCCGCGCTTCTGCGATCACCCGCTGCTCGAACCCATGGGTGCCTGCCGGCAGTGCTTGGTCGAGGTGCCCGACATGGGCAACGGGCGCGGCATGCCCAAGCCACAAGCTTCCTGCACCCTGGAGTGCGCTCCGGGGATGAAGATCGCCACCCAGGTGACCTCCCCGGTCGCCGAGAAGGCCCAACGCGGGATGATCGAGTTCCTGCTGATCAACCATCCGCTGGACTGCCCGATCTGCGACAAGGGCGGCGAATGCCCGCTGCAGAACCAGGCGATGAGCTCCGGACGAGGCGAGTCGCGCTACGAAGGGGTGAAGCGAACCTTCCCCAAGCCGGTGTCGATCTCTGCGCAGATCCTGCTTGACCGGGAACGCTGCGTGCTCTGCGCCCGCTGCACCCGGTTCTCCGAACAGATCTCCGGCGATCCGTTCATCGCCTTGGTGGAGCGCGGCGCGCTGCAGCAGGTCGGGTTCTACGAAGACCAGCCCTACGACTCCTACTTCTCCGGCAACGTCGTCCAGATCTGCCCAGTCGGTGCCCTGACCAGCGCGGCCTACCGCTTTCAGAGCCGTCCCTTCGACCTGGTTTCCACACCGACCACCTGTGAACACTGCGCGGCCGGTTGCCAGTTGCGCAGCGACCACCGCCACTACCAGGTGAAGCGCCGCCTGGCCGGGGACGCTCCCGAGGTGAACGAGGAGTGGAACTGTGACCGCGGACGCTTCGCCTTCGTCTCCGGACGCGGCGAGGATCGCCTGCGCTACCCGTTGATCCGGGAAGACGGCGTGTTGCGCCCGGCGTCCTGGCCCGAGGCGATCGACGCCGCGGTGGCCGGGCTTTCCCGCCTCGGCGACAAGGTAGGTGTGCTCACCGGAGGGCGCCTGACCCTGGAGGACTCCTACGGCTACGCCAAGTTCGCCCGGACTGTCCTGGGCACCAACAACATCGACTTCCGGGCCCGGCCTCACACGGCCGAGGAGGCCGACTTCCTGGCCACCCGGGTCGCCGGACGCACGCTCGGCGAAGGTGTGAGCTACGCGGCCCTGGAGGAGGCAACCCAGGTGGTCCTGGTCGGCCTCGAACCGGAGGAAGAGTCGCCGATCGTGTTCCTGCGGCTCCGCAAGGCCACCCGAAAGAACCGCACTCACGTGGTCACTCTGGCCCCGTTCGCCAGCAACGGCACGGTGAAGCTCGGCGCTTCGCTGGTCCAGACGGCGCCCGGCGAGGAGGCCGCTGCACTCGACAACCTGACCGCCGACGCGAACACAGTGATTCTGCTCGGCGAGCGAGCCGGTTGGCTGCCGGGCGTGCTCACCGCGGCCGCGGCTCTCGCCGATCGCAGCGGTGCCGCGCTCGCCTGGGTGCCGCGACGGGCGGGTGACCGCGGAGCGGTCGAGGCAGGCTGCCTGCCGGGCCTGTTGCCCGGCGGTCGCCCCGTCGCCGACGCGACAGCTCGGGTCGACCTCCAAGCCGCCTGGGGCGTGCACGCGCTGCCCGCGACGGCCGGCCTCGACGCCGACAAGATGCTGGCAGCCTCGGGCAACCTGGGCCTGATCGTGGCTGGCGTGGAAGCCTCCGACTTCACCTCCAGCGCCGCGGCTCTGGCCGCCCTGGAGCGAACCCCGTTCCTGATCAGCATCGAGCAACGGCATTCCGAGGTGACCGAACGGGCCGATGTGGTCTTCCCGGTGGCGCTGATGGAAGAGCGCGCCGGAACCTTCCTCAACTGGGAACACCGCCGCGGCCGGGTCAACACGGTGGTCAAGCACAGCACGTCGCCGATGACCGACCTGCGCGTGCTGGCCGCCCTCGCCGACGCCCTCGGCAGGCCGCTGGGCATCCGGACGGCCAAGTCCGCCCTGGCCGAGTTCGACGAGTTGGGTGCCTGGGAAACCTCCGCCCCGGTGGCTACCCCGAGCATCACTCCCGTCGCTGTGGCTGAGGCTGACGGCCTGCTGCTCGCCACCTGGCGAGAGTTGATCGACGGATCGCGCTCCAATGACGGGGAGACCGCACTCCAGGCCACGGCCAAGGCAGTTTTCGCCCGCGTTTCGCCGAACACTGCCGCCGACCTGGAGGTCGAGACCGGTGACCCGATCAGCGTGCAGAGTGATTCAGGCTGGCTCATCCTGTCGGTCTACGTCACGAACAACATGGCCGACGGGGTGGTGTGGGTGCCCACGAACGCCCCAGGCACGCCATTGAGCAACCTCGGCGTGACTGCCGGCGATCTTGTGTTGGTGTCCAAGGGAGGTGCCGCATGAAACCCACCGATCTGTCCCTGTTCGGGACCGACCCTTGGTGGCTGGTGGTGATCAAGGTCGTCGGGCTGTTCGTGATCCTGCTCGTCTGGACGATCTTCAACGTCTGGTACGAGCGCCGACTGGTGGCCAAGATGCAGCACCGGCTCGGCCCGATCATGAACGGGCCCTTCGGTCTGGGACAAGCGCTCGCTGACGGCATGAAACTGCTGATCAAAGAGGACTTCATGCCCTCGATGGTCGATCGGGTGCTGTTCACCCTGGCACCGGTGATCGCCGGTACGGCCGCGTTCACCGCCTGGGCCGTGATCCCCTTCGGTGGGGAAGTGGAGATGTTCGGCGTCACCACCCGGCTGCAGGCCACCGATCTGCCGGTCTCGGTGCTGGTGATTCTCGCCGTCGCCTCGGTGGGCATCTACGGTTTCGTGCTGGCCGGTTGGGCCTCGAACTCGACCTATTCACTGCTCGGCGCCCTTCGCTCCAGCGCCCAGATGATCTCCTATGAGGTCGCGATGGGGCTGTCGCTGGTGGCTGTCTTCCTGTATTCGGGCTCGATGTCCACCTCGGAGGTGGTCGCTGCCCAGGGTCAGCCGCTGCTGCCGTTCGGCATCGACATCGGCCTGCAGCGCTGGTACTGGCTGCTGCTCTTCCCCTCCTTCTGTATCTACGTGATCTCGATGGTCGGGGAGACCAACCGGGCCCCGTTCGACCTGCCCGAGTGCGAATCCGAGCTGGTCTCCGGCTACATCACCGAATACTCCGGCTTCCGCTACGCCACCTACTTCCTGGCCGAGTACATCAACATGGCCACGGTGTCGGCGGTCGCGACGACGCTGTTCCTCGGCGGCTATCACGCCTTCTGGCCGTTCAACCTCATCCCGGGCCTCGATGCCGGTTATTGGGGTCTGCTCTGGTTCTTCCTCAAGGTGCAGTTGCTGATTTCGTTCTTCGTCTGGCTACGCGGCACGTTGCCGCGGCTGCGCTACGACCAGTTCATGGACTTGGGCTGGAAGTGGCTGATCCCCATCTCACTGGTCTGGATCATGATGGTCGCCACCCTGCGCCTGGCCCAGAACGAGGGCTGGCTGGCCTCGCCGTACGTCCTGGGCGGGGCGCTGGCGCTGATCGTCGTCGTCTTCGCGCTCTGGTCGTGGCTCGACAAGGAGGAGCCGGACGTCGAGATCGAGTTTGACGACGAGCCCTTCGACGCTTTCGCCGGGGGTTTCCCGGTGCCGCCGATGCCCGGGCAACAGTTGCCGGAGATGGTGGACGTGGTCAGTTCCAGCGTTGACGAGCAGGCAGGGGAGAAGTGATGGGGTTCCTCGACCAGTGGGCCGGCTTCGGCGTCACGTTCAACACGATGTTCCGCAAGACCTTCACCCAGGGCTATCCCGAAAAGGGCAAAGTCAAGGTGACGGCGCCTCGCTTCCACGGACGTCACCAGCTGAACCGCTGGCCGGACGGGCTGGAGAAGTGCGTGGGTTGCGAACTGTGCGCTTGGGCCTGCCCGGCGGATGCGATCTATGTGGAGGGCGCCGACAACACCGACGACGCCCGATTCTCTCCCGGTGAGCGCTACGGCTCGGTCTACCAGATCAACTATCTGCGTTGCATCCTGTGCGGATTGTGCATCGAGGCCTGCCCCACCCGAGCCCTGACCATGACCAACGAGTTCAAGCTGGCTGACACCACCCGCGAGAAGATGATCTACACCAAGGACCGTCTCCTGGCCCCGCTCCTGCCGGGCATGGAGCAGCCGCCGCACCCCCGGCGTCTCGGTCCGGACGAAGCGACCTACTTCCTGGGGCTGCCGAAGACCGGTGCCGCGGATACCCGCACGGCCAGCGAGGAGGCCACCGCATGACCCCAGCAATGCTTCCCCTGATCACCGGGGCGGAGGTGACTTTCTGGATCTGCGCGCCGTTGATGGTGCTTGGCGCGCTGGGTTTGGTGTTGTTCCGCAAGGCCGTCTATTCGGCCCTCAGCATGGCGTTCGTCATGGTCAACCTGGCGTTCCTTTATGCGGCGATGGAGGGCCCCTTCCTCTTCGCGGTCCAGGTCATCGTCTACACCGGCGCAATCATGATGCTCTTCCTGTTCGTCCTGATGCTGGTCGGAGTCGACGCTCCCGATTCGGTGGTCGAGACGATCAAGGGGCAGCGGCTGATGGCGGCTGTCGCCGCGATCGGCCTGTTGGCCCTGATCGTCTTGGGTGTCGGCGGGGCCGTCACGGGGGTCGCCACCGGTTTGGCACAGGCGAACGCCGCCGACGGCGGCAACGTCCAAGGCATCGCCGGCCTGATCTTCGGCCGCTACGTCTTCGCCTTCGAACTCACTTCCGCCCTGCTGATCACCGCGGCGGTGGGCGCCATGGTGCTGGCCCATGCCACCCGGGTCAAGGCCAAGGCTGGCCAGCGCGAACTCGCCGACCAGCGGATGAAGGCCTACGCGACCACCGGTGCCCACCCCGGAACGCTGCCGAGTTCGGGCATCTTCGCCCGGCACAACTCGATCGCCACCCCGGCCTTGTTGCCGGACGGCTCGATCGCCCAGGCGTCGGTGTCCAGCACCCTGGCCGAGCGTGGCGCGACCGTCGATGCGCACGAACTGAACCAGATCACCGGCGGAACGTTCGCCGCTGTCACCGCGATCCGGGACGCCGAGGAGGACGAGGAATGAACGTCGACAACTACCTCTACCTAGCCGTCATCCTGTTCGTGATCGGGGCGATCGGCGTCATGCTGCGCCGCAACGCCCTGGTCGCCTTCATGTCCGTGGAACTGATGCTGAACGCCGCCAACCTGGTCATGGTGGCCTTCAGCCAGCAGTACGGAAACTTGCACGGGCAGGTGGGCACCTTCTTCGTGATGGTCGTCGCCGCTGCCGAGGTGGTCGTGGGCCTGGCCATCATCGTGACCATTTACCGAACCCGACGATCGACCTCGGTCGACGACGCCAATCTGCTGAAGCTGTGATGCCGATGATCCCCCTGGAAACCGTCGCGCCCGTGGCCGCGACCGGCTTATTCAGCTTTGCCTGGCTGATGATCGCGTTGCCCGCGACCGGTGCGCTGCTGCTGCTCCTGGTCGGCAAGCCGCTGGAACGGATCGGTCACCTGATCGGGTCGGCCACCGTGCTCGGCTCGTTCGGCGTCGCGCTCGTCCTGTTCGTGCAGCAACTCGGCCTCCCCGCCGAGGCGCGTGCCATCTCGCTGCCGTTGTATCAGTGGTTCACCGCCGGCAACTGGAGCATCAACATCGGCCTCCTGGTCGATCAGATGTCGATCCTGTTCGCACTGTTGATCACCGGAGTCGGTGGGCTGATCCACATCTACTCGATCGGCTACATGGCCCACGATGAGCGTCGCCGGCGCTTCTTCGGTTACCTCAACCTCTTCGTGGCGGCGATGTTGATCCTCGTCCTCGCCGACAACTACCTGGTGCTCTTCGTCGGCTGGGAGGGCGTCGGCCTGGCCTCCTACCTGCTGATCGGTTTCTGGCAGCACAAGCCTTCAGCGGCGGCGGCCGCCAAGAAGGCGTTCGTGATGAACCGGGTCGGCGACCTGGGAATGACGATGGCGATCTTCGCCATGCTTGCCATGTTCGGCTCGTCGGCGTTTGTGGACGTCAACCAACACGCCGAGCACCTGGATCCGCTGTGGGCCACGATCATCGGCTGCCTGTTGCTGCTCGGCGCCTGTGGCAAGTCCGCGCAGGTTCCGCTCCAGGCCTGGCTCTTGGACGCCATGGAGGGCCCCACCCCGGTGTCGGCGCTGATCCACGCGGCGACCATGGTCACCGCCGGCGTCTACCTGGTGGTGCGTTCGCACGCGATCTTCGCGATGAGCGAGACCGCCAGCCTGGCGGTGGTGATCGTCGGCACTGTGACCCTGCTCGTGGGTGCCTGGATCGGCACCTCCAAGGACGACATCAAGAAGGTGCTGGCGGGTTCGACGATGAGCCAGATCGGCTACATGATGCTGGCCGCGGGCATCGGCCCCGACGGCTACGCCTTCGCCATCTTCCACCTGCTCACCCACGGTGCGTTCAAGGCCAACATGTTCCTGGGCGCCGGCTCGGTCATGCATGGGATGAACGACGACGTGAACATGCGTCACTACGGCAACCTGGCCCGCTACCTCCCGATCACCTTCATCACCTTCGGCCTGGGCTACCTGGCCATCATCGGTGTGCCGCCGCTGTCGGGCTACTTCTCCAAGGACCACATCATTGAGGCCGCCTTCCACGCCAGCCCGGTGATCGGCTCGCTGGCCTTGATCGGGGCCGGGGTGACCGCCTTCTACATGACTCGGCTGATGCTGATGACCTTCCTCGGCGCGAAGCGTTGGCCCAAGTCGGTGCATCCACATGAGTCGCCGCGCGTCATGACCATTCCGCTGATGATCCTCGCGGGTCTCAGCGTGGTCGCCGGTCTGGCGATGAACGGGTGGATCCAAGAGTGGCTGGAGCCCGCCATCGGGTCGCACCCGCACGAGGTCGAGTGGCTGCCCACCCCGGTCGGGATGCTGACCATGCTGGTGGTGGCGCTGGGCGTTGCGGCGAGTTGGTTCGTCTTCGGACGCAGCGATATCCCCGCCACCGCTCCGGTCTCGCGGAACCCGATCATCATCGCCGGTCGCAATGACCTGTTCGGCGATGCGGTCAACCAGGCCCTCGTCGTCGGCCCTGTCGGACACTTGGCCCGGGGCGTCGTCCTGGCCGACGACAAGGCCATCGACGGCGCGGTGGGCACCCTGGTGGCCACGCTGGGTGGCCTGAGTAAGCAGGGCAGGCGCACCCAGACCGGCTTCGTCCGGTCCTACGCCCTGACCATGGTCGCCGGCGCCGCAGTGGTCGGTTTGCTGTTGCTCCTCGGGCAAATGGCCTGAGGGAGGAGAAGAGATGACATTCCCCTGGCTCACCTTCCTCGGGTTGATCCCGATCCTCGGTGCGCTCGTCCTGTGCCTACCGCTCAAGGGGGCAGCCCGTCCGGTCGGTTGGGCCTTCTCGTTGGCCACCCTGGCGGCAGCCCTCGGCGTGGCCGGTCTGTATCTGAGCGGCGCCGAACTTGACGTGTTGAACCGCTGGATCCCCGCCTTCGGCGCCTACTGGGCCTTGGGCCTGGACGGTATGGGCCTGACCATGGTCCTGCTCACCGCCCTCTTGACCCCGATCGTGCTGCTCGCGGAGTGGAAGGTGTCAGCCTCCAACGAAGGCTGGACGGCACGGGCCTACTTCGGGCTGATCCTGGCCCTGGAGGGTTTGTCGATCTTCACCTTCATGGCCGACGACGTGCTGCTTTTCTACATGATGTTCGAGGCGACGCTGATCCCGATGTATTTCCTGATCGGCGGTTTCGGCGGCCCGAAGCGGCGTGAGGCGGCGCTGAAGTTCCTGCTGTTCAACCTCGTCGGCGGGTTCATCATGCTGGTCTCGGTGATCGGCCTTTACGTCTGGTCGACCCGATTCGGTGGCACCCCCTCCTATCTGTTGGCCGACCTGGCCCAGCAGCCGTTCGGCGGCTGGCTCGGCAGGGTGCTGATGCTCGGATTCCTGGTCGCGTTCGTGATCAAGGCGCCCATGGTGCCGCTGCACACCTGGTTGCCCGATGCCGCCGAGAGCGCGACCCCCGGCTCCTCGGTGCTGATGGTCGGCATCCTGGACAAGCTCGGCACCTTCGCGATGATCAAGTTCTGCCTGGGCATCTTCCCTGAAGCCAGCATCTGGATCGCGCCGGTGATGATCGGTCTGTCCCTGATCTCGATCATCTACGGCGCCGCGGCGGCGATCGCCAGCACGAACCTGTTGCGGCTGATCTCCTACACCTCGATCAGCCACTTCGGCTTCATGGTGCTCGGCATCTACATGTTCACCTCGCAGTCGCTGACCGGGTCTACCTTCTTCATGGTCAACCACGGTTTCTCGACCGCGGCGTTGTTCCTGGCGGTCGGGTTCCTGATCAAGCGCCGCGGCTCGGCCGGCGTGGGTGACTTCGGGGGAGTGGAGAAGGTGGCACCGATCCTGGCCGGCAGTGTCCTGCTGGCCGCGCTGTCGGCCTTGTCCCTGCCCGGCATGTCCACCTTCGTCTCGGAGTTCCTGGTGCTTGCCGGAACCTGGTCCCGCGAGCCCTGGATTGCGGCGGTGGCGACGCTGGGCATGGTGTTGGCGGCGGTTTATGCCCTGCTGATGTACCAGCGCACGATGACCGGTCCCGTCACCGACCAGACCGCGGCGCACATCACCACCGACCTGACCTTGGTGGAGCGCTCGGTGCTGGTTCCGGTGATCGGCGCCATGCTCGTCCTCGGGTTCGTCCCCGGCCCCGTGATCTCGTGGCTCGAGCCGACCGCCAAGGCGGCGATGGCCCGGGTGAACCTCACTGACCCCGCGCCCGTGACCCTGGAGGGTGAGAAGTGATGAACGGCTTCGCATTGCTACCGGCCGAAATCGCGGCCCCCACGGTGGAGTTCAGGGCCCTGGCCCCGGTGCTGCTCGTGCTGGCCGCTGCCTGCCTGGGCATTCTGGCCGAAGCCGTTGTGCCCCGAGCGCATCGCTTCCTGGTCCAGGTTGTGCTGCTGGTCTCCTCGACCGTGGTCTCGTTCGGTTTCCTGATCGCCAACTGGCGCAAGGGGATCGGCGGCCCGATCGCCATGGGTTCGATCATGCTGGACGGTCCGACGTACTTCATCTGGGGAAGCCTGTTGGTGCTCGGCCTGATCTCGCTGCTGGTCTTCGCCGAACGGAAGCTTGGCGGCGGCGCCAGCGCCTTCGCGGCCTCGGCGGCTTCGGTTCCCGGCAGCGTCGCGGAGTCGGAAGCCTCCGCCGCACGGCTGGAGCACACCGAGGTCTTTCCCCTTGCCTTGTTCGCCCTCGGCGGGATGATGCTCTTCCCGGCCTCCTCCGACCTGATCACCATGTTCATCGCGCTGGAGGTGTTCTCGCTCCCGCTCTACCTCATGTCGGGCATGGCCAGGCGCCGGCGGCTGCTCTCGCAGGAAGCCGCTCTCAAGTACTTCCTGCTCGGTGCGCTCTCTTCGGCTTTCTTCCTCTTCGGCGTGGCGCTGCTCTACGCCTACTCCGGCTCCTTCGACCTGTCGGCGATCAACGCAGCGGTCAGCGGACCCATCTATGGCCGCGGGCTGATGCTGACCGGCATGGCGCTGCTTGGCATCGGGCTGCTGTTCAAGGTCGGGGTCGTGCCCTTCCACTCCTGGACCCCTGACGTCTACATGGGTGCGCCAACCCCGGTGACCGGGTTCATGGCGATCTGCACCAAGTTCGCAGCCGTGGGCGCCACCTTGCGCGTCTTCTACGTCGCCTTCGGTGGGGAGCGCTGGAACTGGCAGCCGATGCTCGCAGTGCTCGCCGTGGCGACCATGCTGCTAGGTGCCCTCCTCGGGCTGACCCAGAACGACATCAAGCGGACGCTGGCCTACAGCTCGATCGCCCATGCCGGCTTCATCCTGACCGCCATCGTCGGGGCGAATGCCGGCACGCCCACCGGCCAGCTGACCAGCGTCGGCTCGGCGATGTTCTACCTCGTGGCGTACGGCTTCGCCACGATCGGTTCGTTCGCGATCATCACCCTGGTGCGCAATGCCGGTGGTGAGGTGAACTCGATCAGCGGCTGGTCCGGTCTGGGACGCAAGAGTCCGTGGTTGGCGGGCGCCTTCGCCTTCTTCATGCTCAGCTTCGCCGGTATTCCGCTGACCGGTGGGTTCATCGGTAAGTGGGCGGTCTTCGCCTCCGCCTGGCGGGGGCAGTACGCGTGGCTGGTGCTGACCGCGGTGCTGCTCAGCCTTGTCGCGGCCTACTTCTACCTACGGATCGTCGTGGTGATGTTCTTCGGTGACGCCGCGGCCGGGGTCGAGATCGGAAACGCCAGCGCCTTCACCCTGGTTCCGGTGGCCATCTGTGTTGCAGGGGTGGCTGTCTTGGGTGTCGCGCCGGGACCGCTGCTCGATCTGGCATCGACTGCAGGCACCTTCCTCCGCTGAAGCTAAGCTTGCCGGACCGCATACGCCATTAGGAGACCCGTGAGCCTCGATATCGCCCTGGACAGCGCCTTTGCCGCTGGGGTGTCCGAGCGCCTTGAGGGGATCGAGTGGCAGCTGCGGGAGTCTGCTTTCGCCCGCACCCCGTTCGTCACCGAAGCGGCGCAACACATCATCAACGCCGGGGGGAAGCGCTTCCGTCCGTTGTTGGTGGTGCTTGCCTCCCAGCTCTATCCGCCGGCCGACCCAGGGCAGGTCGACCGCGCTGCGTTGGTTGTCGAGTTGACCCATGTGGCCAGCCTTTACCACGACGACGTGATGGACGATGCCGACTTGCGTCGTGGTGCGACCAGCGCGAACCGTCTCTACGACAACTCGATCGCGATCATGATCGGCGACTTCCTGTTCGCCCGGGCGTCCTCGATCGTGGCCACCTTGGGCACCGACTACGTGGCGCTGCAGGCCGAGACCTTCGCCCGTCTCGTTCAAGGGCAGATTGCCGAAACCCGCGGCCCTCAGGGCGGGGAGGATCCGCTGGCGCACTACCTGGGAGTGGTGGCCGACAAGACAGGTTCCCTGATCGCCACCTCGGCGGTCTTCGGTGGCATGGTCGCCGGCGCCGGCCCGGACGTGTTGGCGGCCTTGGATGCCTTCGGTGAAGAGATCGGTGTCGTCTTCCAACTCAGCGACGACGTGATCGACATCGCCAGCGAGGTCACCGGGAAGACTCCCGGCACAGATCTCCGCGAAGGCGTGCCCACGCTGCCCACGCTGATGGCGCGCGCGTCCAACGACCCGGCCGATGCTCGGCTGCACGAACTCCTGGCCGGCCAGATCGAGGACGCCGACACCGTGGCCGAGGCGCTGGAACTGATGCGCGTCCACCCGGCTTTGGAGCAGGCGCGCGCCGAGATTTCCCGCCGCGCCGCCGTGGCCAAGGAGTACCTCCGTCCGCTGCCCGAGGGGGAAGCCAAGCAGGCCCTGTTGGCACTGTGTGATCAGGTGGTCTCACGCTCGTCCTGATCGAGTTGTCCCAAGCGTCCGGCAAGGCGTTATCCTGACGCCACCTGTTGCTGCGCACGCCCATTGGAGGGTCGAATGCCTCGCAAGCATGTCGTAATCATTGGTTCTGGGTTCGGTGGGCTGTTCGCAGCCCAGGCATTGGCTCACGCCGACGTGGACGTCACCCTGGTTTCCAAGACCACCGCTCACCTGTTCCAGCCGCTGCTCTACCAAGTGGCCACCGGCATCCTCTCCTCGGGCGAGATCGCACCAGCGACCCGGGACATCCTGCGCAAGCAGAAGAACGCCCGCGTGCTGCTCAGTGAAGTCACCACGATCAACCTGGACGGCCGAGTCGTCGTGGCCGTGAAGCTGGAGAAGCAGACTCTGCTGAAGTACGACTATCTGATTGTCGCCGCCGGCGCCGGGCAGTCCTACTTCGGCAACGATCACTTCTCGACCTTCGCCCCCGGCATGAAGACCATCGATGACGCCCTGGAACTGCGGGCCCGCATCTTCGGGGCACTCGAGATGGCCGAGCTGAGCCATGACGAGGCGGAGATCCGTTCGTTGATGACCTTCGTCATCGTCGGCGCCGGCGCGACCGGGGTGGAACTTGCCGGTCAGATCGTCGAACTCTGCCACCACACGCTGGTGGAGAGCTTCCGCAGCATCGACACCCGCAAGTGCCGGGTGCTGCTCCTCGACGCGGCGCCAGTGGTCCTGCCACCGTTCGGTGAGGAGCTCTCCAAGGCCGCCAAGAAGGAGCTGGAACGCATCGGCGTCGAGGTGCAACTCGGTGCCATGGTGACCAACGTCGACGGAACCGGTTTGGACATCAAGTTCACCGACGGACGCACTGAGCGCATCCAGGCCTCGTGCAAGGTGTGGGCGGCGGGCGTGCAGGCCAGTCCGCTTGGCAAGACCCTGGCAGAACAAAGCGGCGCCGAGATCGACCGTGCCGGTCGGGTCAGCGTGCAGCCGGATCTGACCCTGCCGGGTCACCCCGAGGTCTTTGTGCTTGGCGACATGATGTCGTTGGATCGGCTGCCAGGTGTTGCTCAGGTCGCCATCCAGGGCGGTAAGTACGCCGCGAAGAAGATCGCCGGCGAGGTGTCCGGTAACGCAGTGACCGCACCGTTCAAGTACTTCGACAAGGGCTCGATGGCCGTCATCTCGCGCTTCGGCGCGATCGCCAAGATGGGCAACATCAAGCTGACCGGCCCACTTGCCTGGCTCTCCTGGCTGTTCGTCCACCTGATTTATGTGGTCGGGTTCAAGAACCGGATCACCACCCTGCTGCACTGGTTCATCACCTTCCTGGGCAGCGGCCGCTCCGAGCGCGTCACCACCGAGCAGCAGCTGGTCGGTCGGCTGGCCATCAAGCAGTTGGGCGCTGATTTCCAGCCCACCATCAGCGGCACCTTGGACCCGAGCAAGATCAAGCACAACTGACCCGGTGGAGTTGGAGCGGCTGACCGCCCGAGCTACCGCGAAGGCGATCGCCTCTGGAGAGGTGACCGCTCTGGAGGTCACCGAGGCGGCCCTGGCCAGGGCCGAGAAGCTTGGCGCTCTGGTTGGCGCCTTTGCTCGACTCACCCCCAGCTTGCCGTGGCTGATGCCCGGCGGATCGACGCCCTGGTCGCCGATCGGGCTGTGCTCCCTCCCCTCGCGGGAGTGCCCTGCCCGATCAAGGACCTGAATCCGGTGGCTGGGGTCGGCTGGGAGGCAGGCTCCGCGGCCCTGGCGGGCAACCTGGCTGAGGTGGACGACGGCATCGTCGGCTGGTTCCGCGAGGCGGGCACAACGTTGCTGGGCAAGACCAGTACGCCCGAGTTCGGCTTCCCCTGTTACACCGAGCCCGAAGGCAGCCCGCCCGCGCGCACGCCCTGGGATCTGACCCGATCGGCGGGCGGTTCCAGCGGGGGAGCCGCGGCAGCGGTTGCGGCGGGCATCGTCCCGATCGCGCACGCCTCCGACGGCGGCGGCTCGATCCGGATCCCGGCCTCCGCCTGTGGGCTGGTCGGACTGAAGCCGACCCGGGGCCGGATCTCCTCGGGTCCGCTCCGCCCCCCGGGACCGGGGCTGGCCACCGACGGGGTGCTCAGCCGCGACGTGCGCGACACGGCGCTGGCCCTCGACGTGTTGGCCGGTCAGCGGCCCGGCGACATCTACGCCGCCGCACCGCCAACGGGGACCTTCCTCGCCGCGTGCGACCGCGAGCTGACCGGGCTCCGGGTGGGGCTCCTGACCGCGCCGGTGATCGCCGACGACGCCGACGTGCACCCGGCCTGCCTCGATGCCGCTGCCCGGGCGGCGTTGCTGCTGGACGGGCTAGGGCATCGGGTCGAGGAAGCGCCGCTCCCGTTCCCGGCGGAGCGCTGGCAGGCATTCCTGGCCCTGTGGTCGGTCGGGGCGCTCGGGATCGACATCCCGGAGGAGCGAGAGCACCTCCTGCGCCCGCTGACCCGCTGGTTGCGTGAGGTCGGACGTCGGGTGAGCGGCGTGGAGTACGCCACGGCAGCGGCGTCCGCACAGCTTCTCGCCCGGGACGTGGCCACCGCCTGGGACGGCTTTGATGTCATCGTCACCCCAACGCTGGCCCAGCCGCCGGTCCGGATCGGCGAGCTGCGTGACGACGCCGACCCGGAAGGGGACTTCAACGCCCAAACGCGGTTCACCCCTTGGACGAGCGTCTACAACCTCAGCGGCAGGCCCGCGATCAGTTTGCCTCTGCACACCGCGCTGATCGAAGGTGTTCGACTGCCGATCGGGGTGATGCTGGGCGGACGAAGTGGCGCCGAGGAGACCTTGCTGTCGATCGCAGCCGCGGTGGAAAGCGTTGCCCCCTGGGAGCATCCCGGCGTGCAGCCGGCGCTTCCCTAGGCCTCCTGTGCTGTGGCCAGGGGCAGCCGCAGTTCGAAGCAGCACCCCCCGTCCACGTTCGTCACGCTTGCTTCGCCTCCGTGGTTGCTCGCCACGGCCGCCACAATGGCCAACCCCAAGCCCGCGCCGGTCTTACCGCCAGGACCCAGTTCGGGAGTTCGGCCCGTGCTGCCCCGCCACCCCGCCTCGAAGACTCGCTCCAGCTCCTCGACTGGAATCCCGCCGCAGCCGTCCACCACGGTCAGGACGGCGTCCGGCCCGTCGCGCCGACCGGCCAGGGTGACCGTCCGAGTCGGGGGCGTGTGTTGGAGTCCGTTGCTGACCAGGTTCAGCACCGCTCGCGACAGCTGGGAAGTGTCCCCGCGGACGACCAAGCCGGGGGAGCAGGAGCCGGTCTGCAGCACCCCGCGGGCCTGGGCCGTGACGCCCGCGGTGGCCAGGGTGTCCGACACCAGGTCGGCCAGGTTGACCGGGTCGTCCCGCCGGGTCATGGTGCCCGCGTGCAGGCTGGTCAGGCTGAGCAGGTCGTCCACCATCGCCGCAGTCCGCTCCGTCTCGGCCAGAATCCGCCGGTGATAGTCCGCCGGATCATCCACCACGCCGTCCTCGAGCGCCTCGGTCATGGCCCTGATCCCGGCGAGGGGTGTGCGCAGGTCGTGCGAGATCCACGCCACCATGTCGCGCCGCGACTGCTCCAGGTCCGCCTCCCGGCGGCGGCTCGCCTCTTGCGCGGCGCGGTCCCGATCCATCCGGCGAACCTGGGTGGACAGGAGGACCCCGATCAGCAGGGCCGGTGGCACCGCGGCGGCCAGCACCCAGAACAGCAGCTCCAGCCCCGGCCCTTCGAGGAACATGGCCGACGCGCTGACCATCACTCCCGCGGTGACCGAGATCACGATCACCAGCGGTGCGGTCAGGGTGGCTGCGGTGACCGACTTTCTGGAAACGGCGAGGCTGACCGCCGCGCCGACGGCGCCGACCGCAGCCGTGGTACCCATCGAGATCGCGATCGCGATCAGATCGGGGCTCATCCCGCACCCCCCCGCCGACCCCGTCCCAGCGGTAGCCGACGCCCCACACCGTGACGATCCGTTGGGGCGTCGCGGCGTCCCGCTCCACCTTCTCCCGCAATCTCCGGACATGCACGGTGACGGTGGAGGAGTCGCCGAACTCCCAGCCCCACACCGAACGCATCAGGGTCTCGCGGGAGAAGGCCACACCGGGGTACGTCATGAAGTGCGCCAGCAGGTCGAACTCTCGCCCGGTGAGGGTCAGCGGAACCCCCGCGAGCGTCACCCGGCGCGAGATCGGATCGAGTGTCAGGTCGTCATCGCTCAGCTGCCTGACCGGTTCCGGGGAGGGTCCGGCGGCCGGCTCGGCGGCGCGGCGCAACAGGGAGCGGACCCGCAACACCAACTCCCGCGGGCTGAAAGGCTTGGCCACGTAGTCGTCGGCGCCGACCTCGAAGCCCAGGATGCGGTCCGGCTCCTCGGCGCGGGCAGTGAGCATGATCACGGCAGTCTCGCCGCGTTCCTGGCGCAACCGGCGGAACACCTCGAGGCCGTCCAGCCCCGGCAGGGTGAGGTCGAGAATGACCAAGGCGGGCGCCTCTTCACGCGCCATCAGCAGGGCGCTGGGACCGTCGGCCGCCTCGCGGGTCTCGAAGCCGGCCGCGTTCAGGTAGCGCACGACGATTTCGCGCACCGTTCGGTCGTCGTCGACTACCAGGATTCGGCCCACTGCTGAACTCTAGGCGACCCGGCGCCCCGGACGATCGGTCCGCCGCTTACCAGCTGCTTACGCCTCAGCGCAGACCGAGCGCAGCACGGCCAGCCCTGCGGCGAGGTTCTGGTCAGAGACTCCGCCGAACCCGAACACGATCCCCGAACGTCCGTCAGTCGCCTTTCCCCAATAGTGCGACAGCCCGCTGACGGCGACGCCACGCCGAAGGGCCGCGGCGAGCAGGGGGGCTTCGGCACCGGTGATCTCCACGACCGCGTGTAGCCCACCGTCCATCGGGTAGACCCGCACCCCGGGCAGGCCGGCGAACGCAGCCACGACGAGCCCTCGACGTCGCCGATAGAGATGCCGCATCCGCTGGGTGTGGCGGCGTAACTCCCCGCTGTCCAGGTACTCGGCCATGGCTCGTTGAGCCACCAAGGACACCGGCTGGCCCAGATCGGCTCGGACGGCCAGCAGGCGATCGATCACGCGCGGCGCGGCGGCGAGATAGCCGACCCCCAGCCCGGGGCTGACGGTCTTGGCGAAGGTGCCCAGCGTGATCACCCGCCCCTCCTGCGGGTGATCCAGGCTGGCCAGCGCGGGCAGTGGGGAGGAGGAGTAGCGGAGCTCGGAGTCGTAGTCGTCCTCGACGATCAGGCCGGAGCTGGCCCCGGCCCACTCGAGCAAGGCCAGGCGTCGCCCGATCGGCAGGGACCCGCCCAACGGGTATTGGTGGGAGGGCGTGGCCACGATCAGCTGGGGCGCGTGCTCGCCGGTGGGCAGGTTGTCGGTGACCAAGCCCAGGTCATCGGTGGTCAGCGGCATCACCTGAGCACCCAGCCGCTGCGGCACCAACCGCAGCGAGGGGAATCCCGGGTCCTCCACCCCGACCTTCAGCGGACGTCCAGCCTCGGCCAGGGCGATAAGCAGCAGGGCCAGGCCCTCTCGGCCCCCGGAGGTGATCACGATCTGATCGGCGGGCCTGACCACCCCCCGCATCCGTCGCAGGTGGTCGGCCACGGCGTTGCGGAGCCGAGGCAACCCGGCGTCGCTGGGTGCGCTGTCGAAGCTTGTGGCGGCCGCCTTGCGCCAGGCTGCCCGCCATTGGGCGCCCGCGATCCGGTCCACGTTGGGTCGCCCGGGGCGGAGATCGATCGGGGCTTCTCCCGGGGTCGGGCGGTGCTCCTTGGGTCGGGTCTTCTCGACTCTGATCGCGGGATGGGCGGCGTCCAGCGCCGGGTTGACCACCGTCCGGCTGCCCCCCGCAGCCCGCAGGTAGCCCTCGGCGAGCAGTTGATCGTAGGCGGCCAGGACGGTGCCGCGGGACACCTTGAGGTGGTGCGCCAAAGCCCGGCTGGAAGGCAGCGGCTCACCGGGGCGAAGGACGCGCGTGGCGACCAGGTGGCGTAGCTCGTCACTGATCTGCCGCGGTAGCGCGCGCGGATCCTGCCGAGAGACGGTGAGGCCGAGGGTGACCTCGGGGGCGGTGCGCATGAGGGCCAGTCTAGGCGGAGTGGCTCAGTGCAGATGCGCGAATCTGGTTCTTGCAGTGGACCACTTCGGTTTGCCAGGGTGGTTACATGACGACTTCTACGACAACTACCGGAACCCGCTTGGTCAAGCGGGGCCTCGCCGACATGCTCAAGGGCGGTGTGATCATGGACGTGGTCGACGCCGAGCAGGCGCGCATCGCTGAGGACGCCGGCGCGATCGCGGTGATGGCGCTGGAGCGGGTTCCGGCGGACATTCGGGCTCAGGGTGGGGTGGCGCGAATGAGCGATCCCGACCTGATCCAGGGGATCATCGACGCGGTGTCGATCCCCGTGATGGCCAAGGCCCGGATCGGTCACTTCGTGGAAGCGCAGATCCTGCAGCACCTGGGGGTCGACTACATCGACGAATCCGAAGTGCTCTCCCCGGCTGACTACGTCAACCACATCGACAAGCACGGCTTCACGGTGCCATTCGTCTGCGGGGCGACCAATCTGGGCGAGGCTCTGCGCCGGATCACCGAGGGTGCGGCGATGATCCGCTCCAAGGGCGAAGCCGGTACCGGCGACGTCTCGGAGGCGACCAAGCACATCCGGACGATCCGACGCGAGATCGCCGGTCTGCAGGCCACTCTGGCGAGCAATCCCGACGAGCTCTACGTGGCGGCCAAGGAACTGCGCGCCCCCTACGAACTGGTCCGTGAGGTGGCCGAGCGCGGCGAACTCCCGGTGGTGCTCTTCGTCGCCGGCGGCGTGGCCACCCCGGCCGACGCGGCGATGATGATGCAACTGGGGGCAGACGGCGTCTTCGTCGGCTCCGGCATCTTCAAGTCCGGTGACCCGGCTGCCCGCGCGGCAGCGATCGTCAAGGCGACCGCCCTGTACAACGATCCTGCCACCATCACCGAGGTGTCCCGTGGTCTGGGTGAGGCGATGGTCGGCATCAACGTGGCCGACCTGGCGGCTCCGCACCGCCTCGCTGAGCGCGGCTGGTGAGCGGTCGGACCGTCGGGATTGTCGCGCTGCAGGGTGGCGTCCGTGAACATGTCGACCTGTTGGCCGGCATGGGCGTGGCGACCACCCTGCTGCGTCGCCCCGAAGACCTGATCGGCCCGGACGGCCTGCGGGTCGATGCGGTGGTGCTCCCTGGCGGAGAGTCATCGACGATCGACCGGCTGCTCCGGCTGTTCGGCCTGGGCGAGCCCCTGGGGCAGGCGATCGCCTCCGGCCTGCCGGCCCTAGGCACCTGCGCCGGCCTGATCCAGCTGAGCTCCGGGATCGCCGACCCGGCTCCCGGGCAGGGTTCGTTGGGAGTGCTGGACGTCACGGTTCATCGCAACGCGTTCGGACGTCAGGTCGATTCGGCCGAGGTGACCCTGCCCACCGCCTGGGGGGAGGCGCGGGTGGCCTTCATCCGAGCACCCAGCGTTGAATCTCACGGCCCCGGCGTTGAGGTGATCGCCCGCTACCGCGACGCCGTGGTGGGGGTCGTCCAGGGCGCCATCATCGGGTTGGCCTTTCATCCCGAACTGTGCGGCGAGACACTATTCCACGAGCGGTTACTGCGCTTCGTCTAGGCATTTTTTGTCAAGACTGGTCCGCCACCCCCACTGGGTGTTTCGTGGGCGTGCCTGCGTCGTGGCTCCATCGCGCTGCGATGGCCAGTGGGTGCCCCGGTGGTGATGATGTTCAGCTGCTGGAATCTGGATGTTTGACTGCGACTAAATGACGTGCTAGTGGCGTGTCGTCGGCTAGCGTCAGAATATAAATCCCCCCCCCGCGTGTGCACCTCCACTGGCGGATCAATAGGAGCGTCCATGAAATCCTTTCGAGCCCTGTGTGCTGTCAGCGCGACGAGTATTGTGCTTTTCGGCGCCGCCTCGCTTGCGCAAGCGAGTACTTGGTATTCCAGCTACAACACCACGATCGGCAAGTATGGCAGCGCTGCGTACTCCGGCACTCAAATAAAGGATGCTACCGATCGAGACGCCGAGGTCGCCTCCGGGACTGTCGGGGGCAACTATGTTGCTAACGTGTGCTTGGTGCCGACCAACTCTGGTTGGTGTGTCAGTGAGACCAAGGAAATTGACGATGGAACGCGTAGATTGTTGCGCAATGTAGTGCATAGTGACAATGTGGTTCGACTAAAGTTCACGGATGGCTTCGCGTTCGTCAATGTTCAAGTCTCCGGTAAATGGCGTGCAGATAAGGGCTGACGGCCTTGCTAGTGCACGAAGCGGCCCCGGGTGCCTTCGGGCGTCACCTCTGCCACTGGCAGCAATGGTTGGGCCCGCTCACCGTGATCGTCGTCTTTTCGCTTCTTCCCGCGTTCCAGAACTACGAGAATCGGGCTTGGTTTAGTGTTGGTGGGGACTTTGACTTCTACACCTACCTCATTGGCAGAGGAAGCTTTTTACCGCTCCTCCTTCCGCTGGCAGCTGCTCTGCCCTATGCCGTGCGGTTCAGTGGTGAGATCAGTCACCGATACCTGGTGTACACCCGCGTGCGGCAAAGCCTCCGGCGAAGCCTGGTCGACCGACTACATCGAAACGCACTGTCGACCTTTGCCACGTTCCTTGTCGTGGCGCTGATCCCCCAGCTGTTCGTGCTGTGGGGTGACCCCGTCTACGATGTCGAAGGCTTCGGTTGGGACACCCCTGCAGCCGTCGCTGAGGGTCAAAGGGGGATTGACACCTTCAGTCAGCTTCTGGTCTTCGGTGCGTGGGCGCCGGTGCTGGCCTACGCCGTCTGGCTCGCCGTGAACGCCGCGTTGTACTCCACGCTGACCATGTGCGCCCTCGTCCTGGTGCGAAACCGGGTTCTGGCGCTGACGCTTCCCTGGATCGCCTACCTTGCGGCCGGGTTCGCACTGGCCGTCACGTGGCTGGAGGCGTACTCCGTCCTCTTGGCCTTCCCGTTCAACCTCACGCAACTGCCGTTGACCAATCTCCTCTACCCCCTGGGGGGGGGTTGTCCCTGGTGGTGGTGCTCGTCACGGGTTTCACGCTGGCAAAGGCTCCCACCCTCCCGCAACTGCAGTGACCACAGCCACTGTGCGGGTCGCCTGGCGCTGGTGGCAACTGGTCGTGCTGGCAGTGATCTCGCTGCTGGATCTCTTTGCGCGGGAGGAGCTAGCGATGTCGACGGAGCTGGGGAAAGCCTCCCTAGCCGAGGTGATGATCGATACCGGGCTCAGCTGGCGCCTGCTGCTATTCCTGATCCTGCCGCTGTTTCTGGTCTGGGTGGCAGGCGATGCGAGGAGGCTCGGGGACCCGCTGCTGGTGACGCGCCTCGGCTCGTTCCGCAGCTGGTTGAGGCACGCGGCTGTTGAGTCCGCCGGTAGGGCGCTGGCGCTCTTCGCCTGTTTGCTGGGCCCGGCCGCGGCGGTCGGTCTCGGTGCTTTTCCCGCGGAGGTGTGGCGGGATGCGCCGGCCAGCCTTGTCGGCACTTGGTCGGACATCCTGCTTGCTGGCGCGATGGTCTGTTCGGTCGCCATCAACCTCAGCCTGCTAGGCGTCTTGGTGCTGGTTGCAGCCCTGGCCGGGGGGCGAACGGGTGCCCTGATCACGGCTGTCCTGATCTTCGCGCTGGCGATTGTCGGCTCGGGATCCCCGTTCCGCTTTGCCCCGCTCAATCTCGGCTACGGCATCCAACCGCTGGCCTCGATAGAGCACTACGGCTCCACAAGCCTCGCGTTGCTGGTACCCACTGCTGTCAGTGCGACGCTCGTCCTCCTGTCGGTGTGGGTGCTTCAGGCGCGACATGGTGGGCGCCTGCGGTTCCGCGGCGCGTGGGTTGCCATGGTGGGGATCGGGCTGATGATCACCTTGAGGCTGACCCTGGGGGAGTGGGACGACCGCGACCACGCGCTGCTCGCGGCGTTCTACGGAAGCGGCGGCACGATCATCGACCAACTGTTCGTGGCAATCGTCGTGCTGGCTCCGAGTTGGCTTGCCCTGACTCAAGGTGAGGAGCGCTATGAAGGGATGAATGCTGAAATGATTCGCTCGGGAACCGCCGGTCGCTGGTACTGGCGGGCGATCGCGAGGCCACTGCTGCTCTTTCCGGCATACCTGGCGGCCGTGGTCACCCTCAGCGCTGGCCTTCTGCTCCTTCGGTTTCCTGAGTTGCCCCCCGGCGAGCAGGTGCCGGCCGTGAGTCCGGGGGCAGTGTCGTACCACGTCGTGGTGAACGGACTGCTGCAGGGCTGGTGCTTCCTCGGCTTCGTCACGGCCTGCCGGTGGCTGGCTGGAGCCCCGTGGGGTGGGTTGGCCGGCCTGGGGCGCTGTTCGCCGCAGGGTGGGTCCTTCCCGGATCGCCGCTGGTCGCGGTCGGAGTCGGCTTGCTCGTGGAAGGTCGCGATCCGCACGCGTCAACGCCGGCCCTGCTCAGCGGGCTGGTCCTCCTGGCCGTGGCGACGGGCACCATCACGTCCAAGAAGTGTGGCTTTCTCACCGAAAGGAACCTTGCCCAATGAACGGCATCATCAGTGTGGCCGGAGTATCGAAGAGCTTTCGCGGCACGCGCGTCCTGTCGAACGTCGACGTGGAGGTCTTCGAGGGTGAGTGCCTGTCGGTCGGAGGCCCGAACGGGTCTGGCAAGTCGGTCCTGCTGCGGCTGATGTGCCGGATGCTGACCCCAGACACGGGGGAGGTTCAGATCGATCCGCGCTATCAAGCCAAGGGCAACAACTTCCCGCAAGAGTTCGGCGTGATCATCGACCGACCAGGCTTCCAAGCGTTGCGCACCGGGTATGAGAACCTGCGTGACCTGGCTCGGATCAGGGGAGTCGTGGGTCGCGACGAGATTCTCCAGACCATGCAGCAGGTTGGGCTCGACCCGTCCCTGAAGCAGCGCGTCGGCCAATACTCGCTGGGCATGAAGCAGAAGCTGGCGCTCGTGCAAGCAATCATGGAGCGTCAGCACGTCCTTCTCCTGGACGAGCCTTTCAACGCCCTCGACGTGGCGAGTGTCGACCGGGTTCGTGAACTCTTGCGCAGCCTGCTCCACCAGGGCCGGACAATCGTCTTCTGCAGCCATAACCCCGACGATGTGGACGCCCTCGCGACCCGGCGGGTCGCCATTGTCGACGGGCGTGTGGTTGCTCGGGCCCGTTAAGGCGGCCTCACCAGATCCTGACTCGCTCCTCCGGGGGCAGCCACAGCCGGTCGGTCTCGCTGACGCCGAAGGCCTCGTAAAAGGCCGGGATGTTGCGCGCCACCTGGTTGCAGCGGAACTCGTCCGGGGAGTGCGGGTCGGTGGCCATGCGAGTCAGCAGGGCCGGGGTGCGGATCTTGCTCTGCCAGGCCCGAGCCCAGCCGAAGAACAGCCGTTGGGCGCCGCTCAAACCGTCGATCGGCTCCGGCTCGGTGTCGCCCAGTGCGATCCGCCAGGCCTTGTAGGCGATGGAGAGGCCGCCGAGGTCGCCGATGTTCTCGCCGATGGTCAGGGCACCGTTCACCCGGTTGCCCGGCGCTTGAACCGGTTCGAGGGCGTTGTACTGATCGATCAGCAGGGCCGCGCGCGCCTCGAAGGCGGTCCGGTCCTCGGCCGTCCACCAATCGCGGAGCGCTCCGTCACCATCGCAGGTGGAGCCCTGATCATCGAAGCCGTGGCCGATCTCGTGGCCGATCACGGAGCCGATGGCGCCGTAGTTGACCGCGTCGTCGGCCTGTTCGTCGAAGAACGGCGGGCGCAGGATCGCGGCCGGGAAAACAATCTCGTTGCGCAGCGGGTGATAGTAGGCGTTGACCGTTTGCGGGGTCATCAGCCACTCCCAGCGCCGCAGCGGACCACCCAGTTTCGACCACTCGTCGGCGTGCCGGTACTCACTGGAGCGGATCACGTTGCCGATCAGGTCGTCGGCGCTGATCTCCAGCGCCGAGTAGTCCCGCCAGAGGTCAGGGAAGCCGATCTTGGGGACGAACTTGTCCAGCTTGGTCAAAGCCTCGGCCTTGGTGGTCTGCGTCATCCAGTCCAGTTCGCCAATCGAATCTCGATAGGCCCGGACGAGGTTGGCCACCAGAACGTCCATCCGCTCCTTGGCCAGCGGTGAGAAGTGCCGCTCCACGTACAGCTTGCCGACCGCCTCGCCCAACGCCCCTTCGACCAGAGAGATGCCGCGCTTCCAACGCTCCCTCAGGGTCGGAATGCCCTCCAAGGTGGTGCCGTAGAAGTGGAACCGCTCGTCCACGAAGGCTGAGCTCAGATACGGCGAGAGTCGGGAAAGCAGGTGCCAGCGAGCCCACCAACGCCAACTGTCGAGCTGGTCCTCGGTGAGGAGGCTGCCGAGCCCGGTGCCGAAGGAGGGCTGGGCATCGACCAGGTCGCGGACGTCCGCGACGCCGGCCGCCTCGAACAGCGTCCGCCAATTCACGCCGGCGGAGTACTCCTCCAGGGTGGTTGGGTTGTACATCGCGCGGAGGTCGCGGGTCTTCACCTTGTCCCAGTGATGGGTCGCGATCTGCCGCTCCAACTCCACGATGTCCCCGGCGCGCTGAGCGTCCAGCCCGGCCAGGGCTAACGTGCGCCCGATGTGGGCCTGGTAGTCGTCGCGGACGCTGGCGTGGCTCTCCAGCCGGTAGTACTCCTCGTCCGGCAGGCCCAGGCCGCTCTGCTCGGCGAACAGGGCGTAGCGGGTCGGCTCTCCCGGGTCGGACTCGACGCCGAGTGCCAGCAGGCTGCCGGTCCCGCGGCGCAGGCTGCGGCCGAGGTAGCCCAAGAACTCCTCGATCGAGCCGATGGCGTCGATCTCGGCGAGGTAGGGGGCTAGTGGCGCGGCACTGAGGGACTCGATGGTCGGCTCGTCCCTGAACGAGGCGTAGAGCCGCTCCACCTTCCCGGCCTCGCTGTCGGGGTCGGCGCCGGCGAGGCCGGTGACGATGTCCCGGACGGCGATTTCGGATTCGTCCCGCAGTTCGTAGAAGGCGCCTGTGGCCGAGCGGTCGCCGGGGATCTCGGCGCTTTCCAGCCAGCGGCCGTTGACATGGAGGAACAGGTCGTCCTGAACCCGGACGCGAGGATCGGTGTTGAAGGCAAGCACGGCGCTCACCCTACTCGCCGGCCCCGTCACCGAAGCTCAGGGACCCGGCGTGCCTGGCAGAACCCCAGCCGGCTCGGGATCCGCGGCGTCAGGCGACAGTCCAGGTGTCCTGACCACTGACCAGCGCCTGCAGAGCAGCCAGCCTTTCCTCCGGCGCGGGCATGCTCACCTGCGCGCGCATCGCGTCGTCGAAGGCGGGCCGCTCAACGTTGCGGAAGATCCCGATCGGGGCCTGCCGCAGCACGCCCGAGTCGGTCAAGCGGGAGATCGCGAACGCCTGCGAGGGGTCGGACGCGTGCGCGTCATGCACCAGGATCGCCTCCAGGCCCACCTGTGCCACGTCGACCACCCGCACCGATCCGTCGGCAGAGCGCACGACGCCCTGGGACTGATCCGGGCCGAAGGTGATCGGCTCACCGTGGCGCAACGGGATCAACCCGGGGCCGGCCTTGAGATCATCGAACGCGCCGTCGTTGAAGATCGGGCAGTTCTGGTAGATCTCCACCAGTGAGGCCCCGCGGTGGGCGATGGCCGCGGTCAGCACCTCGGTCAGATGCGCCCGGTTGGAGTCGACCGTCCGGGCCACGAACGTCGCCTCGGCCCCCAACGCCAGCGAGAGCGGGTTGAAGGGGGTGTCCACCGAGCCGGCCGGGGTCGACTTGGTCACCTTGCCCACCTCCGAGGTGGGGGAGTACTGGCCCTTGGTCAGCCCGTAGATCCGGTTGTTGAACAGCATGATGGTGATGTTCACATTGCGGCGCAGCGCGTGGATCAGGTGGTTGCCGCCGATGCTCAGCGCGTCGCCGTCGCCGGTCACCACCCACACCGCCAGATCCGGACGAGTGGTCGCCAAACCGGTCGCGATCGCGGGGGCCCGGCCGTGGATCGAGTGCAGCCCGTAGGAATCCACGTAGTAGGGGAAGCGGGAGGAGCACCCGATGCCGGAGACGATGACCGTGTTCTCGCGCTTGATCCCCAGTTGCGGCATCAGGCTTTGGAAAGCGGCCAGGACGGCGTAGTCACCGCAGCCGGGACACCACCGAACCTCCTGGTCGGAGACAAACTCTTTCCGGTTGACGGTCGTCATCGTCGATCCTTTCCATCGATGATCGCGGTCAGATCGTGCGCCAGTTCCGACAGCGAGATCGGCAGACCACGCACCCGGGAATAGCTTTCGGCGTTGACCAGGTACTTCGCCCGCAGCACCGTGGAGAGCTGACCCAGGTTCATCTCGGGCACGATCACCCGGGAGTAGCTGCGCAAGATGTCGCCCAGATCCAGCGGAAGCGGGTTGAGGTGTCGCAGATGCAGGGTGGCCACGGTGCGTCCGGTCATCCGGACTCGGCGCACGGCGGCCGAGATCGGCCCGTAGGTCGAGCCCCAACCGACGACGAGCACGTCGGCCGGCTTGCCCCGCTCAGCGCCTGGGTCGTCCACCACCAGGGGGGGCAGATCGGCGGCGATGCCGTCGATCTTGGCTTGGCGGAGCTTGACCATGAACTCGTGATTGTCCGGATCGTAGGAGACGTTGCCGGTCTTGTCGGCCTTCTCGATGCCGCCGATCCGGTGCTCCAGGCCTGGGGTGCCGGGGATGGCCCAAGCCCGAGCCAGCTTCTCGTCCCGCAGGTAGGGGAGGAACTCGCCGTTCTCGCCGTTGGCTTCGGTGGCGAAGCCGGGGTCGATCTCGGGCAGCGTCGACAGGTCCGGCACCAGCCACGGCTCGGCCCCGTTGGCCAGGTAGCCGTCGGACAGCATGAATCACCGGAGTGCGGTAGGTGCAGCGCGATCCGGACCGCCTCCACGGCGATGTCGAAACAGTCACCGGGGGACTGGGCCGCCAGCACCGGGACCGGAGCCTCGCCGTGGCGTCCGTAGAGCACCTGGAACAGGTCGGCCTGTTCGGTCTTGGTGGGCATCCCGGTCGCGGGCCCGGCCCGCTGGACGTCACAGATCACCAGGGGCAGTTCCAGCATCACGGCCAGCGAGATGGTCTCCATCTTCAGCGCCACGCCCGGCCCGGAGGTGGAGGTGACACCCAACGCGCCACCGTAGGACGCACCCAGGGCCGCGCCGACGGCGGCGATCTCGTCCTCGGCCTGGAAGGTGGTCACGCCGTGGTGCTTGGCCTTGCTCAGTTCGTGCAGCACGTCGGAAGCGGGCGTGATCGGGTAGGCGCCCAGGTAGAGCGGCATGCCGGCCTTGGCGGCTCCCGCCATCAGCCCGTAGGAGAGGGCGGTGTTGCCCGAAATCTGCCGGTAGGTACCGGCCGGCATCGGGGCGGCCGCGATCTCGTAGCGCACCGTGAAGGCCTCGGTGGTCTCACCGAAGGCGTAGCCGGCGCGGAAGGCGGCGATGTTCGCGTCGCGAATCTGCGGCTTGCTGGCGAACTTGCGGGACAGGAACTCCTCGGTCCCTTCCGTCGGCCGGCTGTAGAGCCAGGTCAACAGGCCGAGGGCGAACATGTTCTTGGAGCGGCTGGCCTCCTTGCGGCCCAGCCCGAACGCAGCCACCGCACCGACAGTCATGCCGGTCAGGTCCAGGGCGTGCACCTGGAACGCCCCCAGCGAGCCATCCTCCAGCGGATTGGCGGCGTAGCCGACCTTAGCCAGGTTCCTGGTCGTGAAGTCATGGGTGTCGGCGACGATCACTGCGCCTCGCGGCAGGTCCCGCAGGTTGGCCTTCAGGGCGGCCGGGTTCATCGCCACCAACACGTCCGGGCGGTCACCCGGGGTGCGGATGTCGAAGTCGGCGAAGTGCAACTGGAAGCTGGAGACCCCGGCGATGGTGCCGGCTGGTGCTCGGATCTCGGCCGGGAAGTTCGGCAGCGTGGAGAAGTCGTTCCCGATCGCCGCGGTATCGGCGGTGAACCGGTCCCCGGTGAGCTGCATTCCATCGCCCGAGTCACCCGCGAAGCGGATCACCACCCGATCGATATTGCGGACGTTCGTCATGCTCTCGATTCTCTTTCCTGGTGTCCGGTTGTTGAGCTAACCCAGCTTATCTGCTGCTCCCGTCGGCGCAGCCGCGGGTGCATCGTGGCGCTCAAGTAGCGCCGGACGATCCCGTCCACCACGGTGGGGTGGACGCCGATCACCTCGGCCACCGCATCGGCGCCGCAGTGGGCAAGACGGGCCGAGAACAGGCCCGGGGCCATGAGGTAGGGGGCGATGGTGACCCGGCGATGGCCTGCGCTTCGGGCAGCGGTCACCGCGTCCGGCACGGTGGGGGTGGCTGCCGTCAGGAAGCCTGCCGAGACCGGGCGGTCTACGATCTCGGCAAGCGTCCTCGCGGTAGCCACCACCTGGTCGTTGCTGAGTTGCCGCTTCGACCCGGCAGCAGCCAAGACGACAGCGTCGGTGGCCTCAAGGAACGGCAGCAACCGGTCGGCCACCGCGGCCACCAGTGAGTCACCGAGGGTGGCGGTCACGCTGGCCCGACCGCCCGCCTCCGCGACGGCCTCCGGGATGTCGGTAGCCACGTGAAAGCCCTCGGTCAGGAACACCGGAACCACCACTGCCTCACCCAGCTCGGACAGGGTCTGGGCCAGGGTCGGCGTGTGCAGGTCAACCCATCCCGTGTGCACCGACACCCGGGGGAGCCGGCCGGCCACGGTCGCCCGCAACTCTTCGGTGACCAGACCCCCTGCCGGGGAACGGGTGCCGTGAACGGCCAGGACTAGATCGCGGCTCAAATCGACCACTCCGTTGCCTGGGCGTTCGCCTCGGCGATCTCCGCCTTCTGCGCCTGAGTGTGGCGGTGGGCGGTGAAGGCGGTGGCGCCCAGCCAGATCGCGGCGATCAGGACGAAGGCGATGGTGGCCTGGTCCCCGGTGAGGTTGGCAGCGGCGAACAGGGTGCGCACGTTGGTCATGATGATCAGTCCACCCACGGCGACGCCCATCACCCGGGCCGGCATCTTGGTCACCAACCACGCCGCGAGCGGGGCGGCGATCAGGCCGCCCAGCAGCAGCGCCACCACCACGCCCCACTCGATTCCCAGCATGCCCAGGCTGGCCAGGAAGCCGATGCTGGCCGCGGTCGAGACCAGGAACTCAGAGGTGTCGACCGAGCCGATCACCGTGCGGGGCGCGGTCTTGCCGGCGCTGAGCAGTGACGTGGTCGAGACCGGGCCCCAGCCGCCGCCGCCGGTCGCGTCCACGAACCCGCCGAGCAGTCCCAAGGGCACGAGGAACCGGGCCCGGTGCGGTGACTTTCGGGCTTTGCTCACCTGCGGTGGCCTGAACGCGTAGCGAAGCAGGATGTACATCCCGAGCACGCCCAGGATCAGCGCCATCACCGGCTTGGCTGCCTCGGTCGAGAGATTCGACAGGAAGGTGGCTCCGGCGAAGGCCCCGATCGCGCCGGGAACCCCGAGCTTCCAGACCAGCGTCCAGTCCACGTTGCCCAGCCGCCAATGTGAAACCCCCGAGGCGATGTTGGTGCCCATTTCGGCCAGGTGGACCGACGCGCTGGCAGCGGCGGGGGAGAGCCCGACGAAGAGCAGCAGCGAGGACGAGGTCACCCCGTAGCCCATGCCGAGAGCTCCGTCGACGAGCTGGGCGGCCAGCCCGACAAGTGCGAGCAAGAGAAGTTGAGGCATCAATAGTTTCCGGGTCAGGCCTGGTGGGGCGAATCGGTCAGGGTGGCGACCAGGGAATCGGCGACCGCCCGGGAGCGTCGCGGATCTCCGTTGGCATGCACCGCCACGGTCAGGTCTCCGACCACTCGGCGGACGAGCACGTGCGCGGTGGCCCGCCCGGCGTTGCTGGCATCGACGCACCAGACCCGCTGCGCGGTCGCCTCGGTCACGACGGCCGCATCGACCTCGTCCACCCCGGTGGCGGTGTGCGCCAGATCAGCCCCGGCGAGGTCGCCGGCGGCGAACTCTCGCAGTCGGACGGTGATCCGGTCGTCGGCAGCCAACTGGTCGGTGATCTCAGGGCTGATCACCGTCACCTCGGCCCCCGCGTCGGCAAAGGAGATGGCGCGCCGAGTGCCGACGCGACCGCCGCCGATGCAGACGATCCGTCGCCCGCTCAGGTCGAGGGCGAAGGGGAGGAAGGACATCAGATCGACCAGTTCAGCGTTTCGGCTTCGAGTTCATCTGGGTCCACCGGAATCGGACGGACCATGCCGGCGGCCAGCGTGCTCCCCATCTGCGGGTCGATCAGCAAGAACGCGCCGGTGCGGCGTGACGTGGTGTAGTCCTCCGCCACCACCGGGGCGGCCAACCGGATCCGGACGCGGCCGATGTCGTTCAAGGTCAGCGCGTCGGCCGGCACCGGGGTCATGGTGTCGAGGTCGAGACGTCCGTGAAGTTCCCGGACGATGCCCTGGACGGTACGGGTGGTGTGCTTGAACAACACCTTCGAGCCCGGGCGCAGCGCACGGTCCGACAACCAGCACACCAGACCCTCGACGTCCTGGGTGGCGTGCAGGTCGGAGTCCGCGTCGGCGATCAGTTCACCTCGGGTGATGTCCACCTCATCAGCCAGGCGCAGGGTCACCGACTGGGGCGCGAACGCCTCGTCGAGTTCCCCATCGGCGGTGTCGATCCCGACCACGGTGGTCTGGCGACCCAACGGCAACACCCGGACGCGGTCGCCCACGCGGACCACCCCTGAGGCGATCTGCCCGGCGTAGCCGCGGTACTCGACGTGCCGCGGATCCCGAGCAGCAGCCTGGGGCCGAATGGTCAGCTGCACCGGGAACCGGAACGCCTCGCCAGCCGGATCACCCAGCGGCGGCAGATCCTCCAACAGTTCCAGCAGGCTCGGCCCGGTGTACCACGGGGTGTGTTCGGAGCGGTCGACGATGTTGTCGCCGAGCAGCGCCGACACGGGCACGCTGAGCACGTGTTCCACCCCGAGTTCGGTGGCCACCACCTGGAAGTCGGCGGCAACGCGCTCGTAGGTGGCCTGATCGAAGTCGACCAGGTCGATCTTGTTCACCGCGAAGACGATGTAAGGCACCCGCAGCAGGGCCGCGACGGCCAGGTGCCGACGGGTTTGCTCCAGGACGCCCTTGCGCACGTCCACCAGCAACACCAGGACGTCGGCCGTGGATGAGCCCGTGACGGTGTTCCGGGTGTACTGCACGTGCCCGGGGCAGTCAGCCAGGATGAACGTCCGCTTGGCGGTGGCGAAGTAGCGGTAGGCCACGTCGATGGTGATCCCCTGCTCGCGTTCGGCGCGCAGGCCATCGGTGAGCAGCGCCAGGTCGACGATGCCCAGCCCCTTCTCGCGGCTGACCCGCTCAACGGCGTCCAACTGGTCGGCGAGAATCGACTTGGAGTCGTGCAGAAGGCGCCCGACCAGGGTGGACTTGCCGTCATCCACCGATCCGGCGGTGGCCATCCGCAGCAGGGTGCCAGCGCTGGGGCCGGCGTCGAGCTGGGTCATCAGAAGTACCCCACTTTCTTACGGTCTTCCATGGCTGCCTCGGTCATCCGGTCATCGGCGCGGGTGGCGCCGCGTTCGGTGATCCGGGTGGCTGCCACCTCGACCAGCACGTCCTCGACGGTGTACGCGTCGGATTCGACCGCACCCGTGCAGGACATGTCTCCCACCGTGCGATAGCGGACCGTCTTGGTCATCACGGGCTCGTTGCTGCGGGGCTGCGACACCTCACCCACGGCCAGCAACATGCCATCGCGCAGGAACACGTCGCGCCAGTGGGCGTAGTAAAGGGCGGGCAGTTCGATCCGCTCCTCGGCGATGTAACGCCAGATGTCGAGCTCGGTCCAGTTCGACAGCGGAAACACCCGGACGTGCTCGCCAGGACGATGCCGCGGGTTGTACAGGTTCCACAGCTCCGGACGCTGGTTGCGCGGGTCCCACTGCCCGAACTCGTCCCGCAGCGACACCACCCGTTCCTTGGCCCGAGCCTTCTCCTCGTCGCGGCGGCCACCTCCGAAGACCGCGTCGAAGCGGCCATCGGTGATCGCGTCCAACAAGGGCTGGGTCTGCAGCGGATTCCTGGTGCCGTCCGATCGCTCCATCAGCCGACCGTCGTCGATGTAGTCCTGAACCTTGGCCACGATCAGCCGGAGCCCAAGCCGTTCCACCTCGGCGTCGCGATACTCCAGCACCTCGGGGAAGTTGTGGCCGGTGTCGACGTGCAGCACCGGGAACGGCAGCGGCGCCGGCCAGAAGGCCTTGGCCGCCAAGTGCAGCATCACCACGGAGTCTTTGCCGCCGCTGAACAGCAGCACCGGCCGCTCCAGCTCGGAGACCATCTCGCGGAAGATGTGAATCGACTCGGACTCAAGCTCCAGCAGTTGGCTCAACCGTCGACCGGGGAGGATCGTCGACTTCATACGTGCAACCCACATTCCGTCTTGGCCAGGCCGGCCCACCGACCGGCGCGGGGATCCTCGCCGGGTGCCACCTGCCGGGTGCAGGGTTCGCAGCCGATCGAGGGGTACCCGTCGGTCAGCAGCAGATTGATCGGCACCCCGTTGGAGCCGGCGTAGTCGAGGACGTCGTCGAACGTCCAGGCGGCGATCGGATTGATCTTCACCATCTCGTGCTTGGCGTCCCATTCGACCAGTGGGGTGTTGGCCCGCAGCGCGTTGTCTTCACGGCGCACGCCGGTGATCCAGGCCTCGTACGAGGCGAGCTCCCGGTTGATCGGATCCACCTTGCGCAGTTGGCAGCACAGCGTCGGGTTGCGCGACCAAAGCTTCTCGCCGTACTCGGCGTCCTGCTCAGGCACGGTCTGGATCGGCAGCACCTCGATGATCCGGGCGTCGATGGTGCCGGCCAGGGCGTCACGGGTGCCGATGGTTTCGGCGAAGTGGTAGCCGGTCTGGAGGAACAGCACGTCCACCCCGGGCGCATGCTGGGAGACCAGATGCGGCAGCACGGTGTCGCCGGCCATCGAGCAGGCCACCGCCAGCGAGTCGCCGAACGTCTCTGCCGCCCAGGTCACGACCTCTTCGGCGCTGGCGTCAGCGAACTGCACGGAGGCCGCTTCGGCCAGCGCCTTCAGCTCCTCGGCGCTGCGGTGGCGGCCAGGCCCGTGCGGGGCCGGCTCAACCGGGGCCATGGTGGTTTCGCTCATCGGAGGGCTCCTTCCTCGGCGCGCTGCGCCCATGCTGCGAACGATTCGCCGTCACTGCGGTCGGCGACGTAGTGCCGGACGACCCGTTCGACGTACTCGGGGAGGTCTGTGGCGGTCACCTTGAGACCGCGGACGGTCTTGCCGAGCCCGGCCTCCTCGCCTGCGGAGGAGGCCAAACCCCCGCCCAGGTGCACCTGAAAGCCGAACTCGGATTCACCGTCGGCGCCGGCCAGCAACTGGCCTTTCAAGCCGATGTCGGCCACCTGGATCCGGGCACAGGAGTTCGGGCAACCATTCACGTTGAGCGTGATCGGGGCGTCGAGGGTGACGTCGGCCAGCCGTTCCTCCAAGGAGGCGATGGTCGCCGTGGCGGTGTCCTTGGTGTCGACGAAGGCCAGCTTGCAGAACTCGATCCCGGTGCAGGCCATGGTGTTCCGGCGGAACGGGCTCGGCTTGGCGGTCAGTCCCAACTGCTCCATCGCGGACACCAGGGCATCGGCGCGATCAGGTTCCACGTCCAGGATCAGCAACTTCTGGTGCGGGGTGAGTCGAATCCGGGTGCTGCCGGCCGCTTCGGCCAGGTCGGCGATCAGCGAGAGCTTGGTACCCGAGACGCGGCCCACGGTTGGCGCGAAGCCGATGTACTTGCGGCCGTCCTTCTGGGTGTGGACGCCGATGTGATCGCCGGGCTGGTTCGGCTTGGCCGGGGCCGGGCCGTCGGGAAGTTCTCGTCCGAGGTAGTCGTCCTGCAACACCTGACGGAACTTGGCCGGACCCCACTCGGCGAGCAGGAACTTCAGCCGGGCTTTCGTGCGCAGGCGCCGATAGCCGTAGTCGCGGAAGATCCGGATCACGCCGTACCAACCTCGGCCGCCTCCTCAGCGCGGACGAACAGGCCCAGCCGCTCGGCCCGCCGGGGGGAGACCGACAGTCCGCCGCCGACCCACAGGTCGAAGCCGGGGCCCAGCTCGGGGTGCACAACCCCGACCAGCGAGATGTCGTTGATCTCGTGCACCACGTCCAGGCTGGGATGGCCGGTGATCGCGGACTTGAACTTGCGCGGCAGATTGGTCAGCTCCGGGTCACCGATGTAGCGGGAGACGATCTCTTCGATCACCGGCGTCGGATCGATGATCTCGTCGGCGGCAATGCCGGCCACCGGCGAGCCCAGGATCACCCGGGGGGTGTCACCACAGGCCTCCGTCGTCTGCATGCCGGCGGCTTCGAGGCGGCGCCAGATCTCGGGCACGTCCTCGATCGCGATCCAGTGCAACTGAATGTTCTGTCGATCGGAGATGTCGGCGGTGTCCCGGCCGAATTCGGTGGAAATGTCGGCGATGACGCGGACCTGATCGGTGGTCAGCGCACCGCCGTCGAGGCGCACCCGAAGCATGAAGTAGGAGTCGCTCAACTCATCGGGCCCGAGTGAGGCGGTGCGGTGGCCGCCGATGCCCTGCTTGCGCTGGGTGTACAGGCCCCACCAGCGGAAGCGGCCGTGAACGTCGTCGGTCGGGATCGAGTCGAAGCCCTGTTTGGAGTAGACCTGCTCGATCCGCTGCCGGACGTCGAGCGAGTCCTCTTCGGCTTTGAATTCTTCATTGTGGTTCAAGGGGGTGGTGCCATCGACGAGCCACTGGCCGTTGCTGCGGCCCTCGCGGGGCGGGCGGGCCCGATTCGGGTTGGCCGCTGGGCGGTGCGTATCGGTCATGGATTCCTCACAGTGACTGGGTGGCCCGCCTTGCCCAGCCGCTGCATCGGCGCCGGGTTCAGCGAACCCGGGTGTACGGGTACGCGCTCAGGCGCAACACATCAGGCGGTTCGGCGCGCGCGAAGGTCCGGCGTGAACCCAGGTCACGATCAGGGAGGAAACTGCGGCGAACATGCGGCAAAAGCTACTACACGCCTGCCCTGAACGCGTCAGAAAAGGACGATCGGCCTTGAATACGTAGTACCTAGATCTCGGTCGGGTGCACGAACTGCTGAATCAACCCGCCGGCGGTCTCGCTGGCCGGGGAGTGGGCTCCGCCCATTCGAGGGCGTCGAACGGGCACTCCTCGATGCAGATCCCGCAATAGAGACAGAGCGACCAGTCGATGGTGAAGCTGTCCAGCACGTTGTGAGTGCGTTGGCGAGCGGTCGGAGGGAGGTCGGGGATCGGCTCTGGGTGGGCGTCGATGCCGATGCACCAGGTGGGGGCACTCTGGGCGCAGATCATGCACGAGGTGCACGACGCCTCGATCAGCCGGATTGACCCGTGGCCAACCGGGCGATCGGAGGGCTGTGGCCCGCTCACGAGCGTCGGCGGACGCGACCGCCCACGGCCGAGCGAGCCACCTCATCGGCGGTCGCCGGCTCGCCGTGTCGCGCTCCCCAGATCTCGGGATCGGGCACGCCCGGTGGGACCATCCGGCGCCGTCCCGCGGCCGACGTCTCACCAGGCTCTTTACTACCGGGCCACGGCCGGGTGACCCGGGCGCCCAGGATGTCGTCCTTGCGGAGCGGGTGACCGAGGTAGGTCGGTGAGAGGAGCAGTCGCCGTGGATCGCCCCCGGTGAACTCGATCCCGAGCATTTCGGCCGCCTCCCGCTCCTGCCAGAGCGCTCCCGGAAAGACGGCTCCGATCGAACTCAGCACCGCGGCGTCCCGAGGGATGCCGGTTTGCAGCCGAAGCCCGTCCAGCTCAGCGGTCAGCAAGCGGCAGACGACCCGGAACTCCTCGCTTCGTCCGATCTCATCGACCGCGCCCAACCAGTCGAAATGGACATGACCCTGACGTCGCGCCTGGTCGATGGCGGCAACCCAGTCCGCGGCGTCAACCAGGCGAAGCTGATCAGTCACAGCCCCTCCAGCACCGCGTGCAGGGATCCGGGTGGGGGAGGGCACCCAGGGATGTAATGGTCAACCTCCAGGAGTTGATCCACCCCCTTGGTCACCACCGAGGAGTCCCAATAGGGCCCGCCGGCGCACGCGCAGGCGCTGAAGGAGATCACCACCGGGGGTCGCGGTTGGTTGGCCACAATGTCACGGACGAGCGGAGCCACGGCGTCGGTCACGGTGCCGGCAACGACGATCGCAATCGTCGCCTCGGGCGGTGGCTCGGCCACCCGCGTCCGACCAAGGCTCGCGGCCTCGAACTCCACCACGCAGCAGGCCAAGCCGATATCGGCCACGGCGACTCTGCCGTCCCCGAACCAGTCCCAGTAGGCCATGCCGAGACCCTAACATCGTCCGCCGAGGGCTCAGGGGGGTCAGGGGCGATGCACTCGAATAGGCTAGGCGTCACACCTCTCGGCTGAAGGGCGATCGCGTGGGGCATTCGGGCACACGGTTCCGATTCGCGCGGCCGGAGCGATTACGTCGCTACGGCTACGACGTCGGGCATGCCTGGAAGCTTGGGCCGGTCAAGCAAGGCTTCATCGCGACCAGCCTGCTCCACGTCGGTTCGTTGACCCCGGCCTACCTGCCGCAGAACAGCCCCTGGTGGGAACCGATCCGGGCTCTGAGCCTGGACGTCTGGCCGGCCAAACTGGTCGGGACCGCTCTGGTGATCGCCGCGGTCGCGCTCCTGATCGACGCCTGGTTCAAGCTTCGCCCGACGTTGTATCACGAGGTCAAGCACTGGCCGATCTGCCTGATCTGGAGTCTGCCGCTGCTTCTGGCGCCGCCCATCTTCAGCCACGATGCCTACTCTTACGCGGCGCAGGGCTGGCTGCTGCATAACGGTTTGAACCCCTACGAGACCTCGGTCAGCGTGCTGCCGGGGGCTTTCGCCGACCAGGTCGCCTACGTCTGGCGATACACCCCGGCGCCGTACGGCCCGCTCAGCCTCCAGTTGTCTCACCTTCTGGTGCTGGCGGCAGGGTTGAATCCCTACTACTCCGCGGTGATGATGCGGCTGCCCGCCCTGCTCGGGGTGGCCATGATCGTCTACCTCCTGCCCCGGATCGCGCACCGAATCAAGGTCGACCCGCAGGTGGCGGCCTGGTTCACCACCATCAATCCGCTGCTGATCATCGACTTCGTCGGTGGCGCGCACAACGACGCGTTGATGATGGGTTTGATCGTGCTAGCCATCTGGCTGGCGCTGCACGGGCAGTTCTGGCAGTCGGCCATCTTGGTGGGGGTCGCGGCCGCGGTGAAGCAGCCCGCTTTTCTGGCCGCCTACACCGTGGCCCTGGTCGGTCGTCCGTGGGGGTGGCATCACCGGCAACTTCTGCCCGCAGTGGGTCGAGCACTGGTCAGCGCGGGGGTAGCCATCGCCACGTTTGCTGCGATCTCGGTGGCCACCGGGCTCAATTTCGGGTGGATCAATGCCCTGGACGTGCCCGGACGCGTGGTCACGCTGGCCCCGATGTCGCTGGTCGGTGAAGGGATCCGGCTGCTGTTCGTCCAGTTCGGCCAACCCGCCCTCGGGTCGAGGATTGCCGGTGGCTTGCTGGTCACCGGCGTGGTGGCCTCAGCGCTGGTGGTGGGATGGTTGGCGGTGACGCTCGCCCGAAAGCGTCCGGTGGCCTTTCTCTCCTGGTCCTACCTCGCCGTGGCCATCGGGGGTCCGGCGCTGCACAGTTGGTACCTGCTCTGGGGTGGCGCGCTGCTGCCGCTGACCAAGCCTTCCGAGCGGGTGACTCGGGTCGCGGTAATCGTGACCGCGGTGCTGCTGGGATATGCCGCGGGAAACCTGGCCTACCGCAACGACACCGGGATCGGTCTAGGGCTGGGTGCCCTCGCTCTGGTCACCACCATGGTGGTGCGTCATGTGATGGACCGTCGACGCACCCTGCGTGAGGCTCACTCGCCCACCGCAGGCTGAGCCGCTGTCGCATAGTCGACGACGACGGGGGAGTGGTCGCTCATCCGGGAGTCATAGTCCGCCTCCCGATCGGTGCCGCCCGAGCCGGCCAGCCGGGCCAACCCCGGAGTGGCCAGTTGGTAGTCGATCCGCCAACCGGTGTCGTTGGTGAACGCCTGACCGCGCCAGGTCCACCAACTGTTCGGTCCAGGGGTGGTGGGCTGCAACGAGCGGACGACATCGATCAGCGTTCGGGGCGAGAGCAGCCGTCCGAACCATTCCCGCTCTTCGGGCAGAAAGCCGGGGTTGCGCTGGTTGGCCCTCCAGTTGGTCAGATCCAACGGGGTGTGGGCGATGTTGAAGTCACCCATCACGATGAACTCGCGCCCGGCTCTGATCGCTGCTCGACGAGCCCGGGTGAGGTGGGCGCTGAAGGAGGCCATGAACCGCAGCTTGCGCCGCTGAGCGTCCGGGTCAGCGTCCGGGCCGAGCCATGCGGCACCTTTGGGCAGGTACACCGAACCCACGGTCAACCCGAGGCCGTCAACCTCAACGTCGATCTCCAGGTAGCGGCCCTCGCTGTCGAAGGTGCGATGGCCGAAGCCGTACCGGACGGCCGAAGGCCGGTCCCGGCTGAGGATGCCCACGCCATTGCGCCCCGCCCGATCGCCCGCGTGGTAGCTCAGGTGGTAGTCGGGCCAGGCGTGGTGCGGGAGCTCCTCGATCGGGCAGCGCACTTCCTGGAGGCCGACCAAGGCGCAATCCCGCTCGGCCAGCCAGCCATCCAGGCCACGGCGCACCGAGGCCCGGATTCCGTTGACGTTGACCGAGGCGACGCGCATGAGCGGTCAGCTTAGGCCCAGCCGGCGGCGCCCCGCAGCCGTACCCCTCAGCGGTAGTTGTCGAACTGGACCGCGAACTCGTACTCCGCAGACTTGATCATGTTCTGCACCGTCTGCAGGTCATCGCGCTTCTTGCTGAACACGCGTAGCTCGTCGCCCTGCACCTGGGTGCGAACGCCCTTGGGGCCCTCGTCGCGGATCAGTTTGGCGATCTTCTTGGCGTTCTCGGTGCTGATGCCCTGCTGCATCGACGCCGAAATCTTCCACAGCTTGCCACTCAGCCGCGGCTCGCCGGCCTCCAGCGCTTTGAGGTCGATCTTGCGCCGCGCAAGCATGCTGCGCAGCACGTCGAGGATGGCCTTGACCCGCTCCTCGCCGTTGGCCTCCATCTCGATGGTCTCGCCGGACCACGCGATCGCGGCGTCGGTGCCCCGGAAGTCGAAGCGATTGCGAACTTCCTTGGCCGCCATGTTCAGCGCGTTGTCGACCTCCTGTCGGTCCACCTTGCTGACCACGTCGAACGAACTGTCTCCTGCCATGTTTCCTCCTTGTCGGCACCCATTCTGCCTGGATCGCCGGATTCCTGTTGCCTGACACGAAGATGCGTTGGTGAGTGGGCAGGTTCCAGCGGTGGCCGCGCGTTGGCGGCCGGCAGTGGTTCGTAGGTCAGGCTGCGGTTCGGTGCTCTCGATATGGCTCGTGGTTGGTAAGGATGTGCCAGATTGCGGTGAGTAGGGAGTGTTGGATGGCGACCAGAGCTCGGTTGGGGCCTCGGCGGGCGGCGAGTTTGCGGTAGCGGTTCTGGAAGAAGGACCCGTTGGTGCGTGCGGCGGCCATGGCGGCGATGCCGAGGGTGCCCTTGAGGTGGGGGTTCCCGGGCCGTGCGTGACTGTGTCCGGAACGACCCGCGGATTCATGTTGCCCGGGGCAAACCCCCGCCCAGGATGCAAGATGTGCAGCGGTTTCGAAGGCGGTCATGTCGGCACCGGTTTCGGCAAGAATGTTTTCCGCTCCCGTGGTGCTGATCCCGGGGATGCTTGCCAGGAGGTCCCTCGCCCAGCCGAGGCCATGCTCGGCCAGGAGCGCCTCAGTCAGGCGGGTCAGCGTGGCGATGTGCTGGTTGAGTAGGTCGATGCGGTCCAGACCCATCCGGACCAACGCGCCATGATGGCTGGTGAAGTCACCCTCCAGCGCGACCCGGAGATCATCTGTTTTGTTCCGCAGCCGGCCACGGGCAAGGGTGGCCAGGGCCACCGGGCTGTGTTCACCGGCGACCAGCGCTTCGAGGAACTCCCGGCCCGACACGCCGAGGGTGCGGGTGGTGATCGAGGTGTATTTGATCCCGGTGGACTCGATCAGCTTCTCCAACCGCTGGATCTCCCGCGTTCTTTGCGCGGTGAGCAGGGTGCGCTGTCGGGTCAGGTCCCGGAGTTTGCGGATAGGCCAGGGCGGAATGAACGACCCGCGGACCAACCCGTGCGCGGCGAGCTCGGTGAGCCACTGAGCGTCCGATATGTCGGTCTTTCGGCCGGGCAGGTTCTTGGCGTGACGGGCGTTGACCAACATCAGATCCAGCCGGTCTTCCAGGCCGTAGTAGAACGGCTTCCAGTAATCACCGGTCGCTTCCATCACCACCAGCGTGACGTGCTCGGCGACCAGGTGATCACCCAGCGCGGTGATATCGCGACGCATCGCGCCGTGGACGCTGAGTTGTTTGCGGTAGGTCCCCGCCCGAGCCCCAGGTGTGCGGACACAGACCTTGGCGTCGCGCTTGGAGATGTCCATCCCGGCGCAGCGTTCGTGGACGACTTCCATCGGTTGGCTCCTTCGTTCATCGTGGTGGAGGAGCGGTGGCCGTAACGGGCAGGACTGGGCAACTGGTGGAGTCTGACACTCGTGCTCGATGGCAACATTTCACGAATCCCTGTGATGGTCCCGCCCGACCAGGCTCACATTCGGGCTCGACGGCTCCAAGGCAACAACGGCCGTGGTGTCACGGCCCCCGCTCCACTCCCATAGTCGGTCACTCGTCCCCGCACGCCAACAGTGAGTTGGCCTTGGAGCATCTTCCCGGGGTCACGAAAGCGCGCCTCGGCGCGCGGGGATGCTCACGTCAAGATGCCCGCGTGGGACGGGTCGTTGCCTCATCTGAAGATGCCCGCTTGGTGACGGTCATTTTGGTGCGGCTGAGGTAGATGTTGTTGGTCTTGGCGCGGCGGGTGATCTGGCCGCGGCGGCGGGCGAGTTCGGTCAGGTTGCCCTGGATGTCAGCGATGCGGTGTTTGAGGTCTTCGAGGTCGGTGTCGTGGTGCAGGGGTCTGGAGTCGTGCTGTGTCGGGGTCGAGCAGGTCGGTGTGGTGGGTGAGGAGCCGGTCCAGGGGGGTGGTGGCGGTGTCGTGCAGTTTGCTGACTTTGGCGCCGTTGCGGGTGTTGGAGATGAGGCGTTGCTGGGGCAGGAATAGGTTCACCTGGAGGGAGACCAGGGGCCAGAGCTGGTTCAGTAGGGCCAGTTCGTGGGCGGTGTCGTAGCGGTAGCCGACGTTGCGTCGGACGACGGACCAGTTCTTCTGCTCGATGTGGGCTTGGTCGTTGGAGTGGCTGGCGCGGCCGCGGCTGAAGCTGATCTGGCGTGCGGCGCACCAGCGGGTCAGGTGGTGGTTGATGAACTCCGAGCCGTTGTCGGAGTGGATGCCGGCGTGGAACGGGAACCGGATTTGGAGTTGCTCCAGAGCGGTCGCGACGATCCGTTCGCCCTTGGAGCGCACCGTGATGGTTTCGGTCCAGCCGGTGGCGACGTCGGTGGCGTCCAGGCTGTAGTGGAAGGCGCCGTTGTTATCGCCGCCTTCATGGCCGACCAGATCGATCTGCACGAAGCCGGGAAGGGTGTCGTTCCACTGGGCCCAGG
>JADJTO010000005.1 GCA_016711105.1 Micropruina sp. | reverse complement strand
GGAGGAGATCACCCGGCCCTGGACGAACACGAAATCACCCAGGTCCACGTCGGCCTTCCAGGCGGCCAGCCGCTCCTCGCCCACCTCAGCCAGCGACAGCATCACCTGCAGCCGGGCGCCGGAGTCGCCGAGCGTGAACCCGTCCTGGATCGTGGCGAAGCACAGCTTGCCGGTGTTGCGGACGAACACCACCCGGCCCCCGACGCCCACCACCTGATCGGTTTCCTCCCCGGCGGCCAGGTCGCCCCAGGTGTCATGGACCTGCCGCGCCGAATGTGTGCGCGGAACGCTGATCACGTAGGGCTCGGTGCCCTCGGCGAGCAGCCGGGCGCGCTTGTCGTGGCGCACCTGCAGTTGTTCGGGCAGGGTTGAGGCGGGCGGCGGTTGAATCACCGGGAAAGAATACCGAGCCCGGCCGCAGCTGCGTTCCCGAAGCTGACTGGGGAGCAGGGCGCGACCTGGACGTCGCCGACAAGCCTTGTCCGCCCAAACTCCGGGCGCTCACCCCGTTCCCGCGGATCAGGCCGGTAGGTTCATGGACACACCCACAAGGCTAGAAAGGTTCACCCCCTGTGAACGCCATGTCGCCGCTGATTCCTCTTGTTTGGTCAGTGACCGCCCTGGCGCTTGCGCTCCTCTTTTGGGCGATACGGGTGAACACGAACTATGCGGTCCGCATCGTCAGCGCCCTGGCCCTTTCCGCATTCTTTGTTGCCGTGGTCCTTTCCGAGGCGCCAATGGGTTTCGTGTGGGGGCCGCTGGTCGTGATTTCGGCCGCGACGATCTCACTGTGGCCCGAACGGGCGAAGCCATGAAACGACCGAGGCTTCGCTGGGTGGGCGGAGTTCTGACCCTCATCTTGGTCGCGGCAGCCGCTACTTGGTGGCTGGCCGGAGGCCCGGGTGCGTTCCAGCCGCGAACAGTGAAAGGACCTGCTCGGCGGTAGCCAAGAGATTAATCCGGTTGACGCAACAGCGACCCTCTGCAGAGACCCGCGTGCGTGGAGGGCTGGACGTCCGACTACGGCACCTTCCTGCGGTTTGAATCCGAGGGGCAAGCTGAGCATTGGGCCATCATCCTTGGCGACGAAGGCCGCCGCTGGAAGTCCGTGGTACTCGACCTGCGCGGGGTCGAGCTCACTTTCGAGGAGCGCCGCACGGCCATCGACATCCTCTACTCCGCCCACGACTGGTCCTGATCGCAGCAGCCGAGCTTGCTGAGTGAGTGCTCACTCATTATGCTGACCGGGTGACCAGAGCCCCTTCCATGCCCGCGGACGAGCGGCGCCTCGCGTTGATCGCCGCCACCATTCCGCTGTTGATCGAGCACGGCGCCTCGGTCAGCACCAAGCAGATCGCCCGGGCGGCCGGCGTTGCCGAGGGCACGATCTTTCGGGTCTTCGACTCCAAGAATGAGCTGATCAGCGAGGCGATCATCGACGCGATGACCGCCGAGGGCGTGCTCAACGACTTGCGCACCATCGACACCGGACTCCCCGCGAGGGCCGCCCTCGCTGCGGTGATGAAGATCCTGATCGCCGAGATCGGACGCACCCACGCGCTGTTCTCGTTGCTCGCCCACCACCCAACGGTCAGCACCGGCCGCAACTGCCCGGCATTCGACCCGCATGCCCGCCGCGCCCAGGTTGAAGCAGCCTTGGTGCAGGCACTGACCCCCTACGCGCACGAGTTCCGGGTCACCCCGCGGGTCGTTGCCGCCGTCCTGTTGGCGCTCGCGCTGGCCACCGCCCATCCGATGACCCAGGACAACACCCTGGCCGAACCCGACGCCGTCGCGGACCTGGTCCTGTACGGCCTCTCTCAGGAGCACTGATGTTGTTCAGAATCCTTCGCACCTACCTCAAGCCGTATTGGGGTCAGGTCGGCATCGTGGTCGTCCTGCAGTTGATCGCCACGGTGGCCTCGCTGTACCTGCCGAACCTCAACGCCAAGATCATCGACGAAGGCATCGTGCTCAACGATGTCGGCTACATCTGGCGCACCGGCGCCCTGATGCTGGCCATCTCCGCGGTGCAGATCGCCGCGCAGATCGGTGCCGTCTATTACGGCGCGCAGACCGCGATGAGCTTCGGGCGTGACCTGCGCGGCGCCATCTTCGACAAGGCGCTCTCCTTCTCGGCCCGCGAGGTGGCCGGCTTCGGCGCCCCGAGCCTGATCACCCGCAACACCAACGACGTGCAGCAGATTCAGCAGTTGGTGCTGATGACCGCGGTGATGATCGTCGGCGCCCCGATCACGATGGTCGGCGGGATCGTCCTGGCCCTGCGCGAAGACATCGGGCTTTCCTGGCTGATCGGTGTCGCGGTCGGCCTGCTCGGGGTCAGCATCGGCATCCTGATCGTCCAGATGACCCCGCTGTTCAAGGATCAGCAGACTCGCATCGACACCCTCAACCGGGTGCTGCGGGAACAGATCTCGGGCCTGCGGGTGATCCGGGCGTTCGTCCGCGAGCCCCACGAAGCCGAGCGTTTCCGCCGGGCCAACGTCGAGCTGACCGACACCGCCACCCGGGTCGGTCGCCGGATGATGACCATGTTCCCCACGGTGATGCTGATCATGAACCTGTCGACCGTCGGAGTGATGTGGTTCGGTGCCTTCCGGGTGGCCGAGGGCAACATCCAGGTCGGCCAGCTGATGGCGTTCGTCCAATACCTGATGCAGATCCTGATGAGCGTGATGATGTCGACCATCATGCTGATGATCGCCCCCCGGGCCGCGGTCAGCGCCGGACGGATCGCCGAGGTGCTCGACACCTCCTCCAGCGTGGTGCCGCCGGCGCACCCGGTGACCACGCTCAGCCGCGAGGGCGAATTGACCTTCGAGAACGTCGGCGTCACCTCCCCGGGCGCCGAGCAGCCGGTGCTCAGCCACGTCTCGTTCACCGTCTCCCCCGGCCGGACGACCGCCATCATCGGCTCCACCGGTTCGGGCAAAACCACCCTGATCAGCCTGATTCCGCGCCTCTTCGACGCCACCTCCGGACGGGTGCTGGTCGACGGGGTGGACGTCCGGGAGGTCGATCAGGATCTGCTCTGGAGCCGGATCGGGCTGGTGCCGCAAAAGCCGTACCTGTTCAGCGGCACCATCGCCTCCAACCTGCGTTACGGCAAACCGGACGCCACCGACGACGAACTGTGGGCGGCGCTGGAGACGGCCCAGGCGGCCGAGTTCGTTCGGGCCATGCCCGACCAGCTGAACGCCGGGATCGCCCAGGGCGGCACCAACGTCTCCGGCGGGCAGCGGCAGCGGCTCTCGATCGCCCGAGCGTTGGTGAAGAAGCCCGACATCCACGTCTTCGACGACTCCTTCTCCGCCCTCGATGTGACCACGGACGCACGGCTGCGGGCAGCCCTGGTGGCCGAAACCAGGCGGGCGGCCGTCCTGATCGTCGCCCAGCGGGTCTCCACGATCCGGCACGCCGATCAGATCGTCGTCCTCGATGACGGACATGTGGAGGGCATCGGGAACCACGAGCACCTGATGGCCACCTGCCCCACCTACGTCGAGATCGTCGAAAGCCAGTTCAACGCGGAGGTCGCAGCATGAGCACCACGGTGAAAGCCAACGAACGCCCCCGCTACGCACCCCAACAGCGCGGACCAGCCCACGGCCCGATGGGCCATGGTGCCCGTCCGCAAGAGAAGGCGATCACCTTCCTGCCCTCGCTGAAGCGGCTGATGGCCCAACTGCGGCCGGAACGTCCGCTGATCTGGGGGCTCATCGTCCTGGCCGCGCTGGCGACCGGGGGGAACGCGTTCGGCCCGATCATCCTGGCCGAGGTGACCAACCTGCTCTTCGACAGCGTGACCCAGGGCACCGGCGTCGACTTCGGACGTCTGGGCGAGGTGATCCTGCGGGCGCTGGCGGTCTATCTGCTGGCCGGTGCCGTGCTGTGGTCGATCGGTCTGTTGATCAACGGGCTCGTGCAGCGCACCGTCCTGCGGATGCGGGAGCAGGTCGCGGCCAAGCTGGATCGGCTGCCGATCAGCTACTTCGACCGGCACCCCCGCGGCGAGTTGCTCAGCCGGGTGACCAACGACATCGACAACATCGCCCAGTCGATGCAGCAGACGTTGTCGCAGATGCTGACCAACCTGTTCACCCTGATCGCCACGGTGACCCTGATGTTCGTCATTTCGCCGCTGCTGAGCCTGATCGCGCTGCTCACCATTCCGGTGGCGATGGGGGTGGCCACGGTGATCGGTAAGCGGTCGCAGGTGCTGTTCGTCCAGACCTGGAAGTCCACCGGCGAGCTGAACGGCATCGTCGAGGAGGCCTACACCGGCCATTCGCTGGTCAAAGTGTTCGGCCGGCAGCGCGAGATGGCAGCCACCTTCGCGGCCAAGACCTCCGAGCTGTACGAGGCGTCGTTCGGCGCCCAGTTCATCTCCGGAATCATCATGCCGGTGATGTTCTTCGTCGGGAACCTCAACTACGTCGCGGTCGCCGTGGCCGGTGGCGTGATGGTCGCGGCCGGCTCGCTCAGCCTCGGCGCGGTGCAGGCGTTCATCCAGTACTCCCGGATGTTCACCCACCCGATCACGGCGCTGGCCTCGATGGCCAACCTGTTGCAATCCGGGGTCGCCTCGGCCGAACGTGTTTTCGAGGTGCTGGACGCCACCGAGGAGGTCGCCGAGGGCACCGCGACCCTGCCCGCCCCGATGCACGGACGGGTCCACTTCGACCACGTGTCGTTCTCCTACGACCCGGCCTCACCGCTGATCCAGGACCTGAACCTGATCGCCGAACCCGGCTCGACGATCGCCATCGTCGGCCCGACCGGCGCCGGCAAGACCACCCTGGTCAACCTGCTGATGCGCTTCTACGAGCTTGACGGCGGACGGATCACCCTCGACGGCGTCGACATCGCCAGCCTGCCCCGGCACGTGTTGCGCGAGCAGCTCGGGATGGTGCTGCAGGACACTTGGCTGTTCGGCGGCAGCATCCGCGACAACATCGCCTACGGACGCCCCGACGCCTCCGAAGCCGACATCCGCGCGGCGGCCGAGGCGACCTACGTGGACCGCTTCGTGCACTCCCTCCCCGAGGGCTACGACACGGTGATCGACGAGGAAGGCTCGAACGTCTCGGCCGGCGAGAAGCAGCTGATCACGATCGCCCGGGCGTTCCTGAGCGACCCGACGCTGTTGATCCTCGACGAGGCGACCTCCTCGGTCGACACCCGCACCGAGGTGCTGGTGCAGCGGGCGATGAAGGCTCTGCGTGCCGATCGGACGAGCTTCGTGATCGCCCACCGGCTCTCGACCATCCGGGACGCGGACGTGATCCTGGTGATGGAGAACGGCGCCATCGTCGAGCAGGGCGATCACGATTCCCTTCTGGCCGCCCACGGGCCCTACTACCGGCTCTACCGCTCGCAGTTCGCTGCGGCCCTGACCGAGGACGAGGCCTGAGCTTGGTTCGGGTGACTCTCGTCGTTGGTGCGGCGATCGTGCGACAGGGACGCGTCCTGGCTGCTAGACGCACCTACCCGCCCGCGGTCGCCGGACGCTGGGAGTTCCCTGGCGGCAAGCAGGCCCCGGGGGAAACCCCGGAGCAAAGCCTGATCCGGGAGGTCTCCGAGGAACTCGCCACCACGATCGCCGTGGTCGGCTGGCTGCCTGGCGAGGTGGCCCTGACCAGCCCCGACACGCCCGCCGCCAACGGCCACTTGGTGTTGCGGATCGGACTGGCTCGCCTGACCGGCCCCGAACCGCAGCCGACCGAGCACGATGCGCTTCGCTGGCTCTGCCCCGACGAGCTGGACGACGTGGATTGGCTGGAGCCGGACCGTCCGTTCCTGTCGGCTCTTCGCGCACACCTGCCGTGATTGGTGCGCCGACCCCGCTACCGGTCCGCTGACCTACTCGGTCGGAGCCGTAGTGGCCGCCGGCGGCGAGCCAACCTCCCGCAGTTTCTCCTGGCGGGCGAGCAACGAGTCGACCCGATGGGCGTTTCCGTGAAGTCCGAGGTAGCGGGTGCCGTACAGGGCGAGCAGCGCGTCGTCCAGGCAGCGGACGGCGCCCGGCGGGTACTTGTAGCCCATGCGAGTGCTCAGAGCGGCGGAGTCAACCCCGCGCAGGAGTCCGCCGAGTTCTCGCAGTGAGGTGATCCCGAGCTCCAGGAGCAGCCCCGAGATCCAGGCGTAGTGATCGGTGCGTGACCAACTGGCGTCCGGGTAGTGACCGGTCAGGAACCCGGCGAGTTCCTGGTTCCCGATCCTGGGGTCACTGGCGTCCGCTTCTGGTTCGGCCTCGGGCAACCGTTCGCGCATCCGATCGCGGATGACTTCGAACTCCCGATCTGCCAGTTCGAGCAGCCCCGCGGCCAGCGTGAACCGCCGATCAAGGTCGGGAGCCAGCTCAGGGGGGACGGTTCCCTTGTAACGAATATCGTGCTCGAACTCGGCCCAGGCGTGCTGCAGCACCGTCCGGATCTGAACCTGCGCACTCGGCACCTGGATCATCTCGGTGGACGCCGATCCAAGCCACAGGGGGTCGAGGGCGACCTGCAAGTGCCGGCTGACGTAGCCGAACCTGCCTTCACTGGCGGTCGCCAGACCGAGGTCTTTGTCGTCGGCCACGCCGAGCTGATCCTTGATCACATCGGCTGCCGCGGCGACGTCGGTGGTGACATAGGTGATGATCCGAGCACCGATCTGATCGGTGATGTCGCGCATCGGGTGCGGGTACAGCGGCTTCCCGTCGGCCATCTTGGTCGCCTTGGCCGAGAAGGACGCGACGCTCTTTCCGCGCCAGGCGATGTACTGATAGTTGATGCCGGCGTCGTCCAAGACGATGGTCAGCCAGGCTGCGAGCCGCCGGGCCAGCTCCTCGACGTGCGGCTGGGCCTGCGCGTACGCGCTCACGTCCCGGATGAGTTCCGCCGAATCTCCCCGGTCTCCCTGCGTTCCCGCCAGCACGGTTTCAGTCTGGCAGAACCCCTCTGTCGCGCCCAGGCCCGGGCCCGGCTGACAACTGTCACGATGAGCTTGTGACGGTGATCGATCTCAACGCCGACCTGGGCGAATCCTTCGGCGCCTGGCGGATGGGCGACGACGCGGCGATGCTCCCGCTGGTGACGAGCGCCAACATCGCCTGCGGCTTCCATGCCGGCGATCCGCTGACCCTGCGCCGGACGGTCGCCGCCGCCGCCGAGCTCGGGGTGCGGATCGGGGCGCACGTCAGCTACCGCGACCTGGTCGGCTTCGGACGCCGCTTCATCGACCTCCCAGCCGATGAACTGACCGCCGACGTGCTCTATCAATTAGGTGCCCTCGCGGGGATGTGTCGGGTGGCTGGCACCGAGTTGGCCTTTGTGAAGCCGCACGGCGCCCTGTACAACGCGATCGTTTCGCACCACGGGCAGGCGTCCGCCGTCGTCGAGGCGATCATTGCGTTCGACCCGGGGCTGCCGGTCCTCGGCCTGCCCGGTTCTACGTTCCTGACCCTGGCCGCGGAGGCGGGGCTGCGTCCGGTGAGTGAAGCCTTCGCCGACCGCGGCTACCGCGCCGACGGCACGCTCGTCCCTCGCCGGGAGCCCGGGGCCGTGCTCAGCGACCCCGACCTGATCGCCGCTCGGGTGTTGCGGCTGGTCGTTGAGGGTGCGCTGACCGCTGCCGATGGCACCGAACTCCAGCTGAGCGCCGACTCCATCTGCGTGCACGGCGACAGCCCCGATGCCGTCGCCGTGGCGCGCGCGATCCGAACGAGGTTGACGGCCCACGGCGTGGTCTGCGCCCCCTTCGCCTGATGCCCGGACGAGTGCTGCCCTGCGGAGAGCGGGCGTTGCTGATCGAGTTGGACACGCTCCCCGAAGTGGTCGCTGTGGCTTCGGCTGTCCGTGAGTGGCCCGAGGTGATCGACGTGATTCCAGCAGCGCAGACGGTGTTGATCGTCGTGGAGCATCCGTCCGGTTTGCCGGCCCTACGCCGAGCCGTCGCGGCACTGATGGCGAGGGACCTTCACTCCGCACAGAGCGCCCCGGAATCGAGGCGGATCACGATCGCCGTCCACTACGACGGCCCCGATCTGGACGAGGTCGCCACCCTGACCGGGCTCAGCCGAGCCGAGGTGATCGAGGCCCACATTGGCACGGATTGGACGGCCGCCTTCGGCGGTTTCGCGCCCGGATTCTGTTACCTGAGCGGTGGCGATCCGCGGCTCGAGGTGCCCCGCCGGGAGCAGCCGCGCACCAGCGTGCCCGCCGGCGCGGTCGGTCTGGCTGGCCCGTTCACCGGCGTCTACCCGCGCTCCTCCCCCGGCGGCTGGCAGTTGATCGGACGCACGGCCGAGGTGCTGTGGGACCTGACCCGGACGCCGCCCGCCCTGATCGCCCCCGGCGACACCGTCCGCTTCGTCGCTGTCGACCGGCCAGGCCAATGACCCCACCACCGAGGACTCGGAGTCTCGAAGTGCTGGCCACCGGACCGCTCGCCTTGCTGACCGATCTCGGACGGCCCGGGCTCGCCCACCTGGGCGTCAGCCGATCCGGCGCGGCCGATCGAGGCGCCTATGCCCTCGGCGGACGCCTGGTCGGCAACCCGCCGAGCAGTCCGGCGATCGAAGTGACCTTCGGCGGCCTGAGCCTGCGAGCGGGCACAACGCTGATGCTCGCACTCACCGGCGCCGATTGCGCCGCGCTGGTCGATGGCCGTCGAGTCGCACCGCAAGCGCCGTTCTACGTCGGGCCCGGGCAGACCCTCACCCTAGGACGACCGGCCCACGGCTTCCGCAGCTACGTCTCTGTGCGCGGCGGCCTCATCGTGACCCCGGTGCTGAGCTCGGCCTCGACCGACACCCTGTCCGGCATCGGACCGGCGCCGTTGGCCGTGGGGGACGTCCTGCCCGTGGGCCCCACCCCCGATCACGAGTTTCCCGGCGTCGAGCTCGTCGGCCTACCCGCCTCCGGGGGGCGGCTCGTCCTGCACGCACGGCTGGGCCCGCGAGCCGACTGGCTGGCCGACCCCGCAGCACTCACCACTCAGGAATGGACGGTCACCGCCGACAGCAATCGGGTCGGCGTTCGGCTCAGCGGCGTCGCCCTGGCCCGCTCGGCAGAGACCTTGACCAGGGAACTTCCCAGTGAAGGCGTGGTCCGCGGCGGCATCCAAGTGCCGGCAGGCGGCCAGCCGCTGATCTTCGGCGCCGACCATCCCGTCACCGGCGGTTACCCAGTGGTGGCCGTGCTCACCGAAGCCAGTTCGGACGCGCTGGCCCAAGCTCGACCCGGGGATCAGCTGCGGCTACGCCTGATCGACCGATAGCGGCAGGGGGCTGCAGGGAGGTCTCCGCAATCCGGAGTCTCGCCAGAGCTGAGCCAGGGATCCAGGTCACTCACTCCGCCGGCTCCTCCAGCAGTTCATGCCCGAGCTTGGCGTTCACCGCCGCCCAGACGTCGTGCCGCTGATGCTTCGTCCCGGAGTTGAGCAGGGCGACGATCTCGTCGGCGAACAGGTCTGCCCGGCTGATCGCCGGGCGGTACAGCCAGGCGCGGCCTTCGAGGTCGCGGTGGACGACGCCCTTCTTGGCCAGGCGATCCAACACCGTCATCACCGTGGTGTAGGCGAGCTCGCGATCCCCGGCCAGCAGACCCTGCACGTCGCGGACGGGGAGCGGCTGCTCACCCCGCCACAGGATGTCCATGACGGCCTCTTCGAGCTCTCCCAGGACGGCCACAGAACTATCCTAAGCCGTTCTTTGGAGCATACGACGCCGGGTAGTAGATTCTGCGCATGAGTCCGGAAACCCTGGCCAGGTGGCAGTTCGGTATCACCACTGTCTACCACTGGTTCTTCGTCCCGGTGACGCTCGCCCTGTCGATGATCGTCGCCATCTTCCAAACACTGTGGTACCGGTCGGGCAACGACAAGTACCTGGTCCTGACCAAGTTCTACGGCAAGTTGTTCCTGATCAACTTCGCCATGGGCGTGGTCACGGGCATCGTGCAGGAGTTCCAGTTCGGGATGAACTGGAGCGAGTACTCGCGCTTCGTCGGTGACATCTTCGGCGCCCCGCTGGCCTTCGAGGCTCTGCTGGCCTTCTTCATGGAGTCCACCTTCCTCGGCCTGTGGATCTTCGGCTGGGACAAGCTGCCCAAGGGCCTGCACCTGCTGACCATCTGGATGGCCGCGATCGGCACCAACCTGAGCGCGATCTTCATCCTCGCCGCCAACTCGTTCATGCAGAACCCGGTCGGCGCCATCTACAACCCGGTCACCGACCGCGCCGAGATGGCCGACTTCGGCGCCGTGCTGACCAACCCGGTGATGCTGGTCACCTTCCCGCACACGATCGCGGCCTCCTGGCTGACCGCCGCGGGCTTCGTGGCTGCGGTGTCGGGCTGGCACCTGGCCAAGATCAACAAGAAGTCGGTCGACACCGTCGGTTCGGCCAAGCGTGCCGAGGACGAGTCCGCGCACCGCTTCGCCGCCACCTTCGCCGCCTGGGCGTTGCTCGCCTCCGGTGCCGCGCTGCTGATCAGCGGCGACGAGGCCGGCAAGGTGATGACCGAGTACCAGCCGATGAAGATGGCCGCGGCCGAGGCGCTGTACGAAACCGCCGGCGGCGACGGCTCCGGTGCCCCGTTCTCGATCCTCACCATCGGCAGCCTCGACGGCTCGAAGGAGATCTGGTCGCTCACAGTCCCCAACGTGCTCAGCTTCTTGGCCACCGGCACCTGGGACGGCGAAGTTGAGGGCATCAACCCTCTGAAGGAGGCCTACGCCAGGGGCGAGTTGGTCAACCCCGACAACCCGCTGCAGCAGGCCTACGCCGAGAACATGCGCGCCTTCGGCATCGACGACTACGTGCCCAACATTCCCGTCTCCTACTGGTCCTTCCGGTTGATGATGGGTCTCGGCTTCGCCGCCATGGGCATCGGCGTGCTGATGCTCTGGATGCTGCGCAAAGGGCGCCTGCCCAAGGACACCCCGTTGTGGACGGCACTGATGATCGTGGCCCCGCTGGCGCCGCTGTTCGCCAACTCGTTCGGCTGGATCTTCACCGAAATGGGTCGCCAGCCCTGGATCGTGGCCGGCGTGATGCCGGTCTCCGCGGGCATCTCGCCTGGGGTCACGGTGGTCGAGTTGTGGATCAGCATGATCGGCTACACCATCATCTACGGCGCTCTGGCCGTGGTTGAGGTGGGGCTGCTGCTCAAGTACATCAAGCTCGGGCTCCCCGAGGTTGCTCCGGTCGAGATCAAGGCAGAGGACGACGTCCTCTCCTTCGCTTACTGAGGAAGGAGAGACACCACTATGAGTCCTCTCGCCATGGATCCCAGCGTCCTGCAGTTGGTCTGGTTCGGCCTGATCGCCGTGCTCTGGATCGGCTTCCTCATCCTGGAAGGCTTCGACTTCGGCGTCGGCATGCTGATTCCGTTTCTGGGCAAGAACGACAAGGAACGGCGCGTCCTGGTCAACTCGATCGGTCCGGTCTGGGACGCCAACGAGGTGTGGCTGCTGACCGCCGGCGGTGCCATGTTCGCCGCCTTCCCCGGCTGGTACGCCACCTTGTTCTCCGGCCTCTACCTGCCCTTCTTCCTGATCCTGTTCGGGCTGATCATTCGCGGGCTGGCCTTCGAATACCGGGTCAAGCGGCAGGATCCGGTCTGGCGTAACCGCTGGGATTGGTGCGCCGCGATCGGCTCCTTCATCGTGTCGCTGGTGCTCGGGGTCGGCTTCGCCAACTTCATCATCGGCCTGCCGATCAAGGTCGCCGAGACGTCCCCGGTGCACGTCTACACCGGCGGCTTCTTCGGCCTGTTCAGCCCGTTCGCCCTGCTCGGCGGCCTGGTGCTGCCGACGCTGTTCCTGTTCCACGGCGCCATCTTCCTGGCGCTGAAGACCCGCGGCACGATCCACGACCGGGCCCGTGCCTTCGCCGAGAAGGTCGGCCTGGCCGCCATCGGTGGTGGCGCTGTCTTCCTGCTCTGGTCGAACCTGGCCTACAGCACCGGGCTGATCGGGTGGGCGCTGATGCTGCTCGCTGCCGGCGGCCTGGTCGCGGCCTGGCTGATGGTCAAGCAGGACCGCGAAGGGTGGGCCTTCGTCGGTACCACCGTGGCGACGTTGGCGATCGCGGTCGGCATCTTCGTCCGGATGTACCCCAACCTGGGCTTCGACAACTCCGCGACCCTGGATGCCCCGCTCAACATCCTGACCGCCTCGGCGACCCCGATGACCCTGGGCATCATGACCTGGGCGGCGGTGATCTTCGTGCCGATCGTGCTGACCTACCAGGCCTGGACGTACTGGGTGTTCCGCAAGCGGATCAGCGTGAAGAACATCCCCGACGATGTGCCGGAGCCAGCACCGGTTGCCTGACCCTCACTCGCAGCCCGGCGTCGACCGGGACGGCGGGCTGCCGTGTGTCCGGGGGCCGTTAGGCCGGCCGGGCACAATGAAGACCCCACTCCCCGCTGATCTGTTGAAGGGAACTGCATGAGTGCGGCGCCGATGGCACCCGCCCGGGCTAGCCGCCGTGGGCCGATCGACCCACGGCTGCTGCAGCGCGCCCGGGCGACTCGCGGCTACCTGATTCTCGGGGTCCTCGTGGGCTGCGCCACAGCGGGCCTGACCATCGTCCAGGCCTGGGCGCTGGCCCACGCCCTGGGTGACATCTTCGAAACCCAGCAGCTCGGCAGTCTCGCCTGGGCGGTGCCGCTGCTGGCCGCAGTGTTCGGCGCCAAGGGGCTGCTGGCCTGGTGGAATCAGTGGCTGGCCCACCGGACGGCCGCCGCGGTCAAGTCCACCCTGCGCCGCGACATCATGGCCGCCCGGCTGGCCCGTCCGATCGACAGTTCCGTCTCCTCGGCGTCACTGATCACCCTGATCACACAAGGTCTGGACGCCCTGGACGGCTACTTCTCCAAATACCTGCCGCAACTGATGCTCGCGCTGACGGTGCCCGCGATCATCACGGTGGCGATCCTGATCGCCGACCCGACCTCGGCGTTGATCGTGGTGGTGACGCTGCCGCTGATCCCGATCTTCATGGCTCTGGTCGGCTGGACGACCGAGGCGCGGATGCGCAAGCGATGGCGGATCCAGACCCGACTGGCCAACCACTTCGCCGACCTAGTGCTGGGCCTGCCGACCCTGCAGGTGTTCGGCCGAGCCACCGCCCAGGCCGAGGGTTTGCGCCGCAGCGAGGCGGCTCATCGGCGCGAAACGATGGGCACGCTGCGGATCTCGTTCCTCTCCGCCATGGTGTTGGAGTTGCTGGCCACCCTCTCGGTGGCGATCGTCGCGGTGGCGATGGGCTTCCGGGTGGTCTTCTACGAGGTCGATCTGATCACCGCGTTCTTCGTCCTGATCCTCGCCCCCGAGGCCTACCTCCCGGTGCGTCAGGTAGGCGTCCACTACCACGATGCCGCGGACGGGGTGGCCGCCGCCGAGGCTGCTTTCGCCGTGATCGATCCCCCCGTCGACCCGGACGCCGCCCCCGCAAGCAACACGCCCGATGGTGCCATGACCGCCGAGCCGGGCCCCAGCGAGCGAGCCCTGCTGTCGGTGCGCGACCTCGAGCACACCTATCCCGGGGCCGCCTCACCGGCCCTGCAGCAGGTGTCCTTCGAGGTCACCGCCGGGCACATCGTGGCCCTGACCGGCCCCAGCGGCGGCGGAAAGACGACCTTGCTGAATGCCCTGATCGGCTTCCTGAAACCCACCTCCGGCGGCATCTGGGTCGAAGGACGTCCGCTGCACGGCCTCGACCAGGACGCCTGGCGGGCCGGCATCGCCTACGTCGGCCAGCACCCGGGCATGATCACCGGGACGGTCGGCGACAACGTCCGGCTCGGCGACCCCGAAGCCGGCGAGGCAGCCGTCCGGTCAGCCCTGGATCGCGCGGGCGGCCCCGAACTGAGCCCCTGGCAGCGGGTCGGTGACGGCGGCGAAGGGTTGTCGGCCGGCGAACGCCGACGGGTCGCGGTGGCTCGGGCCCTGCTCCGGATCGACACCGGACGTGCCCGCCTGCTCCTGCTGGACGAACCCACCGCCGGGCTGGACGCCGCCGCCGAGGCGACCCTGTTGGGCTCCCTGCGCGGTAGCGGCACCACCGCGGTCGTGGTCAGCCACCGTCCTGCCGTGCTGGCGGCAGCCGACCGAGTGATCGAGGTCGGCCGATGAGCGCCACCATGAGCGGACGCCGACGCCTGACCTGGCTGGCCGGCCTGCAACCCGGCTCGATCGCCCACGGCTGGGGTGCCACCGGTCTGGCTTTCGGTGCGAGCGCCGCCTCGGTTGCCCTGATGGGGGTCGCCGCCTGGTTGCTCTCCCGGGCGGCCGAGCACCCTCCCGTCCTGTATCTGCAAGTAGCCGCCGTGGGGGTCAGGTTCTTCGGCATCTCCCGCGGAGTCCTGCGTTACGTCGAACGTCTGGTCGGGCATTCGTTGGCGCTGCGGATGCAGTCGGCGCTCCGGCTCGAGACCTACCGGCGGCTGGCCAACACCACCCTCCTCGGCACCCGGCGAGGTGACCTGCTGACCCGGGTGATCGCCGATGTCGAGGCGGTTCAGGATCTCGTGGTCAGGGTCGTCGTCCCCGCAGTGTCGGCGTCCCTGGTGATCGTGGCCACGACCGCGTTGCTTGGGGTCTTCTCCCCCGGCAGCGCCGCCGTGCTGCTGATCTCGGCAGCGGTGGCCGGCGGACTCGTCCCCTGGTGGGCGCAACGGGCCTCGCTCCGGGCGGACGCGGACGCAGTCCCGACCCGCGGGCGCTTGGCCTCAGCGGTCGACGAGCTCTCCCGGACGGCCCCCGACCTGGTCGCCTACGGTGCAGCCTCGATCCACCTGGGCCGGATGGCTGCGATCGACGACGAGTTGCGGCTGGGCGAAGCGCGGAGCGCCTGGATCCGCGGCCTGGCCACCGGCGCCCAGGTGCTGGCCGCCGGCGTCGCGGTGCTGGCGGCGCTGCTCATCGGTGGCCCCCAAGTCGCCTCCGGTTCGCTGCCGCCGGTGATGTTGGCGGTGCTCGTCCTGACGCCGCTGGCGCTGCACGAGGTGCTCAGCACTCTGACCCTGGCGGCTCAGACTGCGACCCGCGCCCACTCAGCGCTCGACCGCGTGCAGGAGGTGGTTCTCGCCGAGCCGATCGGTTCCGGCGACCTGCCCGCCAGCCCCGATCCCCCGGCCCGTCCGCGGGTCAGCGTTCGTGACGCGAGCATCGGCTGGCCGGGAGGTCCGACCCTGCTGGACGACCTGACGCTGGAGGTCGGCCCCGGCGAGGCCGTGGCGATCACCGGGCCGAGCGGAGTCGGCAAGACCACCCTGGCGGCCACCATCCTCGGGCTGATACCGGCACAATCCGGCATCGTCGAGGTGACCGGACGGATCGGCTACCTGGCCCAGGATGCCCACATCTTCGCCACGTCTCTGGCCGAGAACGTCAAGATCGGCAACAAGGACGCCTCCGCGGCCGACGTCGTGGACGCCCTGACCAGGGCCGGCCTGAGCCTGGATCCCGCCCGCGTGGTCGGTGAGCTGGGGGCCACCCTCTCCGGCGGTGAGGCGCGCCGCGTGGCGTTGGCCCGGCTACTGGTGGGCCAGTATCAGGTGTTCGTCCTGGACGAGCCGACCGAGCATCTGGACGCCGACACCGCGGCTGCGCTGCTGGACGACATCTGGGCCACGGCTTCCTCGACCCCGATGCTGGTGCTCACTCACGATCCCGAGGTGATCCGGCGCTGCCACCGGGTGGTCCGACTCACCGCCGACTGAAGCACAGCTCAGTCTCCCCGCACGTGCTGCCGAGATGCCGGTCGACCCGGCTCCTGTGCCGCGGCTGGGTTGCTCGCCGTTTAGCACCCGCGTGCCGTTGACTCCGCTCACAGTTGGCCGCTAGGACGTGGATCCGGTTTGGCCCCGAGGGGCCGGGTATCCCGGGCGGGGGGAGGCCCGGGATACCCAGTTGGGGGGTGGGCTCGCTCAGATGTTGCCGCGTCCGCGCCTAGCCCCAGCGCCGCGCACCGGCCAGTCAGCCGAGGGGTCGTCCGAAGGAGCGGTGACAGCTCCACACGACGTAACATCCCTGGCTCGGGTGTGCCGTGAGGCTGATTGCTTATTCATGACACCACCCCCTAGCTTTGGTCGGCTGTTCTTGCTGGGACAAAGTCTTTCAGCCCGAAAATCGTGGCGCATCGGGCGAAAGTTGGGACTTCCACACTGCGAGCCCATCTTTGGTGCAGGTCTCACTCGAACCAAAGGACCACAAGCGTCAGCGAGGGCAGCCGGGCCAGAACGGAATCAACATGCAGTGCAGGTCTCCGTTCGGGGTAACGGGTGCAACCTGAGGAAGCGCCACACCGATGGCGGCCGCGGGTGCGACCAACACAGAGATGAGCACGTTGGCCAAGAGAAAGCTCAGGGACATAGGTCCTCTTCGTGGTTAGGGACATTACATTATTGAGACTAGCTCTTTTGGAATCTCCCTGCGTCGCTGAAAAGGATGACCTTTGAGGGCTGCGCCGAGCGGGGCTACGACTTTCGGACGAGTCCAAGCTCGTGGGCACGCACGACGGCCTTCAGTCGCGAGCTGACGCCCAATTTCGCCATCAGTGCGTACACATGGCTCTTCACCGTGGACGCGGAGACGACGAGCACGTCGGCGATCTCGGCGTTCGACTTCGCCGCGCACAGGAGTTCGAGGACTTCATGCTCACGGACGCTCAGGCCGATGTCCGCCGGTGGTGCTTCGACAACCTGTTCGGCGATCAACGCCGTCAGCGAACCGGCCGGCACCACGCTGGCACCGCGATGAACGGTGCGAATGGCGTCCAAGAAGACCTCGGGGCTGGAGCTCTTCAGCAGGAATCCCCCGGCTCCCGCTCGCAGGGCGCTCACCATGTCCCCCTCCAGATCGAGCGACGTGAGCAGCAACACGCGGATGCCGGGCGAGGCGGTCACCATGGCGGCGGTCGAGGCGAACCCGTCCATCTGCGGCATTCGCACGTCCATCAGCACGACATCGATCGGTCGGCGCCGGACCTCGGCCAGCGCCTCTGCCCCGTCCGCGCACATGACTTCCACCACCAGATCGGATGCCGACCCGACGTAGCTGGCCAGGGCTCCGCGGACGATCGGGTCATCATCGACCACCATCACCTTGATCGGGCCGGCCGTTGGGTTGGGGGTGTTGGTCATCGTTGGGCTCCGATCGGAAGTCTGACCTGCAGGACGAAACTGTCCGGGGTTTCGCTGACGGTCAGCTCTCCCCCGAGGAACCCGATCCGCTCACGGGCCCCGAGCAGGCCGAAGTGGTTCGATTGAGCCACCCGCCGACCCCCGGGTCGGTTGACCACCACCAGTTCGACGTCATCGTCGTCGCGGGCGATCAGAAACTCGCACGCCGTCCCCGGAGCTGCATGCTTGGCGATGTTCGCAGCTGCCTCGATCACCGAGCGGGCCAACTCGGATGCCACGGCGGGGGACATATCGTCCAGCGACACGTCCTGCAGGAGTCGGGGTTGAAACCCGGCCTCGGTCAGCTGCTCGAGTTGTTGCCGGAAGACCTCGGCCAGCGAAACCCCCTCCAACTCGCTCAGAGCGTCCAGGTCGGCGTCCACGTCGGTGCGGCGCAGCGTCTCCATCAGGGAGCGCAGATCCCGGATCACGGCCCCGCCGGCGGAGATGATGAAGTCCAGATCGCCACCCAAGCCCGCGTCACCGACGCCGCGCAGCTTTGCCTGTTCGGCGCGCAACACCATGTTTGTCGTCGACCGGGCCAGCGTGTCGTGGAGGTCGCGGGCGACGGCCTGGCGAAGGGCCCGGGCTGCCAGCAACTTCTCCTCCTGGAGGCGTTGCCGCTCCAACTGGTTGTTGTGGATCGCTTGGCCCACCACCCAGGCCAGCGCGAGGAAGAAGGCCCAGAACGAGACGGTGGTCGGGTAGCGACTGCTGAGTGGGAAGCGGTCTCGATCGCCCCCAGCAGGAAGGAGTAGGCGGTCCCGGTGGCCAGGGCCCAGCGACCATGCCCGCGAGCGCTGACCGAGACCACGATGATCAGCGAGCAGAGGGAGGAGAAGCGCGGCTCGTCGATCGGTCGGAGCAGGAGCGCGCCCATGATCACCATCGCCGCCACGGCGACGATCCTGGGGCGCCGGCCTACGAGCGCCGCGGTCAGGACGAGCGCCACTTCCAAGGCGAACCCCAAACCATCACCGGGCTCCCGCGAGCCGGTGGCCGCAATCAACAGCCCCATGCTGAGGCAGAAGAACGCCTCGATCAGCCCCGCCTGGGCATAACGCCCGAAGCGGTACCGAAAAGCAGGAGGGGCCACCCGGTCAGTATTCCAGCCCTAAACACGCGGCCAACACCCCCGCCCCGGCGCAGGTCAGGGCTCAAGGTGCTCGGCCATGTCGCGTTGAAGATCCTGAAGCCGCGGGTAGGTCGCGATGTACTGGTCGACGAAGTAGGCGTACTCCTCGTGCCGTTGCCCGGCGGGATGTCCTTGGAGGCCTGGTTGAGTAGGTCATAAGCCACGACGCCTTTCTCCTCGGCGGTATGGACGACGTCGCCGGCCAAGGTGTCGCGGAACCACTTCATGGCCGATCCGGACGACACCATGGCCGCCTCCACCGAGCACTGATCCGGTAGGACGGCATCCGCGAACGTGCCGAGCATTCCTGCATCGGCAAACCAGGCGGGCGCTTGCCCGAGTAGGACGTGCGACAGCCGGTGATCAGGGCCATCCGTCCTGGAGTCAACACATTCAGGCCGATTTTCCCGGCATAGGCATCAATGCATCCCTGGGGGAACCCTGATCGGGGTCGAGATCGGCAAGGGCGCCATTCCCCCCAGCCTCGCGCTCCCGGCACTGTTCGCGATCAACACCCAGAACGGCTGTGACTTCATCCCCGTCGCCCTCGGCCTCGCCGAAGCCGAAGTCGAAACCGTCGAGATCGGCGTCCCGTCCGTGTTGTACTCACGCTTCGTCAACGGCGTCCCCCGGGTCGCCGTGGCCTGGCTCGCCTCGATCGGCCTCTACGTCTGATCCCGCAGGGCCCTCCGGCCGCAACCGGAGGGCCCACCCCCCAACTCACACTCCAGTCACCACGAAGGGCCGATCATGTCCACCATCTTCACTACCACCGTCCAGGGAATCGGCAGCGAGGCTGCGATGTTCGCCGAGCAGGGGATGTACATCCTGTTCGGCGACAACGCCCCCGCCGCGCTGGCCGAGTTCTGCTACACCATCGTGATGAACCCGACCACCGAGGACATCACCACCGCGCACTGGCTGATCCTCGACGGCGTTTCCTACCCGGTCACCGCCGTGGGCGGCCTCGTCCGCAAGAACCTCGACGGACTCGGGCACATCACGGTCAACTTCGACGGCGCCCCAACGCCCTCGCTTGATGGGACGGTGCACGTCTCGGGCACCGCCCCCGCGCTCGTCGTGGGATCCACGATCACCATCGAGAGCTGACCATGCAGACGCGGACCACGACCGTCGGCGACCCGCAGGGGTTGCACGCCCAGCTGGCCCACCAGCTGTCGCAGGTCGCCGGCGGGTTCTCCGCGTCCCTCTGGATCAGGCACGCCGGACGACGGGCCTCGCTGGCCGACCCGATCCAGATCCTTGCCCTGGCGGCGGGCGAGGGGGCCGAGGTCACCGTGATCGCCGATGGGCTGGACGAGGTCGAGGCGATCGGGGCCATCAGCGGGCTGATCGGTCTGTCGCCTCCCTCAGCGCCGACCGGGTGAGGCCGACGGCTAACCAGACACACCCGAGCAGGGTGTAGTCATACCCGGTTATACTGACCTCATGAAGACTGCTATCTCTCTTCCAGACGACATTTTCGAACGAGCCTCACGACGGGCTAGCGACCTCGGTGTGAGCCGTTCGGAGTTCTTCGCCCGAGCAGCCGACAACTACCTCCACGAGTTGGACGCAAGTTCGACCACTAACCAGATCGATTCGGCGTTGGATGCGATCAACGGCGAGGACGCGTCGAACAGGGCAGCCGTCGCGGCAGGCCATCAGCTATTGACCGAAGGCGCCGAGGACTGGTGATCGAACGCGGCCACATCTACTGGGCAGACCTGGGCCAGGCGGTCGGCAGCCGCCCTGCTCATCGACGACCCGTGCTGGTCATCCAGGCCAACCCGTACAACGAAAGTCGCCTCTCGACGGTGCTGGTCGCCGTCGTCACCTCGAACACCGGGTTGGCTGCGATGCCCGGAAATGTCTTCCTGCCAGCAACGTCAACAGGATTGCCGCGCGACTCGGTGGTCAACGTGACCGCACTGCTCACGCTCACCAAGACGGATCTCACCGACCACGCCGGGCAGGTCCCAGTCGGCCTCCTTGAGGACGTCGACCGCGGATTGCGTCGCGTGCTGAACCTCTAAGCTGCGCGCTGGCTGCTCACCTGCGGGAGCCCCGCACCGCCCTCGCTTCGATTGGCGGCGGACGCCTCCCTACAGGGCTAGATTGGCAGTCAGCGACACCCACTCAGCGTTGAGAGGTACACCCCATGGCCGACCGCCGTGACATGACCGAACTGCCCGATCTGGCCAGGGAGGTAGGACGGGTCGCCCCCGTCCGCTCCCGGATGCCGATCTATGTCGACCTGCTCCCGCCGTGCAATAACGCGTGCCCGGCAGGGGAGAACATCCAGGAGTGGCTGCGGCTGGTCAAAGCCCGCCAGGAGGAGGCCGCCTGGCGGGAACTGACCCGGCATAACCCCTTCCCGGCGATCCACGGCCGCGTCTGTTATCACCCGTGCGAAACGGCCTGCAATCGGATCGAACTCGACGGCTCGGTGTCGATCCATTCGGTGGAGCGCTATCTGGGCGACCTGGCGATCGAGCAGCGCTGGGAGTTCGAAGCCCCTCGTCACACCACGGGACGCCGGGTGCTGATCGTCGGCGCCGGACCGTCCGGCTTGAGCGCCGCCTACCAACTGGCCAAGCTCGGTCACGAAGTGGAGATCCGCGACGCCTCACCGCTGCCCGGCGGGATGATGCGCTACGGAATCCCCGAATACCGCCTCCCTCGTCCGGTCCTCGATGCCGAGGTGGCCCGGCTGGTGGGGTTGGGGGTGCGGATCGTCAACAACACCCCGGTGCAGGATCTGCTGGCCGACATGGCCCAGGGCGGGTTCGACGCCGCCTTCGTGGCGATCGGGGCGCATCTCTCCAAGCGGGTCGACATTCCTACTCGCGACGCCTCCCGGATCGTGGATGCGGTCACCTTCCTGCGCGACGTGGCCAGCGGCGAACGTCCATTGATCGGACGCCGGGTGGCGGTCTACGGCGGCGGAAACACGGCCATGGACGCGGCCCGGGTGGCCCGCCGACTCGGGGCGGAGGAGTCGATCATCGTCTACCGGCGCACCGAGGAGCAGATGCCGGCGCACGCCGAGGAGAAGGCTGAGGCGGTGCGCGAGGGCGTCACCATGAACTGGCTGCGCACCATCCAGTCGATGGACGAGGAGTCCACGATGACGGTCGAGGTGATGGAGCTCGACAGCGACGGCAAGGCCCGCGGCACCGGACGGTTCGAAACCCTGCAAGCCGACACGGTGATCCTGGCGCTCGGCCAAGAGACCGACTCCAGCTTCCTGCGCAAGATCCCCGGGATGAGCTTCGAGCACGACGTCGTCCAGGTCGATCGGCAGACCTTGATGACGCAGGTGCCGGGCATCTTCGCCGGCGGCGACGCCGTCCCCTCCGAGCGCACCGTCACCGTCGGGGTCGGCCACGGCAAACGCGCCGCCAACCAGATCGACGCCTGGCTGGCCAGCCGGGCAGCCCCGGACCGGCCCAAGCACGAGATCGCCGAGTTCGGGAAGTTGAACCTCTGGTACTGGGGTGATTCCCGGCGGCACACCCAACCCGAACTGGAGCCGGCCAAGCGGGTCAACTTCGACGAGGTGGTCAGCGGGTTGAGCGACGGCCAGGCGCACACCGAAGCGGCCCGCTGCCTGTCCTGTGGGAACTGTTTCGAGTGCGACGGCTGTCTGGGCGCCTGTCCCGAGGACGCGGTGATCAAACTCGGCAAGGGCTTCCGTTACCGCTTTGACTACGAGAAATGCACCGGGTGCGCGAGCTGCTACGAGCAGTGTCCGGTGCATGCCATCGAGATGATCGCAGAGACAGGAGCACGCCGATGAGAGCGATCATCGACGGCAACGAGGCCGCCGCGTCCGTGGCGTACCGGCTGAACGAACTGTGCAGCATCTACCCGATCACCCCCAGTTCGACGATGGCCGAGTTGGCCGACGAGTGGTCGGCGCAGCATCGGGCAAATGTGTTCGGCACCGTGCCGACTGTGGTCGAGATGCAGTCCGAGGGTGGGGCCGCCGGCGCTCTGCACGGCGCGCTGCAGGGCGGAGCGCTGAGCACCACCTTCACCGCGTCGCAGGGTCTGCTGCTGATGATCCCCAACATGTACAAGATCGCCGGCGAGCTCACCTCGACCGTCTTCCACGTTGCCGCGCGCTCACTGGCGGCGCAGGGCCTGAGCATTTTCGGCGACCACCAGGACGTGATGAGCGTCCGCCAAACCGGGTTCGCGCTGCTGAGTTCGGCCAGCGTCCAGGAAGCCCACGACCTGGCCCTGATCGCCCAGGTCGCCACCTTGAAGAGCCGGATCCCGTTCCTGCACTTCTTCGACGGGTTCCGGACCAGCCACGAGCTGAACGTGGTCGAGATGCTCAGCGACGACGATCTGCGCGCCTTGGTGCCCGAGACGCTGGTTCGTCAGCACCGGCGGCGGGCGCTCTCCCCGGAGCATCCGATCATCCGCGGCACGGCGCAGAATCCCGACACCTACTTCCAGTCCCGGGAGACGGTCAACCCGTTCTACGCCGCCGTGCCGGGGATTCTCACCCAGGCCATGGACGACTTCGCCGCCCACACCGGACGCGCCTACCGAATGGTCGAGTATCACGGCCACCCGGAGGCCGACCGCGTCCTGGTCGTGATGGGGTCGGGAGCCCAAACGGTGGCCCGCACGATCGAGCACCTGAACGGCCTGGGGCAGCGGGTCGGCATGGTGCAACTGCGGCTGTACCGTCCGTTCCCGACCGAGCAGGTGCTGGCGGCGATCCCCGCCAGTTGCACCACGCTGGCCGTCCTCGACCGGACGAAAGAGCCGGGCTCGGGCGGTGAACCGCTGTTCCTCGACGTGGTCTCGGCCCTCGGGGAGGCCTACGCCAACGGCCAACGGGCCTCGATGCCGCACGTGGTCGGCGGGCGTTACGGCCTGTCCAGCAAGGAGTTCACCCCGCCGATGGTGGTCGGCATCTTCGATGAGTTGAAGCTGGCCACGCCGCGTCCGCGCTTCACCATCGGGATCAACGACGACGTCTCGATGACCTCACTGCCCTACTCCCCCGACCTCGATCTGGAGGATCCGGCGACGCTGCGGGCGGTGTTCTACGGGCTCGGCTCCGATGGCACGGTCGGCGCCAACAAGAACACGATCAAGATCCTCGGCTCCAGCGAGGACACCCACGCCCAGGGCTACTTCGTCTACGACTCCAAGAAGTCGGGCTCCCGGACGGTGTCGCACCTGCGGTTCGGCCCCAACCCGATCGAGGCTCCCTACCTGGTCAGCAAGGCCGGATTCATCGGCTGCCACCACTGGTCGATCCTGGAGCGGATGGACGTGCTGGAGTTCGCCCGGGAGGGCACCGTCCTGCTGATCAACGCCCCCTACCCGCCGGACGCCGTGTTCGCCAAGCTCCCGCGCACGATGCAGCAGCGGATCATCGACCTCGGCATCGAACTGTGGACGATCGACGCCGGGCAGGTGGCCCGCAAGGCAGGCATGGGCAATCGGACGAACACCGTCCTACAAACCTGCTTCTTCGCCATCTCCCGGGTGCTGCCCCGCGCCAAAGCGATCGAGAAAGTGAAGGAAGCGATCCGCAAGACCTACGCCCGCAAGGGCGCCGACGTGGTGCGGCGCAACGAGCAGGCCGTCGACGCCTCGGTGGCCGAACTGCACCGGGTGGCCGTGCCCTCAGCGGTGCTCGGGCAGGTCACCCTGATCCCTTCGGTGCCCTCATCGGCGCCCGACTTCGTTCGCAACGTGACCGCGATGATGCTGGACGGGCACGGCGATCTGCTGCCCGTCTCGGCGTTGCCGGTGGACGGCAGCTACCCCTCGGGCACCACCCAGTACGAGAAGCGGAACATCTCCGAGGTGATCGCGGTCTGGGATGCCGAGTCCTGCATCCAATGCGGCAACTGCGCGTTCGTCTGCCCGCACGCGGTGCTCCGGGCCAAGTACTACAACGAATCCCAGAAGGACGGGGCGCCGCCCGGGTTCGAATCCGCCCCGCTCAACGCGGCCGGTTTCCCCGGATCGCTGTACACCCTGCAGGTTTACGCCGAGGACTGCACCGGCTGCGGCCTGTGCGTGGAGGCCTGCCCAGTCACCCCGATCGGCCACGACAACAACCGGAAGGCGATCAACCTGGCGCCGGTGCAGGATCGCACCGAGCAGAAGGAGAACGTCCGCTTCTTCGAGTCGCTGCCGGTGAACAAGCGCTCCCGGATCGACTTCGCCTCCGTCCGGGGCACTCAGTTCTTGGAGCCGCTGTTCGAGTTCTCCGGCGCCTGCTCGGGCTGCGGCGAGACGCCGTACCTGAAGCTGTTGACCCAGCTCTTCGGCGGACGGGCCAGCGTGGCGAACGCGACCGGGTGCTCGTCCATTTATGGCGGGAACCTGCCCACGACCCCGTGGTCGCGGAACAAGTACGGACGCGGCCCGGCCTGGTCGAACTCGCTGTTCGAGGACAACGCCGAGTTCGGGTTGGGCCTGCGGCTGGCCGCCGACCTGCACACCCAACTGGCCCGGACGCGGCTGGAGGAGTTGCGCGGGCTGGTCGGCGACGATGTGGCCGACCGGATTCTGAACGCGCCGCAAGAGTACGAATCGCACTTGTCCCAGCAGCGGGCCCGGGTCGATGAGCTGAAGGTGCGGCTCGATCTGCTCGCTGACGACGAGGGGGTCGATGAGCAGACCCGAGCTTTGGTGGACGATCTGCGCTCGGTCGCCGACCACCTGTTGCGGCGATCGGTGTGGATCGTCGGCGGGGACGGCTGGGCTTACGACATCGGCTCTGGTGGGGTCGATCACGTGCTGGCGACGGGGCGCAACATCAACATTCTGGTGCTGGACACGGAGGTGTACTCCAACACCGGCGGGCAGTCCTCGAAGGCGACCCCCCTCGGGGCGGTGGCCAAGTTCGCCGCCGCCGGCAAGCCGACCAACAAGAAGGATCTGGCCATGCAGGCCATCGCCTACGGCACGGTCTACGTGGCTCGGGTTGCCATGGGAGCTGATCCGCAGCAGACCCTGAAGGCGTTCCGGGAGGCGGAATCCTACGACGGTCCGTCGCTGATCCTGGCCTACAGCCACTGCATCGCGCACGGGATCGACATGCGCAAGGGCCTCGATCAGCAGTACGCCGCGGTCAACTCGGGGCATTGGCCGCTGATCCGGTTCAACCCGGTACTGCGGCAGGCGGGCAAGAATCCGTTCCTGCTCGATTCCCCCCGGCCACGGATCCCGCTGGCCGATTACCACCGCAACGAACTGCGGTTCCGGATGCTGGCCAACACCGACCCCGGCGAGGCCGAGCGGATGCTCGTCCTGGGTCAGGAGCAGGTGAACCGGCGCTGGGCCGAATACGAAGAGATGGCCGGACGCGGCGCGGAGACGTTCGCCGTCGACGCCCGAGTCTGAAGGAAGGACACCGATGGATCTGAGCACCAGCTACCTGGGGCTGCCGCTGCGCAACCCCCTGGTCGCCTCGGCAGGGCCGCTCTCGCAAACCGTCGCCGGGGTGAAAGCCCTGGCCGCGGGCGGAGTCGGCGCGATCGTGATGTATTCGCTGTTCGAGGAACAGGTACGCCGCGAGGCCGAACGGGACGCCCTGCTGGAGGAGTTGCACGCCGAGTCGTTCGCCGAGGCGCTGAGCTACTTCCCTAGCGTCGGCCCCGGCCCGGATCGGGTGGCCAGTGGGTACCTGAGCCTGGTGGAACGCTCGGCCGCCGCCGTGGACGTGCCGGTGATCGCCTCGCTGAACGGATCCTCGGTGGGCAGTTGGGTGAGTTTCGCCCACCAGTTGCAGGACGCCGGGGCCGCCGCGATCGAGCTCAACATCTACTTCGTGCCCGGCGACCTGAGCATGGACGGTGCCGCGGTCGAACAGCGGCACGTCGACATCGTCAGCGCGGTGAAGCAGGCTGTGACGGTTCCGGTCGCGGTCAAGCTCTCCCCCGCGTTCTCCTCAGTCGGGCACCTGTGCCAACAACTCGTCGCCGCCGGAGCGGACGGCTTGGTGCTGTTCAACCGGTTCCTGCAGCCCGAGATCGACATCGAAACCTTGCATGTGAAACCGTCGGTGGCGTTGTCCAGCCGATTCGAAGGACGGCTGCCGCGGACCTGGATCGCCGCGTTGTCACACAAGCTTCCGGTGTCCTTCGCGGCCACGTCCGGGGTTGAGGAGGCGTCCGACCTGGTGCGCTACCTGCTGGCCGGGGCCAGCGTGGTGATGAGCACCTCGGCGCTGGTGCGGCACGGCGCCGGGTACTCCCGGCAACTGCTGGCCGGACTGACCGATTGGATGGACCGCAAGGGCTACCAGCGGATCGATGAGTTCCGGGGCCTGCTCGCAGTGCCGGACGATACCGACACGTCCGCCTATCTGCGCGCCGGGTACGTGGCGGCGCTGGAGAACGCCAAGCAGACGTACGGCTCGATGCGGGCCTGACGAGCTATAGGGCATCCAAGAGGAGGTGTGCACGCCAACCTCGGTCCAGCCGAAGTTAACGGGAAGACTTAACGACCGTAGTCGGTAGTCAACCCTTCCCGTTATTCGTGCGGGCCGCCTAAGTGCGCCGCTGCACCCCCCGGGAGTGTGACGGACGGCACTAAAATTCCAGTCCTGGCAACGGTGTCTGCGGGTCGGGAGCGCGTGCGCGACGTGTGCGAACGCTACGGGGTCGTGCGGCTGGAGATTTTCGGGTCGGTCGCGCGCGGGACTGCGTCCGACGAGAGTGACATCGACCTGTTGTACACGCTCGCTCCGGGAGCGGCTCGGTTGGGACATCGAGGACCTAGCGTTGTTGTCTGACATCCCGGGCCGCCCTGTGGATCTGGTTGCCCGCCGAGCGGTCCATGCACGACTCCGCGACGCTGTAGTAGCGGAAGCGCAGCCGTTCTATGCCGCCGCGTGAGATCCTTCTTCTCGCGGCGATGATCGACGCCGCCGAGCAGGCGGCCTAAGCGGCGGCCGCTGCGCCAGCCTGATCAGTGCCGACTGATCCTGTCGTCTTCGCCGTTCGAGAGCCTGCACCCAGGGCTCGATCCGGGCCGGACCGCTGGGCGCTGACCGGCTAGTGCTTAGTCGCCGGCGTCAGGGTTGGCGGTCCAGTAGCCGCCTTCGATTGGCGGAAGGGTTCCATCGGCCCACGCTCTTCGAACCACACCGGCCTGCCGAAGCGCATCCGGATGCCGAGGGCGATCAGCGGCGACATGTCGCTCTCCAGGGTGTAGAGGATGTCGAGCGCCACATCACCAAGAACGCGCAAGCGCGGATCACCCTTGGGGAGCTCTGACAGAGGTCTCCGTCGGCGCACGAAGCGTTCGAAGGCCCGCTCTGGAAGCAGGAGCCGGGCCGGTGGTTGCGCGGGCGCAGCTGGGTCGTTGTCGCTGACCAGGACCGTCGTGCCGTCAGGCAGTTCGTGGCAGGTGATGTTCAGCCGCCTGAGTTCCTGCAGCAAGAGCTGCCTCGATGAAGGTTGGGGGGTCAACATGGGGTCAGCCTAACTAGCGTGAGGGGTTAACGACCGTAGTCGGTAGTCAAGTCCTCACGCTATTCGCTGGAGCCGTCGATTGGGCCGCAGAGCTGGGATGGTTGAGCGGGAGTCCCCGTGGGTGATTGAGTAGCGAGCGTGTCTGAAGACTTGCAACCACCGGTGGAAGCGGAGACGGCGAACCTGCCGGCGACCCGTCCGCTGACGATCGCCCAGTTCACCGACAACTACGGGCCCAACCACAGCGGCCTGCTCTACGCCGTGCAGTTCCTGGAGCAGCAGATACTGGCCGCCGGCCACAAGGTGCTGCTGGTCGCCCCAGCCTCGGGTGGGCCGAACCCGCACGCCGGGCACCCGCGCCGGCGCGAGATCCGGCTGCCGTCGGTTCCGCTGCCCAGTACCCCGATCCGGCTGGCGGACGGCCGCGACTTCGACTACCGGCTGGCCCAGATGGTGGCCAACCCGCCGGACGTGATCCACGTCCACGGCCTGGGCTCGGTCGGGCTGCTCGGGCTGTGGGTGGCGCAGCGCACCGGCAAGCCGCTGCTGATCACCTGGCACACCGACCTGGAGGCCTACGCCGAGGTCTATTGGCACGTCGCCCCGTTCCTGAACGCCGCGTACAAGATGTACATGATGAAGCTCGAGGGCAACGTCTGGACGCAGCTGAAGAAGATGCGCCTGAAGCGGCCGCGTCGCGGTGGCGCCCAGCTGGAGTTGCTGCAGGTGGCGGCCGACATGCTCTCCGAGGCCGACCTGGTCACCACCCCGTCCGACAAGACGGCCAAGCGGGTGCTGGAGATCGCACCGAGCGCTCGGGTGCGGGTGGTCCCGAACGGGACGGACGCGCTGCCCGAGGTGAAGCCGGTGGCCCGGGCTCGCGGTCCGCGGCTGCTGTTCGTCGGCCGGATATCGCTGGAGAAGGGTCTGGGGCTGCTCTTGGACGCCTTCGAACTGGTCCGCGACCACGTGCCGAACGTTGAGTTGATGATCGTCGGGGATTGGAAGGAGTCAGCGGTCACGCTGCGCCGCAAGCTCGTCCGCGCCTCTCGTGGTGGCGGGGTGAAACTGGTCGGACGGGTCGCCCGGGAGCGGCTCGGCGCCTACTACGGGGCGGCCGACGTGTTCGTGTTCCCCTCCCTGACCGACACCCAGGCGCTGGTCCTGCATGAGGCGGCGCACGCCGGGTTGCCGTTCGTGATGGTCGACGATGAGCTGAGGTTGGTGGTCGACCCGGGGGTCAACGCCACCGTGGGCCGGCCCAATCCGGTCTCGCTCGCTTCGGCGATCATTTCGATGTTGCGCCACCTGGAGGACCCGGAGTTCAAGGCCCGGGCGGTGGCCCGCAGCAAGGAACTGGCTAGCCATTGGACGATTGCGCATCAGTCCGAAGAAGTGGTCGGGATCTATCAGGACCTGGCCGCCGGACGCCAGGTGGCGGTCACCGAGGGCATCGTGCCTGACCGGGGCCGGCGTCCGTTCCCGAACCGCAAGGTCACCCGGGAGTGAGGCTGCTCAGCCGGCCCGAAAGGCGCGCAGCCGGAGGCTGTTGAGCACCACGAAGACCGAGGAGAAGGCCATCGCGGCACCGGCGATCATCGGGTTGAGGTAGCCCAGCGCGGCCAGCGGAATCGCGGCCACGTTGTAGGCGAAGGCCCAGAACAGGTTGCCCTTGATCGTGCCCAGGGTGGCCCGGGAGAGCCGGATCGCGTCCCCGGCCAGGGTCAGGTCGCCGCGCATCAAGGTCAGGTCGGACGCCTGGATCGCCGCATCGGTGCCGGTGCCCATGGCCAGGCCGAGGTCGGCTTGGGCCAGCGCGGCCGAGTCGTTGACGCCGTCGCCGACCATGGCCACCGTCCGGCCTTCGGCTTGCAGCGCCTTCACGGTGGCCACCTTGTCTTCGGGCAGCACTTCCGCGATCACCCGCTCGATGCCGACCTGGGCGGCCACGGAGGCGGCCGCGGCGCTGTTGTCGCCGGTGAGCAGGATCGGGGTCAGTCCGAGGGCTTTCAGCTGGGCGATGGCTCGCGGGGAGCTCTCCTTGACCGTGTCGGCGACAGTGATCGCCCCGACCGGCTCGTCGTCGACCGCGACCCAGACCGTGGTGCCGGCCTGATCGACCTTCGCGGGAAGGATTGCCCGCGCTGGGTCGAGCCCGACAAAGCCCGCCTTGCCGACACGCACCTGACGGCCCTCGATCAAGGCCTTGATTCCTTGCCCGGGGACGTTCTCGAACTCGGTGACGACAGCGTCCGAGGCCGCGTAGGTGGCAATCGCTCGGGCGATCGGATGCTCAGAGGCACCCTCGGCGGCTCCCGCCAGGCGCAGCCAGGTCGCCCGGGCGGACGATGTGTCGCCGGTTGCACCGAGATCGGTCAGTTGGGAGACGGCCATGGTGCCGGTGGTGACCGTGCCGGTCTTGTCCAGGACGATGGTGTCGACGGCTTGGGTGCGCTCCAGGATTTCGGGGCCCTTGATCACGATGCCGAGTTGGGCGCCGCGTCCGGTGCCGACCAGGAGGGCCGTCGGGGTGGCCAGGCCGAGCGCGCACGGGCAGGCGATGATCAGCACCGCCACCGCGGCGGCCGCGGCGAAGGCGACCCCGGCTCCGAGCAGCAGCCAGGTGACTAGGGTGATCCCGGCCAGGCCGATCACGATCGGCACGAACACGTCCGAGATCCGGTCGGCCAGGCGCTGCACGGCGGCCTTGCCGGTTTGGGCCTCCTCGACCATCCGGGCGATGGTGGCCAGTTGGGTGTCGGCCCCGACCCGGGTGGCGCGGACGACCAGGCGTCCGTTCGCGTTCAGGGTGGCGCCGATCACGGGGTCGCCGACGGTCACGTCCACCGGGAGGGATTCGCCCGTGATCATGGAGTTGTCGACCGCCGAGGAGCCCTGGATCACCTCGCCGTCGGTGGCGATCTTCTCGCCGGGGCGAACCACGAAACTGTCCCCCACGTTGAGGAAATCGATCGGCACGGTGGTTTCGACGCCGTTGCGGAGCAGAGTGGCATCGCTGGCACCCAGGTGCAGCAACGCCCGGACGGCCTCGCCGGCGCGCTGCTTGGAGCGGGCCTCGAACCAGCGTCCGAGCAGCAGGAAGGTGATGATGCCGACGACCGCCTCGAAGTAGACGTTGCCCTCGCCGGAGCCGCGTTCGAGCATCAACTCGAAGGCGTGGGTGTAACCGATGTCGCCGGCGTGGCCGAAGAAGAGCGCGTACAGCGACCAGGCGAAGGCGGCGGTGGTGCCGAGCGAGATCAGCGTGTCCATGGTGGTGGCGCGGTGCCGCGCGTTGACCAGGGCTGACTTGTGGAAACCCCACCCGGCCCAGGCGTAGACCGGCGTGGTGAGGGCCAGGGAGACCCACTGCCAGCCAGGGAACTGCCAGGCCGATACCGTGGCCAGGACGACCACCGGAACCGCCAGGATGGCCGACACGATCACCTTGCGTTGCAGCAGGGCTGCCCGGTCGACCTCGGGTTTGGCCGGGTCGGGAGCGCTGGCGCCGTAGCCGGTGTTCTGCACCACGGCGATCAGGTCTTCGATCCGGATCATCGGCGGGGCCAGCACCCGGGCCTTCTCGGTCGCGTAGTTCACCGACGCGGTGACCCCCTCGACCTTGTTCAGCTTCTTCTCGATCCGGGCGGCGCAGGAGGCGCAGGTCATGCCTTGGATGTCCAGCTCGATCGATTCACGCCTGGTCTGGGTGGTCATGAGGTGCGGCTTTCTCGACGGGTGTTGGCTTGTTGGGACCAGGATCCCTGGCCCGGGAGTGCACCGGCGGCGGGCGTGGGATGGGCACGCGTGCCCGCCGGTGCGGGCCAGAGGGTCAGACGACGCTGTAGTTGCCGGCCTCGGCAACGGCTTCGACGATCCGGTCGAAGTCGACCGGGCCTTCGCTGGTGACCTCGAGAGCGCCGCCCTGCAGGGTGACGTTGACGCCGGTCACGCCCGGGATGGCACTGACCTCTTCGGTCACGGCGTGGACGCAATGGCCACAGGTCATGCCTTCGACGGTGTAGGTGCTGGTGGTCATGATTTCTCCTTGGTGGTGTGGGTGTTATGAGCGGACGAGCCGCGCAATGGCTTGGCTCGCTTCGGTGACTTTGGCGTCGGCCTCATCGCCCCCGGCCTGGGCGGCCCGGACGACGCAGTGCCGCGAGGTGCTCGTCCAGGATGGCCAGGGCGAAGGACTCCAACGCCTTGGTCATGGCCGAGACCTGGGTGAGGATGTCGATGCAGTACTTCTCTTCGTCGACCATGCGTTGCAGGCCCCGGGCCTGACCCTCGATCCGACGGAGCCGTTTGAGGTGATGGTTTTTAGTGTCGATATAGCCATGGCCGGCACTGACGCCCCCGTCGGGGTCGAGCCCCTGAGGTTGGTGTGACAAGTGGTTCTCGGTCATGGCATCCTCCCTAGTCACGATACCCCCCTAGGGTATCACATCGGACGAGGAGTACCTGTGGGCGAGGTGTGGACAATTGCCATTCCGGCGGCGTATACACCAGCCCGAGCGTGCGCTGTCAAATGGGGTCTCGGGCCCTGCAATTCACACGTGGTGTCAGCAAACGGCCTAGCCAGAGCCATGTTTTTGGGGGCAGCAATTTGTTATCCACGGCTCGTCGGCGCGTCGTACACAGGCAGTGCGGCGCGAGTCCACAGTTTCCACAGCTGAACTCACAGCTGTGGATAACTGGGGACTAGCCGGGCCTGGCTAGATGGGTTAGCGTACGGCGAGCTTGGTCGGCAGAACGGGCTGCCGAGCCGCGACGATACCCACCCAGACGACTGACGAAGACTGTCGGTGGGGACCTCTACGGTGAAAGTTATCGATCAAGGCAACGATTGGGGGATGCAGGTGTCACTGGCTTCGGTTCGGCCGTTCGACGAGGCTCCTCGGGAGTACGACGCTCCCGACCGGACGCCCCCGCAGGACGTTCAGGCTGAGCAGTCGGTGCTGGGCGCCATGCTGATCAGCAAGGACGCGATCGGCGACGTCACCGAGATCGTCAAGGGCCGTGACTTCTACCGGCCGGCCCATGAGCAGGTCTTCGACGCGATCATGGATCTCTACGGCCGTGGCGAACCGGCCGATGCGATCACCGTTGCCGACGAGCTGGCCAAGCGGGGCGAGTTGGGCAAGATCGGCGGGCACATCTACCTGCACGACCTGCTCGCCACCGTCTCCATCGCTTCCAACGCGAGCTTCTACGCCGAGATCGTGCACGAGAAGGCGATCCTGCGTCGGCTGGTCGAGGCCAGCATCAAAATCAGCCAGATGGGGTACTCCGGCGGCGGTGAGGTCAACGAGATCGTCGACCGAGCACAGCAGGCCATCTATGAGGTGGCTGAGGGGCAAGACCGCCGATGACTACCAGCCACTGAGCGCGCTGATGGAGTCCACGCTGGACGAGATCGAAGCGCTGAACTCGCATGGGGTGATGTCGGGCGTGCCGACCGGCTTTCTCGAGCTCGATGATCTGACCAACGGGCTGCATGCGGGGCAAATGGTGATCGTCGCCGCCCGTCCGGGTATGGGGAAGTCGACTTTGGGGCTGGATTTCGCCAGTTCGGCGTCCATTAAGCATGGCTTGACCAGCGCCTTCTTCTCCCTGGAAATGACCAAGTCAGAAATCGTGATGCGCCTCATTTCGGCCGAGGCCCAGGTGCCGTTGCATCACATTCGGAAAGGCCAAATGGGTGATGACGACTGGTCGAGGATCGCCAAGAAGACCGCCGAGGTTTCCAGTGCGCCGATGTTCATCGACGATTCCCCGAACCTGACCATGATGGAGATTCGGGCCAAGGCGCGCCGACTCAAGCAGCGGCACGATCTGCGCCTGGTGATCATCGATTACATGCAGTTGATGACCTCGGGCAAGAAAGTGGAAAGCCGTCAGCTGGAGGTCTCGGAATTCTCCCGGCAGATCAAGCTCTTGGCCAAGGAGTTGGAGGTGCCCGTGGTGGCCCTCTCCCAGCTCAACCGTGGGCCTGAGCAACGCACCGACAAGAAGCCGATGCTGTCAGACCTGCGTGAATCGGGCTCACTGGAGCAGGACGCCGACATGGTGATCCTGCTGCACCGCGACGACGCCTACAACCCGCAATCCGAACGACTGGGCGAGGCCGACTTCATCGTTGCCAAGCACCGTAATGGTCCGACGAAGACGGTCTCCACGGTGTTCCAGGGCCACTACAGCCGCTTCGTCGACATGCAGCACTGAGGGAGGTCGTTGGGCAAGCAGACAAGCCTCGCGCTAGTTTCGATTCCACGCGCGTGGCATAGGTGGATGTATCGGGATCTACCAGAAGCGTCGATCCCTGGTCATCCGACATATCGTGCATTCCTAGAAATTATGCCTTTGGAGGCCAGGCATTCCTGGAGAACGTGGTGCACATACTCAGCGCGCCAGCTGACGCGTTCGACCGGGTCTAAGACCATTGCTCCCGCAGGCAGAAAGCTGCCCGGAATTGCCCTGAGCCCAGTAACGTCAAGGCAGGAAACTGCCAGCGAATAGATCGGGCTCAAACCAGTTCGCAATATGTCAGAACTGGGGCGTAGACTTCGATCAGTCAGTAGTTACATGCCTGTAGTTCTTCAACATCAAGTGGCTGCTGGTAGCGAAGGAAGGGTGAAGCCCCAACCGTTGGGGTGAGCCAGCGATCGGGGCCCTGCACAAGTTGGCGCTTGCTTGGTCACGATAACGCACCGCACTGGGTCTCCGCCTCCCAACGGAGAGCGGTGGCCACAGGGCGTGCGGGCTCAGAACCCTCCTCGCGGAGAGGGAACTATGGCCAAACAGCCATTGGAACACGGCCAGACCTGGTCGGGTGCCGACGATCGACAGCTCCGGGAGTTGGCACAACAGAACACGCCGACCCGCGTGATGGGGCTCAAGCTGGGCCGAACGGAGGACGCGGTGCGTTCGCACGCGTCCGAACTGGGCGTCAGTCTGAAGGCGACGAATCAGTCGCCTTACGGCACGAAGGGGCGGTGACACCGTGATGCATCAGAGCTTCTACGTGACGGCCCGCGTAACCTGCGACCGTGGGCACGAGCACCCACTCTGCGTTCAGGTTCGACGCCAGGTCCATCCCTCGCTGCGCTGCAACCCGACCGGGGGCGGGGTGAGTTCGGGGCATGGCGCAAGTCACTGCCAGCTGCCCGACGATCTGCGTTCGCGCGTCGAGTACGAACTGCGGGAGAACTTTGAGGAGGCCCGCAGGCGAGGCTGGGTCGCGATCGCGGCGTAGCGCCAGTGGGGTCGCCCGCGTTCAACGTGGGCGACCCTAGGGGTCACTCGGCCGAGCGCTTCCACGTCACTGGCTCCCGGCAGCCCGGCGAGTGTTCCGCCACCACTTTCCACCAGTCAACGCGCGGGCACCTGGCCAACAGTGATGCGCGAGGCCCCGAGGTGCGCGACTGGCCCAGCAGAGCCGACCTTACCCGGCGACCTCTTGGCGGAACTCGACGTACGTGCCCACCATGTAGCTCATCAGCGACACGCGGAAGTTTGGGTTGGCGAAGAACAGGTCGAACAGCATGCGTTCTTCTCGTGGCGATCCACCAGCAGATCCTGGATCTTCTGCTCCAGGACCAGCCTGTACTGGCCCTAATCGTTGTTCTGGGCGACGGCGCGCATGTCGTCGTCGTCCTTCACGACAGCCCCTGCTGCTCGACCCACACTTTGTCCGCGTCACCCAGGTCCCGGGAAAGTCCGCGGACATAGCGGGCCACGTTGTCGGCCAAGCTTTTGTCGTCATTCAGAAGCGTCGCGAACGTCCACGGGGCGACGTTGTAGAAGCGGCGGCCGGAGGCCTTCTTGAGGAGGGCGTCCTCGCCCTCGCCGATGCTCGGGAACTCCTTGACCCGCTCGATTACGGCGTCCTTGGTCGGAGCCAGCACGGCGTCCATGCGCCGCAACACCAGCAGCGGCAACATCACCGAGCCGTACTCGTGCTGCTTGAACGTACCGCGCAACTTGTCGGCCACCCGCCACACGAACGCGACCTTGTCCTGGAACCCCTGCGGTGCCATCGCCTCCCTTTCCCCTGGGTCTTGGTCACCTTAGCTGGGGACACGCCGCACTTGATTGCGATGTCGCGGGTCGGCCACCGTTGGCAGATGTGCGGCCCTCGGGCGGTCTAACTCTGGGGCGGCCGGAAGTGACAAAGGCCGTCGGTGCCACACGCAGCGCCCCCAACGGTGAGCCGTGCGATAACGCGCTAGCGGCACTTTCTCCCTGGCCGTCGCATCGCCTCGTCACAGTGAGCAGCTACGTTGGAGCCATGGCACAGGGACGAAAGCTGGTGTTGGTCACCGATCTAGACAACACTTTGTGGGACTGGTTCGCCGCGTGGCACGCGTCCTTCTCAGCCATGCTTCAAGCGCTTGAGGAGGACTCCGGCGTGCCTCAGAGCGTGCTCGAAGGTGAGATCCGCACCCTGCATCGGAAGTACGGCACCACGGAGTACTCGAACCTCTTGAGCGAAATTCCCTCCCTGATCAGCGCCGCGGCAGGAGTCGAGCCCTGGAGGGCCTTTCCGCGAGCCGTTGCTGCGCTTAGGAGCGAGCGTCGGCGGGGAACAGCGCTGTATCCAGGGGTGCTCGAGGCCTTGACGGTTGCGAAATCCGCTGGAGTCTCAATCGTCGCCTACACCGAGTCCTTGGCCTACTGGACGACGTGGCGCACCAAGCACACCGGCCTCGATGGCGTCATTGACGTACTCTACTCCGCACCGGACCACGACCTACCCCGAGGAAAGAGATTTGAGGAGATGCGCAGCCAGCCTGACGCGTCGTACGACCTGAACAAAACGGAGCACCGACACGTGCCTAGGGGAGTCTTGAAGCCCAACGCCGAGGTCCTCCTCGCGATCCTCAATTCAGTGGGACGCGAGCCTCACGAAGCCGTCTACATAGGGGACAGTCTCATGAAGGACATCGCCATGGCACAGGTCGCGCAGGTGACTGACGTCCATGCCCGCTATGGGGAGGCTCAGCAGCACGCTGGGTACGACCTGCTGCGTCGCGTCACGCATTGGACTGACGAGGACGTCGAACGGGAACGGGCTCACGTGGGCTCGATCGGCCTCATCAGGCCCACCCACACCTGTGAGCACGAGTTTGCCGAGGTCCTCCCCGTGCTCGGCCTGGCCTAGGCTCAGACCGTGACCGACCCAGAAGCTGCCGCGGAGATTGTGGCCAGCTATCTGCCCGCCGCTTCCGCGGGCCTTAGCTCGAACGAGGCGCTTGGGCACTACGTGACCATGTGGAAGACGACCGTCGAGGTACAGCAGCACTTCAACGACATCGAGTGGCGGATTCGGGGTCTGGCGTTGACGGTGGCCACATTCGCATTGGGGGCTGCAGGCGTCGCGGCAAAAGACGGGGCCACCCTCGGGCCGATCAGCCTCGGGAGTGCGGTGCTTTGCCTTGGCTTGATCCTGTGGTACGCCTTCTACTTCGTGGATCGGCTCTGGTACCACCCCCTCCTCAAGGCCGCCGTTGCCGAAGGCACGGAGTTCGAGAAGGCCATCCGCCGCCATTTACCGGAGGCGCACATGACCGCCGGGATCACGGAGCGAAGCCCCCAGAGTGTCGGTTGGCTGGTGGCGTTCTTGGCTGGCCCCAAGGGCACGGACCGCGTGAACGGCCACGCCGTGATGCACTCGGACCACAAGCTCCGCTGGTTCTATCGAGTGGGCGCGTCAACCTTCATCATCGGTGCTATCGCGCTTCAGATAGGCGTCGCCCTGGCGGACGGCGCAGCCAGAGCCGAGAACCCAGGGGCCAGGGCTCCGGCGGCCTCACCCGCGACCCCTACGGTGCATGCCTCGCCAGGCACCACCCCCTGAGGTTGCTGGAGAGGTGCACCTCTCTCGCCGAGCACTGGGCGCCCACCCGCGGTTTCATCGTCGGGCTGATTACCGCCAACGCCGTGCTGATTGGGAGTACCGCGACTTTGTTGGGCACGGGTAGTGCGCTGATGGTCCTGACCCTGGGCAGGGAACCCTTGCCAAGCACCGAGTTCGGCGCCGCCACGATGATCCTTTCCGTGGCGGCCGCCGGACTGGGCGCGATCCCCCCTGGCGTCATCGCCTCCTTGCGCGACCCACTCAGTGAACTCCGCGTCCCCTGATCACGCCGTCCCTCATCGCTACGGTCGCACCACCACGTTGCCCACCTTGCGTCCGCTGTCGACTCTGCGGTGGGCCTCGACGATGTCGGCCAGGTCGCAAGCCAGCGCGTTGATCACCCGCAGGTGTCCCTGCTCCACCAGTCGCAACAGGTAGGCGAAGTCCTCGCCTCGCTCGGGTGCACTGACTGCCACCACGTTCCCGCGCGCCCGGATCGTGTCTGCCACGTTCGCCACGGCGAGCAGCAGTAGGCCGCGTTCGGTCAACAGCGGACGGCTGGAGGCGATGGTGAGGTTGCCGACCGCGTCCAGCACCACATCGAAGCGTTCGCCGGTGGCGGTGACGTCGGTGTGGGTGTGGTCGATCACTCGGTCCGCGCCCAACCCTAGGACGAGCTCTCGATTGGCCGCGCTCGTCACCGCCGTCACGTCGGCCCCCAGATGCTTGGCCAACTGGACTGCATTGGTGCCGATCGCGCCAGAAGCCCCGTTGATCAGCACCGACCTGCCGGGAGCCAGCGCAGCCTTGTCCCGCAGGCAGTACAGGGCCGTGGCGCCGCCGAAGAGCACGCCTGCCGCCTCCTCGTGGGACACCTGGGCCGGTTTGGCGACCACGCTCGTCGCCGGCACATTGACGTACTCGGCGTGGGTTCCCAGCCTCATCCCGGTCATGCCGCTGACCGAATCACCGACCGCCAGCCCGCTCACCTGCGAGCCGACCGCCTCGACCACCCCCGAGAAACACCCGCCGAGAATCGGACGCCGGGGCCGGCGAACGCCGAAGAAGAGTCGCGCCGGCACCCCGAACCCACGCGGGAATCGAGCAGCCCGGATCCGCGCGTCCGCCGACGTGACGGCGGCCGCCATGACCCGGACGAGAACCTCACCGGGCTTGGGCTCGGGTGTCGCGACCTCCGCGATCCGCACCACCTCGGGCGCTCCGTACCGGTCGATGACAGCAGCTCTCATGGCCCTTCCTTACACTCGTAAGCTTTCTTCACAAATGATAGCCTTACAGACGTAAGCCGACAACCCCGACGGGAGACAGCACGATGGCCAGGCGCCCTGCGCTCACCCACGACGGGATCCTCGCTGCCGCCGTCCGAGTCGCCGATCAGGGCGGGCTGACCCGGGTCAGCATGCGGAACGTGGCAGGCGAACTCGGCGTCGAAGCGATGTCGCTCTACCACCACCTCACCGGTAAGGACGCCCTGCTGGACGGCCTGGCCGACTGGATCTTCCTGCAGATCGACCTCCCCGACCCGGGCCAGCCGTGGCGTCCGGCGATGGCGCAGCACGCCGCCTCCGCCCGAAAGGCACTCGCCGCTCATCCCTGGGCCTTGGGCCTGATCGAGTCACGCCGCTCCCCCGGCCCCGCACTGCTCCACCACCACGACGCCGTCCTGGGTTGCCTGCGCCGCAACGGCTTCCCCGTCGGGCTGGCCTCGCACGCGTTCTCGGTGCTCGATGCCTATGTGTACGGGTTCGTCCTGACCGAGGTGAATCTCCCCTTCGAGGCCGGGGGAGGGAGCCGAGGACTTCGTCGACAGCATCCGGGAGCACCTGCGGGTCGAGCAGTACCCCCACGTGGTGGAGATGATCACCGAACAGGTCGTGGGCAAGGCCTACGCGTACGCCGACGAGTTTGACTTCGGCCTGAACCTGATCCTCGACGGCCTCGAACGTGATCTGGCGTCCGTGACCCAGAACCAGTAGGTGCGCGACCACCCGGATCCCCTGTGGGAACCGGGCGTGGCCGGAAAAAACTACGCGAATTTCGAGCGTCAAGGCGCATACGAGCTCCACGACCGGAAATGACCGAGAAGTTTCACCGCACACAGGAGATTGCCCGCCGTCGTGACACTGCAGCACCGCCCGGTGCTTACCTGATCACCACGGCGGCGCCAGAAACCCTCACCCGGTCGTGATCGGCGAACGTGCGCACGTCCAGGGTGCTCGGGCGACCCATGTCCGCCCCCTGGTGAATAGTGAACTCTCGATCCGCTCGACCGTGCAGGGCATTCAGGTAGCCGCCGAACGCTGCCGCCGCAGCTCCCGTGGCCGGATCCTCCACCACACCGCCGACGGGGAAGGGGTCGCGGGCGTGAAAGGTGACGTCATCCTCGGGCCAGAAGACGTGCACTGTGGTCCAGCCCTCGCGGGTCATGATCGCCAGCAACGAATCGAAGCCGTAGTCCAGCGCGGCCAGTCGCTCCCGGGTCGCCGCGGCCAGGATCAGGTGGTCGTTGCCGGCGAACGCGACGTGCGCCGGCCAGTCCGAATGCAGGTCGCTCTCCGCCCAGCCGAGGGCCGCCAAGGTCTCCGCCACCACGTCAGCAGAGGCCGCCACCGAATGCGTGGCCACGGACGCGAACGAGGCCGCGATCCCCCGAGCCGACCTGAAGGTATCCACAACGATCTCGCCGGCGGGGGTGACGAACGTCCGGACGCCGGTGCCGCTGCGCTCGGCAAGCCGTACGGCGGAGGCGATGGTGGCGTGTCCACAGAAGGCCACTTCGGCCACCGGGCTGAAGTAGCGGATGCCGAACCGCCCGGGACCGAGCTCGACCAGGAAGGCCGTTTCCGAATAGCCGACCTCGGCGGCGATGGCAAGCATCCCCGCCTCACTCAGCCCCTCGGCACCCAGAACCACGCCGGCGGGATTACCCCCGGCTGGGTCGCTCGAGAAGGCTGCCAGACGAGCCACCTCAATGCGGGATGAAGCGGTCATGGCGTGCTCCTTCCGATCAGGTCGATTCACCTGGTCAACCGACGCCACCACCGGCGCATTCCGACATCAGGCCTGAACCCCGGCGGCCTTCAGCCGAAACCGAAGGTCGCGGGCCAGCAAGACGTCGTACTGGTAGGTGACGTGCAGGTAGTCGACCTTCATCAGCGTGGTTTTGCCCTCCAGCGTCGAGACCATCGGGCAGCGGCCGTTGACGCAGTACCAGTGCAGGGTGTCGACGAAAGTCACGTCCCGCACTCGCTTCTCCGCCGCCTGGGTGGAACGCCAGAAAGCCGGCACCCCGGTGGTGCAGCACTGCGGCGACCCGCCCTTGACGTAACAGTCGAAAAATCCGACCCCCGGTAACGACGGCGACACGATCACCACGTTGCGCACATAGTCCTTGATCGAGTCGACGAAAGCCTGGTCGGTGGCCGTCCACTCCTTCTCCCGCGCCGAACCCTTGGCACCTGACAGCAGTTTCAGCGACCAGGCGTAGTTCTGGGTCATGATCAGCGTCCGCGGCTTGTGCTTCTTCACGTACGCCACGACGCGCTGCCGGTGTTGGGTGCAGGGCGTCGCCCACTCGGGACGGCCGAAGTCGGCCTTGGCGCCGTTCACCGCGCAGGCGAGCTTGGTCAGACCGCGCACCTTGTGGGTGTCGCCGTAGGCCTCGACCACGACGGCCAGCAGGTTGATCCCCAGGGAGTCGCCGTACACCACAATCTCGGGGCCCTTGCGGTTTCCGGCCGTGCAGGACTCGGGATTGTCGGGTTTGGTGGCTGCGCACTCGCTGATGTCGGCGGCCGGATTGTTGCCGAAACCGACGTTGTTGGCAGGCGGGCTCAGGGTGCTCGGCCAACGGGTCAAGGCGAGCCCGCCGCGCAACCCGTCCTGGATCGCCGTGCCGGTCGAGCCCAGCGGAACCACCACCGGGGCACTGGCGCTGAGGCTCGGACGCGCTGTCGGCGAACTGGGGGTCGTGGGCGACGTCGGGGAGGGCGTCGGTTCCGTGACCACCACCTCGGGCGGCAGGATCGTCGCGTCGGCGGGCAGCCAGCCCCGGGTCGCGGACAACGAGAACACCAGAACAGACGCGATCAGGGCGGCCAGGGCGGCGAGCATGCTGCGCGGACGGGGACGTGACAGGAAGGGCCGCTCGATCAGGTAATGGCTGATCACCGCCAGCACCACCGTGCTGCCGATCACCAACGCCGTGATCCCGCCACTCGAACCCAGCGCGGCCCCGGCCAGGACCAACACCGGAAAATGCCACAGATACAGCCCGTAGGAGAGATCCCCCAGGTAGCCCGACACGGGATTGGTGAGCAGGAACGACGCGCGCGGTTGCTCCCCGTGCCCGGCGACCAGGACGAGCCCCGTGCCCAGACAGACACCGACAGCGCCCGGCACGGGGAGCCCTACCGACCCCGGGGTCCAGAACAGGCCCAGCATGATCCCCACCAGACCGAGCCACGACAGCACCGTGCGCGCCGCGGCGCTCAGCCGGGGCACCCCAAGGGTGGCCAACAGGCAGCCGAGGCCGATCTCCCACCCGCGGGTGAACGAGGAGTAATAGGCGGTCACCGGCTCCTGCGAGGCCTGCCACCAACCCCAACCCAGCGACCCAGCGACCACCACCCCGGCGAGGCCCAGCATCACCTGGCGGAGCCCGACGCCCGCCCGGACGAGCGCCCACGCGACCACTGCGACCGCGACCGGCCACCCCAGATAGAACTGCTCTTCGACCCCCAGCGACCAGAAGTGCTGCAATGGTGAAGGCTGGGAGCCGAGCGCAAAGTAGTCGGTCTGGGTGGTGGCGAAGCGCCAGTTCCCCGCGAACAGAGCCGCCCACAGCCCGTCCGTCATGATCGAGGCGGCCTTCTCCTCCGCGAGCAGCGCCTGCGCGGCGAGCACGGTGGCCAGGATCACCGTCAGCGCCAGCGGCAGAATCCGGCGGAGCCGGCGTAGGTAGAACGCGCCCAGCTCGATCCGGTTGGTTGCCTCCCCTCGCCGCAGCAGGACCCCGGTGATGACGAAGCCCGACACCACGAAGAACACGTCCACCCCGAGGAAGCCCGCCGCGGGGCCACCGGTCACGTGGAAGGCGATCACGGCGAGCACCGCCACCGCGCGCAGGCCCTGAATGTCGGCCCGGCGGACCGGAGCCGACTCAGTGGCGATGACGGCTCGGCGCGGAAACGACATCCGGAATGTGTAGCACGGACGCTCGGCTCAGGGATTTGACGATCACTACACAGGTAAGCCTCACGGCTCGAACAAGCCCCGCGCGAGCCAATCACCTGGACCGAAACCGGGCGGGATCGCGAATACCGCCGAACCGATCGTGGCCGTCCAATCATGGAGGGCGTCGCGCTGGTCGAGGCTGGTTTGGAGCGGGAGGTACTGATTGGCCAGGTCGGCCTGGAAGCTGAGGAAGACCAGTCCGGCGCTGGGCACGACCCCGCGATGTCCACCCTCGGTGTGGGTGTAGTTCAGTCCCCGCCGCAGAATCCGACGCCCGCCGTTGACGCTGGGGTGGGCGCGTCGGGCGTGGGCGTCGAGCGCGATCAGCGGACGACCGGCCGCGTCCAGCGCGGTCAGGTCAAGATCGTCTCGCTCGTGGCTTCCGGTCAGTGGCGCCCCCGAGTCGAGTCGGCGTCCGATCACTTTCTCTTGGCGCTCGCGGGTGGTGGCGTCCCAGAAGTCCAGATCCAACTCGATCCGGCGCACTACCAGGGTGGTGCCGCCGGCGAACCAAGCCGGCCCGGACGCCCAGACGACGGCCTCCAGGTCAGCCCCCGACGGGTTGGCGGTGCCGTCCAGCTGCCCGAAAAGGTTGCGTCCGGTGACGGGCTGCCCGGCCGAGTCGGTGCCGCGCCACGAGCCGCCCTGCACCCAGGCCAAGGTGGCGAAGGTGGCCGCGTCACGCTCCAGTCGGCGGCTGGCGTACGCCACGGTGGTGGGATCGTCAGCGGCCACGATGGCCAGCACGTCGCCGCCCGACCAGCGGTCTTGCAGCCGGTCGTGGGCCATCGCCGGCACCTCGACATAACCGGACGGGCGCCGCGACGCCAACCCCGGCAACTCGAACACCCGTGGCCCCAAACCGACGGTCACCGACAGCGACACCCCGGCCTGGGCCATGTCGGGCGCGGTGTCCCCCGGGATCGGCGCCCCGGCCATCAGTGCCTCGATGTCGCCACTCCACAGCCGGAGCAGCTTGGTCAGCTCGGCCGCCACCCGCGGCGTCCGGAGCCGGAAGGACAGCAGCCGAGTCACCGCCGGCGTCGGAGTGCTGATCCCGGCCTGGTGCAACTCGTGCGGTGAGTAGCGCTGCCGAATCACGGCCTCGGGGGTAACCGGAGCAGCTGGCGAGCCGGCCTGGCCGCCGAACCAGCCCAGCGTGGATCCCACCGCCAACCCGCCGACAGCGGCCGACGACCCTAGGACCGCCCGGCGCCCCAACCCCGCGGGCTCAGCAGTCGCGCCGGTCATGAGCCCGTCGAACTCGGGCTCATGCTCGGGCTGGGACTTGCCGAGTGGTAGTGGTCCTCCTCCTCCACGAAGGCCTTCACCGGTGCGTTGACCTCCAGCTGCGACCCGTCCGAGAAGCGAAGCGTGAGCGGCACCTGATCCCCGACCGCCAGCGGAGCCTTCAGCATCATCAGCATCACGTGGTAGCTGCCCGGCTTGAGGTGCAGGTGCCCTCCGACGGGGATGGCCACGCCGCCGGTCGCCTCCTGCATCACCATGGCTCCGTCCACGCTGACCATCTCGTGGATCTGCACCATCGGCGCCACCGAGGTGCTTGCCCCGACCAGCCTGATCTCGGTCTCACCCGGATTCACCAACGACATGAAGGCGCCGGTCATCGAGGCGTTGGTGGCCCCGGTGGTGGCACGCACCCACGCGGCCTCCGCGATGATCGGGGACGCGGCCGACGCCGAGGGAGTCGAGCCGGCCGAGGTCATCGGCGCGGCGATTCCGCCGGTGCAGCCGGCGAGCGCCAGCAGGGTGAACAGGGTGACGAGCGACTTCTTCACGAACCATCCTTCGTTGGAACCGGGGCAGGGTCAGCTTTCAAGGGGCGCCCAGCGGTTCACGTCCCCCCGGACCTCCCCCCGAAGGTCCGCCTCGTGGACCACCGAGCGCCCCTATGCCAGGATACCCCTAGGGGTATACCATCGAGCCAATCGACCGTCGACGAAGACGCCGACAGCAAGGACGCAACTCATGAGTGATGTCGTGATTCTCGGGGCCGGCATCTCCGGACACACAGCTGCGCTGCACCTGCGGCGCCTGCTCGACAAGAGGCACAACGTGACCGTGGTCTCCCCCAACTCGCATTGGAATTGGATCCCCTCCAACATCTGGGTCGGGGTCGGCGAGATGACCACCCGCGACGTGACTTTCCCGCTGGCGCCGGTCTATCAACGCCAAGGGATCACCTTCCGCCAGGCCAAAGCCACCGCGATCCACCCCCAGGGGGATTCCACGGACGCGCGCGGCGCGGTCGACATCGAATCCACCGACCCGGCCACGGCGGGGACCACCCAGCGACTCCGCTACGACTACCTGATCAACGCCACCGGCCCGAAGCTGAAGTTCGAGGCCACGGCCGGGCTCGGCCCCACCGGCCACACGCTCTCGGTCTGCACCGCCCAGCACGCCACCGAGGCGGCCGAGAAGTTGCGCGAGGTGATCGCCGTCCTCAAAACCGGACGACCACAAACCCTGGTGATCGGCATGGGCCACGGCACCTGCACCTGCCAGGGCGCAGCCTTCGAGTACGTGTTCAACGTCGATCACGAACTGCGGGAGGCCGGCGTCCGGGAGTTGGCCGGCGTGATCTACCTGACCAACGAGGCCGCGCTCGGCGACTTCGGCGTGGACGGGATGGTGTTCGACCAGCAGGGGTTCCTCACCACCAGCGAACTGTGGACGAGTTCACTCTTCCGCGAACGCGAGGTGCAAGCCATCGTCGGCGCCCACGTGGAGAAGGTGGAGGCCGGGCTGATCCACTACGAAACGTTGGACGGCGCTCACCACGCCTTACCGTTCGACTTCGCCATGCTGCTGCCACCCTTCGGCGGTGTCCCGCTCACTGCCTACGCCGCGGACGGACGCGACATCAGCGCCGAGCTGTTCTCCCCGGCCGGCTTCATGAAGGTCGACGCCGACTACACCCCGAAGCCCTACGAGGAGTGGCGCGGAGCCGACTGGCCCACGACCTACCAGGCGCCCGGCTACTCCAACGTCTTCGCCGTCGGGATCGCGTTCGCGCCGCCGCATCAGATCTCGCGCCCCCGCAAGACTGCCAACGGCACCGTCGTCGCCCCGGCCCCGCCACGCACCGGCATGCCGTCCGGGGTGATGGGCAAGACGGCCGCGCTGACCATCGCAGATCGGATCAAGAACGGTGCCGACGCCCCGGCGCACACGGCGTCGATGGCGTCCATGGGCGCGGCCTGCGTCGCCTCAGCGGGGGCCGGTCTGACCAACGGGTCGGCGGCCGCGATGACGATGATGCCGGTCGTGCCCGACTATTCGGTCTTCCCCACCGGACGCGACACCGCCACCACCCGGGGTGAACTCGGCCTGCACGGGCATTGGGTGAAGCTGATGCTGCATTACCTGTTCCTCTACAAGGCCAAGGCCCTGCCGGGCTGGCAACTGATTCCGGAGTGAAGCGATGAACCCTGAACCCACCGACCAGCCCCTGCTGGACGTGTCCAAAGCGCCGCTGCCGACGCCGAAAACGCTCGCCCAACGGCAATCGCTGCCGTTTCAATTCCTGCGCTTTCTCGCCTTCAACGTGCGCATTATGCGCATGGTGATCCGGGGTCATCACTAGAGTTAGCGCAACTCCGAACCAGCCTGAGAACACCCCCAACCACCCCGCACTGCGGCATGTCCGCCTCCCCCTGAGCCACCCCGCATCCCCGCACCACCCTCCCGAAAGGCCGCTCATGTCCGTCGACCACACAACCACCCTCGCCGAGGTGAACGCCGAGAGCCCGGCGACCTGCCCCGTCCTGCACGGCGCCATGGCACACCCCACCCAGGGGGATGCCAATCAGAGTTGGTGGCCCAATCGGCTCAACCTGCGTCTGTTGGCCAAGAACCCCGCGGTAGCCAATCCGCTCGGGGAGGACTTCGATTACGCGGCCGCCTTCTCAGCCCTCGACCTGGCCGAGGTCAAGCGCGACATCGCCGACCTGCTGACCACCTCGCAGGACTGGTGGCCGGCCGACTTCGGCCACTACGGCCCGTTGATGATCCGGATGGCTTGGCACAGCGCCGGCACCTACCGGATCTCGGACGGACGCGGCGGCGCCGGCACCGGGAATCAACGGTTCGCACCGATCAACAGCTGGCCCGACAACGGCAACCTCGACAAGGCCCGGAAACTGTTGTGGCCGGTCAGAAGAAGTACGGCAAGGCGCTCTCCTGGGCCGACCTGATGGTCCTCACCGGCAACGTCGCCCTGGAATCGATGGGCCTGACCCCTTCGGCTTCGGCGGCGGACGAGTCGACGCCTGGGAGCCGGACGCCGACGTCTACTGGGGGCCCGAAACGGAATGGTTGGGCGACGATCGCTACAGCGGCCAGCGTGACCTGGAGAACCCGCTCGCTGCCGTCCAGATGGGCCTGATCTACGTCAACCCTGAAGGCCCCAACGGCAACCCCGATCCGGTGGCCGCCGCCGTCGACATTCGCGAGACGTTCGCCCGGATGGCGATGGACGACGAGGAGACGGTCGCCCTGATCGCCGGCGGGCACACCTTCGGCAAGACCCACGGCGCGGGCGACCCGGCCCACGTCGGCCCCGAGCCGGAAGCGGCTCCGATCGAGGCCCAAGGTCTCGGTTGGCGTAACAGTTTCGGCAGCGGCAAGGGCAACGACACGATCACCAGCGGCCTGGAGGTGATCTGGACGAGTTCCCCGACCACCTGGGACAACACCTTCTTCGAGATTCTGTTCGGCTACGACTGGGAGCTGACGATGAGTCCCGCCGGCGCCCAGCAGTGGCAACCCAAGGACGGCGCCGGCGCCAATACCGTCCCCGATCCGCACGGCCCGACGCTGAACCGCACCCCGATGATGCTCACCACCGACCTGTCCCTGCGCTTCGACCCGATCTATGAGCCGATTTCGCGGCGCTTCCTGAACAATCCGGACGAGTTCGCCGACGCCTTCGCCCGCGCCTGGTTCAAGCTCACCCACCGCGACCTGGGCCCGGTGTCCCGCTACCTGGGCCCGGAGATCCCCAGCGAGCAGCTGATCTGGCAGGATCCGGTGCCCGCGCTCGATCACCCGCTGATCGATCAGGCGGGGATCGCCGAGCTGAGCGCCCTCGTCCGCGCATCGGGGCTGAGCACGTCCCAGCTGGTCGCCACGGCCTGGGCCTCGGCCTCCACGTTCCGCGGCAGCGACAAGCGCGGGGGCGCCAACGGGGCCCGGCTCCGGCTGGAGCCGCAACGCAGTTGGCCGGTCAACGACCCGGAGCAACTCGCGGACGTGCTGAGCCACCTCGAAGGAATCCGGGACGCGTTCAACGCCGCGCAAACCGGGCCGACCCGGGTCTCCCTGGCCGACCTGATCGTCCTGGCCGGCGGGGTTGCGATCGAGGACGCGGCGCATCGAGCCGGGCTGAGCCTCCAGGTGCATTTCACGCCGGGGCGCACCGACGCCTCCCCGGAGCAGACCGACGCGGACTCGTTCGCCCCGCTGGAGCCCCGCGCGGACGGCTTCCGCAACTACGAACGCCACGACAATCTGCTCCCGGCGGAGTACCTGCTGATCGACAAGGCCAACCTGTTGACCCTGAGCGCACCGGAACTGACCGTCCTGGTCGGCGGTTTGCGGGTGCTCGGCGCCAATGCGGGTGGCTCGAGCATTGGCGTGCTCACCGATCGGGTGGGCACGCTGAGCAACGACTTCTTCGTCAACCTGCTCGACGGCTCGACCACCTGGCATGCGATCGCGGGCACGGAGTTGTTCGAGGGCCAAGGCGGTGGCGGGGCCACCTGGCAGGGCAGTCGGGCCGACCTGGTCTTCGGTTCGAACTCCGAACTGCGGGCCGTCGCGGAGGTCTATGCCAGCGACGACGCGCAGCAGAAGTTCATCGCCGACTTCGTCGCCGCCTGGGTGAAGGTGATGAACCTCGACCGGTTCGACCTGAGCTGAACCAACCCGCAAGGGCATGATGGGAGCCATGCTGCGCACCCGACTGGTCGATCTCGTCCTCAACGAACCACTGGTCGGGTCGTGGCGGCGTGGCACCTGCGCTGCGGTCAGCGGACGCGTGCTGGAGATCGGTTTCGGCTCCGGGGCGAACCTGGCGCATTACGGTCCGCTGGTGAGCGAGGTGCTGGCGGTCGACCCGAGCGACGACGGCTGGCTGCTCGCGGCCGACCGAGTGGCCGCGTTCGGACGTCCGGTCAACCGGGTCGGGACCACCGCTGAACTGTTGGCGCTTCCCGACGGCAGCGCCGACGCGGTGGTCTCGACCTGGACGCTGTGCTCGATCCCCGACCTCGGCCAGGCGTTGGCGGAAGCGCGGCGGGTGCTCAAGCCGGGTGGGGCGCTGCACTTCGCCGAGCATTCATTGCACCCCAACCCGCGAGTACAGCGCATCGCCCGTGCCATCCAGCCGCTGTGGGGCCGGGTCAGCGGCGGCTGCCACATCGATCGGGATCTGCCGGCGCTGCTGGCCGAGGCCGGCTGGACGGTTCCCGAGTTGCACGCCCGCCAGGTGCTGGGCGGGCCGGCCACCCCGTTCGCCTGGTTCCTGCGCGGACGAGCGCTGCCCAGCTGAGCGCAGGTGAACCCTCCGGCGCTTGCCGGTGACCGGTGCGGGCCCTACGGTCGTGATCAGCACCTGCATCGAGGGAGACAGCAGTGGACCCGTTTCTGATCGCCGTCCTCGTGGCCGGCCTGGTCCTGGGCGGTGGGGCCTGGTGGGGCAAACGCCGCAGGAGCCCGGTCGGAGAGCAGGAGGGGTGGCCCAGCGAACCGGACGGGTGGCCCTCAGAGAGCGCAGCGGCCAGCGGGGACGAGCTACCGCCGCAGCCCTTCGACCGGTCGTTCCTGGAGAATCGCTCGCGGGTGCTCAACGTCCGGGGTTGGGACGACAGCCCGGACGGCGAGGCGTCGGGGGAGCCGGTCGCCGACGACCTGCCCGCCACCTTCGATCGGGACTACCTTCGTTCGAAGAAGCCCCCGGACCAGCCAGCCGAATGACGATCAGGTGCTGGTGATATTGAGCGTGAGCACCGGGGAGGCCACCGGAACGCCCTGGGAGATGCCGGTCGACTTGGCGTAAATGGTGGTGATGAAGGCGCCGCTCGTGCCGTCGACCCGAATGCTGAGATCGGTCGTGCTCGTGTTCGCCCCCGACAAGGTGGGGCCTGTCCACAGATAGTTGAAATAGCGCACCGAGCCCACCACCGTCGAGCCCTGGTAGGACCAGTTGGTGCCGACGATCACCGTCGGGGTCTGGTCGGCGATCAACGCCGAGTCGAACCCGAAGCTCAGGATGACGTTGGTGATCGGGGCGTCGTCGGGCCCACACGTGACCCGACCCTGCGCGAAAGCACGTCGGCCGAATCCGCCGCTGTGCCGGCCGGAACCGGCGAAGTTCGTGACGGTGAGCGTCCCCGGGGTCGAGGCGGCCATCGCGGGCGCGGCAGATGCGACGATGATCGCGGGCACCGACCAAGCGGCGGCGCCGAGCAGCTGACGACGAGGGAGGCCCGCCCCTGCGGACTCTGCGACGGTGGATAGGAAGTTCATGGGGTCCGTCCGGTAGGGGTCTTCGGGCAAGCTCATGGTGTTCCTCAGGAATTCGTAGCTACTTGAATATGGCATGTTACGCCAGCGTATATTTCCGCTACATTTCCCCCACCACCTGGACGGGGTCGGCCATACCGGAGTGCCCTGGTGTCGGGCCGGGGGGAGATCGGGGGGCGACGCGCCCCGAGCGGAGGGTCTACCCTCACCCCATGCTCGATCCGGCGTTGGGAATCCAGCGCGCCTACCTGGCGCTCACCGCGTCTACCACCGTGGCGGCCTCGGTCATCTGGGGCGTCAACACCCTGTTTCTGCTCGATGCCGGCCTGAGTAACACCGAAGCATTCCTGGCCAACGCCTTCTTCACCCTTGGCATGGTGCTGTTCGAAGTACCGACCGGCGTGGTCGCCGACACCCGGGGGCGCCGATTCTCCTATCTTCTGGGCGGCGGCACCCTGCTCGTCTCCACCCTCCTCTACGTCGGCATGTGGGCCATCCGGGCGCCGCTGTGGGGCTGGGCGATCGCCTCGGTGCTGATCGGTCTGGGCTTCACCTTCCTCTCCGGCGCCACCGAAGCCTGGCTGGTGGACGCGCTGCACGCCACCGGGTTCACCGGCAGTCTCGAGTCGGTCTTCGGACGCGCCCAGGTCGTCGCCGGGATCGCCATGCTGGCCGGATCGGTGCTCGGCGGCGTGATCGCCCAGGTCACCGACCTCGGCGTGCCCTACCTGCTGCGCGCCGGCCTGCTCACGATCTCGCTGATCATCGCCTGGCGGTTCATGCGCGATCTCGGCTTCACCCCCGATGCCCACGCCACGCCGGGGGCGGCCGTCCGCAGTGTGCTGGCCGGTGCCGTCGAGGACGGGTTGCGGAACCGGCCCGTCCGCTGGCTGATGCTGGCCGCACCCTTCACCTCCGGCATCGGGATCTACATCTTCTACGCCCTGCAGCCCTTCCTGCTCCAGCTCTACGGCCAACCGGGTGCCTACGCGATCGCCGGGCTGGCCTCTGCCCTGGTGGCCGGAGCACAGATTCTGGGCGGACTGCTCGTGGGGGTCGTCGGGCGATGGTTCACCCGACGCACGGACGCGCTGATCCTGCAGGTCGCGCTCTCGGCCGTCCTTCTGGGGGTGCTGGCCTGGAGCACCAACCTGGTGATGGCCCTGATCGTCGTCGCCGCGTGGGCGATGATCGGCGCGATCGGGGGGCCGCTGCGGCAGTCCTTCCTGAACGGCGAGATCCCCTCGGGTCGACGCGCCACGGTGCTGTCGTTCGATTCGCTGATGGGCTCGGCCGGGGGCGTCGTCATCCAGCCCGGGCTCGGACGAGTCGCCGACCTCTCCGGGTATCCCGGCTCGTTCGCGGTGGCGGCGCTGATCCAGTCCGTGGCGATCCCGTTCGCCTTCTTGGCCCGACGCGAGCACGCGGCGTCCGACCCGATCGAGCGCCGGCCCGAGGCGGGTTGAGAGCGCCGGTGACCGTGGCCTACGCAATTCGACGCCTTGGCGGCGTCCGGGGGCGAGCTTACGATGAGTCGCCGATCGGACGACGGTCGTCCGATCCGAATGGGAGGTGTCATGCTCGCCGACTATGCCCCGATGCCCACACTTGGGGTCGCCGATCTGCAGGCTGCTCGAGATTTCTACGAAGGAGTGCTCGGGTTCAGCCCCCAGGTGGGTGATCTTCCCGACGGAGTCCTGTACGCCGCCGCCGGATCCGGCTCCTTCCTGGTGTATCCCTCCGGTTTCGCCGGCACCAACAAGGCCACCGCCATGAGTTTCATGGTTCCGCTGGAAGAGTTCGAAGCCAGCGTGGCCATGCTGCGCGAGAAGGGCGTCGACTTCCAGACCTTCGAGTTGGAAGGGCTCGTCTGGGAGGACGGCGTCGCCGTGATGGGCGAGACCCGCTCGGTCTGGTTCGAGGACCCGGACGGCAACATTCTCAACATTGAAACGGGGATGATGGGCTGAGCCGATGCTTGCCAGTTAATCGGAACGTAAGCAGCCGGAAGCTGACCGCAATGGGATTGGCGCACGTGCAGACGTTTGATTGAGTCATCGCCGACCACCGGGTCGGGATCGAGGGAGGATTCAAGAAATGCGTGTACAGCGAATTGCTTTGGCGGTCGGCGCGGCCGTGCTGGCCCTGGCTGCGGGTGCGGGAACTGCCCAGGCCCAAGGGGTCACGGGGATGGCGTTCTACGTCGACGGCGTCGGCTATCGGACGGTGGCCACCCCCACCGATCTCAGCAACACCCCTGCCCCCGCTCACTCGTGGGACACGATCTATGCCTTCGGCGGCTACCAGCCGAACGTGGCCACCGCCGCCCCCGGCGATAGCGACTACAACGGCGGACGCTGGCAGGTGCGCGCGCTCGGCTTCCCGGACGGGTATGCGGCCGCCCTTGCCTCCGGCGATGCCAACGGCAACGGCGTGCTCGACGCCGACGCGGAGCTGGCTCAGGCGATGGCTGACGGCACGGCCGTGGACAACGGGGTCGTCCGTTCCTTCGTCTGCCCGGTCATCCCGCTGCCGGGACGCTGAGCCCAGCGGCCCACTTCGCTCGCAAGACAACCACTCCGCCCGCAGCAGGACGCGGGCGGAGTGCCCTTTGTGGGGGCGAAGTCGCTCTTGGGGCTCGGACGCCCAAGTCAGCCGGCGCTCGGCCTGGTCATCTCCAGTGGGATCACCCAGCGGTCGAACTCCTCGGCGGTGAGGTGCCCGGACGCGACCGCGGCCTCGCGCAGGGTGCTGCCGTCGTGGTGGGCCCGCTTGGCGATGGCCGCGGCCTTGTCGTAACCGATGTGCCGGTTCAGCGCGGTGACCAGCATCAGGTTCGAGGCCAGGTTGGCATTGATCCGCTCCAGGTTGGGTTCGATCCCGACGGCGCAATGATCGGTGAACGAGCGGCAGCCATCGCCCAGCAGCCGGATCGACTCCAAGATGGCGTGCGCCATCACCGGCTTGAACACGTTCAGCTGAAAGTTGCCCTGACTACCGGCGAAGCCGACCGTCGCATCATTGCCGAAGACCCTGGTCGCCACCATGGTCAAGGCCTCGGACTGGGTGGGATTCACCTTGCCCGGCATGATCGAACTGCCCGGTTCGTTGTCGGGGATGATCAGCTCGCCGATCCCGTTCCGCGGCCCCGAGGCCAGCCAGCGGACGTCGTTGGCGATCTTCATCAACGCCCCGGCGAGCAGCCGCAGCGACGAACTCACGCCGACCAGCGGGTCGTGGGCGCTGAGGGAGGCGAACAGGTTGGTGTCCTGGACGAAGGCCGTGCCCGTTTCGTCCGAGATCAGCTGGGCGGTCAGCCGTCCGAAATCGGGGTGCGTGTTCAGGCCGGTGCCGACCGCCGTGCCGCCGATGGCCAGACCGCGAGCCTGCTGATCGGCGTGCTGCACGCCCGCCGAGGCGAAGTCGAGTTGGGCCACCCAGCCGCCGATGGCCTGGCCGAGGGTGATCGGCGTGGCGTCCTGGAGGTGGGTGCGTCCGACCATGACCACCCCCGAGGTGGCCTCCGCCTTGGCGGCCAATACGTCCCGCAGCCGGGTCAGGTTCGGGTAGAGCCGGTCGCGAAGTTCGGTGACGATCGCGATGTGCATGGCGGTCGGGAAGGTGTCGTTGGAGGACTGTCCGCGGTTGACGTGGTCGTTGGGGTGAACCGGCAGCTTGGAACCCACGACTCCGCCGGCCAACTCGATCGCCCGGTTCGAGATCACCTCGTTGGCGTTCATGTTCGACTGCGTCCCCGACCCGGTCTGGAAGACCACCAGCGGGAAGTGCTTGTCCAGGTCGCCTGCGATCACCTCGTCTGCTGCCCGGACGATCAGCTCAGCCAACTCGGTCGGGAGTTGACCAAGCTGCGCATTGGCAGCAGCGGCGGATTTCTTCAGCACACCTAGAGCCCGGATCATCGCCCGTCCCCAGACAAAGGAGTCCCGTCCGATGTCGAAGTTCTCCAAGCTGCGCTGAGTCTGGGCACCCCAGTACCGATCGGTGCGGACGTTGATCGGTCCCATGCTGTCGGTTTCGACCCGAGTTTCCATATCTTCAACGTACTCGCGGATTCGCCAGACCTAGCCTCCGCCCTCGAATTCGGGGGAGGGTTGGTGTATCAGCGGTCGGTGATCGCTGCTCATGTCAGACAATCCGAGCAAGGAGTTTCTCCATGGCCGAAAAGCGTCCCACCCTCAGCGCCAAGCCCACGTCAATCGCCGGTCGGCTGATCCGGGTGCCCAAGCACAAGATCCCTGGGCTCACTCTCCCCGAGGCGACGGTCGAGCCCGCCGATGCGAACACCGAACCGCCGTTCGTCGCCATCTTCGGACGGCGATCGGGAGAGAACTTCGTCGAAGTGCTGGGCGTGGGTGACCTCGGAGACAAGGCCCTGGTGCTACCCAGCGAGGACGTGAACGCCCTGCTCGCCGCCGGGGCCACGCCGACGTCGGTCGGGATTGCCTGGATGACCGGGAATCTGGAGCACGTCGAGATGATTCCGGTGGTCGCCTTCGGTGCCCGCAACGGCGCCAACGGCCAGCCCGATCCGACCATGTGGGCGCTTGAACTGCAGCGCGAGTCGAAGGCATTCGTCTCCAGCATTCCCGACGGCGTGAGCCCGGCCAGCGCCTGGTGCTTCCTGTTCCCGTGGGTCTCCTTCTGCCAGCAGAAGTGACATGAGCACCGGAAGGGCAAGCGCCAACTGGGGGGGCCGTTGGGCCCCGGGCATTCTCATGCTCGCCGCGATCGGCGTCGACCTGCTCTTCTGGGATTCCGACGTCCGCCTGATCGACGGCGGCGCCCTTCCGCTGTGGTTGCCTCCGCTGGTCACGGTGCTCGTGCATCAGTCCTTGTGGTGGTGCCGATCGCGGCCCTTCTCGGTGTTCTGGGTGCAGATCGCTTTCGGCCTGGTCAGCCTTGCGGTCCCGCTCTGGCAGCCGTTCGCCGGCTTGCTGATCGCCCTCTACGCGGTGGCCACCTGGGCCGGCACCCGCCAGGCCCGGATCGCGCTGGGAGCCATGTTGGTGCCCTTCCTGGCTCACGGCATCGGTTCAGCCCAGACCTCCGTGGTCCCGCTGCAGACGATGCTGGTGCTCACCGGACTGTGGTGGTCGGTCGGGGCGGCCACCTGGTTCGCCGGACGCCGCCGCAGCGCCACCACGGCCCGGCTGCGCAAGTGGCACGCCGACCAGGAAGCCCTGCTGGAGGCCGCCACCCGGCAGGAGCGACTGGCGCTGGCGCGCGAACTGCACGACGGCGTGGCCAACACCATCACCACGGTGCTGATTCAGGCGGCGGTGGCCCGCCAAGGCTCCTCCGATCCTGATCAGGCCGGACTGACCGGCATCGAAACCGCGGCGCGCCGAGCGATGGAGGAGATCCAGGCCATGCTGCGGTTGATGCCGCGCGAGGCCGAGGCTCTGGGCCCGGGCCTGGCCGATCTGCCGGACCTACTCGCGGTCGCGGCGTCCGCCGGGTTGGATGTGCGGGTGACCAGCCTGGGGACACCCCGTCCGTTGACCCAAGCCACCGAGTTGGCGGTCTATCGGGCGATCCAGGAGGGGGTGACCAACGCGCTGAAGTATGCGCCGGCGGGAGCGGCCTGCGAGGTTGAGTTGCGCTGGGAGCCACCGAGTTGCTGGTGACCGTGCTCGATCAGGGGTCTGCCCCGGACTCGACGCCTGCCGAGAGCGCTAGGACGGCTGTGTCGCTCGCGGGCCCGGACGCATCCCCCGAAGCTCCCCCGCCGCAGCCCAACCCTTTCCGAGGGAATGACCGGACCCTGCCCCCTACCGGCGCACGGCGACTCGCTGGGCTGGCCGCGCGGGTCGCCACCTTGGGCGGCAAGGTGGAAGCCGGGACGGTCGGACGAGGCTTCCGGCTCGCCACCTCATTGCCGGTACTGCCCGCATGATCAGGGCCGTGGTCGTCGACGACGACACCTTGATCCGCTCCGGAATCGTCGCCATCCTCTCCGGCCAGCCCGACATCGAAGTGATCGGGCAGGCACCGGACGGCCTCGCCGGGGTGGCCATGGTCACCGCCCTGGCCCCCGACGTCGTGGTGATGGACATTCGAATGCCCGGCATGACCGGGGTCGAAGCCACTCGCACCATCTGTGCCGGCGGGGTCGCGCCGCCGGTGCTGATCCTGACCACCTTCGACGGCGACCCCGACGTGCTGGACGCGCTCCGAGCGGGGCGTCAGGTACCTGCTCAAGCGCAGTCCCGCAGACCTGCCCGAAGCCGTCCGCCGAGTCGTCGCCGGGGACGTCTGGCTCGACCCAGGAATCGCCGGTCAGATCCTGGCCGCACTGTCAGCCACCCCGCGGGCGGGCACCCGTCCGCACAGGTGGCGATGCTGACCGCCCGGGAACGCGAGGTGCTGGCCCTGCTGGCCGAAGGACTCTCCAATGCCGAGATCGCCCAGCGCCTGTTCGTCGGCCCGGGCACGGTGAAGACCCATGTCGCGGATCCTGTTCAAGACCGGCTGCCGCGACCGGGCGGCGGCCACGGCGCTGGCCTTCACCTCCGGGCTGGTCATCGTTGGCACGATGGGGTCGGACTCCCGACCCTGAGCGCTGCCCCTGCGGCACCAGCCGCCCGTACGGCGACGTGCTGCGGCCCCTCCACGCCGGACGTCCGGCAGCCACCGCCGAGGCGCTGATGCGCTCGCGGTACAGCGCCTACACCCTGGGGAACGAGCCGTACCTGCTCGACACCTGGCATCCGCGGACCCGTCCGGAAACCCTCGACCTCGACCCACGGACGAGCTGGCTCGGGCTGGAGATCCACGCCACAACCGGGGGCTCACCGTTCGACAGCACCGGAACGGTCGAGTTCAGCGCCCACTTTCGGACGGGTCGCCGCCGCGCGACCCTGCACGAGGTGAGCCGGTTCGAAACCCACGACGGACGCTGGGTCTACCTCACCGGCACTGAACGCAGGTGAGCCCCGGCCCCTTGGGGCCCGGGGGCTCACGCCGTGGTCAGCTCGTCAGAGTGCTGGGGTCAGTGAGAGTGAGCGTGCTCGACCATCTTGATCTCGCCACTTTGTACCCGATCGAAGTAGCTCTGAATCGTGTCCCGGACGACCCGGGCCAAGATGTAGAGACCGATGATGTTGGCCACGCCCATCAGGAAGATCATCGAGTCGGAGAAGTTGATCACCTTGTCGAGCGAAGCGGCCGACCCGATCACGGTGAAGATCAGGAACAGGCCCTTGAACACGTTCTCGGCCAGCTGATTGTCACCGAAGAGGTAGCCAGTCGCCTTCATGCCGTAGTAGGACCAGCTGATCATGGTGGAGAAGGCGAACAGGATCACCGCGATCGCCAGGACGATCGGGAACCACGGCAGCACGGTCTCGAACGCGCGTGAGGTGAGGCCGACACCGCCGAGATCGGAGGCGTCCGGATCGTTCCAGGTTCCCGTGATCACGATCGTCAGGGCGGTCGCGGTGCAGATCACCACGGTGTCGATGAACGGCTCCAGCATGGCCACGAACCCTTCGGTGGCCGGCTCCTTGGTCTTGACCGCCGAGTGCGCTACCGAGGCCGAGCCCAACCCGGCCTCATTCGAAAACGCCGCCCGCTGGAAGCCGACGATCAGCGCACCGGCGACGCCGCCGGTCACTCCCGCACCGGTGAACGCGCCGGCCATGATGTCGCCGAACGCCTGCGGGATCGCGCCGGCGTTGACCACGATCACGATCAAACAGGCGCCGAGGTAGAGGATGGCCATGAACGGCACGATCTTCTCGGTCACGTTGGCGATGCTCTTGATGCCGCCGATGATGACCGCTCCGGCCAGGGCGGCGAAGACCAGGCCGATGATCCACGGCTTGTCGGCGAAGAAGCTGCTCGTGCCGCCGGTCACGTTGATGATCTGGGCCGCTGCCTGGTTGGACTGGAACATGTTCCCGCCGCCGAGCGCGCCACCGACCATGCAGATGGCGAAGAAGACGGCCAGGAACTTGCCCAGCCAGGCCAACCCCATCTGGGCCAGTCCATCGCGCAGGTAGTACATCGGCCCCCGGAGACGGTGCCGTCGGGGCGCTCCCGGCGGTACTTCACCGCCAGGGTGCATTCGGCCATCTTGGTGGCCATGCCGAGCAGACCGGCGACAATCATCCAGAAGGTCGCGCCCGGGCCGCCGAGCGAGATGGCCACGGCCACGCCCGCGATGTTGCCCAAGCCGACCGTGCCGGAGACTGCGGTGGCCAGTGCCTGGAAGTGAGATACTTCGCCGGCATCGTCAGGGTTGGAGTACTTGCCCTGGACGAGGTTGATCGCGAGCTTCGGGCCACGGATCTGCATGAAGCCGAGCCATACGGTGAAGAAGGCCCCCGCGATCACCAGCCAGGCGACGATCAGCGGAACCTTCGTGCCGAAGAGAGGCACGGAGTAGCAAACGATGGCAGCGAGCCAATCGGAGAACGCAGCAAAACCGCCGACGACATCCATCACGGCACCACCGTTACGGGAATGTCGGCCTGGGTCACCAAGCGGCTGGCCACGCTGCCGAAGACGGCGGCACGCAGCCCCGAGTCCCCGGTGCGGCCGACGATGATGTGCACTGCCTTCTCGTCCTCGGCGATGTCAAGAATCGTGTCGGACGGATTGCCGTGTCGCACGATCGACTGGAACGGCACGCCTGCCGCCTCGGCTATCGCTGACATCGGAGCGATGATCTGCTCCTGACCGGCCGCGAGCTCGTGTGCTTTCGCTCGCGGGCGCTCCTCATTCTCGGTCGGGGTGGTGAACGAGAACGGTGACCACGGGATCACGTGCACAAGCACGATCTTCCAGTCGTTCTTCTTGGCGCGGTCAACGGCGAACTCGACCGCACGGGTCGAGGCCTCACTGTTGTCGACGCCGACGACGATGCTGTCCATGTCGGGCCTCACTTTCTAGGGGGGATCTGCGGGGTCTTATGGGGGCAGACCCTAGCGGACAGCCGTTACGCCTGCCCATGCCTTGGCCGAAGACTCCTGGCCACGCCATCGCGGAGATCGCCGTATGCCTGGCGGCATACCCGCAGGTTCACCCTGACGGGAGACGCATAACCCCTAGTCAGAGTGGAAATCTTAAGCCATGGAGCAAACCAGCTCCCACCGGAAACCCAAGGCACCACTCACCGAAAGGACCCGCCATGAACCTCCGACCCACCACTCGGCGCATCGTCACCGCGACCATCGCCGCCGCCGCCGTCGCCCTCCCGCTGTCCATCGCACCGATGGCGCACGCGTCCACCACCTCGTCCGGCTGTACGGTCACGCCGCTGCGTCCGATCTACGACCACCACAACAGCGCCGGTGTCAAGGTACTCAACTACCGCGTCACCGCCACCTGCAGTTCCAACCGCACGGTCACCATCGAGCAGGATCGGATGGAGCAGGACGGCTGGCCGAACCCCGACGACCTGATCGGCGAGAGCACTCTTTCGCGCACGTTCGCCGTCTCGAGCACCTACACCTTCAACGTGCTCCGCACCCTGCCCGACACCGAGATCGGCCAGGAAGAGATGTACCAGAAGGTCCGCTTCCGGGTCACCAGCAACGGCGTCACCTCGGCCTGGACCGCCAACGAGAACTCCCCGGTGCAGTCGTTCACCAACTGAGCCACAGCCAGCGCCAACCCCGTCCAGCGAATCGGCTGGGCGGGGTTCGTGGCGTCCGGACTCAGACCCGGACGACGCTGCCCTCGTGCGTGATCTGGTCGGCCTGCGGCTCATCGAACCACCAGCCACCCTCACCCAGGAAGCGGAAGCGACCCGTGCTGCCCTCGGGCACGTCCACCGAGGTGCTCATCGTTCCGTTGGCCCGCTTCTTCAGCACGTGGCTGCCCGGGCGCCAATCGTTGAACGTCCCGACGACGCTCACCGTGCCGGCGGGGTGGTCGGCGGGGAGGATGAACGTGAGTCGCCGGCTCCGAGTCTGCTTCGGGGTCTTGGACGTCTTGAGCACGAGAAACCTTTCGGTCGGGGTGAACAACAGCCGTGTCATTCTCCCCCGAAAGGGCCCTCCAGGACGAGTCGGTCCGCTCCCCAGGCAGCCCCAGGCGACGGCCGCCCGATCTACTAGAGTTCCGACATTGACCACCCGGAAGGGCAGCGATGGCGCTCTCGCGAACGGAACGGCTCGACGGGCTGCCATTCACCCGCCAGCACGGTCGGCTCCTGGTCGGCTCCGGGATCGGCTGGGCGCTGGATGCGATGGACGTCGGGCTGATCTCTTTCGTGATGGCCGCCCTGGCCGTGCAATGGCAGCTGGACTCGCTCACGTTGTCCTGGATCGGCTCGATCGGGTTCGTCGGCATGGCGGTCGGCGCCTCTCTCGGCGGGTTGCTGGCCGACCGGGTCGGACGCCGCCAGGTCTTCGCCCTGACGCTGCTGGTCTACGGGCTGGCCACCGGCGCCTCCTCGCTGGTCACCGGTGTCGCCGCCCTGATCGCGTTGCGGTTCGTGGTCGGGATCGGGTTGGGGGCTGAACTTCCGGTCGCCTCCACCTTGGTCAGCGAGTTCGCGCCGCGCCGGATCCGCGGCCGGATGGTGGTGGCCCTGGAAGCCTTCTGGGCGGTCGGCTGGATCCTCGCCGCCCTGATCGGCTACTTCGTCATTCCCGCGCACCCGGACGGCTGGCGCTGGGCACTGCTGGTCGGCGTGGTGCCGACCGCCTACGCCGCCGTCGTCCGGTGGAGCCTGCCCGAGTCGGTGCGCTTCCTGGAGAAGGTCGGACGCCACGCCGAGGCGGAGGCGGCCGTGGTGGCTTTTGAACGCTCCGCCGGCGTGACCTCCCCCTCCGGCGTAATGCCCCCGCCCGCGGAGCCGACCCTGGCTTCCCCAGCGGCGCCCACCGGCGAGTCGTCGGCACCGGTGTCGATCTGGTCGCCGGAGTACCGCCGCCGCACGGCCGCCCTGTGGACGGTCTGGTTCTGTATCAATCTGTCCTACTACGGCGCCTTCATCTGGATTCCGACGTTGCTGGTCGGGCGCGGGTATTCGCTGGTGCGCTCGTTCGAGTTCACGTTGATCATCACGCTCGCGCAGTTGCCGGGGTACGCGCTGGCCGCCTGGCTGATCGAGGTCTGGGGACGGCGGATCACCCTGGCCAGCTTCCTCGCCGGCTCGGCGGTGGCCGCCGCCCTGTTCGGCTTCGCCGATGGACCCACGGCCATCATCGCCGCCGGGTGCGCCTTGTCGTTCTTCAACCTGGGTGCCTGGGGCGCCCTGTACGCGGTCGGGCCAGAGTTGTACCCGACGGCCGTCCGCGGCACCGGAACCGGGGCTGCCGCCGCCTTCGGACGGATCGCCTCGATCATCGCCCCACTGCTGGTCCCAGTGCTGTTGGTGGCTGGACCGATCACGCTGTTCGGCGTGTTCGGAGCCGCCTTCGTGATCGCTGCGGTCGCGGCGCTGGCGTTGCCCGAAGCCAGGAATCGTCCGCTCACCTGAGCCGGGCTAACGGGGGGCTTTGCCCTGACTAAGCAGGCAAGCTAGGGTCGGTAGCATCCCGCGCGTGCGCGCTGGTTCCCAATCCCGCGCGTGCGCTGGAGAAATCCCGAAAAGGACGTCATGACCCTTCGCTCGACCCGCCTCGGGTCCCTCGCCGCCGCCTGCGCTCTGGGCATCAGCCTCGTTGCTGTCGGCCAGGTGCCCGCCCACGCCGCCGGCACGGCTATCCACGACATCGACGGTGACGGTGTGGCCGACTTGGCGATCGGGCGTCCGGGCTTCGACAACGACGCCGGCGCGGTTGAGCTGGTTCTCTCCCGCGGAACCCAGCAACTGCTGACCGCCTCCGATCTGGGCGGCACGTCCGAGGCCGGGGCCCTGTTCGGGCTGTCGGTCCTCGTCCGTGACTTCGACTCCGACGGGTTCGCCGACATCGCCATCGGTGCACCTCATGACGTCAGCTCTGACCACAACGGCTACGCCGGGCAGGTGTTCGTCGTCCACGGCTCAGCCACCGGGGCCGACCTGACCCGCGCCTCGTCGCTCACCACGGGCGAGGTCGACGACCAGTTCGGTTGGTCGCTCGCCGCCCTCGGCAGCGCGTCCGCTCCGACCGCCCTGGTGGTTGGCGCCCCGCTCTATCAGGGTGGCGACCCGACCTTCGGCGGTGGCGTGATCGTGCATCCGATCATCGCTGGCGTGATCGAGGTCGGGATCGAGTTCACCCAGAACACCGCCGGAGTGCCCGGTGCGAGCGAGGACGGCGACAGCTTCGGCTACGCCCTGGACGCGTCGGGCCAGACCTTGATCGTCGGCGCCCCGTACGAGGCGATCGGTACCGCGACGGCGGCCGGCTCGGTGACGCTGCTCAACGTCGCCACCAACGGCCAGACCATCAGCTCAAGCAAGTCAATTCATCAAAACACCACCGGCATCCCCGAATCCGTGTCGAGCAACGACTACTTCGGCGCCTCGGTGGCTGCCCTGGGTAACCTGTACGCGGTCGGCGCGCCCGGTGAGGACATCGGCACCGTCGTCAACACCGGACTGGTGCAACCCTTTACCTACACCGCGGGTGGCAGCGTCAGCGCCAAGCCGGCCATCCACCAGAACGTCACCGGCGTCCCCGGAGCGAACGAGAAGAACGACTACTTCGGCGACAGCGTGGACCTGATTCGGCCGATCGCGGGCGGACGAGCCGTCATCGTCGGCACCCCCAGGAGAACGTCGGTTCCGTCGTCGACGCCGGTACGGCCACCGTTGTTCGGGTGGACGGGACGGCCTTCTCGGCCAAGCTGATCCAGGGTGGTGGTAGCCTCCCGGACTCCGCGGAGGCCTACGCGAACACAGGCCTGACTGTGCAGCAGCTGACCCTCCGTGCGGGCGACAGCGTCGATCGGGTCGCCGTGTCCAGCCCCGGGGCTGCCGGGGGCAACGGCCGGGTGTCCGTGCTCGCCCCGCTCTTCACCTCGACTGAGAATCAGTACGGCCCGTCCGTCCCCGACCCTGACGGCAACGGTGACGGCTTCGGCTTCTCGGTGAACAAGGTGACGAACCCGGTCAAGTAAGTCCAAGGCAAGACAGCGTGAGGGGTTGTCACCCGTAGTCGGGTGTCAACCCCTCACGCTTTTCACTTCTCCAGGGCGGCGATGATCTCGGGACGCAGGTCGCTGGCCTGAATCACCTTGTCCACCGAGCCCACCCGCACCGCCCGATGAATGTCGTGCACGCCGTCGAACTCGGAGGCCACCTCGCTGATCTTCTCTGCCCGCACCCCGGCCCGCAGGTCGGTCAGTTCCAGCCGCAGGGCCGCCCGCTCGGCCTGAGAGGCCGCGGCGATCCGGGCCTCCAACGCCTTTACCCGAGGGTCCGCCGCCGCCCGCTTGTTCACGTCGCCGGCGAAGACGACCGCCGCCGCCGGGGCACCGCCGATCACTGAGGCGTACGAACCCTCCACGGCCAGGACGGTCATGTTCTCGTTCAGGCGCTTGCTGAACACCACGAACGCCCCGCCGTGATAGCGCGAAATCACCACGAAGACGATCGGGCCATTGAAGTTGACGATCGCCCGTCCGATTTCGGCTCCGTATTCGAGCTGCAGGTTGCGCATCGATTCCGGGGAGCCGTCAAAGCCGGAAAGGTTCGCCAGCACCACCAAAGGACGGTTACCCGAGGCCGCATTGATCGCCCGGGCCGCCTTCTTGCTCGACCGCGGGAACAACGTGCCGGCGGTATAGGTGTCGGGCCCGTCGGTGGGCGGGAAGCCGCGCCGCGGCACCGGCTTGGACTCCACCCCCAAGAGGCAGACCGGGAATCCGCCGATGCGGGCGTCCATGACCACTGCCGTGTCGGCGTCGGCCATGCCGGCCCACCGCTCCAACGGCCGGTGATCGACATCGCAGACCGCCGCCATCACCGTCCGAATATCGAAAGCCTTCTTCCGATCGGGATTGGACGCCACCGAGAAGATGTCGCCCACGGTGGTGAAGTCACTGCCCTCCAGCACGTGCGGGAAGCTGGAAACATCCCGCTCGGACGGGTCGCTCGTAGCGGCCCGGCGTGGCCGGGCTCGCCCGGCAACACGTAGGTGTGGTCGTAATGGGCCATCAGGATCATGAACGCACCTCGAAGATCAGGCGCCCAACATCGCGCCTGACCATTCGGGCCCATCACCCGGTCATAACCGCCGATACCGAAGTTGTCCTCGGCCGAAACACCCCCGGAAAAGTCGAGGGACTGCTTTCCGGTAAGCACCATCGCCGAATCGGGAGTCATCACCAGAATGCCCTTGGTGTGCATCAACATGGTCGCCTCGGCGTTCCAATAGGGCTGCGCGCCGACATTGATCCCGGCCACGACCACGTTGATCTCGCCACCGGCCTGAGTGAACTCGATGATGCGGCGAAGAGCGGCCCCCACCCAGTCCATGTTCTCGGTGCCGGAATCCATCGAGATCCGGGCGCCGGAGGAGAGGGTGAACCATTCCACGGGAACGCCGAGTTCCTCAGCCAGATCGAGGGCGGCCATCACCCGGGCACATTCCGGCTCGGCCACCGCGCCCAACCCACGGGTCGGGTCGCCGGAGAGCACCACCCGCTTCAGCCCTTCGGGATACAGCCGGGTCGGGGTCTGGACGACCGCGCAAATGATGCCGGCCTTGTTCAGCCCGGGTGCCCGATCGACCGGGACCAGGTTGCCGTCCGCGTTCAGGTCGTACTCGGTCAGCGTGCCACCGGGACCGGCCAGCACGTCGGAGAGTTCGTAGGGGTAGACGAGGCCACGGCGACGGGCGCCGAGCACCTTGGCGCTGTACTCGTCCAGCGGCTTCAGCGGTTCGCTGGGCGGGCCCTCGACGGTCGCGGTCACCCCGGCACCCGGCTTGGAGTGGAACCGGATCGCCATCGGACGAACGCCGCCCTCGGGATGAGTGAAGCGTCCTTGCGCGACGACTTCTTCGATCCCGGCGCCCTCGCTCAACGGCGTGATCTTGGCCTGGAGCGCGGTGATGTCGCGCAGGTCGATGTCGATCACCGGCCACACGTGAACCCAGACATGGTTGGTGTCCAGGCGTTTGCCGTCCGAGCCCCTGGCCGTCCTGGCTCGCCGGATCGCCTCCAGGCAGTTCTCCACCGCCCGCTCAGCGTGCGGGACGCCGATCAGCCGCCCGTCCTCACCTCTAACGACCCCGATCTGGCGCACCTGGGCCATCGCGATCAGGCGGCGATCGGCCGGGTTCGATTTCGCGACGCACTCGAACAGCAGCACGTCCTGCGGGGCGGGGATCCGGGTGACGTCGAAGTCCCGCAAGCGCCACAGGTCGAGCCGACGTCCGACCATCGGGTGCATGCCGCGGGTGCGGTAGTCCTCGGCCAGCGAGCCGTCGAACCAGCGGAAGCTGAAGTAGTTGACGGCGCCGCCATCGACCGGGCAGACCCCGATCACGACCCGCCGGACGTCAGCCACCCAGGCCATCGGGGTCAGGCGCCGGTTCAACTCCTCACAGACCGAAGCCTCCTCCGGGGCGCCGGGCCAACGCAGATACAGCTCCACCACGGCGTCGTCACTGGCCCGGCGTTGCGCCACCTGCTCGGCGACGATCCGGGAGAGGTCACTGTCGGCGTTCAGCTCGTCGATGCCGCCGAGACTGGAGATGATCCGGGTCGGACGTCCCTCCAAGCGGTAGTCGGCGACGGCCAGAGCCCGCGGCCCCGGCACATGCTGCACGCCGTGCAGGCCGTATTCGGTGTAGTGGCGCATGATCAGCACCTCGAGCATCGGCTCGTACACCGGCAGCGCTCCCCGGGCCAGCCGTTCGGCCAGGAAGCCGGCGATCTGCTCGGGGATGGCGGCCAAGGCGACCATCCGTGCCTGGCGATCGGGCGCGTCGGGGTCATCGGCCAGGGCACTCACCTCGGAGGCAACTCCCTGGAGCACCTCGTTTCGCTCGCGATCGACCTGCGGCTGGTCGAACCAGCGGAAGCGGATGCTGCGAGCCAGGTCGCCGACCGCGGGGAAGCGGCGTTGAGTGGCCCGGACGAGTCGCTCCAGTTGGCTGCGGGCGTGCGCGGCCAACTCGACCGTCGGTTGCGGATCGCCCATCCAACGTTCCAACAGGGCGGTGATCACCGCCAGGTCGGAACCGATCCGCTGCTGGGCCAGGAAGATCCGGAAGACGGCCTCCTCCAGCGCCGTACCTCGGGTCAGGTCGTTCACCCCGTAGTGAGCCAGGGCGCGGGCCAGCCGTTCCTTGAACTGCTCCGGCAACCGGGCGCGCTCCACGTCCAGGCTCTGCAGGTAGCGGTGGAAATGCTCCCGGTCGCTGTGCACCCGCAACTCGGTGGATTCAACTCCCGCCGGACGGTTCCGGCTCAGCTCGGCCACGTCGGCGAACAGGCTGACCAGCGCGATCTCGTCCGCCACGACGTCGACGTCGGCGGCGCGCAAGCCGTCCCGATCGGCCAGGTAGCCGGCCAGGATCGCCCCTTCGCTGCGCGGGTCGACGTCGTAGCCCATCAGGATCGCGCGCAGATCGGCGCGACCGCGGGCGGCCCGGTCGGCGAGCGTGGCCGGCGGCGAGCCGTCCGGCAGATCGAGGCCGGGGCCATCGGTGTGGACCACCGCGACCGGGCCGTCTTCGGCAACCGGTTCCAGTCGGACGAGCGGCGCCCCGGTTTCCACCTGGGAGCCGCTGATCACCAGCAGTTCCTTGACCCGTCCGGCGAACGGCGCCTGCAGCACCGTCTCCATCTTCATCGACTCCAGCACCAGCACGGCGGCGCCGGCCGCGACCTGGTCGCCCACCTGAACCGGGGTGGCGACCACCAGGGCGGGCGCTGGGGAGCGGATCACGCCACCCTCGTCCCGGCTGACCCGGTGGGTGACTCCGTTGACCTCGATCAGGTGCACCGGACCGTGGGTGGCGGTGACCAGCCGAAACTTCTCCTGACCGACGCGGAGCCGTCCGTGGAAGGAGTCCAACTGCTCCAGTTCGGCCTCGACTGTGCGCTCCTGCCCGCCGCAGGCGACCGTGACCCGGTAGCGATCGGGACCGGTGCGGATCGCGGTGACCTGGTAGGTGATGCCGCGCAGCTTCAGATCGACCGGACGTCCGGTCTTGTGCTGCACCTGCGGACGACCGCCATAGGACGTCTCCAGCAGCCGGGTGACTTCGATCGCCTCCTCGTCGCCGTAGGCCAGGATCGCCGCGGCAACCAGGGCGACGCCGGAGTGCTTCTCGGTGATCAGGCGGCCCTGGGCGCGGACCCGGTCGATCCAGCCGGTGTCGGCCCACTCGGGACCGGAGACCACCTCAGGCTGATCGAGCAGATCGAGGATGAAACTCTTGTTGGTGGAGCCGCCCTCGATCACCACGGTGGTTTCCATCATCGCCCGGCGCAACCGGGCCAGAGCCTCGTCGCGATCGCGGCCGTAGGCGATGATCTTGGCGATCATGGAGTCGAAATCGGCGGGGATCGAGTCCCCCTCGGCCACCCCGGTGTCCACCCGAATGCCGGGGCCGGCCGGCAGATCGAGCCGCTGGATGCGTCCCGGGGAGGGGGCGAAGTCGCGATCGGGATCCTCGGCGTTCAGCCGGGCCTCGACCGCGTGACCCACCTCGGGCGGCTTGGCGCCGGTCAGTCGTCCGCCGGCGGCGACGAAGATCTGGGCCTTGACCAGATCGGTGTCGGTGGTCACCTCGGTGATCGGGTGCTCGACCTGGAGCCGGGTGTTCACCTCGAGGAAGGCGAAGGTCTTCTCGCCCGGGTGGTAGAGGAACTCGACCGTGCCGGCGCCTCGGTAATCGACGGCGAGGGCCAGCCGCTCGGCGGCGGCCTTCAACTCGTCCGTCTGCTCGGGGCCGAGCAAGGCTGAGGCCGATTCCTCGATCACCTTCTGGTTGCGGCGCTGCACCGAACAGTCCCGGACGCCGAGCGCCCACGCCGTGCCCTGACCGTCCGCGATCACCTGCACCTCGACGTGCCTGGCCCCGGTGACCAGCCGTTCGAGGAAGACGATGCCGCTGCCGAAGGCGCGTTGGGCCTCGTCGCGGGTGCGCTGGTAGGCGTCCTCGAGGTCGTCGGGGTTGTCGACCCGGCGGATGCCGCGTCCGCCACCGCCGGCGGTTGCCTTGAGCATCAGCGGGTAACCGATCGCATCGGCGGCGGCCAAGGCTGCCTCCAGCGTGTCCACCCCGCCGCGGCTCCACGGCGCCACCGGGACCCCGACCTCCTCGGCGATCAGCTTGGACCCGATCTTGTCGCCCAGCTTGCGCATCGCCTCACCGGAGGGTCCGATGAACGTGACCCCCATGCCTTCGCAGAGGTCGGCGAACCCGGCGTCCTCGGCGACGAACCCCAGCCCACCCAGACCGCGTCGGCCTCGGTGTCGCGCAGGGCCTTCGCCAGCAGCTCGTGGTTCAGGTACGGACGGGCTGCCGCCGGCCCGATGCTGTACGCCTCGTCGGCCTCCCGGGCGAACATCGCGGTGCGCTCGGCGTCGGTGTAGAGCGCGATCGTGCGGATCGGTTCAGCGCCCGGATGCTCAGCATTGAGATCCCGAACTGCGTGGATGAGCCGCATGGCGGCCTCGCCTCGGTTGACGATCGCGATGCGCTTGAACACGGTGACCTCCTGGTGATGCGGGGGAACCCCCGGGCGTGGTCGAATCGGCGCAGGGTGCCAATCAGGTCGAACACGTCCTAGCAGAATCTCCCACTTCCGCCCCGTTGCTGGCGAGTGACCCGACGCAGAATGCCCGAGATTTCGGACAGCTTGCGCTTGTCGCAGGCTGGTGAGCGGCTTGTGCCCCGGCTGCAGAGTGGCCGCGAGGGCGATAGTCCAGCCGAACGTCGGACAGGTGCTCTGACCCCCCGCCGACCCGCTGGCTCGAAAAAGGTGGGCGAATTTCGACCGTCGAGGCGTATCTGAGCTCGACGGTCACCCACGAGGACGAAGTTTTCAGAGCGCAGCCGCGCCTGGCTCCGCGCAGCCCCCGCGCAGCGGTGTCGCCGGGCCGAGGGGCCGCGCTGTCGGCCGACGCCCGCAACCCAAAATATCTCGGCGAATTCCGACCCTTCAAGGCAGATACGGCGTTCATGCCCACCCAGGACCGCGAAGTTCACCGACCTCGCCCGCAGCCTCCACCCTGCAACCCCCCCAGCAGAGGTGCCCGGCGAACAGCACACGCCCCCAACCAAGGCCCCCAACCCGCAAATAACTCGGCGGATTCCGACCCCTCAAGGCAGATACGGCGTTCATGCTCACCCAGGACCGAGAAGTTTCCGGAGCCGGGGTCCCTTTCCCCCGCTGGCGACTGATCTCCGCCCCGCAGGCCTTAGGCGCTCCTGACCACCTTGATGTTGTGCATCGGCGTGCCCAGAGCACCCCAGAGCCGTAACCACAGGGGCAGGAACATCTCGGTGCCGCGTGCGGTGCTCAAGCCGCCGAGGTCGAGCACGTCCGTATGCCCGAACTCGGCCAGCAGGCCGGTCACCAGCGCCTTCGCGTCCGCAGCATCGCCGGAGACGAATACGGTGGACTCGCCCTGCAGGATCTCCGGATGCACCATGAGGGCGGCAGTCAGGGTGTTCAGGCTCTTCACCACGCGCACCTGCGGGAAGGCCAGCTGAATCTGCTCGGCCAAGGAGTCGGTGTCCTTGACGAAAAGCGTGGGCGGGAAGCCTTGGCTGAAATCGAGCGGATTGGAGACATCGAGGAGCACCTTGCCGGCCAGCTGCGCCGCCCCCGCAAGCGTGAGGGCGGCCATGGTTGTCTCGCCGCCCGTGGCGTTGATCACGAGTTCCGCACCCTCGGACGCCTCGGCGAACGTGGCCAGACGTACCCCGGTGGCTCCCTGCCACTCTCCGAAGGACGCATTGCCCCGCCCGTCGGCCGGCCGGTCCAGCGTGGCGGTGGGGTCACGGGTGCCGATGGTCACCTGGTGGCCAAGCTCGCTCGCGCGGGCGGCCAACGTTCGTCCGACGATGCCGGTGCCTAGGACTGCGATCTGCACGGTTACTCCTCAGGTGGTTGTGCTCCCCTCAACAGCGAGCGCCGCCCAAGATTCCCGCCGGGCCGCCTTCACCTCGCCCGCCAGCACCCGTCCACGTGATCATCGACCATGCCGGCCGACTGCATCAGCGCGTACATCGTGGTCGGGCCGACGAAGCGAAACCCGCGGGCCAGGAGCGCCTTGCTGGCCGCCGTGGACTCGTCCGTCTTCGCCGGCACCTCGCCGAACGACCGCGGATGCGGCCGTGGCAACGCCGGAGCGAACGACCACAACAGGTCATCGAGCTCGCCGAATCGCATCTCCGCGACGATCCGTGCGTTGGAGATCGTGGCGCTGATCTTCGCGCGGTTGCGCACGATGCCCGCATCCGCCATCAACCGCGCCACGTCGTCATCTCCGAACTGCGCCACCAACTCGGGCGCGAAGTTGGCGAACGCCTCCCGGAATCGCGGGCGCTTGCGAAGAATGGTGATCCACGACAGCCCTGCCTGGAACCCCTCAAGAGTCAGCTTCTCGAACAGTGCCCGATCGCCGTGCAGCGCAACGCCCCACTCCTCGTCGTGGTAGCGGCGGTACTCGTCGTGCTCGCCCACCCAAGCGCAGCGCGCCACGTCGTCGGGGCCGATCCGGATGTCAGTGCTCATCTCGCCAGATTAAGACGCCGCTGCGGACACCGCAGGCTCAGCCCACCGAAGCGGGCACGTCACCCGGGAGCGGTGGAGCGGGGATCACGGACGATTGAGTCGCTGAGCGAGATCTTTGGACTCCTTCGCCGGGGCGCGGGAGCCCCACCAGTCACCTGCCTGCCACAGGGCCGTGCCCAGCTCATCAAGGGCCTCGACCAGTTGCGCGCCATGGCCCTCCGGATCATCGGCGAACCTGGCTCGAAGTATGTCCACCAAGCGTTCAGAGGCCGTCACGGTCTGCTTCTTGTCCTTGGCGTCGCGAGCTTCCCGGACGGACGCCCGAGCCTCGTCAAGCTCAGCTCGTTCGGCCTCAGCGTGGGCAGCCGCCGCCGCAGCGACTCGCTCATCCTCCAAGCGCGCAGCCTCTTCCACAGCCTGCGCACGGGCGGCCGCCTCTTGCTCAGCCTGAGCCGCAGCTTCAGCGACGACTCGTGCGGCCCGCACTCGTTCAGCCTCCGCGAGGGCAGCCGCCTCCACCTCAGCCGAGATTCGGGCGGTCTCCGACCGTTCAGCCTCCGACCGTTCAGCCTCCGACCGTTCTGCCTCCGCCACCCGTTCAGCTTCCGCAGCCAACTCAGCGGCGACTCGCTCCTGCTCGACGCGGGCAGCCTCCAACTCAGCAGCCGCCTCCACCTCAGCCGCGAGTCGCTCAGCCTCGGCGCGAGCGGCTTCAGCAGCAAGCCGCTCAGACTCCACCCGGGCAGCCACTTCCTCAGCGACCCGTTCGGCTTCCACTCGTTCGACCTCCGCGAGGGCAGCCGCCTCAGCGACCCGTTCAGCTTCCGCAGCCAACTCAGCGGCGACTCGCTCCTGCTCGACGCGGGCAGCCTCCAACTCAGCGGCCGCCGCCTCTGCGGCCGACCGTTCGGCCTCGGCGTGGGCAGCACGCTCGGCCTCTGCCTGGGTAGCGGTTTCCGCCGCGATTCGCTCCTCCTCCGCCAGGGCCGTCGCCTCAGCCTCCGCATGCGCGGTCGCCTCCGCAGCGACTCTGTCCGCTTCGAGTCTTTCCGCCTCGACGCGTTCAGCCTCCGCGCGTTCAGCCGCCTCCCGCTCGGCGAGGGCCGCCGCTTCAGCGGCTCGCTCAGCCTCCAAGCGTTCCGCCTCCGCGAGGGCAGCCGCCTCCTCCGCAGCCCGGGCCGCTGCCTCAGCAGCGACTCGCTCAGCCTCTGCCAAGGCAGCCGCCTCAGCCTCCGCGAGGGCGGCCGCCGCCTCGGCGGCTACCAGCTTGGCCTCCCATCGCTCAGCCTCGATTCGCTCGTCCTCCGCCACCCGTTCAGCCTCCGCAGCCAACTCGGCGGATACTCGCTCCTGCTCGACGCGCTCAGCCTCCACCTGTGCAGCATGCTCAGCCTCCGCCCGGGCAGCCGCTTCCCCAGCGACCCGAGCCGCCTCCACTCGTCCAGCCTCGGCCGCCTCCTCCGCAGCCCGCTCAGCCTCCGCAAAGGCAGCCTCATCCTCCGCGGCGAGCTCGGCCTCGGCAAGAGCCGTGGCTTCGGTGGCCAGCTGCTCCACGTCCGCTGCGATTCCAGCCTTCGCCAACAGGGCGGCGAGTTCCTCGGCTTCGCGGCGCTCCAGCTCGCGCCGATGCTCCTCGATCCGCTCAGCCCGGCGGCGCTGCGAATCGCGGCGCGCGGCTTCCTGCTCAGCGGCTTGACGCTCCGCGTCCAACCGCTCCTGCTCGCGGCGCTCGTCCTCGGCCCGTTCCGCCGCCAGCCGCGCCCGTTCCGCCAGTTCGGCGGCCAGTCGCTCGGCCTCCAGCCGCTGGGCCTCCCGACGAGCAGCCTCGGCCTGGGCCTGGGCCTGACGTTCGGCCTCCAGCCGATGCGCCTGCACCCGCGCCGCCTCCGCCTTCTCCGCGGCGCGGCGCAACTCGGCCTCCGCTGCGGCCCCCGCCGCCTCCGCCGCGCCCGCGGTGCTGGCCGCGAAGGACTCCTTCTCGCTCAACGGCGCCCACTCCACGGACGGCCCGGCGAACTGCAACTCCCGGACGACCGGCCCGTCCAGCCCCAACTCGGCGGCCAGCGCTGAGGCCTCCTCGACTCGCCCGAAGCGGGCCAGGTCGGCTGCCAGATCCACTCGCGCCACGCTGACCAGCGGCAAGGCCTCACGTTTGCGCGCGGCAACCCCGCTCAACAACTCGATCAGCTCCCGCCGGACCACGAGCGCCGAGTCAGCCTCGCCGCTGGCCGCCAGCCGATCGGCGTAATCGCGGTGCAGACCGAACAACGGCTCACTCAGGCGATCCAGCAGCCCCGGGGCCAGCCGTGCAGGCTGCCGCACCCGCTCCCGAGCCGGCTCGTAGAGGTCCATCGCGCGACGCAAGTGAATGATGGCCTCGTCCGGCGCTCCGACCGCCCAGCGACAGTCGGCGACCAGGCGATGAGTGTCCAGGCCGAGGTAGTCCGCCTGGTTGTCGAGGCCCCCCTCGATCAGTCGTGCCAGCGCGGCGTCGGCGAACGCATTGGCCCGGGCAGGATCGCCGGCCGCGATCGCCCCGCGAGCCAGGGAGCCGAGCGCCCAGACCGCCGTCCGTGGCGCCAACGCAGCCTCCAACCCCTCTTTGGTCAGCTGGGTGCGCAACTCCAGGACGGCCTGCATCGTCCGGCCAGCCGCTTCGGCCAGGTTCACCCCGGCCTGCAGGGCCGCCAGTTGGACGGTCGCGGTCACGTAGCGCGCAGCGTCCGACATCGGGGTGTAGGGGCCGATCGGGCCGTGCCCAGCCAGCACCTTCCCAGCCGCCAGGACTGCCTCTTGCGCCTCCTCTGCGGCCTCGGCATAGGCGTGCCCGAGTAGCCGGTGAGCGGTGAGGTCGACCAGCGCATCCGCGAGATCAGGGGCCTTGGCGGGATCCGTGCCGACCCAGCCGCGCAGTCGCTGGACCGTCGAGGCGAGTCGACGGGCCGTCTGGGCGAAGGGATCCTGGGGTTGCTTCTGGGCCATGGATGCCTTTCGGAATCGAGCGTTGGCCGTAAACGAGAGTTCACAAGGGCACGGCAATGCACCATGGGCGGCGCAGGGCTGCCGAACGCGTCCCACGGGGAATAGTCTGCGCCAATGACTGCGCTCGCCCTGGTCGCCAACGCCGGTGACGGAACCATCAGCACCTTCGCCCTCGACGGGGGGTTGACCCGCCTCGCGGTGAACCCGGTCGGGACGGGGGTGAGCACCTTCGCGATCGACGCTTCCCGAGACCTGGTCTACGCCGGAATCAAGGGCGATCGGCTCGGGATCGTCACCTTGGGCCTCAACCGCGACACCGGGCAACTCACCGAAATCGCCCACCGGGGCACCGACGCGTCCTTCGCCTACCTTGCCCTCACCCCGGACGGCGCCCACCTGCTGGGTGCTTCCTACGGCGGCGGCTACGGTCTCCTCTGGCCGGTCACGGACGGAGAACTGGGCCCGGAATCCCCTCGGATCGAGTACCCGAATCTGCACGCCGTGGCCGTGACCTCCGGCGGCCGGCACGCCTATTTCGCCTCGCTCGGGGCCGACCTGATCGCCGGCTACGACCTGGCCGACGGACGACTCACCCCGCTGCCCTCCCCCACCGCCGAAGCCCCCTCCGGCTCGGGCCCCCGGCACCTGGTGCTCAATCGTGCCGAGGACGCGCTCTACGTCCTGACCGAGTTCAGCGGTGAGGCCCTGCACTATCGGCGCAACCCGGACGGCTCGCTACACCTGGTCAGCACGGCGATCGCGCACGACCCGACCAAGGGCCTCGGCCGCAGCGTCTTTGGCGCCAATCCGCTGGAGCACCACTACATCTGGGGCGCCGATCTGTGGCTGAACGCGGACGAGACCCAGCTGTGGTGCTCCGAACGCACCGAGAGCACCCTGGCCTGCGTGCCGGTGGGGCCGGACGGACGGCTGAGCGACGCCGGCTGGTTCGGTGAGACCGAGACCCAACCCCGCGGCTTCTGCATCAGCGGCGAGCACCTGATCGCCACCGGGGAACGATCGCAGCAGGTGGCGCTCTACACGATCACCCCCGAAGGCACCCTGGAGTTGGTCGAGCGGGCTGAGACGGGTAACGCCGCCAACTGGGTACGCATCATCGGGTGAGCGGGTCGTAGCTTTGGGTGGGGTTAATTGACCCCGTCAGACCGCTCGCTTAGTCTGACTAGAACTGTGCTGGCCACCCCTCGTCGGCGCAAAACCCCAGAAAGGCAGATCGCCCCCCGTGATTCGACGCAAGATTCTTTTGGCCACCACCGTGTTGGCCCTCGCCGTGCCCAGTGTGGCCTTTGCCGCTCCCGGCCCCGACCCGGATCGGTTCGACAAAGCCGAATCGACAGGCCGAATCGCGACGGATTTCCGTCCGGCTTCGGTGGCCGACAAGACCGTCAAGGTGATCGTCCAACTCAAGGGCGATCCGGTGGCGGTGCGTCAGGCGAAGCTCGGCCGTGACCTGTCCAAGGGCGAGAAGGCTGCGATCCGGTTCAAGCTCCGGGTGGCGCAGAAGGTGCTGAAGCGCAAGATCACCGCCGCGGGTGGCACTGTGCTGACCCAGATGCAGTCGGCTATCAACGCGTTGGCGGTCAGGATCAAGGCCAGCAAGGCGCCCTCGTTGGCCAAGCTGCCCGGCGTCCGTTCGGTCGCCCTCGCGCCGGTGCACGCGCTCGAGAACTCGACCAGCGTCCCGTCCCTGGGTGTGCCCCAGGTGTGGCAGTCGACCGGTTTCACCGGCACCGGTATCAAGGTCGCGGTCATCGACACCGGCATCGACTACACCCACGCCACCTTCGGCGGGCCAGGCACGGTCGCTGCGTTTGAGGCCGCCAGAGCGACCAGCGCCGCCGCGCCGGATCCGGCCCTGTTCGGTGCCTCGGCCCCGCGGATCAAGGGCGGACGAGACTTCGTCGGCGATAACTACGATGCCGACACCGGTAACGCCCCCGAACCTGACGTGAATCCGCTGGACTGCCAAGGGCACGGGACGCATGTGGCCGGCACCGCAGGCGGCGGCGGCGTGGCAGCGGACGGCACTGCCTACACGGGGCCATACGACGCGTCCACACCGTCCAAGACGTTCAAAGTCGGGCCGGGTGTCGCTCCGCAGGTCGACCTGTATGCCTTGCGGGTGTTCGGCTGCTCGGGTTCGACCGATGTCACGACCGAGGCCATCGACTGGGCCGTCGCGCACGACATGGACGTGATCAACATGTCTTTGGGCTCATCCTTCGGCTCGGCGGACGACCCGAGCGCGGTTGCCGCCTCGAATGCGGTGGCCTCCGGGGTGGTCGTGGTCGCCTCGGCCGGCAACAGCGGCCCGAGCCCTTACCTGACCGGATCGCCGGGCACCGGCAAGGGCGTCATCTCGGTGGCCGCGATTGACAGCACCGAGAGCTTCCCTGCGGTCGACCTGACCCTTGCTGGCTCCAGGATCACGGCGATCAACGCCAACGGGGCAGCCGTCCCGTCCGGCCCCTACCGGATCGTCGCGCTCAGCGATGATCCGGCCACGGCCGAGAACGAGTCCCTTGGCTGCTCCCCGGGCGCGTTCACCGCGGCCGGCATCTCCGCCGACGCCGGCGCCCCGCTACAACTGGCCGTGGTCAGCCGGGGAACGTGCGCTCGGGCCGGGAAGGCGGTCTACGGCCAACAGGCCGGCGCGGACGCCGTGCTCATGATCAACAACAGCGGGGACTACCCACCCTTTGAAGGGGCGATCACGGAGAACCCCGACGATGGCACCCCCTACACGGTGACGATCCCGTTCCTGGGGGTTCGCAGCACTGACGGTGCCGCCGTGAAAGCCGCCGCCGGGCAGCAGACCACCCTTGCCGCGGGCACCACCGACAACCCGAACTTCAGGGGTCTGGCGTCGTTCAGCTCCAACGGGCCACGCACCGGTGACAGCGGATTGAAGGCCAACGTTTCGGCACCCGGGGTGAGCATCGCCTCCGCCGCTGTGGGCACCGGAGACGGCGTGGCGATCATGTCCGGTACGTCCATGGCGGCCCCGCACGTTGCCGGAGTGGCGGCCCTGACCAAGCAGGCGCACCCGGATTGGTCAGCCGATGACCTGTCGGCGGCGGTGGTCAGCCCAGCCGACCCATCCAAGGTGGACGGATACCAGCTCACCTTGGCCGGAGCAGGGCTGGTCGATACCGCCCAGTCTGTGTCCACCGAGCTGGTCGCTTACGGCGATGCTGTCGCGACCGCCCGGGGCACCGTCCACGAGTCGACGCTGAGCTTCGGTTTCGCCGAAATTCATGACCGTTTCTCCGCGACCCGAACCCTGACCGTGGCAAACCACGGCAATGATGATGCCTACGTCACCCTGAGCAGCGAGTCGGCCCCGGGAGCGTGGCCGGGTACCGTCAGCTTCGACCGGACTCGAGTCACCGTTCCGGCCCACGACACGGCCACGGTCGAGGTGGAACTCCAGGTCGAGGGCACCGACATCCCGTCCTCGATGAACGGCGACGACCAGTTCCGGCACCACCAGGTGGGCGGCAATGTTGTGCTCGCTTCCTCCGGCGGACGCCTGCGGGTGCCCTACCTGCTGGTTCCGCGGGCCGAGACCCGGGTCACCGCGTCCGTCACCCCGGCGATCAGCACCAAGACCTCATCGGTGTCGGTGAACCTGGCCAACAGCGGCGGACCCGTCTCCACGGTGGCGGACTTCTTCACCTGGGGCCTCTCCGACGGAGATGACATCAATGAGGCGACCGCTGGGGTGAGTGGCCTGGATCTTCGGGCCGCGGGCGTCCAGTCGTTCCCGCTGGGTGACGATGAACTGGTGGTGTTCGCGGTGAACAACCACTCCCGGTGGAACAACGCCGCCGTCAACGAGTTCGACGTCAACATCGACAAGGACGACGACGGCACGCCCGAGTTCGTCCTGTTCAGCTATGACTCCGGCGCTGTGCGGGCGGGGTCCTTCAACGGGGTGACCGAAGTCTTCCTCTTTGACGTCGCCGCGGAAGCCATCTCCGCGACGGGCTTCATGGCTGAGGCGCCAACCGACAGCAGCACGATTCTGCTGCCGGTCTACGCCGGCGACCTGGGCCTGACCAACGCTCACGGACGCTTCCGCTACGGGGTCGCCAGCTACTCGTTGGTGAACCCCGCCGCGATGGATGCGATGCCAGGCTTGGCCATCTACGACCCGTGGTCCCACGCGTTGGAGAACGGTCACTACGAGCCGCTTGAGTACGACGGCAGCAGTTCTGTGACGGTCGGGGTGAACCGCTCGCGGCTGCGGATGCAGAACCCGAAGGGCTGATGGTGGTCGCCTACGACAACGCGGCCGGCGCACCGGAGGCCTTGCTCATTCCCAGAGCCTGACCCGGTCAAGCACGTGGGCCCCTCACCTTTCCTGGTGGGGGGGCCAACGTGTTTCCGCGGGTGGGTTGCGGTCAGGATTGCTGGCTGGAGGGGAGGCGGGTCGGCGGGTTCCGGCACAGCGTCGGGGCGTCCCCGCGTCCGAACCGGTAGTCGAACTCCTGATCCCCGACCCGGACCACGACCCACAGCCCGTCCACCAAGGCTTGGGTGTACATCACGCCCGGCTCGGGGCAGCCCAAAGAACCGTCGTTCCAGGTGACCCGCTGCGCCCGCTGAACCTGAACCCCGTCGGCGGGAACGCCGCGCGTGGCCAGGTCGGCCAGGATCGCCTCCCACTGGCGGGTGGGAATCGAGGCGGTCGGGGCGGCAGTCGCGGGCGAACTCGGGTTGAGCGGCGGCGCGGTGGTGAACGGCGGACGCACGCTCGACGGCTCGGGGCTGGACGACATCGGCGCTCCCATCGTGGCGCAGCCGGCCACCAGGGCGGCCAGCGGGACGCCGAGCAACCAGTGCGGTTTCATGCCCTCAGTCTAGGAAGGTGCCCGCCGGGGTGGTCACGTCCTGCGGCGCCAGCCGACTCAGCCCGCAAGAAGGGCTCTCCGCCCGCAGCAGGACGCGGGCCAAGAGCCCATCCTGCGGGCTAAGTGGCCCGTGGGATCAGGACGCGGGCGGCGGACCGCTGCTTTCCCGGACGACGAGGGTGACCGGTAGCAGATGGCTTTCAACGCTCACCGACTCCGAACCTGCCGCGGCAATGGCGGAGAGAAGGGCCCGGGCGGCAGCATGCCCCTTGGCGTCCACGTCTTGGCGAACCGTGGTCAGCGAGGGACGAGTACGCAGGGCCAGCGGGTGATCGTCGAAGCCCACCACCGACAGGTCGTCCGGCACCGCGAGCCCGAGGTCATCGGCGGCCGCCAGCACGTCGTGGGCCAGCACATCGGTGAGGCAGAGTACAGCGGTCGGACGCACCTCGCGCAGCAGCTGAGCCACGAGTCGCCGGGCACCAACGGAACTCGGCAGGGCCAGCACGTCGGGTTGGATCCCGGCGGCAGTCAGCGCGTGCAGCCAGCCGCGCATCCGCTGCTCAACCACGTGACTCGATCCGACCCGATCCACCTGCACTGTCAACAGTGCGATCCGTCGATGCCCCAGGTCGACCAGGTGTTGCGCCGCCGCCCGCGCTCCCCCAGCGTCGTCGATCCTGATCGAGGGCGACCCCGGCGGTGCCGGCATGTCGACGTAGACCACCGGCAGCGTTCGACGCTCCAGCCAGGCCAGCGCCGGGGACGCCGGGTCACACGAATAGGCGATGGCGCCGTCCATCGCGACATCACGGGCCGGAACGACGGGGCCGTCGACGGTGGCCGGCACCAGGGTGAGGGCGAGGCCGTCGGGGGCCAGTTCGTCGGCGATGGCGCCCAGAAAGCGGGCCGTGATTTCATCACTGAGCGCCTCGCGCAGCCGGGCCGACCAGAGCACCCCGATCGACCCGGTGGTCCCGGTGGCCAGCGAACGTGCCGCCGGGTCGGGCCCCAGTAGCCGAGTTCGTCGGCCACGGCCAGGATGCGCATCCGCAGGGCGTCGGAGAGTTGATCTGGCCGGGAGAAGGCGTTCGACACCGTCATCCGGCTGACCCCGACCTGGGTGGCAATGGATTGCAGGGTGACTCTGGACACGCTTTCCTCCCGTCCTCGCGGCCACTTTACCGGTACAGCGAGGACCGTTAGCCACCCGGGAGGCAGGCCGCGACTCAGGAGGGGCCGATTCGTTGATCCCGACCGCAGCACCGGAAGCGCACCCCGCCCGCCGGGAGGCCGCCCGCCCCGGGAAGCCAGGACCGGTCGAGGTGATCGCTGATCACGTGCACGATCCCGCTGCCTCCGACACCGGGCTGGCCGGGCGCCCCGACCAGGAACCCCTGCTCGCCGGCCACCACGAAACCCGCCAGGGCCGAGCCGTACGCCGCGCCGGACGAGATCGCGCCCGAGGCGCCGGGACTGTCCAGGTCGTAGCTGGCGACGTGGTCGGCGTCGTCATCGAACACCTGCACCGAGCCGGTGTTGGCAACCGCGCCGATGTCTTCGCCGGAGACCCCGACGGCGAATTGGCCGCCACCGGGCAGCAGGGCCACGGAGGCACCGAAGTGGTCACTGACCTCAGCCACCCCCGGAACGCCCGCAGTGTTCTGGGTCAGTCCGACTCCGTTGCCCAAACTTCCCCCGCCCGGGTTCGCGAAATAGGTCACGCTTCCGGCGCCGGCGACTGAGCCGATCGCCTCGCCGGGGGAGCCGATGACGACGCTGCGCGGCTGGCTCTGGGCGCCGTCGGCGGCCAGGCTGGCGCCGAAGCGGTCGCCGCTCTCCGCGGTTCCGGGCACGCCGGCGGTGTTCTGGGTGACGCTGATCGCGGTCAACGGGTCTCCGCCATGGATGCCGGCGATCACGGTCACCGATCCGGCCCCGTTGGCAGAGCCGACGTCCTCCCCGGGGGCGCCGACCAGAAGATCGTAGTAGCCGCTGTCGTCCAGCAGGTTCGGCGCCATCGTCAGAGCCGACCCCCAGAGATCGCCGTCCTCGTTCGTCCCCGGAATGCTCGGCGTGTCCTGGGAGTATTGCGTCGGCCAGACACCCCCGGAGTCGGAGAAGTTCAGCGTGTTGATCACCCCGGTGTCGACATCGTCGCCCAGGTTCTCCCCCGGCGCTCCGGCCACGACGACCGAGATGTCACTGCCCAGGTAGGTGCCGGCCGCCACCGCCGAACCCAACCGGTCACCGGCCTCGACGACTCCGCCCATCGCTGCCTGAGTCTTGACCTGCGGCGGCAGGTTCCCGTTGATGCCCGTGGTGGAGCCGAAGAGAATGCCGATCGCCCCGGCATCACCCTGCCCTGCGACATCGCGCCGCGGGATGCCGATCACCAGGTCCGCGCACGAATCCATGTCCACCTGCGCGATCGCCACCGCCGAACCGAATCGGTCACCAGCGTGGACGGGCAACCCGACCGACGCGGCGGTCAGGACCACCCGCGGTCCGCCCACCCCCAACTGGCCATCACTGCCGTAGAGGACGAACACTCGTCCGGCCAGGGCGAGCCCGCCGACGGTCGCGTCCGGGTCGGCGACCACGGCGTCCGCGTGCCCGTCGCCATTGAAGTCACTCACCCCGGCAGAGAAGCAGGAAACTCCGGCGTGGGCGAGCGGTGAGGCGACGATGGTCGCCGAGGCAAGGACGAGGGCGCCGGCCAAGCCGAGGCCGAGAGTGCGGGTCATGGAAACCTCCTGTGGTCTTCCCGCGAAGAGGCTGAGGCCACCCGGTTTGATACCTGTCGTCTCGTCGGTGGGCCAGGCTCCGGAAACTTCTCGGTCCTCAGCGTTCTTCAACGCCCTATAGGCGATGAGCGTCGCCTACGACCGCGAAGTTCACCGGCACCCACCCGGCCGGGCCGCCTCAGCCACCCACTCACGCCCCCCCAGCCCGAAAACTTCTCGGTCCAGAGCGTGCATCAACGCCCTATACGCGATGAGCGTCGCCTACGACCGCGAAGTTCACCGGCACTCACCCGGCCGGGCCGCCTCAGCCACCCGCCAACGCCACCAAGGCCGAAAACTTCTCGGTCCTGAGCGTGCATCAACGCCCTATACGCCTTGAGGATCGCCTGCGACCGCGAAGTTAACCGGCGCTGCGCCAAACGCACCGCCAGAGCCACTTGTCAGACACCCTCCAACTCCGGTAACTTTACCGGTACAGAAGCCCTTTACCGGTAAAGAAGGAAGTTGATGTCCCAGACCCTCAGCACCCGCCGCAACGAGACCGCCGAGTGGTGGCGTTCCGCCGTCGTCTATCAGGTTTATCCGCGCAGCTTCGCCGACTCCAATGGCGACGGCGTGGGTGACGTGAACGGCATCCGCTCGAAGCTTCCCTACCTCGCGGCGCTGGGCATCGACGCCGTCTGGATCAGCCCCTGGTACCCCTCCCCGATGAAGGACGCCGGCTACGACGTCTCCGACTACCGCGACATCGAGCCGATCTTCGGCACCCTGGCCGAGGCCGACGCCATGGTCGCCGAGGCGCACGCGCTGGGGATCAAGGTGATCATCGACATCGTGCCCAACCACACCTCCGACCAGCACGTCCTGTTCCAGCAGGCACTAGCCGCCGGCCCCGGTTCGCCCGAGCGGGAGCGCTTCATCTTCAAGCCCGGACGCGGTCCGCTCGGCGACGAGCCGCCCACCGACTGGCAGAGCGCGTTCGGTGGCACCGCCTGGAGCCGCACCACGAACCCCGACGGCACCCCCGGCGATTGGTACCTGCGCCTGTTCACCCCCGAGCAGCCCGACGTGAACTGGGAGCATCCCGACATCCGCGCCGAGTTCGAGCAGACGCTGCGGTTCTGGTTCGACCGGGGCGTCGACGGGTTCCGGATCGACGTGGCTCACGGCCTGGTCAAAGATCAGAGCTTCCCCGATGAGGACGGCATGCCCTTCCCACTGCCCCTGGGCACCGCCGAGGAGGTCAACCACCCGCACTGGGATCAGCCACGCGTGCACGAGATCTACCGGGCCTGGCGCAAGGTGGCCGACGAGTACACCCCCACCCGCGCCTTCTGCGGCGAGATCTGGGTCGGGCGTTCCGACCGGCTGGCCGCCTATCTGCGTCCGGACGAGCTGCACACGGCTTTCAACTTCGACTTCCTGATGACCCCGTGGCTGGCCGCGCCGATGAAGGCGGTCATCGACGAGACGATCAACAGCCACGCCGCCGTCGGCGCCCCGCCGACCTGGGTGCTCGGCAATCACGACCTGTGCCGTCCGGTGTCGCGGTACGCCCGTCCGCAAGAGCTCGTGCAACCGCTGGACCGCTTCCTCTCCCATTACCTGCCGCACCCGGCCGACTTCGCGAGCGGGTTGCGCCGGGCCCGCGCGGCCGCGCTGATGATGTTCGGCCTGCCCGGCGGCGCCTACGTCTACCAGGGTGAGGAACTTGGCTTGCCCGAGGCCGAGGCGATCCCGTTCGCAGCCCTGCAGGATCCGCTGGTGGTGCAGAGCGGCGGGGAGAACCTCGGCCGCGACGGCTGCCGGGTGCCGCTGCCCTGGACGTCCGCCGGCGAGACCTACGGGTTCTCCCCCGAGGGAGCCGAGCAACCGTGGCTGCCGCAGCCGACCGCGTGGGCCGACCTTGCCGCCGACACCCAGGACGGTCAGCAGGGCTCAACCCTGGAGTTCTACCGGGAAGCGCTGCGGGTGCGCGGCCAACGGGCCGAGTTGGGCGACGGCGCCATGACCTGGATCACCACTCCGGACGACGTCCTGGCCTACACCCGCGGCGAGCATTTCCAGTGCTGGGTGAACTTCGGGGACGCCCCGATCAGCCTGCCGGAGGGTGAGATTCTGGTCGCCAGCGGCGAGCTGACCGCCGCCGGACTGCTGCCCCGCGACACGACCGTGTGGCTCGCCGTCTGAGATCTGGCTGACCTTGCCGGGCGGTGGGATGCTGAAAGCATCGTCCGGCAAGGAGGCAGGCTCGTGACCAAGCGCAGCTGGATCACGATTGGGGTGATCGGCGCACTGGCTTTGGCCGTGGTCGCCGGGTTCGTGGTTTCCCAGGGTCGAGGCGGGGCGCTGGTCAGCACCACCCGGGCCACCACGACTGACCTGGCGGTGACCATCTCGGCCAACGGGTCGGTGAAACCCGACCGCGTGATCGGGGTGTTTTCGCCTCTCACCGGGCGGTTGAGTTCGGTGGCGGTGAGCGAAGGCGTCGGGGTGAAGCGCGGGGACCGGCTGGCCTCGCTGGAAACCGGGCCACTGCGGGTCGCGGTCACGGCCGCTGACAGCGCCCTCGCCGCCGCGCGGGCCATGCCCACGGCGACCTACCGCCTCCGGCAAGCCAGAAACGCGGCGATCCGTTCCGCCGAGGCGTCCCGCGGATTGGCCCGGCAGAACCTCTCCGCGGCCAAGATCACCGCGCCCGCCTCGGGCACGATCCACCTGACCCTTGGCCCGACGGGGTCGGAGACCGGCGCGGTGGCGGCGATGCGCGGGGCCGGCGTGACCGCCGGTCAGAGCCTGTTCTCGATCATCGAGGACTCCCGGCTGCGCTTCTTCGCGCTGGTGGACGAGGCCGACATCGCCGCCCTCAAGACCGGGCAATCGGCCAAGGTCAGCCTGGATTCTCACCCCGGGCAGGAGTTGACCGGCACGGTCCGGCAGCTTCGGACCCTGGCGCTTCAGACCGAAACCGGGGGCATCGCCTTCCCGGTGGTGATCGGCCTGCCCACAAAGCGCCCCGCCCTGCGGGTCGGGATGAGTGGCGCGGTCACCATCGAGACCCGTTCGATCCCCGGCGCCGTCGTGCTGCCGATCGCGGCCGTCCGGGCTCAGGACGACAAGAACGTGGTCTTCGTGGTCGGGGCCGACAACCGGCTCACCCAAACCTGGGTCACCCTGGGTGCCAGCACGGACACGCTCGTCCAAATCACTGCCGGGCTCAGCGCCGGCACCCCGGTGGTCACCGGGCAGCTGGACGGGCTGAAGGACGGGGACCAAGTCCGTGTCCAGTGACCCGGGGCTCGCCACCAACCCGGCGACCCTGCAAACGATCGCCCTGAGCAAGCATTACGGCAGCGGCGAGACCGCCGTCCGTGCCCTGGACGGGGTCGATCTGACCCTGGCGCCCGGAGAGTTCGTCGCGGTGATGGGCCCCAGCGGCTGCGGCAAATCGACCCTGCTCAACCTGATCGGCGGCCTCGACACCCCGACGTCGGGCAGCGTCCGACTCGACGGGCAGGACCTCAACGACCTGGGTGACGACAAGGTGACCGAACTCCGCCGTCGCCGGATCGGCTTCGTGTTCCAGTTCTTCAACCTGATTCCGGTGCTCAGCGCGGTCGAGAATGCGGCCCTGCCGCTGACCCTGGACGGGGTGCGCGACGCCGAAGCCCGAGCAACGGTCTGGCTGCAGCGGGTGGGGCTCGGCGATCGCGTCCGGAACCGACCGGACGAGCTGTCCGGCGGCCAGCAGCAGCGGGTCGCCGTCGCCCGGGCTCTGTCCACCGAGCCGGCGCTGGTGCTGGCCGACGAGCCCACCGGGAACCTCGACTCGCGCTCGGGCGCCGAGATCGCGGCCTTGCTGCAGCAGGTCGCCGGGGAGTGGGGACGCTCGGTGCTGATGGTCACCCACGATCCGCGGATCGCCAGCTACGCCGGACGGCTGGTCCTGATGCGGGACGGGAAGATCATCGGCGACACCGGCCTGGACGGCACGCGGGAAGCCGCCCGCCGGGCGATGGAGGAGGCGGACCTGCTGTGACCTCGGTGCGGCTCGCTTGGCGCTACCTTCGGGGGCGGGGGGTGCGCTCGCTGTTGACCACGCTGGCCGTGGTCTTCGGGGTGATGCTGATTTTCGGCCTCAACGGGATCACCCCGACCTTGGTCGAGGTGTTCAACCGGAGCCTGCTGGCGACAGCCGGCCAGGTGGATCTGCGGGTGACCAGCAGCTTCAACCAGCCGTTCGAGGTGACGGTCCTGCAGCAGGTCGCCCGGACGCCCGGGATAGCGTCGGCCAGCCCCCAGGTCCAGCGGACGGTCCCGCTGCCGAGTGACCCGGATCGTCCGCTCGCCGACCAGGTGACCCAGCTGATCATGATCGGGATCGACCCTGCCTCGGCGGCGCAGATCCGCGACCTCACGCTGGTCCGAGGGCGCGCCCTGGCCGTGGCGGACGCTGACGTGGCCGTCCTCTCGGCCGATCTTGCCGGACGGCTGGGCCTGAGCATCGGCGATCGGTTGACCGTCCCCTCAGCGGTCGGGACCACCGGCCTGACCGTGCTCGGCCTACTCAGCCCAGCGACCGTCCCGGGCCAGGAGACGGTCTACCTGCCACTGTCGGCCGCCCAACGGCTGTTCGGTTTCGGCGGCCGGATCACCGCGGTAGAGGCGGCCTTCGAGCCGGGCACGGTGCGCGAGGTGGTCGAGGCGGCCGTCCGGCGCGCGGTCGGGGAGGGCTACGACGTCGGCGGGTTGTCGACCAACTCCTCCCTGCTCGCCTCACTCCAGGTGGGCACCTTCGCGTTCACCATGTTCGGGGTGTTCGCCCTGGCCACCGCCGGTTTCATCATCATGAACAGCTTCCGGGCCGTGGTCGCGGAACGGCGCCGGGAGATCGGGATGCTGCGGGCGATCGGCGCACGGCGAGCCACCATCACCCGGATGTTCCTGGTCGAATCACTGATCCAGGGCATCATCGGCACCGGGTTGGGCATCGCTGCCGGCTGGGGCATGGCGACCGCGTTGTTCGCCTTCATGTCACCGCTGTTCGAGCGGCTGCTCCACCAGAGCCTCGGCGATCCGGTGTTCGCCCCGAGCAGCTGGGCGCTGGCGATCGGGCTCGGCGTCGGGGTGACCGTCGCGGCGGCACTGCTGCCCGCCAGAGCCGCCGGACGAGTGACCCCGATGGAGGCGATGCGTCCTCAAGTCGGCGAGAGCTACCAGCGCAAGGTCGGGCTGCGGGCCTGGCTCGGCGCCGCGATGCTGCTGCTCTCGGTGTTCGCGCTGACCACCGGCATCTCGGAGCTGGTCGGCTGGAGCGCGGTGGTCTTCCTGATCGGGGCCGCGCTGACCGCCCCCGCCGCGGTGAGTCCGCTGGCCGACTGGTTCGGAGCGGTGATCGACCTGGCTTTCGCCCGCGAGGGTGCGATCGCCCGCAGCAACCTGCAACGGAACCCGGGGCGCAGCGCGATCACGGTCACCTCGGTGATGCTGGGCTTGGCCTCGATCGTGGCCATGTTGACCGTGGTCACCGCGGTCTTCGCTGGGTTCACCAGCTACATCACCCGCTCCATGTCCGCGGACTACCTGGTCATTCCGCAGTCGATCATCCTCAGCCAGGGCAACGTCGCCGCCGGGCCGCGGCTGGCCTCTGAGGTGCGCCGCGCTGAGGGCATCGGTGCGGTCTCCACGCTGCGACTGGCCCAAGGACGGGTCGGCGGGGCGGCCGTCCAAGTGATCGGGATCGACCCGGTCGGCTACCGCGAGGTGGCCGACTTCGAGTGGAACAACCCGAGCACGGACGCCGCCCTCGACCAGCTGGGTAGCGGACGGTGGCTGATCGCCAACGGCATTTACGCGTCTCAGAACGGCCTTCGAGTCGGTCAGCAGGTCGACCTGGACACCCCCAGCGGACCGCGGATCTACCACGTTGCCGGGATCGGGAACGACTACCTCAACGCCAAGCTGTCGACGGTGTATGTGTCGCAGGCGAATCTCGCCCGCGACTTCGCCGTCACCGCCGACCTGTTGGTGATGGCCAACCGGGTGCCCGGCGCCGACCCGACCAGCGTGACCGCCGCGATGACCGCCATCGTCGCCGACTACCCCGCCTTCCGGCTGTACGAGGCAGCCCAATGGCGCGACGAACAGCTGGTCACGTTCGACTCCACGATCATCATCTTCTACTCCCTGATCGCCGCCCTGGCACTGCCCTCGCTGCTGGCCCTGGTGAACACCCTGGCGATCAGTGTGCTGGGCCGGACCCGCGAGATCGGGATGCTGCGGGCGGTCGGTGCTACGAGGCGCCAGATCAGGCGGATGGTGATCGCCGAGTCACTGTTGCTCTCCCTGATCGGGACGGTGTTCGGGGTGCTGGCAGGGCTCTGGCTGGGCTACGCCCTGGTGTCGGCGATGAGCGCGATCGGCTGGCCGATGCCCTACTCCTTCCCCTGGGGCGGGATCGCCCTGACCGCAGGGGTCGGGATGGTTTTCGGGCTGCTGGCGGCGTTCGTGCCGGCCCGCTCCGCCGCCCGCTTGGACGTGGTGCGCGCCCTGCATCACGAGTGAAGACGTGCCAATCAGGGCATCGTGACTTTTGTCAGTCCCAGCGTTTAGAGTCGCCGTCACTTGTTGAGAGAGGAAGCACCATGACCGCACACCCCGACGCTTGGCTCCCGGGAACCCCTTGCTGGGTTGACCTGATGGTCAAGGATCTTGGCACCAGCCAGTCCTTCTACAGCGCCCTCCTGGGCTGGACGTTCACCGAATCCACCCCCGAGAACTTCGGCGGCTACTGCTCCGCCATGGCCGAGGGCGCGGTGGTTGCCGGGCTGATGCCGACCATGGAGGGCATGGAGGAGGCCCCCAACGTCTGGTCGGTCTACCTGGCCAGCACCGACATCGCCGCCACCGACGCTGCCGCCCAGGCCAACGGCGCGAAGCCGCTGTACCCGCCGATGCAGGTCGGGCCGCTGGGCTGGATGGGCATGTGGATCGACCCGACCGGCGCCGCCGTGGGAGCCTGGCAGGCCATAGAACACACCGGTTTCAATGTCACCGAGGTTCACGGTTCGATCGCCTGGAACGATCTGATGACCGGGGACTACGAGGGTGCGCGCACCTTCTACACCGACACCTTCGGCTACACCTACAGCGACTACTCGAGCATGGAGATGAAGTACTCGATGTTCACGGTGCCCGGTGGCGAGTACCCGGCTGGCGGAATCGGCGAGATCACGCCGGCCGGGGCGGGCCCCGCGGCCTGGTCGGTCTGCTTCCAGCACAACGATGTCGACGCGGCGATCGAGGTGATCAACGCGAATGGCGGAACCGTGGTCGGCGAGCCCTACGACTTCGAGTTCGGACGCCTGCTCAGCGCGACCGGTCCGGACGGCGAGCCCTTCCAGCTGATGACGCCCGCTGCCCGTTAGCAAGGGCGAGTGGCGATCTTCCGGTGCCGGTCACTAGTCTCGTGAGAACACGCCGCACCGGAAGAAAGCCCGCCATGAAGATTGCCGTCCCCGCTGAAGTCAAGAACAACGAGTTCCGGGTGGGCATCACCCCGGTGGGGGTGAATGAGCTGGTCCGACGGGGCCATCAGGTGTTCATCGAGCAGGGCGCGGGCCTGGGCTCCTCGATCAGCGATGCCGAGTACGTGGCTCAAGGGGCCACCATGGTCGAGGGCGCCGCGGCGACCTGGGCCGCCGGCGAGATGGTGATGAAGGTGAAGGAGCCGGTCGCCTCCGAGTACGGCTTCCTGCGTGACGATCTGCTCCTGTTCACCTACCTGCATCTGGCTGCCGATCGTCCGCAGACCGAAGCGCTGCTGAACGCGGGCACCACCGCCATCGCCTACGAGACGGTGCAACTCCCCAGCGGCTTGCTGCCGCTGCTCTACCCGATGTCGGAGGTCGCCGGCTGTCTGGCACCCCAGGTGGGGGCGCACGCGATGATGCGCACCCAAGGCGGACGCGGGGTGCTGATGGGTGCGGTCGGTGGCGTGCCGAACGCGAAGGTGGTGGTGCTCGGCGGCGGAACGGCCGGTCAGAACGCCGCCAATATCGCCCTGGGCATGGGCGCCAACGTCACCATCCTGGACACCGACCTGGAGAAGCTGCGGCTCACCTTCTGGCGCTACGACAACCGGATTCAAGGCATTGTGTCGACGGCGCTGAGCGTCCGGGAGCAGGTCTTGGCCGCCGATCTGGTGATCGGCACGGTGCTGATCCCCGGCGCCAAGGCGCCCAAACTGGTCACCAACGAGATGGTCGCCCAGATGAAGCCCGGCTCGGTGCTGGTCGACGTGGCCATCGACCAGGGCGGTTGCTTCGAGGATTCCCATCCGACCACCCACGCCGACCCGACGTTCATGGTGCACAACTCGATCTTCTACTGCGTGGCCAACATGCCGGGGGCGGTACCCAACACCTCCACCTGGGCGTTGACGAACGCGACCCTGCCCTACGCCGTCCAGCTGGCCAACCTCGGCTGGCGGCAAGCGTGCGCGGCAAACGCCCCGTTGGCCCTCGGCCTGAACACCGTCGGTGGCGAACTGACCTGCGCCGGCGTGGCCGACGCCTTCCCCGACCTGCCCTACGCCGCCCGGGTGTAAGGACGGTCAACCGAACAACCAGGAGGAATCATGACCGGATTGAACCCCCACCAGGGGACTTTCGGCCCCTGGGTGAGTGCCGGACGCCGACACGTCGTACCCACGGCTGACCTGCCCAGCATCTTCCCGGAGACTCTGCAGGAGGTAGCGGGTACGGTTGCTGCCGCCGGAGGGCAGCTGATCGGCCCGGCTTATGCCAAGTACTTCTCGATGCCGACCGACGTGGTCGACGTTGAGATCGGCTTCGGGATCGATCACGTGATCGACGCGCCGAGCCTGACCGTCACCGACCATCCGGCGACTCAGGCCCTGATCGGCACCCACATCGGGCCCTACGATCGGCTGGCCCAGAGCTACGACGAGTTGATGGGGTGGCTCGCCGAGCAGCCCGTCGAACTCGCCGACGCCATGTTCGAGTGCTATGACAGCCCTCCGGGAATCGACCCCGAGCAGAACGTCACCCGCATGGTGTTCCCGCTCGCAGATTGATGAATTTCGAGAACCGTCCGTTCGTTCACGACAGATTCACGCGCGGGTGCCCTCTCGGGCACCTGCGCGACCCCTTGCGAGTTTATCTTTACTAAATGAATCACCCTCAACACCATCCAGCCCGCCCCCTTCTCCCTCTTGCCGCGGTCGCCACCCTGGTCGGCCTCGTCCTCGCCTCTGGCGCCGCAATTGCCACCCCCCTGCCCACCACCTCCCCCGCCGCCACGGTCGCGACCGGTCAACGTCCGGCCTCAGTTCCGGCCGAGTTCATGCCCACCCCGAATGGCTACCTGCACCCAGACTGCGTTCACCAAGTGGGTGCGAACCAGGTGGTCCTGCCGAACGGCTCCGGCGAGGTGATCGTTGATCTTCCGGCGGCCGCCCTGGCCGAGCTCCCGCAGAGTGGTGATAAGTCAGCAGCAGACCTGGTCACTGCCGCTGACAAGGCCAAAGGCCGCCAGATCCCAGCCTGCGGCCACCCGCGCTTCGACCTGCACGGCAAACCGGTCGCGCCCGGCAAGCCCGGCGTACCGGAGGCCGGCACGGTGCCGGACGTCACCGGCTGGGTCGCTGACGCCAGCGCCACCGTCGGCTCCATGTCGTATCTGCGCGCCACCTGGACGGTCCCTCCCGCCCCCACCGTGATCGGCCCGCAGACCGTCTACTTCTTCCCCGGGCTGCAGAACCTGACCGGCACGCCGATCATCATGCAGCCGGTACTGGCCTGGAACCAGATCGGTTCCGGCTTCACTGAGTGGTCCATCGCCAGCTGGAACTGCTGCAGCGTGGGGAACACGTATCACAGCGAGTATCTCCCCGTGACCGGAGCCACCGTGTACGGCACCATCACCGGCACGGGCTGCTCGTCCTCGACCGGGGTGTGCTCCACCTGGAAGATCGTCACCAAGGACAACGGCTCTCTGGCCAGCACCAGCTTCACCACCACGGCGGGCGGGCGGAAGATGAACTGGACCTTCGGAGCCGCCTTGGAGGTCTACTCCGTCTCCGAGTGCGGTCAGTTCCCGGGAAGCTCGGTCATCTTCTCCGGGCTGTACTTCAAGAACGTCGCCGGAACCAGGAAGTACCCGTCCTGGACGTACCTGACCACCGACGCGACGCCCCAATGTGGCTACAGCGTCAAGGGCACCAGTTCCACGATCACGGTGAAGTACTGACCGTTGGGTGCCCGTCCGGAGTTGATTGAGCTCTGGGCGGGCACCTATCCCGCTCGTTGGGCGTCGAAGTCGAGCAGGAAGGCCCGGGTACTGCGCTTGGCGGACTCGATCAGGAAGGCCAGATCGGCCGCGACGAGTCCGAACGAGCGGGTGGTCACGTAGTCGGTGCAGATCGGCACCGTCCGGGCCCGCTCCTGCGGCGTCACGGTGGCCCGGCTCAGGTCTCGACTGACCGCGTCGAACAGGTTCGCCGCGAAACCGGCCAGCGAGCGGGGCGGACGTGCGGGGTAGCCGACCAGCTGAGTGGTCAGGTCACCCCCGACACTCTGGATGAAGGCCACTACCTCGGCGAAGTCGATGAACCCGTCCGCGTTGCGGTTCAGCGTCCCGAAGATCTCCGCGATCGAGGTGGTGCCGAAGATGCTGAGCAGCTCCACCGAACTGACATCGCCGGCTTCGACGGCCCTGGCCAGTTCCTTCTCCGAGACGCGTCCGTCCGCGTCAAGGTCGACCTCGCCCAACGCGGCCAGCAGCCGGCGCAGCGGTTTCCGGAAACTGGGCCAGCATGGCGGTCTCCCGTTCGATCGCCTCGTAGTGCAGCTTCTCCGGGGTTTGCGGACGAGGCGGAGGGCCGCCACCGGGACGCACCCAGGTGCGGGTCAGGTCAGCCTCGTCGGAGGAGAACAGGGTGAACGCCAGCGTCTGCTCGTTGATCGGGCTGAACCGGACGGAGCGGGCGTAGTAGCCGGCGGCGTCGTCCAGATCGAGGACGCGATGCAGGAAGCCGTCGGTGGGCGCCATCGAAAGCCACCAGCCGTCGAAGGCGTGGCTGGGGTTGTTGCAGAGCACTCCCCCATCGACGTAGACCTCGGCGGTGTCAACGTCGCCGAGTGCGCCGGTCTTCTGCAGCAACACCGGCTGCAACAGCACCGGCAGTGACATCGACATCCTGATCGCCACCCGCACCGGCATGTTCGGGGTGGTCTTGGGGTGGCAGTACTCGGTCATCATCCGGGTGACGTTGGTCACGGCGACGCAGAGCTCACGTCCGGTGCACTCCAGCAACTGCTGGAAGGTGACGTCCGCACTGCCGGTGTAGTCCTCCAGGATCGCGCCGAGGAACGCCATCGCCCGTTGGCCCGGATGCATCCCCGAGTGACGGCGGTCCGCGCCATCGAGCCGACCCGGCCGCCACCGCCGTCCATCACCAGAGCCTGCAGGTCGGCCGGGACCCGGGCGATCATCTCCTCACTGGAGACGCCCAGGGTCGCGAACAGGGCCAACATGCTGCCCACGCTGGTGCCGGCGATGCGGCGGATGTAGGTCGGGTAGAGGCCGGCCTTCTCCAACGCCTGGATCGCCCCGATGTAGGCGTAACCCTTGGCCCCGCCACCCTCGAAGGTGAGGTTCTGCCACGGGTAGACCGGGTGCAGGTCAGCGCTCGGCCGAACCGGCTGGTGGCGCACCGACTCTGGCGGGGGCAGCGGCTTGGGCGCCGGGTCGGCGAACATCAGGGTCGCCCGGCGGTAATGGTCCGGGGTCGCTCGCTCGGTCAGAGCCCACAGGGCCTGCGGGATGTTCTTCACGGTGCCTCCAGGCTGTCAGGGCGCGCCGAACGCGGACGACGGCGCCGTCTGGTCGGAGCCTAGGAGCGCTTGGGACGCCTCGACAATAGGCACAAGTGCGGTGTCCACCTACGATCGCTGCGCTTGTCAGAAGCCCCTGGCAGGATGGGCGAATGAGCCAACCGACCCTTCCGCTTCGGCGGGCAACCCAGCGCGAGTGGCAGCGCCTGCAGTCGGTGCTGCGCACCGAGTCGATCGGCGGCATGCTCCTGTTGGCCGCCGGAGTGGCGGCGCTGATCTGGGCCAACACCGCGCCCCAGGCCTACCTGGCCCTGCGGGACGCCAAGTTCGGCGTCGACGTCGGCGACTTCCACCTCCGGCTCAGCCTGGGCCATTGGGCAGCGGACGGCCTGCTGGCGGTCTTCTTCTTCATGGCCGGGCTGGAGTTGAAGCGGGAGTTCGTCGAAGGTGAGTTGCGGGATCCGGCGAAGGCGCTGGTGCCGATCGCCGCAGCGGTTGCCGGCGTGGTGGTTCCCGCGCTGATCTATGTCGGGATCAACCTGGGCGCCGGGGCGGAACCGCTGCGCGGCTGGGCGATTCCGACCGCGACCGACATCGCCTTCGCGTTGGCCGTGTTGGCCGTGATCGGCAGCCATCTGCCGACAGCCCTGCGCACGTTCCTGTTGACCCTGGCCGTGGTGGACGACCTGATCGCGATCGTGATCATCGCGCTGTTCTACTCCAGCAACCTCAATCTCGGCTTTCTGGCCGCCGCCTTGGGCATGGTGGTGGTGTTCGGGTTCGTCGTCCGGCGCTGGCGCGACGTGTTCGAGCAGAGGGGCCTTGCCACGTGGTTCGTGCTGTTGCCGGTCGGGCTGGCGGCCTGGGCGCTGCTGTACAACTCGGGAGTGCACGCCACGGTGGCCGGCGTGCTGACCGCGTTCACCGTGCCGGTGGGGGCCGGTGACCCGGATCGTGGACTGGCGCACTCCCTCGAGCACCGGATTCGTCCGTTGTCGGCGGGGTTCGCGGTGCCGGTCTTCGCCTTCTTCTCGGCCGGGGTGGTGATCGGTGGTGGCGAGAAGTTCGTTCAGGCGCTCACCAGCACCGTCGGGTTGGGCATCATCGCAGCGCTGGTGTTGGGCAAGCTGGTCGGGATCACCGCGGGCACGTGGCTGGTCACCCGATTGCGCCGGGCGAGCCTCGACCCCGACCTGACCTGGGTGGACGTGGTCGGCGTGGCTGCCCTCGGCGGGGTCGGTTTCACCGTGTCGCTGCTGATCAACGACCTCTCCTTCGGCGCCGACAGCGACTACGGCGACGCCGGCAAGATCGGGGTGCTGATGGCCTCAACCCTCGCCGCGCTGCTCGCGACCGCGATTCTCAGCGTCCGAAATCGTCACTATCGCAAGCTGAAGCAGGCCGACGAAGCCGACGACAGCTACGCCAACGAGTAGTCAGTCGTCGCTCAACTCCTCAGTCGTCGATCCGGAAGCCGATCTTGAGGGTCACCTGGTAATGGCCCACCTGGCCGTCCTGCAGGTGGCCGCGGACGTTGACCACCTCGAACCAGTCCAGGTGACGCAAGGTCTTGTTGGCCCGGGCGACGGCGCAGTTGACCGCGTCCTCGATCGAGACGGCGGACGTTCCGACAATTTCGCTGATTCCATACGTGTGATCGCTCATCGACAACCCCTTTCCAGGATGCACAGCAGTCTCGTCTCAGCTGATCCGGCGGGCAAGGCCTTACCGGTAACCCAGCCGTCCGCGAATGCCGGCGACTGCGACATCGAGGGCTGGGCGGAAGCCGGCGTCGTCTTGGCCGTCGGCAAAAGTGAGCGCGACCGCGGCCAACGGGCGTCCTTCGGAGTCGAGCAACGGCACCGCGATCGAGGACAGCCGCGCGGTGACCGTGCCCTGTTCGGAGGAATACCCTCGGCGGCGAACCTCGCCCAGGGTGCGGCGAAGGTCGGCCACGGTGGTCGGGCCGAGTTCCGTCCGACGAGTCAGCACCGAGGCGTGCGGGTAGAGCGCGCTGATCTGGGTGGAGGAGAGGTGGGCGAGCATCGCCAGGCCGCTGGCAGTGAGTTCCGCCGGTAGCCGGACGCCCACCGCAGAGACCAGGGAGGGCCGTCCGGGAGCGCGCTCCTCGAGCACGTACATCGAGTCTTTGCCTTGGAGCACAGCCAGTTGCGCGTTCTCGCCGGTGCGCTCGACCAGGCCGACGATGAACCTGCGCGCGGCGCGCTGCAACGGTTGCTGCCGCTGGTAGGCGAACCCGAGTTCGTAAGCGGTCGCCCCCAACGCGTAGCCTCCGCTGCCCTGCGGGTTACTGACGAAACCCCGGACGGCCAGCGTGCTCAGCAACCGGTACGTGGTCGAGCGGGGCAGGCCCAGTTCGAGGGCGATCGCCGAGGCCCGCAGCGGCTCGGCATTGCGCGCCAGCAGGGTCAACACATCGAGCGCGTGTCCGGCGGCGGGGCTGGTGACCATGCCTCCATCATCCCGCCTCGACTCCGCGGTGTCTCAGATGAGAGACACCTGGCGACCGAACTCCCTGCCGCGAGGGTCGTCCAGGCGCTGCAATTGCAGACATGGTGTTGATCGGCGAGACCCCGCTCACGATCGGGGACGTGGTGGCGGTGGCCAGACACAGGGCCCCGGTCACGGTGAGCCCGGCCGCCCTGGAGCGGGTCGCCCAGGGGAGGGCGATCGTGGACGGGCTGGCCCGGGACGAGTTCCCGCACTACGGCGTGTCCACCGGCTTCGGCGCGCTGGCGACCCGGCACATTCCGCCGGCAAATCGGGCCCAGTTGCAGCGTTCGCTGATCCGCAGCCACGCCGCGGGGACCGGGCCGGAGGTGGAGGCCGAGGTGGTCCGCGGGCTGATGCTGCTGCGCCTGCAAACCCTGGCCACCGGACGCACCGGCATCCGTCCGGCGACTCTACGCAGTTACCTGGCGATGCTGAACGCCGGGGTGAACCCGGTGGTGCACGAGTACGGGTCGCTCGGCTGCTCCGGGGACCTGGCTCCGCTGGCCCACTGCGCGTTGGCGTTGATGGGTGAGGGTCTGGTGCGCGACTCGTCCAACCAGGTGCGCCCCGCGTCCGAAGCCTTGCGCGAGGCCGGGATCGAGCCGGTGGAGTTCGCCGAGAAGGAGGGCCTGGCTCTGATCAACGGCACCGACGGCATGCTCGGCATGCTGTGCCTGGCGATCACCGATCTGCGCGCCCTGGTCACCGCCGCCGACCTCACTGCCGCGATGAGTGTGGAGGGCTTGTTCGGGACCGACAACGTGTTCGCCGCCGACCTGCAGGCGCTGCGTCCGCAACCGGGCCAACAACTCTCCGCCGCCAACCTGCGCGCCCTGCTCCGGGGTAGCGGCATCCGCGAGGCGCATCGGGGAGCCGACGACGGCATCGTCCAAGACGCGTATTCACTGCGCTGCGCCCCGCAGGTCGCGGGTGCCGTCCGGGACACGATCGAGCATGCCGGACGGGTGGCCGGCTGCGAGTTGGCCTCGGCGATCGACAACCCGGTGGTCACGTTCGACGGTCGGGTCGAATCCAACGGCAACTTCCACGGCGCCCCGCTCGGCTACGTGCTGGACTTCCTGGCCATCGTCGCCGCCGATCTGGCCGGGATCAGTGAGCGGCGCACCGACCGGCTGCTCGATCCGGCCCGCAGCCACGGACTGCCGCCCTTCCTGGCCGCCGATCCTGGGGTCGATTCGGGCTACATGATCGCCCAGTACACCCAGGCGGCGATGGTCTCCGAACTGAAGCGCCTGGCCGCCCCGGCCAGCGTCGACTCGATCCCCTCCAGCGCCATGCAGGAGGATCACGTCTCGATGGGCTGGTCGGCGGCCCGCAAGCTGCGCCGGTCTGTCGACGCGCTCAGCCGGGTGCTGGCGATCGAGCTGCTCACCGCCGCCCGCGGGATCGAACTGCGAGCCCCGCTGACCCCCTCCCCGGCGCACGCCGCCGTGATTGCGGCGCTGCACGAGGCGGGCGTGCCCGGGCCGGGGGCCGATCGTTGGCTCTCCCCCGAGATTGACCTGGCCCACCACCTGATCACCACCGGAGGCGCGGTCGCGGCAGCGAACAGCGTGCTGGAATCACCACTTCACTAGGAAGGACGCACCGCCATGGAAGGAAGCCGCCCGGTTCGGGCAGCACGAGGCACGACCCTCACGGCCCGCCAATGGAGCACCGAGGCGCCGCTGCGGATGCTGATGAACAACCTCGATCCACAGGTGGCCGAGCGTCCCGACGACCTGGTCGTCTACGGCGGCACCGGACGAGCGGCCCGCAACTGGGCCTGCTTCGACGCCATGGTCCGCACCCTGACCGACCTGCGCGCGGACGAAACCATGCTCGTCCAGTCGGGCAAACCGGTCGGCGTGTTCCGCACCCACGAATGGGCGCCGCGGGTGCTGCTGGCCAACTCGAACCTGGTCGGCGACTGGGCGAACTGGCCCGAGTTCCGGCGGCTGGAGCACCTCGGCCTGACCATGTACGGCCAGATGACCGCCGGCTCGTGGATCTACATCGGCACCCAGGGCATCGTGCAGGGCACCTATGAGACCTTCGCCGCGGTCGCCGACAAACACTTCGCCGGCACCCTGGCCGGCACCCTCACCCTGACCGCCGGCTGCGGCGGGATGGGCGGTGCACAGCCGTTGGCGGTCACCCTCAACGAGGGGGCCTGCCTGATCGTCGACGTCGACCCGGCCCGGTTGGCCCGCCGGGTGGAGCATCGCTACCTCGACGAGGTCGCCGACGACCTCGACCACGCGGTCGCAGGTCGCTGCGGGCCGCAAGGCGACGCGCCGGGCCTGGTCGGTGGGGTGTCGTGGGCAATGCCGCGGAGGTCTTCCCCGAGCTGCTGCGGCGGGGGGTGCCGATCGACATCGTCACCGACCAGACCTCGGCCCACGATCCGCTGTCCTACCTGCCGGAGGGCATTTCGGTCGAGGACTGGCACGATTACGCCGAGCGCAAGCCCGAGGACTTCACCGACCGGGCCCGCGACTCGATGGCCAAGCACGTCCAGGCGATGGTGGAGTTCCAGGACGCTGGCGCCGAGGTCTTCGACTACGGCAACTCGATCCGCGACGAGGCCCGGCTCGGCGGCTACGAGCGGGCGTTCGAGTTCCCCGGCTTCGTGCCCGCCTACATCCGCCCGCTGTTCTGCGAGGGCAAGGGCCCGTTCCGCTGGGTGGCGCTGTCGGGTGACCCGAAGGACATCTACGCCACCGACAAGGCCGTGATGGACCTGTTCCCCGACAACGACCGGCTGCAGAAGTGGATGCGCGGCGCCCAGGAGAAGATCGCCTTCCAGGGCCTGCCCGCCCGCATCTGCTGGATCGGCTAGGGCGAACGCGACCGGGCCGGCCTCGCCTTCAACGACCTGGTCGCCGGTGGCCAGGTCAGCGCTCCGATCGTGATCGGGCGTGACCACCTCGACTGCGGGTCGGTCGCCACCCCTACCGCGAGACCGAATCGATGGCGGACGGGTCGGACGCCATCGCCGACTGGCCGCTGCTCAACGCGTTGACCGCCACCTCATCGGGGGCGACCTGGGTGTCGATCCACCACGGCGGCGGGGTCGGCATCGGCCGCTCCATCCACGCCGGTCAGGTGAGCCTCGCCGACGGCACCGCCCTGGCGGCCGAAAAGCTCGCCAGGGTACTCACCAACGATCCCGGGATGGGGGTCATCCGGCATGTCGACGCCGGGTACGACCGCGCCGGTCGAGGTCGCCGCCCAGCAGGGCGTGCGGATCCCGATGAGGGAAGCCTGAGATGAATCGCGCACCTCCGGCGTTGTGGGACGAGCTGCGCCCCTGGGTCGCGACGCACCGACGCCGGCGGGTACCGCCGCTTCGCTTGGACGTTGGAGGACGCTCAGCTCCGGGCCTGGTTCGCCGCCCAATGCGAGCGGCTCGGCCTGGCCTACAGCGTGGACCGCGCCGGTAACCAGTGGGGCTGGTGGGTTGTGGGTGACAGCCGGGCGTCGGCACCGGGGGTGGTGGTCGGCTCCCATCTCGACAGCGTGCCCGACGGGGGTGCCTTCGACGGACCGCTCGGGGTGGTCTCGGCGCTGGCCGCGATCGATGAGCTGCGGGCCCGAGAGGCTTCACCCCGCGGGGCCGCTGGGGGTGGTGAACTTTGTCGACGAGGAGGGCGCCCGGTTCGGGGTCGCCTGTGCCGGTTCCCGTCTGATCACCGGCGCGCTCAGCGCCGAGCGGGCGTTGGCGCTCACCGACGACGCCGGCATCAGCCTGGCCGCAGGCGTTGCGGACGGGCGGCGCCGGAGCCGGTCGGGGTCGACCCGGACAGGCGCTGGCCCGGCTCGGTGCACGTTCGTCGAGTTGCACGTCGAACAGGGCCGCGGCCTGGTCGATCTGGGCCGCCGGTGGCGGTGGCGCCGTGACATCTGGCCGCACGGGCGGTGGCGCATCGACCTCCCGGGGCGGGCCGACCACGCCGGCACCACCCGCATGGACGACCGCCGCGACGCGATGCTGGGGTGCGCGGGGGTGGTCTGGCGGCACGGTGGGTGCCGGCGAAGAACGACTCGGTGGCCACCGTCGGCAAGGTGCGCATCGACCCCGGCGGGGTCAACGCGATCCCCGGGCACGTGACCGCGTGGCTGGATTCGCGCGGCCCGGAGGAGGCTTCGGTGCACGAGCCTGACCGACAGGTGGCAGCCGATCAGCGCGCAGGGCGGCCAGATCGTCAATGAATCGTGGACGCCGCTCACCCCCTTCGATGCTGTGTTGCGGGATCGGCTGGCCGTCCTTCTTGACGCTCCGCTGTTGGGGACGGCGGCCGGGCATGACGCCGGCATCCTGGACAACGCCGGGGTACCGAGCGCGATGTTGTTCGTCCGGAACCCTGACGGGACGTCGCATTCGCCGTCCGAGCATGCCGAGGAGGCCGACTGCCTGGCCGGAATCGGGGCCTTGGTTGCGGTGCTGGAGGAGTTGGCCGGATGAGGTTCTGGTGCGAGCAAGCCCTGCTCCCCGGCGGGATCGCCGCCGGGGTGGCGCTCGACGTCGAGGCCGGACGGATCACCCGCGTCACTGCGGCGGCTGAACCTGGCGCGGCAACGGTGCTGCCCGGGCTGACCCGGCCCGGGTTCGCCAACGCGCACTCGCACGCGTTCCATCGGGCCCTGCGCGGACGAACCCACGATCACGGCGGCACCTTCTGGACGTGGCGCGAACAGATGTACCAGGTCGCCGCCACGCTGACCCCGGAGAGCTTGTTTCTCCTTGCCAGAGCCACTTTCGCGGAGATGGTGCTGGCCGGTTACACCGTGGTCGGGGAGTTCCATTACCTGCATCACCAGCCCTCAGGGCTCCCCTACGCCGACGCCAACGCGATGGGTCACGCCCTGATTCGGGCCGCGGGGGAGGCCGGGATTCGACTGACTCTGCTCGACACCTGCTATCTGGCCGGCGGCCTTGATGAGCATGGGCACGTGGCCCTCGATACCGTTCAACGGCGGTTCAGCGACGACTCGGCCACTGCCTGGGCCGAGCGCGTGGCCGCCCTGAGCGAGGGTGACCTCGTCCGGATCGGGGCCGCCGCCCACTCGGTGCGGGCGGTGCCGCTGGCCGACCTGCGCGAGGTCGCCGACCACGCCCGCGAGCACGGCTGGCCGCTGCATCTGCATCTCTCCGAGCAACCGGCAGAGAACGATGCCGCGCTCGCGCACTACCGACGGTCCCCCACCGCGCTGGTCGCCGACGCCGCGCACGACGGCTTCACTGCGGTGCACGGCACCCACCTGACCGAAGGGGACGTGGACCTGCTCGCCGCCTCGGCCAGCATCGTCTGCTTCTGCCCGAGCACCGAGGCCGATCTCGCGGACGGCATCGGCCCGGCCCGGGAGTTGCTCGACGCCGGCGTCCGGCTCTGTCTCGGCTCGGACCAGAACGCGATCATCGACCCGTTCGCTGAAGTCCGCGGCCTGGAGCATCACGAACGCCTGCGCAGCCGACAGCGTGGACGGTTCACGCCTGCGGAGTTGGAGGGGATCGCGTCCGCCAACGGGTACGCAGCCGTCGGCTGGGGCGACGGCGGCCGGATCGAACCGGGCGCGCTGGCCGACCTGGTCAGCATCGACCTGCGGTCCGTCCGGACGGCCGGATCAGCGCCGGAGCAGGTGCTCTTGACCGCGAGCGCCTCCGATGTGACGGACGTGGTGGTCGGCGGGGAGCACGTGGTTCAGGCCGGACGACACCGGCTGGGCCACGTCGCCGCGCTGTTGACGCAGGCCTTGGGCGGGTTGCGATGAGCGTCCTGATCACTGAGATCGGCGGCCTGGTCACCTGCGATGACCCAGGGCCGGACGGGGTGGGCCTCCGCGACCATCACGCCGTCGTGGTCGAGCCGAGCTCGGACGGCCCACGGGTCGCCTGGATCGGCCCAGCCGCCAAAGCCCCGGCCGCCGATCATCGAGTCAGCCTGGGCGGCGCTTGCCTGCTGCCCGGTTTCGTCGACTCCCACACCCACCTCGTCTTCGCTGGCGATCGGGCCGCTGAGTTCAGCGCCCGAATGGCCGGACGCCCCTACACCGGCGGCGGGATCGCCACCACCGTCGACGCCACCCGCGCCGCCACCGATTCCGAACTGCGCGCCGGTCTACAGCAGAGATTGGCCGAAGCTCACGCCCAGGGCACCACCACGGTCGAGATCAAATCCGGTTACGGGCTGGACCTGGCGAGTGAGCTGCGGCTGCTCAGGCTGGCCCGGGAAGTGACCTCGGAGACGACCTTCCTCGGTGCGCACGTGGTGCCCCCGGGGCTGGACCGGGCCGACTATCTGGCCTTGGTCACCGGTCCGATGCTGATCGCCGCCGCCCCGCTGGCCCGCTGGATCGACGTGTTCTGCGAGCCCGCGTCTCCACACGCCTTCGATGCCGAGGAGGCGAGGGCGGTGCTGTTGGCAGGGCGGGCGGCCGGGTTGGGGTTGCGCGTCCACGGCAACCAGTTGGCGCCCGGACCAGGGGTGGCGCTGGCAGTTGAGCTCGGCGCGGCCAGCGTCGACCACTGCACGTACTTGAGTGAATCCGACGTCGAGGCCTTGGGCTCGGCGCACACGGTCGCCACCCTGCTACCCGGCGTCGAGTTCAGCACCCGGCACCCCTACCCGGATGCCCGGCGACTGCTCGCCGCCGGAGCCACGATCGCTCTGGCCTCGGACTGCAATCCGGGCACCTGTTTCACCAGCTCGATGCCCTTCGTGATCGCGCTGGCCGTCCGCGAGTTGCGGTTGACCCCCGCCCAAGCCGTTGTCGCGGCGACCCGAGGCGGAGCCACCGCCCTGCAACGCAGGGACATCGGACGGATCGCCGTCGGCTGCCGGGCCGACTTCGCCGTCCTGGACGCTCCGACGATCGACCACCTGGCCTACCGACCCGGCATGCCGCTGGTCCGAGGACTGCGGTTACCGGGCTGGCCCGGGCAGGCGAGAAATAACGTGAGGGGTTGACTACCGACTACGGTCGCTAACCCCTCACGCTAATGCGGACGACCCACGTTGACGACCCAAGCCACCTCGAAGTCCCCGGCTCACATGGCCTCGTCACCCCGCTGGCGCTCCCATCCCCGAGTGACGCGCAACTTCTCGGTCCACAGCGCACGTCACCGCCCTATACGCCTCGACGCACCAAAATCGCCGAGAAGTTCACCGCCATCCACCAGACCACCACCAGACCCACGACGCGCCAGCACCCCGCCACGGCGCCCGTGGACAGAACCGCCGGAAACTTCACGGTCCACAGCGCACATCAACGCCCTATACGCCTCAACGCACAGAATTCACTGTGAAGTTTCCGGCCTGCCCAGGAGATCGACGGCGACCCGCGCGCCCACCCGGCTCAGGAGTTCCGCCGCCCCAGCCATGCTCCGCCGCGGATCGGGCTCCAACTCGGCCAAGGTGTAGACCGCCGAGATCCCCGTACCAGCCAGATCCTCGGCCCGCAGCAGGTTGATCCCGGCCACCGCAACCACGGGCACCCCGGACGCCGCCGCCACCCGCGCGATCCCGATCGGACCCTTTCCGGCCAGGGATTGCTGATCGAGCCGGCCCTCCCCGGTGATCACCAGCCGCGCTGCGCTCAACGCGGGCCGCAACCCCAGCAAGTCCAGAACCAGGTCGATCCCCGAGCGCAGCTCCGCCCCCAGAATCGCCGCGGCGGCATACCCCGCACCCCCGGCCGCCCCCGCTCCCGGCAGCCCCGGGTCGCCCCCGACGAGCTCTGCCCACCGCGCCAAACCGGCCTCCAGCAGCACCAGGTCAGCCCCCGCCGCACCCTTCTGCGGACCAAACACAGCAACAGCCCCCTGGGCCCCCAGCAGCGGATTCTGCACATCACTCGCAACGACAAGCTCCACCCCTGCCAGCAACTCCCACACAGCCGACAGCTCCACCGCAGCCAGCCCGAGCAAAGCGCCACCCCCAAGCGGCAACTCAGCGCCGTCCTGACCGGTCAGCCGAGCCCCTAACGCCTGCATCATCCCGGCGCCGCCATCGGTGGACGCACTGCCGCCCAACCCGAGCACGATCCGCCGGACCCCATGCTCGACGGCATGCCGGATCACCTCGCCCACCCCGAAGGTCGAGGACGCCAGGGGCTCCAGGCCGTCCGGCAACAACTCCAAGCCGCAGACGCAAGCCAATTCGATCACCGCCCGATCGCCGTCGCGCGCGTAGCGAGTTGCCCGGCGAACCCCGGTCGGGCCCGAAGCCTCCAGCCCCACCTCCGCGTACCCCGCCGCGAGCGCCGCAGCCACCGTTCCGTCGCCGCCGTCCGCGATCGGGGCCAGCCGCAGCGGGAGGTCGGGGGCCAGCGAGGCGATTCCTTCGGCGAGCGCGGCAGCTACCTCAGCCGCGGACAGGGAGCCTTTGAACTTGTCCGGCGCGATCACGACGAACTCAGGCATGGATACCTCCAGGGGTCGGGAGCCTCTCAGGTCAATCTAGGGAAGCGCTGATCAATCATGTCCCGGCTGCGGCGCACTGGACGGGCGATCTGCAACCCCCAGATCGAGGAACGGATACCCGATACGACCCCACGATCTGGGGGTCGCAGCTCATCCCGCCCAGCACGTCCTCGCTCGGGACAGCATTGATCAGCGCTGCCCTAGTCAGCCTCGCCCGCTAAGGTTGGACAAACATTGACTACAGGCAAAGGGGACGCGGATGGACCGCTATCAGTATCTGCTGCTGATGGCCGGCTGCGTGCTGATCACGCTGCCGCTGGAGTGGGTGCTCGGCGCCCGCGTCTATCGCCGCTGGCGGTTGGCACTGCTGGCCATCATCCCCACCGTGGTCATCTTTTCGGTGTGGGACATCCTGGGCATTCTGCGCCGCCACTGGTGGTACTCCCCGGAGTTCACCACGGGCATTCATCTGGGCGTCATGCCGCTGGAGGAGCTGGTCTTCTTCATCGTGATCCCGCTCTGCGGCCTACTCACTTACGAGGCCGTCGGAGCCGTCCTGGCTCGGCTGAAGCAGGCGCGGTCCGATGCCTGAGTACACCGTCCTGACCGTGATCTCGATCATCGGCGTCCTGCTGGTCGAGTTCGCCTGGTGGCGCACCGGGATCTTCAGCACCGCCAAATATTGGCTGAGCATGCTGCTGGTCTTCTTCTTCCAGATCTGGGTGGACGGCTGGCTGACCAAACTGTCGGCGCCGATCGTGATCTACGCCCCCGAACACATGCTGGGAATCCGTTTCCCCTGGGACATCCCGATCGAGGATTATGGGTTCGGCTTCGCCATGGTCACCCTCACCCTGCTGGTGTGGCACCGTCTCACCGAAAGGGCAGCATGATCGATCAGGTCAGTCGCGACTTCGACGCGGGAGCCGCCCGCTACGACCTGCTGGTCGCCTTGAACCCCGGCTACCACAATCACCTGAACCGGGCCGCGACCGAGTTGATCTCCCGGTTGCCCGGCGGCTCACGGCTGATCGACGTCGGGTGCGGGTCTGGGGCCTCCACCGCCGCGCTGCTCCGGGCGGCGCCCTCAGCCCCGATCCTGGGCATCGACGCCAGCGCCGGCATGCTGGCCCAGGCGCAAGCCAAGCCGTGGCCGTCCTGGGTGCGCTTTCTGCAGGGTCGGGCCGGCTGCCTGGCCGATCTGATCCCCGGCGAGCAGCGTCCGCACGGGATGCTGGCCGCCTACCTGTTCCGCAACGTGCCGGCCGATCAGCGGGACGCCGCGCTGGCCGACGCGCACGAGGTGCTGGCTGATGACGGTTGGCTGATGGTGGTGGAGTACTCGGTCGCCGGACGTCCGCGCGCCGAGGCGCTGTGGAACCTGATCTGCCGCACGGTGATCCTGCCGCTGGCCACCCTGACCGGGGGCAATCCGGCGCTGTACCGCTACCTGCAGCAAAGCGTCCTGGAGTTCGACACCACCGCAGCTTTCGCTGATCGGATGGTTCGGGCCGGCTTCACCGACGTCGCGGTGGCGACCGTGCCCGGGTGGCAGAAGGGCATCCTGCACCTCTTCCGCGGACGAAAGGACGCCCGATGAGCCGCTGGCTACCCGGACGCGACCGGCGCGCCGTCCGGCATCCCGGGCCCACCGGACGGGCACGCGTCCAGCAACCCCGACGGGTGATCGTCGTCGGCGGCGGCATCGCCGGGTTGGCGGCGGCGACCGTCCTGGCCGAACGTGGCGTGAGCGTGCACGTGGTGGAGGCCCAACCGCAACTCGGCGGACGCGTCCGCGCCTGGCCGGTGGCCGGGGGCCGCACGATGAGCCGCGGGTTCCACGCGTTCTTCCGGCAGTACTACAACCTGCGCAACCTGCTCCGCCGCACCGACCCCACGCTGTCGCGGCTGCGGCCGATCGAGGACTACCCGCTGCAACGCCCCGACGGCCTGCGCGATTCGTTCAGCTCCATCCCGCGGACGCCGCCGTGGAGCGTGCTCGGCTTCGTCGTCCAGAGCCCGACGTTCACCCCCCGGGCTTTGGCCGGGGTGGACGTCAAAGCCGCCCTGGAGCTGTTGCAGGTCAGCTTCCCGCGCAGCTTCAGCGACTACGACGGCGAGTCGGCGGCCGCCTTTCTGGACCGGTTGCGCTTCCCTCCGGCCGCCCGGGATCTGGCCCTGGAGGTGTTCGCCCGGAGCTTCTTCGCCGATCCGTCCGAGTTCGGCGCCGGCGAACTGGTCGCCATGTTCCACACCTACTTCATGGGGTCCGCCGAAGGGCTGACCTTCGACGTGCCGCACGACGATTACGACACGGCTTTATGGGCCCCGCTGGGCCGCCACCTCGGCAAGTTGGGCGTCACGATCGCAACCAACACCCGGGTGGAACGGATCTCCGCTGAGGGCCGGGTCGGCGTCCAGGTGGAGGGGCAGTTCCTTGAGGCGGACGCGGTCGTCCTGGCCACCGACCCGCGGGCTGCCCGGGCGTTGATCGCCGAGGTCGAGGTGAGCACGCCCGCCGAGCCCTGGCAGCAGCGGGTTGCGGCGACCCGAAACTCTCCGCCGTTCGCCGTGCTGCGACTCTGGTTGGACGGCCTGGTGGCCCCGGATCGGCCCGAGTTCCTCGGCACCAGCGGCTACGGCCCGCTGGACAACATCTCGGTGCTGGACCGCTTCGAGGAGGGCGCTCGACAGTGGAGGCGCCAACATCAGGGGTCCGTGGTCGAGTTGCACGCCTACGCCACCTCGCCGGCGGTGATGGACGACCCGGCTGCCGCGGCGTCCGTGCGGGAACAGTTGCTCACCGAACTGCACCGCGCCTACCCCGAGACCGAGAGCATGGGCATCGTGGCCGAGGAGTTCGTCGTCGCCGATGATTGCGTGCTGATCGACCCCTCGCCCTGGCAGCAACGACCCGGGGTGATCACCCCGTATCCGGCGCTGACCCTGACCGGGGATTGGGTCCGCTGCGACTTTCCGGTGGCGCTGATGGAACGGGCAGCGACCACCGGGATGCTGGCCGCCAACACGCTGTTGGCTAGGTGGGATACTGCCGGTGAAGATCTGTGGACGGTGCCGATGCGCGGCCTGCTCGGCCGCCGGGGAGCGAGAACGACATGACCGAGGTGCTGGTGATCGGCGCAGGGCTGGCCGGGCTGCGGGCAGCCGGGGTGCTGCACCGGGCCGGGGTCGCGGTGGCGGTGGTCGAGGCGTCCGATCGCATCGGCGGACGGGTCGCCACCGACGTGGTGGACGGCTTCCTGCTGGATCGCGGCTTCCAGTTGCTGAACCCGGCCTACCCCGAGGTGCAGGCGTGCATCGACGTCGAGGCCCTGAAGCTGGGCAGCTTTGGTCGCGGGGTGGCGATTCGGTCCGGCTCTCAGGTGCAGATCCTGGCCGATCCGCTGAAGCATCCGCGGCTGGGTCTGAGCCTTCTCGGCAACCGGTATCTCACCCCCGGACAGGTGGCCGGGCTGGCGCGGTGGCTGGCCACCGACCATGATCCGCGCGACGACCGCAGCTTGGCAGCGTCCTTCGATGCGGCTCACTTCAGGGGACCGCTGCGCAGTGTGATCGAGACGTTCCTCTCCGGCGTGCTGGCCGATCGGACGGGGGCCACGTCCGCCTCGTTCACCCGGTCGCTGATCGGTTGGTTCCTCCGGGACACCCCCGGCCTGCCCGCAGCGGGGATGGCGGCGTTGCCGCAGCAGTTGGCTGCCGGGCTGCCCGAGGTCGAACTGGGGCGGCGGGTGAGTGCCGTGCGATCGAGCAGGGCCGGCGTGGAGGTCAGCCTGGACGGGGAAACCCGCACTGCTCGGGCCGTGATCGTGGCCACCGATCCGGCGAGCAGTTCGGCGCTGACTCGAGTGCCGTCGGTGGAGCTCCGCGGGCTGGCCACCTGGTGGTTCGCGGTCGATAAAGCACCTAGTGAACTGCCGTTCTTGTTCGTCGACCCGGGCGGAGTCGGCCCGATCGCCAACACTGCGGTGATCAGCAACGCCGCCCCCGGGTACGCGCCCGCGGGCGGGCATCTCGTGCAGTGTTCGGTGGTCCTCGACGGCCGCAGCATCGACGAGGCGGACGTCCGGCGGCACGCGGGGATGATCTACGGCTGCTCCACGGACGGCTGGCAGACCCTCGCCGAACACCGCATCCCGGACGCACTCCCGGCCATGCTGCCCAACCGCTCGCTGCCCGCGCCCGAGTTGGGGGGAGGCGTGTTCCTGGCCGGGGCTCGCTGCGCCGGAGCCTCGATCCAAGGTGCCCTGCGCAGCGGACGGCAGGCCGCCGAAGCAGTCCTGGCCCACCTCGGACGAAGAGGCAATTAGCTACTTCGACCTGAAGAAGTCGTTAGTCAGGAATGGGCCAGCGCCCTCGGGGACCGGTTCACTGGCGGCCACTGGCCGCTGACACTCCAGGTCCGACTCGATTGGGCGACACTGCTTGACTGAGACTAACACTTGGTAATGATGGTGACACCAGCCCGCACTAAGTCACCATTACCCCAATGGAGCCCCCAAGAAGCGCCCACTTGCTGCAATGCTCATTCCCATCATGATCCTGTTCGCTCTCAGCGGGAGGACCGCCGAAGCAGCGGACAGCCTGCCCCGCGACTCTTCCCAGATCATGACAGTCCCCATGACATTGGATTGCGCAGGGATGGAGCGGAAGGTACGAAGGTACGCGGTTGAACGTGCATACTGCCCTTCCGCAAGCAAGAATGGCATCCAGCCCGCAAACACTCTCACAGGTTCCTGTGGATCAATTTGGATCTTCATTCGCGATACGGGCTTTCGCGAAGCCACCTTCTCATACGGATTCACATCGTCTCTCGGCCCGGTCGCGTTCCGTCAACTAACGGGTTACTGGATAGTGATAGCGGTCTTGAAGGGACCTGGGGCGACGCCGGTTGGATGATGGCGTCCAGCTACTCATCCACCCGCTCGCGAGGCACCGGATACGGCCTTGCATACGCATCACTGTCCGGTCAAGTAACCTTGGCGTGGGGTGGCAGTTGTTTCCTAAAGGACCCCTGGGATTGGGAGTTCATCAGCTAAATACCCATTCGCAGTCGAGCCACTCGCTCGCTAGATGTATCAAATAGGGAACCAGTGAACTTCGCCTTAACTCAGGGCCGACCGGAGCCCCTCGCTGTGGCCTTGCGACTCCGGACACTCATCCACATCCCATCTCAACTCCTGACCGTGCCACCGGCGCCCGTTGACTGGCCGGAGTCGGAGCTCACACCTGCCTGGGATGACTGGTGGACCTCACTCGTCGCTGCGTACGCGCGTCCGAACCACACGGCGGACCTTGAGCGACTTGCCGGCGCCCCCTACCCCGTGGGCCAGCCCGCGCTGCAGGCGGCGATCGCTCCGGTGCTCACCGAATCGAGTGCCTGGGCGTCCGACTGGCGCGATCAGCTGCGACGTTCCGGAGGAACCCCGGCACCTCGCGGGCTGCTTGCGCTGGCATCCGGGCCACAAGCTAGCCGCGTCCAACGGGCACTTCGAGAGCCCGGCGGATCGCCAGTCCCCGACGACGTCACCCTCCTTGTCGTTCCCGCAGAGGGCCCGTGGGGCGTCCGGGCACGGCTCGACGTGTTCCTGATTTCGGCCGACGTCGCCTCGGACAAGGCCATCGCAGCCAGGTGGCTCAGCCAACTGAGGCACTGATGTCACGGCACCAGGTCGCGGTGGTCGGGCTCAGTCGTCGTTGATGTCGTCCCACTGCTTCTCCCAGCGGACGCGCTCCTTGGCCAAGGCCCACCCCCGCCTGAAGAATCCCGCGCGATCACTCATGCCCACCCCGCTGATGTCGCGGTTCAGCGACGTGCGCGATTGTCGCTGAACCTTGACATTTCAACATGTCGCGGTATCGTGATATTTGTGATCCGACCAGCGACAACGACCTTCACCCTCGGTGCCATGCTCCGGCAGGAGCGGGAACGTCGCGGACTCACCCAGGCGGAGTTGGCCGAGCGGTCCGGCGTCTCCCGTCAGCTTCTGATCAAGATCGAGAAGGGTCACCCGGGGGCCGAAATCGGCAAGATCATGGCCATCGTCAAGGCGCTCGGAGGCGGGGTGGTGTTCGAGGAGCTTCCCCCATCGCCACCCTCCGCGTTCGACCTCGACCAGATCATCTGGGGCGAGAAATGACGGCGAAGAGAGCGCGCGAGCTCGCCGTCCTGATCGGCGGTGAGGTTGCCGGATGGCTGACGCAGGACCCTCAACTGCGCTTCCGCTACGACGCGGCATATCTGGCGGCCCCGAACCCCACGCCCCTGTCTATCTCGCTGCCGTTGTCCGACGAGGTCTACCGGCAGGGGCGGATCGCTCCCTGGATCGACGGGCTCCTGCCTGACAGCGAGGACGTCCGCGACCGTTGGGCTCGACAGTTCGGGGTCTCGGCGAGGAACCCGTTTGCACTCCTCACCCACATGGGCGAGGAGTGCCCCGGTGCCGTCCAGTTCTGCACCCCGGAGCGGGTAGGTGAGGTACAAGGCCAGAACGGCAGCTACCTCGCCGTGAGTGACGACGACATTGCCGCACGGCTGGCACAACTGCGGCAGGACGCGAGCTCCTGGACCGTCGCGGGTGAGCGCTGGAGTCTTGCCGGCGCCCAGTCCAAGTTCGCCCTGGCGTGGACGGATGGCGGCTGGCACGAAGCCGTCGGCAACAAGCCGACCACTCACATCGTCAAACCCGGCGCCCTCGGCTTCATGGGGCACGGCCTGAACGAGCACCTGACCATGGCGGCGGCGTCTAACCTTGGCCTGCGGGCTGCCCCGACCCGGTTCCAGGAGTTCAACGGCTTGTGCGCCGTCATCGTGACTCGCTACGACCGGGTCCGCGACCAGGGGGAGACGCTGCGCATCCACCAAGAGGACCTGTGCCAGGCCCTTGGCGTGGCTCGCGGCAAGAAGTACGAGGAGAGCGGTGGCCCGGGGGCAGCAACCGTCACAGATCTGCTGTGGGAAGCCTCCGGCGGCGAGGACGTGTGGAGGTTCACTGAGAGTCTCGTCTTCAACTACCTGGTCGGCGGTTCGGACGCCCACGGCAAAAACTTCGCCCTCCTACTCTCGGGGTCTCAGGTCCGGCTGGCGCCGCTCTATGACTTGTCCAGTGCCCTGCCCTACGAACCTCGCGGCGAGGACTCCGGACTGCATCGGCTAGCCATGTCGATCGGGGGTCAACGACGGTTCGGCGAGGTCAGGGAGCGCGAGTGGATCAAGCTGGCCAGACGCTCCCGGATTGACCCGGGACGACTCCTCGACCGCCTGCGCTCACTGGCCGAAGACCTCCCGGACGCACTCTCCACGGCGATCAGCGCCACTGCCACCTCCGATCTGGACACGCCTGTGCGCTACCTGGACCGCCTAGTCGCGCACCTTCGCTCGGCAGCGGCCTAGGGCGCTGGCTACGGGATCCGGCGAGCGCCACGGGCCTGTGCGTCAACGAAGCGCACCGAGAATCGCACGAGGTCAGCCCGCCGCTGATCACGGCTGATCCAGTTGGTCTGGCCACGAGGTCTGGAGCGTGGCCGAACTTGGAGCGAGATCCTTGGCGCGAAACTCGTCAGAAGTTTTTCGCCGATCCCCCTCGTCGCGGACCAAAATGTCAGAGCGTCGCTACACAATAGAACACATGGACGAAACAGAAGCGGACGGGGCCGGCGTTGGTGGCTCGAGCCGCGGTGGTTCGGGCAGTGCGCCGAGCGGCGGTGAGTCGGGCCGCGGTGAGTCAGGCGGCGGCGAGCCGAGCCGCGGAGAGTCAGGCGGCGGTGGATCGGGCGGTGACGTGTTCGACCAGCTTGCTGCCGCCCGGGAACGCCGGTTACAAGCCCAGGCTGATGAGTTGTCGTTGATTGTGGCCGCGTGCCTCCAGCATCGGGTCAACGAAACGACCGCGAATCGGGGGGTGGAACGGCTGGTCGCCGGTGGGGCCGACGGAACCCCGCTGGTGGGGGAGTTCCTCGCCCACGAACTCGCCCTGGTGCTCCACATCACCCCCTGAAACATCGCCACCCCCGGCTCTGGACAGCAGTCCAACAACTCGAACTCGAAACGTGGCAAGCCATCCGGGTCGCCGTCGACTGCGCCTCCGCCGGTTTGAAAGCCACAGCGGCCCGCTGGGTCGATGAGCAACTGGCCACCGCCTCCCTCCTGATGCCCTGGCCACGAGCGTTGCGGCACCTGACCAGCCTGATCATCAAAGCCGACCCAGCAGCCGCCGCCCGCCGCGCCGAGCAAGCCCAGGAAGCGCATGAGGTGATGGTGGGCGAGATCCGGGACGGCTCCACCACCCTGTTCGCCCGCCTCGCCGCCCGAGACGGACTGTTCCTCGACGGCATGCTGAACCGGGTCGCCGACGTCCTGACCTGCCGAGGGGAGGAAGGGTCGAGACAGCAACTCCGAGCCAAAGCGCTCGGCATCCTGGCCACCCCCGGCTACGCCACCCAACTCCTCGCCACCAGCAGCACCGACCAAGACCTGTTGACCGACGAGCGGCCGGCCGTGCTCGACCTGACCGGCATCGACCCCGACCGACTCCTGCCCAAAACCACCCTGTATGTCCACATCGCCGACGACACCCTGCGATCAGGCGCCGGGATCGGTCGGGTCGAACACGTCGGGGCCGTCACCCTCGATCAAGTCCGGCAGTTCCTCGGCCACAGCCGCGTCCGGGTCGTCCCCGTCCTCGACCACGACCACCTCCCGGCAGTCGACGCATACGAGATCCCCGACCGGCTCCGGGAAGCCATCCTGCTCCGCCACACCGTGGAAGCCTTCCCCTGGTCCAACCGGGCCGCCCGCGGCTGCGAACAAGACCACACCATCCCCTACAACCCCCAAGCACCACCCGGCACCCAACAAACCCGGGCCAACAACCTCGGCCCGTTCGGGAAACGCACCCACCGCGCCAAAACCCACACCGACTGGAACGTCACCCAACTCCTCGACGGCATCTTCCACTGGCGATCACCCCACGGCTACCACGCCCTCGTCACCCCTGACGGCACCATCCCCCTCGGCCGAGAACGACCCACCACCAGCACCGCCCAACAAGACGCCGGCCAACAAGACGCCGCCTGACCAGATCGGAGACTGCACGGAGAGCGGCGTCCGGTGCCGCTTCGGCGAACCACCGGAGCACGCGAACCACCGGCCGGGAACCCACCCGTCCGGCACTCCGGCGCGCCCAAACGTGACCTGGCTAGCCGCGCATCTCCGTGGAGGCATAAGTCACGCCTACCGGCCAACAAGACGCCGCCCAGCCGGTTCGAGGACTGCACGGAGGGCGTCGTCCGGTGCCGCTTCGGCGAACCACCGGAACACGGGAGCGCTGGCCGGGAACCCACCCGAGCGGCCCCCGGCACGCCCAATCGCGACTTGGCTGCCCGCGCCCTGCCCGCGGACGCAGAAGTCCCGCCCAACCGGCCGACGCTCAGGGTGGAGGACAGTGCCGCGCATGATCTGGACGGCGGCTGCGGATGCCAGTGCCCCAGTTCGCGCCGACATCCGGGCCAGCGCGCCGTGAGCTCGAGGCGCCTTTGTTCAAGTCACACGGTTCGTCCGCGAGTGAGCAGGGCGGGCCGACGACAGCGTCGCTCAGAGGATCACCCATCGCCGTGGTTCGCGCCCGCGCTGCCGACGGTCGCTCCGGCGCACCCAATCGCCCCAAGAGGCTCCCGCGCCAAGTAGCGGGTGACCCCAGGTTGACCACCTCAACCCCTCGTCGAAGCTGCCTCCGGTGGAAGAACGGCAAGCGGCTTACGTTCCCGCTTGGAGTCCCTCAGGGCAGGACGGCCCCTCATGGGGATGAATGGCTAGGCCTTCCACTCGCCTCGCGGTAGCTTGCCGCCGACATCGCGTCCGAACTCGGCAGGTGTCTTTGACGGTCGCGCTGACGAGCGCTCACCACCAGGGCCATTCGGCACGCACTCGTCACCAGCGCAGCTTCCCGAGCAGACACGGGCCGCCCTCCGTACAAGTCACCCGCTACGCGCCTCGTACACTCCCGCTTTCTCAGGGCAGGACAGCTCTGGAGACGATGAAGCACTGGCCTTCCACTCGCCTAGCCGTTCGGTAGCTTAGCGGGCACATCGCGTCCGGTCCCGTCAGGAGTGTCTCTGACGGTGCGCTGACGAGCGCCCAGCACCGGGGCGACCGGGCAAGCCCTCGTGACACGGGCACTGCCCTTCCCGATCCTGACCGCGGCGTTCGCAACGGAACTGGGGAAGAGGAGGCTCAGCCGGCCCGACGCGACCGAAGCACCAGGTAGGCACCTCCGGCGGCGACGGCCGGGCCGATGATCGCCCAGAGGGTCACACCGGACATCGCACCTCCGCCGACGATGCCGAGCCCTTGGAGTGTCCACAGAAGGCCGACCGCTACCAGAACCAGCCCGCCGATAAGTTGCGCTGTCTTCATCCAACTCACGCTAGACCCCTCTGGACGGGCGGGGAAGCTTACGCCCCCCGTCCGCCGCGCTCGAACGAAAACCTTGCCGCCGAATGCAACCCTCGCCGGCGAAATTGCGGCGGCGAACGTTGCAGTCGATGGCAAACTCAGGGCAGGAAACCTCACCAGCCGAGCGTGCCTGGGTCCCCTTTGAACGGGCCGACGACGGAGGGAATGATCCAGCCGCCATAGAAATTGCCTGGCTGCGGGATCACCTCAACCCCCGCCACGGTGCAGCGATCCATTCGTCCGGCGTAGACAGCCAGGTGATCAGCCAGCATCCGGAAACCCGGGCTCGGGAAGGGGTAGAACCACGCGGCATGATCCTCGCGGCGCTCGCCTCCGACCACACTCAAATAGCGCGCCTGGCCTTTAAACTCGCACACCGACATCCCCCGTGCAGGCTCGAGACTCCCGGCCGCGAACGCGTCCCGCGGCAGGTAGAAGGTCGGCGGATGACTTGTCTCCAACACCTGCCAGGAATGATCGGACGAGCAAATCAACTCCCCGCCGAGCCACACCTCTATCGGGTCGACACATTCGCGCACCAGCGGCGGACGCGGATAATCCCAGACCGACTCTTGACCTACCTGGGTTCGATTCTGGTCCTCAAAGCCATGTCACACCCTTCGACTGCGTAGCTGGTAGCGCCGCTCGGCGTAAACCAAATCGTCCACCCAGAGCTGGCGCGCCGTCCGCCGCACCATCGGCTTCAACAACGGGCTGAGATGTCGGGTCAGCTGAAAGCCGGTCCGCGGCGAATAGGCGATCGTGGCCTCGACCATCATCGTCCGGTGCTGGCCGTCGCGGTTGATCCCCATCGGGGTGGCGTGGGTCTCAACCACGCTGCCCGCCCCTTCACCCTCGACGATGTGCATCACGATCGTCCGGGCATCGGGGCAGGTGAACCGAGCCCGCACCGGAATCCCCCAGGTGCGGTTCAGCCGAAAAGCCACGTCCACCAGCAGTTCCTCATCGGTGCTGGCCGCATCATCAACGGTCAGGTGGCTGAACGCGTACGGATGGAACCAGGCCCCGTGCCACGGATCGAGCCGGTTGGCCACGATGTCTTTGGGCTCACACGTCCCCGGGATCGCGATCACGGCCGACAGCGACTCCCCCAGCGGCGGCCGCTCGCAGATCACCGGACGATCCAACGGCGCCTCACCGGCCGTGCCCAGCCGCACCCACAGCAGCACCCCGTCATCGAGCGCCGGAAACGGCTGCCATTCGCGCGTGCCCCGGGCGTCCACTTCGTAGCCGTGCCAGCGGCAGTAGAGCACCGAGTCGTTGACCACCCCGGCCGCCAACGACGCGCCCATATGCGGGCACTCCCCCGGCCCGGCCACCAAAGCTCCGGACGAGTCGCGCCACAGCACCACCTCGACGCCCCCGATCGAGCGGACGATCGACGTCGTACGGCCGACGTCCTCGCTGGCCCCGATCACGTACCAGCCGCCCGGGTTGCGCTGTTGAGACAGCGCCAGCCCCTTCTCGATCCGGCTCACCTTGGCCTGCCGCCAGGTGGACCGCAGGTGGGCCTCATCGGGCTGAGGCAGTCGCTCCAGCGGGAATCGTCGGCGGCCGCAGCAACGGGAACCGCTCCTGCAAGGCACGGACGAGCGTCTGGCTCTGGCTCACGGCACAGCTCCTCAGGGAGTGGGGCGGAGAAAGGTTGCCACCACGGTAGCGCCCTTGCGGAGATTGGAAACTCGGCGTCGCCCGGAGAACACGTCGTAGTCGGCGGCCTCGATCTCGTCCAAAATGCGCGAGTACAGGGTCAGCGCCGCTGCGACACAACGGGCCGAGGCGCCCGGCAGCATGCCGATCCCCGGACGGGCCTGGTCGTACAGCTCCCGGTTGCGCGCGATCTGACCGGCCAGGAACGTCCGCCACTGCGGGGTCACCGTCCGCAACCACGGGTCAGCATCGGCGGCGGCAAGCTCGTCCTGCGGCAGGTAAACCCGTCCGCGATCGAGGTCTTCGCCCACATCGCGAATGAAGTTGGTCAGCTGAAACGCCAGGCCCAGCGCCCGCGCCGGGGCGATCGCCTCAGCCACCCGAGGCTGCAGCACCGGCAGCATCATCTCGCCGATCACCGCCGCCGAGCCCTCCATGTAGCCGTCGCGCAACTCGGGCCAATCCCGCCAGGTCGTCCGGGTCAGATCCAGCGTCATCGCATCGAAGAACCGGTCGAAACAGTCCAGCGGGATGTTGCGCCGCGTGACCGTGTCAGCCACCGCCGCCAAGACCGGATCAGCGGAGCCCCCCATCGCCACCGCCGCGTAGAAGCGCTGCCGGAAGGCGGCCAACCGCCGAGCGGGATCCTGCTCCTCCGCCACCGAGCCGGCGAACCGCTCCGGCTCATCGACGATGTCGTCGGCCAACCGGCACAGCGCGTAGACCGCGTACACGTCGCGACGCTGCGCGGCCGGGAGCAACATGGTGCCCCAGTAGTAAGTGGTGCCGAACTCGCGAGTCAGCCGCGCCGCCCGCCGGTAGCCGGCCTCCAGCGACGCAGTCATCGGAGCACCTCCGCGACCCGCTGGGCGGCCAACTTGCCCGAAATCAGCACCATCGGAATCCCCACCCCCGGCACCGTGCCCGAGCCGGCGAAGACCAACCCCGGAGCTTCCCGGCGCACATTGGACGGCGGAACGGTCCGGTTTGGGCGAACGTGTGAGCCAGCGCGAACGGCGTCCCCGCGGCCATCCCCTGACGCTCCCCAGTCGGCCGGGGTGACCAACTCCTCGACCACCGGGTCGGCCGGGTAACCGGCCTCAGCCAGGAAGCCGGCCAACCGATCCCGGACGGCCCCGCGGTCGGCGTCCCAGTCGATCCGACCGACGGCGAGGTTCGGCGTCGGCTCCAGCACGTACAGGCTCGACATCCCCTCCGGGGCTGCGGTGGTGTCATGCAGTGAAGGCACGCAGACGAAGCGGGACGGGTCGCGCATCAGGGTGCCGTGCTTGAGCAGGTCGTCGAAGGCGCCGCTCCAATCAGTGCCGAAATGGATGTTGTGGTGGCTGGCCTGAGCCGGCGCCGGAGCCTCCACGCCGACATGCCAGACCACGCAGGACGGCGAGTAGCGGGCCCGGCTCAACACCCGCGGCGGGGTCAGATCGGGCAACAACGTCGGGTAGGCGACCGGCAGATCGACCGTGCAGACCACGGCGTCAGTAGCGATCCGCTCGCCGTCGGCCAGCTCGACGCCGCAGACCGACCCGTCCGCCCGGCGCAGGATGCGCGCGGCCGGCGTCTGGTAGCGGAACTCCGCCCCCGCAGCCTGGGCGGCCGCGGCCAAACCCTCACCCATCGAGCGCATCCCGCCCTCGGGGAACCAGACTCCCTCGATGCTGTCCATGTAGGTGATCACCGCGTAGATGGCCAGCGCCTGATCCGGCGCCAGCCCGGCGTACATCGCCTGGAAGGAGAAGATCCGGTGCAGCCGGTCGTCGTCGAAACGCCGCCTGATCTGTGCGCCAAGCCGGTCGAATCCACCCATGGCAAGCAGTTTCGCCGCCGCCAACGGATTGGTGAACAGCCCCAGCGGGAGTTGAAGTTGCGGTCGATGAAGTTCGGCAACTCCAGCTCGTACAACGTCCGCAACCAGCCGACGAACTCGTCGAAAGCCGCCGCGTCCTTGCTGCTGCACTTGGTCTCGATCTCAGCCCGCATCGCTTCATGCCCATGCCGGACGAACAACTCCGACGAATTCGCGAACACGGCCCGATAGGCGGGGTCGAGCTTGGTCAGCGTCAGATGATCGTGCACCGACGACCCGGCCGCCCGGAACGCCTCATCCAGCAGGCCGATCATGGTCAGCACGGTCGGCCCGGTGTCGAAGGTGAACCCGTCGCGGGAGAGGCGTCCGGCCCGTCCACCGGGATGCTCGTCCGCTTCCAGGACGAGGACCTGACGTCCGGCCCCGGCCAGATGGCAGGCGGCAGCCAGCCCGGCCAGACCGGCCCCGATCACCACCACCGGACTCATGCGTTCCGCCACGCGATCCGGTCAGCCATCTCGCGCAACCCCGCCACCCCGGCGGGAGTGAACGGGGAGCGGCGCAGGGCGGCCCGGGCGAGGTCGACCTCTTCGGCGATCATGGCCTCCACCCGTCCCTTGACCCCGGAGGTGATCAGCGCCTCCTGCAGCAGGGCGACGTCCTCTTCGGTGGTGGCGGGCGTCCCGATCCGGGTCAGCGCCGCGGCCGGGGCGCCGCGCAGGGTGGCTTGGGCGAGGGCGAGAATCACCGTCGCCTTGCCGCTGCGCAGATCGTCCCCGGCGGGCTTGCCGGTGACCACCGGGTCACCCCAGATGCCGAGTTCGTCATCGCGCAACGCGAAAGCCCGGCCGACGTGGCGTCCATAGACGGCCAGGGCCTCACGCAAACGGGCACTCGCCCCGGCAGCCAGTGCCCCCAGTTGCAGCGGCCGCTCCACCGAGTACGAGCCGGACTTCAGCTGCGCGACCCGCTCGGCCTGACCCAGATCCCGCCGACCTTCGGCCGCGCCGGTGAGGTCGGCTCGCTGGCCGGCGATCAGTTCGATGTTGAGGTCGTACCAGTACTCCCGCAACGGCCCGGGGAGTTCGGCCGCCAACCGGTCCGCCTCGGCGTGGGCCAGATCCCGGAGCAGGACGGCCAGGTTGCGCCCGAACGCGTCGGCGTCCCCTGCCCCTGGGCCTGGCGATGCCACCGGGCGGCCTGGACGTGCGCGGACGCCATGCCGCGACGGGTGTCGGAGTCGTCCATCACGTCGTCATGGACGAGGGCGAAGAAGTGCAGCAGTTCGAGCGCCGCGGCGGCCGTGATCAGGTGCTGGTGGCCGGCGGAATCGACGTCGCCACCGACCGCGACGAAGCCCCAGTGGCACAGGTTGGCGCGCAGCCGCTTGCCGCCGACGGACGCTAGCCGGTCGAGCCAGGCGGGCAGGTCGTCGCCGAGGATGCCGGGCGATCCGGCCGGGATGAAGCGCGACCACTGCCGGGCCAGCCGTTCGCTCTGCTGGGTCAGTTCGGCCTGGACCAGTTCGAGCGTGCTCTCCACGCCGGGAAGGTCGGCGGTGTGCGGCGTTTCGGGGGCGAGCACAGCATCGAGCAGGGGCACCTGCAGCGCCGCCCACGGGCTGAACACCCGGTCAGCGGAGGCCACGGCGCGAGTCAGGTCGGCCCACGACACCCAGGTGTGGTCGAGCACCTCGTCCGGGTCGAGGATCAGCTGGCTGGGGTCGACCCGCCCGACGAAGACCGGGCAGATCTCGTTTTCAACGATGCCGCTGGTGTCGACCGCGCGGTAGCGGAAGTCCGGCAGCACGCAGCGCAGATCACGGACGGTGAGCCCCACTTCTTCGCGGACCCGCCGGGCCACCGCATCCGGGATCGCTCCCCCCGGACGCGGGTGGCCACAGCACGAGTTGGTCCACACCCCAGGCCAGGTCAGCTTGTTCAGCGCGCGGCGGGTGAGCAGCACTCGCCCGGCGTCGTCGAAGAGGTAGGAGGAGAACGCCAGGTGCAGCGGCGTGTTCTCGGTGTGGACGGCGAAGCGGTCGCGCTGGCCGACGGCTCGTCCGGCATCGTCGAGGAGCACAACCGCGTCAGGGTCGTGATCGTGGCGGAGAAGATGTCGTTCCAACACGGGCACCACGCTTTCGATTCGGAGACCATTGCATCTCACAGCCTGTACAAGGTTTGTCAAAGCTTACTCGACGATACGCGGCCTGCTCACACCTCGTCAACGCAACGGCACTAAGCAGTTGTTTTACCTTCTACTACCTTGCGCGCCGACGATGCCGACGGCGAGCGCCACCACCAGGGCGAGAGCGGCGATCAGACCGATGTTGCGCAACGCCGTGTCCTTCGTGGTGCCTTGCAGCGCCGCCGCGACCGCCCGGTCGTAGCCGATCGGCCCGCCCGGCGGCCCCCCGATCAACGCGTCCAGGTCACGCTCGCGGCAGACGACTTCGTGCACCAGGCTGTCCACCAACGGACGGGCGACCCGCGGGTTCACCGGCGTGACCAGCCCGATCCACAGACTGGCCAACCCGGGCGTCAACACCGGGACGATGCCGACATGGCGTCGGGCCAGCCCGGCCACATCGGCGAAGCGGCGGATCATCTCGGTGTAGGTGAGCACCTCGTCGCCGCCGATGTCGAAGGTGCGGTTGACCTCCGGCGGCAGCGAGGCTGCGCCGACCAGGTAGTGCAGCACGTCGTCCACGGCGATCGGCTGGATCCGATTCGACAGCCACTTCGGCCCGATCATCACCGGCAGCCGGGCGGTCAGGTAGCGCAGCATGTCGAAGGACGCGGAGCCGTCGCCCAGGATCACCGCCGCCTGCAGCACGGCGGTCGGCACTCCGGAGGCCAGCAGCACCTCCCCGACTTCGACCCGGGAGGCCAGATGCGTGGAGAGCTCCCCACCGTCAGGATGCAGCCCGCCGAGGTAGATGATCCGACCCACCCCGGCCTGGCGGGCGACCTCGCCGAAGCGGGTGGCCAGGTCACGATCCCGCTCGGCGAAGCCGGCACCCTTGTCCATCGTGTGAATCAGGAAGTAGGCCAACTCCACGCCGCGGAGCGCGCTTCCAGCACGGACAGATCGTGCGCGTCGCCGCTGACCACCTCGACCTGACCGGCCCACGGCTTGGCGGCCACCGCGTCCGGACGGCGGGCCAGCACGCGCACCCGGTAGCCCGCCTCGAGCAGTCGCGGGACGAGGAGTCCTCCGATGTAACCGGTGGCGCCGGTCACCAACGCTGTGTGAGCGGACATGATTTACCTTCCGAGATCGAGGACGACCGGGAGCAGCAGCAGCATGCCGATGGACCAGGTCAGATGGGTGATCGTGGGCGCCAGAAATCCACCCGTGACCCGGCGCTGGGCGGCGGTGACCAGGCCGAGGACGGCCGCGGCGAAGACCAGCAGCGGCACGCCTGTACCGACGGTCGACAGGACGTAGGCGCAGGCGCTGCCCAGGACGGCCCAGCGCTCCGGGAGGGCGGCGAACAGGGCGCCGCGAAAGAAGAGCTCTTCGGCAACCCCGTTGACCAGGGTGATCGCGATCACCACCGCCAGTGAGCCGGGGACGGCATGCGCGAGCAGTCCATCGACCGGCTCGCGCAGCACCGGGATACCCCCGACGACCAGCGCTCCGGCCAGAAAGATGCCGAGCAGCAGCAACCCCAGGGCCAGCGGTTGGATCACCGGAACGGCGAAGTGGGTGGCGGCGCGGGTGTGCGCGGTGCCCAACGGCAGCCGTCCGGAGAGAACCGCCCCGACCGCCCAGAGCCCGGCCAGGGCGAAGGCGGCCGCGACGAAGCGCGGGTCGCCGGGAGGAACTGAGATCGTCCAGCCCAGGAGCACCGCCCCGGCGAGGAGCGTCAGCAGGGAAACGATCCGGCGCCGGGTGCGGCGCTCGGGTGGGTCGACGAACCGGCTGGGCACTGGGGTGACCAGGGCAGCGGTGAGGAAGGCCCGCAACTCCAACAGCAGCGCTCGCATCACCCTCCAAACCCCGGACAAACTATGGACAGACCTTAACCCCTGGCTGTCGGCGCCGCTAGTGAGTAGCGTTCGGGTCATGCGAATCGCGATGGCCAATGATCATGCGGGAACTGCCCTGAAGCTGGAGATTGCCGCCTGGCTACGCTCCCAAGGCCACGACGTGGTCGACTTCGGCACCCACGATGAGCAGGCCTGCGACCTGCCCGACTACATCTACCCGGCCTCCCTGGCGGTGGCCCGCGGCGAGTGCGATCGCGGCATCTTCGTGGACGGGGTCGGCTACGGCTCGGCGATGATCGCCAACAAGCTGCCCGGGGTGTACGCGGCGGTCGCCCAGGATCCGTTCTGCGCCTGGTTGGCGCGCTCACATTCCGACAGCAACGTGCTCTGCATCGGCGGCAAGATCATCGGGTCCGCGCTGGCGATGGAGGTCGCGAAGTCGTGGATGACCACCGACTGGCTGGGCACGACCGAGGAGAAGTACGCGCGGCGGGTGCGCAAGGTGGCCGACATCGCCGAGCGCCACGTCCGTCCGCTGTAAGCTGGCCGATCAGCTCAAGGAGGAAACCATGACGGCACCAGAACAGGGCTCCGACCCTAAGGCCGACCAGAAGGCAGCCTTCAAGGCGGCGCTGGATCGCAAGAAGGCGACCGCTCAGGGCGGCCCGGATCACATCGATTCCGACCGCAGCACCGGCCGCAGCCAGAACGCCCAGGGGGGAAAGCGCGAGTTCCGCCGCAAGTCGGGCGGCTGAGCTAGCGAGCGACCAGCTCGTCCGGAGCACAATCAGTGACCTCGGCGCCGCTGGAGACCGCGCGTTCCGCGCGCCAGCGTTGGGCACCGAGAAGGGCGCCCACGACGGCAAAGGTGAGCCCGGTGGCCGCGGCGCCGATGATCAGCGTCCAGCGCGGGCCCCAGGCGTCGCCGACCCAGCCGACCAGTGGCGCGCCCAACGGGGTGCCGCCCATGAAGATGGCCATGTAGAGCGCCATCACCCGTCCGCGCATGCTCGGCTCGGTGGTGAGCTGGATGAACGCGTTGGCCGCGGTCATCACGGTGAGCGCGGCCACACCGACCGGCACCAGCAGAATCGCGTAACTGACGTAGCCGGGGGCGAAAGCCAAAGCGGTCGTGACCAGCGAAAACGCACCCAAAGCACCCACGATCAGGCGTAGCCGCGGACGGGTCCGCCGGGCCGCGATCAGCGCGGCGGCCAAGGTGCCGACAGCCTGGATTGTGCCGAGCAGACCGTACGCTTCGGCGCCGACCCCGAACACCCGGGTGGCCATCAGGGCGTTGGTCAGCTGGAAGTTCAGCCCGAACGTGCCGAGCATGAAGACGATCACCATGATCGTCATCAGGTCCGGGCGATTGCGGACGTAGCGCAGCCCCTCCCGGATCGCCCCCTTGCCTCGACGCTGCGGAGCGGGCGTCAGTTCGCGCTGACGCATCGCGATCAGCCCGGCCAGGCTGGCCAGGAAGCTGAGGCCGTTGAGCGCGATCGCCGGGCCCACCCCCCAGGCGGCGATGGTCAGGCCGGCGACGCCCGGGCCGACCAGCCGGGCCGCATTGAACGAGGTGCTGTTCAGCCCGACGGCGTTGGTGAGCAGGTGGCTGGGCACCATCTCGGACGCGATCGCCTGCCGGGCCGGGTTGTCGAAGGCCGAGAAGGCGCCACCGAGCATGGCCAGCGCGTAGACGTGCCACAGTTCAACGCTCCCGGTCAGGACGAGCGCCGCGAGGGTGAGGCCGGTCAGACACAGTCCGACCTGGGTGACCATCATCACCGTGCGTTTCGGGAAGCGGTCGGCGACCGCGCCACCCCAGGGCGAGAGCAGGGCGATCGGCGCGAACTGAAGGCCGGTGACCAGCCCCAGAGCGGTGGCGGAGTGGTCGGTGAGTTCGGTGAGCACCAACCAGTCCTGGGCGACCCGGGCCATCCAGGTGCCGACGTTGGAGACCAGGCCGCCGAGGAAGAAGAGCCGGTAGTTGCGGATGCCGAGCGAGGCGAACATGCGGGTCATTCGGCCGACAGCGCTCCGATCAGGTCCGTCGCCTGGCGGAGCAGGGCCCGCTGGTCGGGATCGAGGCGTTGCACCCGGAGCAGCATCCAGTTGTCCCGCTCGCGGATCGTCCGCTCGATCACCGCTCGGCCGGACTCGGTCAGAGTGACGATCTTCTGCCGTCCGTCGGAGGGATCATCGGCCACCTCGACCAGGCCGGCCTCGGCCAGGCAGCCGACCGTCCGCGACATGCTCGGCTTGCTGACCCGCTCGATCTGGGCCAACCCGCCGGGCGTGAAGGACGACTCGCGCAGCCGGGCCAGCACGCTGAACTGATGCGGCGGCACCTCAGCGTGCCCTCGAAGCGGACCCTGCGACTGACCAACTGACAGGCGATCCGCAGGTCATTGGCCAGGCGCAGCGTGTCGTCGGAGTCAGGCATGTCGTTAGCTTAGCTCATTAGCTAAGGTAACGACCTCCCTCGTCGGTCTGGGCGTCGTGCGTGGCGTACTTGCGGGCCAGTGCCATGTGACCACCGAGGTAGGCGCTCACCGTCAGGGCGGTCAGCGCTGCCGAGCCGAGCCACACGCCGCCGTTGAAATGACCGCGCCGGCGGGCCAACCAGGAACCGGCGGCCAGGACGCCCCCGACCACGTTCAGGCCGGCATGAGCCGCGCCCACCCGCTGGGTTCGTGCGTCGGCGTCAACCCATTCGGCCAGCCCGGTGACCACCGAGGGCGCCAAGCTGGCCGTGGCCGTCGCCGCGAGCAACTGGCTCGCGTCCGCCGCTCGCACGCCGAGCACCATGTCCAGGAGCAGGGCGCTGGTCAGCGAACCGAGCGGGAGGTCGACCAGTGCCGGGTGGATCGCATGGCCGATCGCTCGCCCTTGCAGTGCCGCCTTGACCTTCGGACGGCTGAGCGTGGCGGACGCCACCCGTTGCAGGAGGGCGACCATCGGCTCTAGTCGGCTGTCTGTCTCCAGGGCCTGGGCCCAGCGGGTGAGGCGGGATGGTGCTCGCATCATGGTGTCCTCCTGCCGCATCACTCGGCGGAGATGTCTCGGACGAGGGCGCCCGTGTCCCGGGGCCTCATGGCGCGGGCCAGGTCGGCCTGGCTCAGCATGCCGACCAGCACGTGGCCGTCGATCACGGGCAGTCGCCGAACCAGGTGTTCGCTCATGATCCGCTGAGCTTCCTCCAGCGAGTCGTCCGCCCCGATCGTGATCGGCTTCCCCTCCGCCAACGCTCCAGCTGTCACCAGGGCCGGGTCGAGGTGGCGGGCGATCACCCTCACCACGATGTCCCGATCGGTGACCATGCCCATCAGGCGGCCGTCGTGGCCGCAGATGGGTAAGGCTCCGAACTCCCCCAGAGCGAGCTTCTCGGCCGCGGTGGTGATCGTTTCGTCCTCGCCGATGCAGACAGCGTCCTTGGTCATGACCTCGCGTACGGATTGCTTCATGGTGGTTCTCCTCTTCCAGCGATGCGGACGTCGCGCGACGCCCTTTCACTGGGGGCTGTACCCACTCTCGGCGCGCTGACACAGCGGGTTTGCCGCCGAGCGGTTCGGGTACCTGGAGGAGGATCCTGAGGAGGAGAGATGGACAGCACAGCCCAATGCCCGGTGTGCGGCATGGTGGTCGACCCGGCACACCCTCGCTACACCGCCGTACACGACGCGCAGACCTATCAGTTCTGTTCGGAAGGCTGCCGTGAGGCGTTCATGGAGGACCCGGCCAGCTACGTGGGCAACACCGGCAGCTGAGTCACCCCGTCAGGCGCTGGACTCCGCCGCGCGACCCACCAGACTGAGGCGCAACCCGCCCGCACGCACAGGGAGTCCAGAAAAGCCCGCCCGCAGCGCCCAGCTGATGCCCGTCTTTGCCGGCCGCCCCGCCCGACCATCCCCCGACCACGACCAAGGGCCCTGGTTCTCCCACACCGGCATGCTCGACGAGTGCCGAGGCCCGGTCTTCCTGACCACCACGACTCCGTGGTGTTGCAGGGCGGCGTCACCCCTCTCCAACCACGGCGAGGGCGTGATCAGCATTCGTGACTACTGCAACCTGACCCTGCCCGAGGACGACGGCGAGGATGCCGAGCCGCGGCCCACGCTGGTCTTCAACGCCAACCTGGATCCCACCCACGGCCCGACGCTGGGTTCACGTCTGGCCAGCGCGACCTATCAGGACACCCGCGAACACGAGACCGACGAAGGCAGCACCACCATCACCGTCGATGTCACCTGGAGTGCCACCGGCCCGCTGGTGAAGACGCAGGACGCCGATCCGGGCCCGGCCGGCACGTTCATCTCCAAGAACGAGAGCCGGGCAGCTGAGGCCACGATCGCGATCGACACCGGAACCCACCAGATCAGCGCAACCACCGACCGGGCCGAGATCTGGACGAACAGCTACCTGCTGGTCGGCTGAACCAAACGCGGCGGCCGCTACCGGTCTTCCATTCCCCAGGGCGATCCATACCCGGACGGCTTCGGGGCGGCCAGCAACTCCAGGAAGGGCACGGCGTCGAAGGCCTCCGGGCCGAGCACGCCGACGCCCGTCCAGACGCCGGTGGCCAGCAGTTCCATCGCCACGATCGGGTTGATCGCGGTCTGCCAGACCACGCATTGGGCGCCGTAATCGCGCATCGAATCGGCGTTGTCGACCACGTGATAGAGGTAGGTCTGGCGGGGTTGGCCGTCCTTGCCGGTGCCGGTGACCCACACCCCGGCGCAGGTCTTGCCGGTCATCTGCGGGCCGATGCTCGCGGGGTCGGGCAGGCAGGCGGCCACCACATCCCGAGGGGAAACCTGCACCCCTTTGACGGTGACCAGGTCCGTCCGATCCAGCCCGAGCTCGTGCAGCGTCCGCAGGATCGAGATGAACTGCTCGCCCAGGCCGTACTTGAAGGTGACCCGATCCGCCTCCAGCCAGCGCGGCATCAGCAGCACCTCTTCATGCTCCACATGGACGCACTCCACCGGCCCGATGCCCTCGGGAAAGTCGAACACCTCCGGCTCACTGAACGGCGGCAGAGTGAACCAGCCCCGGCCCTTCTCGAACACCACCGGCGGGTTCAGGCACTCCTCGATCACCGTCCAGATCGAGAAGCCGGGCGCGAAGATCTTGTTCCCGTCCGCATCGTGCACAGCCAGGTTCGCCCCGTCCCGGGTGCCGAGTTCGGTGATCTGGGAGAACAGGTGGTCGGCCGCGTAGCGGGCGAACACGTCCGACAAGCCGGGCTCCACCCCGATCCCGAGCAGCGCCAACTGGCCGGACTCCTCCCAAGCGGACGCCCGGGCGAACTGGTCGTCGCCCAGCTTCAGCCCGGTCAACGCGTGCGGCTCACTCGGGTGCGGACGGGACAAGCTCATCGCCATGTCCAGATAGCCCGCCCCGGCAGCCAGGGCACCCTCGAAGATCGGCAGCACGAACCGGGGATCGACCGCGTTGAAGACCACCTCGGCACCGACCTGCCGTGCCAACGCCGTGACCGCCTCGGCGGAGGAGGCGTCCACTTGAGCCGCGCTGAACCGGGAGTCCCCGGGCCTGCGCTGGGCGACGGCGGCGACCGTCCGCTCGGCTCGGGTCAGGTCGTAGTCGGCGACCACGAACGCCTCGAAGAAATCCGCTCGCAGGCGATGCGGGCGGCCGCATCCCCACTCCGCCGGCCCCGATCATCAGAATGCGCCTGGCGGCCATCGCCCTACCCCTTCTTCGTGCGCAGGTTGCCGACCACTTGGCCGCCAATGGTCAACAGCACCGCGATCAGGAACAGCGAGAACCCGATCACGTTGGCCTGCGCCGGAATGCCGCGCAGGTACGAGACGTAGACGAACTTGGGGAACGTGCTGACGTCGCCCGACACGAAGTTGGTGATGATGAAATCGTCGAACGACAGCGAGAACGAGAGCATCGCCGCCGAGACGATGCCGGGGAGCACCAACGGCAACGTCACCCGGACGAACGCCGAACGCGAATCGGCGTAGAGGTCGGCCGCGGCCTCCTCCATCCGCGGGTCGAGGCTCTGCAGCCGCGCCTTCACCGTGACCACCACGAACGAGACGCAGAACATGATGTGGGCGATCACGATCGAGAAGAACCCCAACTGGAAGCTCGGGAAACCCTGGACGAAGATGGTCAACAGGCTGGCGCCGAGGACGATCTCCGGCGTGGCCATGGGCACGAAGACCAGCAGGTTGGTCGGCCCGCGCCCGATAAAATCGTGTCTGACCAGCGCAAACGCGATCATGGTGCCGAGCACGGTGGCGACCAACGTGGACACCGCCCCCACCTGGAGCGACGTCACCAGGGCTTCGCAGATTCCCGGCGGGCCACACGGATCCAGCCAATGCTTCAGGGTCGGGCTGCCCACCGGATTCCAGGCGATGTTGCTCTTGGTGTAGTTGTTGAAGCTGAACACCAAGGTGTAGACGACCGGCAACGCCAGATAGGCCAGCACCAACAACGCCGAGGTCATCACCCAGCGGTCGGCGATCCAATACCGCACGCGGGTCATCGGGCTCACCGCCGAGGCGCTCACAGGAGTTCCTCCGTGCCGAATTTGCGGGTGTAAGCGAAGACCAGCGCCAAGATCAGCGCCATCAGGGTGAATGACAGCGCGGCCGCGTCCGGAAAGCCACCCAGCACCCGGAAGAACTGGCTTTCGATCACGTTGCCGACCATTTTGGTGCTCACGTCCGAGCCGAGCAGTTCGGCGTTCACATAGTCACCGGCCGCGGGAATGAAGGTCAGCAGCGTTCCGGCCAGTACGCCGGGCAGCGACATCGGCAGGGTCACCGTCCGGAAGGTGGTGAAACCGTTGGCGTACAGATCGCCGCCGGCCTCGATCACGGTCGGGTTCGCCCGCTCCAGCGACGAATAGATCGGCAACACCATGAACGGCAGGAAGTTGTAGGTCAGACCGGCGACGACCGCGACCCAGGTTTCGGTGATCCGGCCACCCGGGAGCAGATTGATCGCATTCAGCGTCGAGGCGATCCAGCCCTCATCGGAGAGGATCTGCCGCCAGGCGATCGTCCGCAGAATGAAGGAGGTGAAGAAGGGTGCGATGACGCAGATCATCATCACGCCGCGCCAGCGTCCGGCCTTGAACGCCATCGCGTAGGCCAACGGATACCCGAGCACGAAAGCGAAGAACGTGGCCAGCCCGGCGAAAAGCATCGAACGGCCGAAATGCGGCGCGAAGTCGGTCAGCGCCCGGGCGTAGTTCGCGACGTTCACGTCCTGGTAGTAGTAACCGGGAAAGCCCGGGTAATCGGACTGCAACGACACCAGGAACAGTTGCACCATCGGCACCACGAAGAACATCACCAACCAGGCCATCCCCGGCAGGAGCAGCAGATACGGCGTGATCTTGCGACCCCGCGACGGCGGACGATCCACCGCCCCCGCTCGAACACACCCCAGGTGCCGAGCCCGGGCAGATCGACCAAGTACTGCGTGGACACTCCGGTGAACGACACGTCGCGCAACACGCCGGGGCCAGCCGCAGCAGACGAACCACCCAGCGCCGGGCGCTCATGATTGAGCCGCAACTTCTCCGGACGAATGCCGTACGCGGCCGGTTCGCCCGCTGGCACCGAGGACCGATGCCGCGGCACCCACCAGCGGTGCCCGAAGGCCTCATAGACCGGACGATCGCCGTCCAGGCCGACCTGCTTGGCCTCAACCATGTTGGCCTGGCCGAGGAAGTTGGCCACGAACGTCGTCGTCGGCAGGTCGTACAGCTCGGCCGGCGCACCCATCTGCTCGATCTGGCCCTTGTTCATCACCGCGACCGTGTCGGCCATGGTCATGGCCTCCTCCTGGTCATGGGTGACGTGAATGAAGGTGAGGCCCACCTCGGTCTGGATGCGCTTCAGCTCCACCTGCATCTGGCGGCGCAGCTTGAGATCCAAAGCGCCCAAAGGCTCGTCCAGGAGCAGCACTTCCGGACGGTTGACCAGCGCCCGAGCGACCGCCACCCGCTGCTGCTGACCGCCCGACATCATCGCCGGCTTGCGTTGCGCCAGGTGCCCCATCTCGACCAGGGCGAGCGCCTCATCTGCCAGCTTCAAGGCATCGGGCAGACCTCGTCGCTTCGGCCCGAAGGCCACGTTCTCGCGCACGGTCAGATGCGGGAACAACGCGTAGCTCTGAAACACCGTATTCACCGGACGCTCGTAAGGCCGCGACCCGGTCAGGTCGGTGTCGCCGATCAACACCTTTCCAGCGGTCGGCTGCTCCAACCCGGCGACCATCCGCAGGGTGGTGGTCTTGCCGCAGCCGGAGGGGCCGAGCAGGGCGAAGAACGACCCGCGAGGGACGACCAGGGACAGGTCGTCCACGGCCACGAAATCGGCGAACCGCTTGGTCACGTTCTCGATCCGCAGATCGCCCTTCGCCTCGCGCAGCGCGGTGCTGGCTCGCGTGGTGAAGATGCCCATCAGTTGCCGATGACCTTCGCCCACAGAGCGCCGTACTCGGCCTCTTCCTCAGCGCTGAGGGCCCGGAAGCCCTGGATCTTCTTCTCGGTGAGATAGGCATCAGTCGGGAAGATGAAGGGGCTGGCGGCCAGTTCCTCGTCCGTTTTGGCCAGCTCTTCCTGAGCTCCCTTGACCGGGCAGACGTAGTTGACCCAGGCGGCGACCTGAGCCGCGACGGCTGGGTCGTAGTAGTAATCCATCACCTGCATCGCATTCTTGCGATGGGTCGAGGTGATCGGCACCAGCATGTTGTCGTTCCAGATCGTGCCGCCCGATTCGGGGATCACGAACTCCCAATCATCGTCGCCGGTTTCCGCCCGAAGGACGAACAGGTCACCGCTCCAAACGACGCCAGCCGTGGCATTGCCGGACTTCAGGTCCTCCAGGTAGGCGTTGCCTTTGACCCGCCGGATGTTGCCGTCGGCGATCCGCTTGGACACCTCGGCGAACGCGGTTTCCAGGTCGGCCTTGCCCCAGTTGCCGGCCAGGTCGATCCCTTTGGCCTGCATCAGCAAGCCGGCGGTGTCGCGGAACTCGCTGAGCACGGTGATCTTGCCCTTGAGGTCATCGGCCCACAGGTCGTCCATCGTCTTGAGCTCCCGACCGACCTTCTTCTTGTGGTAGCCGATGCCGGCGAAGCCGCCTTGCCACGGGACCGAGTATTTGCGTCCGGGGTCGAAGGAGACCTGGCGCAGCGAGGGCAACAGGTTCGAGGCGACATTGGGCATGTCGAAGATCTCCAGCGGCTGAGCCAGCTGCTCGCGGATCACCCGGTTCGCCATCCAGTCGGTGAAGGTGAAGATGTCGCGCTTGATGTCCTGCTTGGCGCGCAACTGCGGCGCGATCTTGTTGAAGTAGGTGTCGTTGTCGTCGACGTCCTCGGTGTAAGCGACCTTGATTCCGGTCTTCTTCATGAAGGCCTCAAGCGTCGGGTACTTCTTGGTGTCCTCGTCGTAGTCGAGGTAGGCCGTCCAGTTGGCGAAATTGACCGTTTTCTCGGTGGCGGAGACATCCACCGGCAGCACCGGGGCGGGCGCGGCCGCACTGCCGGTGGCGAGCGGGGGCGCCGGCGGAGCACAAGCACTGAGCGCAGCGGCCAGGGCCGCAGCACCGCCCAGCTTGAGCGCGGAGCGGCGGGAGTGTCCGCTGTTCATCATGGAGACCAACTGACGCACGAACGGGTCAGTCGGGGGTTCACGGTGCTGCATTCGGCACTCCTCAAGCGGTTTGAACGGGCAGAACCGGTCGAATTGTGCTCGCCCGGCCTGCCACGATCTTCCGGCTGGCGAAGGTATTCGCCACGTGAGGAAGACTCTAGCCAGCGAGGCACCAAACCGACAGCACTCAGGGCAAATTTGTTAGCAAATCGTTGCGCGCAGGTATCTTGAGCACGGAATCCGTCGTGGTCGGCTTGCCAAACACCGCCTAAACGGGCGAGACTGTGGTCATGGATCACCACGGCGCCCCCAACGATGGGTCAGAGCTTCGCCCCTCTCGGCCACACCTGGATGCCGTGTCACGCGAAATCATCGAACAGCTCCAGGAAGACGGACGCCGCTCGTATGCGGCCATCGCCAAGAGCGTGGCGCTGAGCGAGGCGGCCGTCCGGCAGCGGGTGCAGCGCCTCCTCGACGCCGGGGTGATGCAGATTGTGGCTGTCACCGATCCGATGCAGGTCGGCTTCCGGCGTCAAGCCATGATCGGCCTGCGAGTGAGCGGGGATCTGGAGGAGGTCGCGTCCCAACTCGCCGACTTCCGCGAAGCCGATTACGTCGTGATCACCGCCGGCAGCTACGACCTGATGGTCGAGGTGGTGTGCGAAGACGACAGCGACCTGCTCGACCTGCTCGGACGAATCCGCGCACTGCCCGGCGTCCAGTCCACGGACAGTTTCGTCTATCTCAAACTCGCCAAACAGCACTACAACTGGGGGACTCGATGACCGGCCACCTGCTTCCGTCAGGCAGCACGTATTCGGACGCAGCGCGCGACCATCTCTGGATGCACTTCACCCGACATTCGGTGTTCGAGCCGGACGGCCTCAACCAGCCGGTCCCGATCATCACCCGGGGTCAAGGGCACCTGATTTATGACGATCACGGACGCGAATACATCGATGGTCTGTCGGGGCTGTTTGTGGTTCAGGTGGGCCACGGACGCGAGGAGTTGGCCGAGGCAGCTGCCAAGCAGGCCCGCGAACTGGCCTTCATGCCGCTGTGGAGCTACGCGCACCCGCGGGCGATCGAGCTCGCCGACCGGCTGGCCGAGGGCGCCCCCGGCGACCTGAACCGGGTGTTCTTCACCACTGGCGGCGGCGAAGCGGTCGAATCGGCCTGGAAGTTGGCCAAGCAGTACTTCAAGCTCACCGGACGTCCGGGTAAGCACAAGGTGATTTCGCGTTCCATCGCCTACCACGGCACGCCTCAGGGAGCGTTGGCGATCACCGGCATTCCCGGCGCCCGAATCCCGTTCGAACCGCTGGTTCCGGGCGCACACAAGGTCCCGAACACCAATCAGTACCGTGCCCCCGAACACCTGCGGGACAACCCCGAAGCGTTCGGACGCTGGGCCGCGGATCGGATCGCTGAGGCGATCGAGTTCGAGGGCGCCGATTCGGTGGCGGCTGTCTTCTTGGAGCCGGTGCAGAACTCGGGTGGCTGCTTCCCGCCGCCGCCGGGGTACTTCCAGCGGGTGCGCGAGATCTGCGACGAGTACGACGTCCTGCTCGTTTCGGACGAGGTGATCTGCGCCTTCGGCCGGATCGGCTCGATGTTCGCCTGTGACGATTTCGGCTACGTGCCCGACATCATCACCTGCGCCAAGGGCATGACCTCGGGCTACTCCCCGATCGGCGCCATGATCGCCTCGGACCGGCTCTTTGAACCGTTCCGCACCGGCATGACGTCCTACCCGCACGGGTACACCTTCGGCGGCCACCCGGTCTCGGCGGCGGTGGCGATGGCCAACCTGGACATCTTCGAGCGCGAAGGCCTGTACCAGCGGGTCAAGGACAATGCGCCGATCTTCCGCTCCAAGCTGGAGGGGCTGCTGGATCTGCCGCTGGTCGGGGACGTCCGCGGCGAGGGCTACTTCTACGGCATCGAACTGGTCAAGGACAAGACCACCCGGGAGACGTTCAACGACGCCGAAGCCGAACGACTGCTGCGCGGCTACCTCTCCAAGGCCTTGTTCGAGGCCGGGCTCTACTGCCGAGCCGACGATCGCGGCGACCCCGTGGTGCAACTCGCGCCGCCGCTCACCTGTGGTCCGGCCGAGTTCGACGAGATCTACTCCCGACTCCGCTCGGTGTTGGCCGACGCGCCCAACCACCTCTAGACGTTTCGAGGATCCGCGCCCCAGGGGGCTGGGCGCGGACCCAACGTGAACGCTCTCCGGGACGGTGGGGGTCCCGGAGAGCGTTCCGTATGGCGTGGTCGGCGGAGCGCCTGCTTCAGGCGGTGACTCGACGGACGTAGAACACCGAGGCCACGATGGCCAGGGCGGCGATGATCGCGGTGACGCCGGTGATCACCGAGATCGGGCCTACGGCGAGTCGTCCGACCGCGATCCAGCCGATCCCCCACGCCATGGCCGCGGCGATGGTCATCCGAGCGCCGAGGGTCGCGGCCAGGAACACGCCGACTCCGCCGGCCACGAGCAGGACGACCGCGGCCAGCCACTCGTTCGCCGCACCCAGGTTCACGCCTGAGCTGACGAAGGCAGCGGTCACGTTGGCGCAGGTGGCGACGGCGACCCAGCCCAGGTAAAGGCCGAACGTGCTGTCCAGGGCGATGGATTCCAGCGGCCCGGACGCCTGGCTCTGATTCAGCAGATACATGATCCGGGCCAACACGGCGAGCAGCGCCACGATCACGAGCACGCTGACCCAGATCCAGCCGACCTGCGTGACCAGCAGCCAGACCGCGTTCAGCACCATGGACGCCGCGGCCAGCCAGCCGGTGCGGCGGGCCCGCGGGTCGGTGGTCGAGGAGGGCAGCCACTGCCAGATGGTGTAGGCGAACAGGCCGAGGTAGATCACCGACCAGATCGAGAAGGCCCGGACGGCCGGCGCCAGCAGCGTTGCGTCCGCGGCCAGGGCCCCCCCGGAGACTTCCTCAACCCGGGTGCCGATGACGCCGATCCCGTACAACGTGCCGACGACGCAGAAGATTTCACTCAGCGTGACGACGACCTGTCGGAGACGGTCCGAGGTGAGCATGTGGGTCCTTTCAGCGTTTCACCGGGCCTTGAGGCGACCGGCGCAGAAAGACTACGCCCTTTGCACAAGCTTTGTCCAAGGTTTGTACGTCTTGCGTGCGCTCCGGAAGACACGCAACGCTGACAGTGTTGCAACCAACAACGAGGCGCCATTCCCGCCTCGATTGACTTGAAGGAGAAGCATGGCCACCGTCAACACCGCCCACGCCCACTGGGAAGGCAGCCTGATCGAGGGCGCCGGCACCGTCGAACTCACCACCTCAGGCCTGGCCACGTTCAACGTGAAGTGGGCCGCCCGGGTCGAGGCCGGCTCCGGCACCACGAACCCCGAGGAACTGATCGCCGCCGCCCACGCCACCTGCTACTCGATGGCGCTGTCCCATGCGCTGGCCGGCAACGGCACCCCCGCCGCGTCGCTGGACACCAAGGCCGAGGTCTCCTTCCAGCCCGGCGTCGGGATCACCGGCTCGCACCTCACCGTGGTCGGCAACGTCCCCGGCCTGGATGCGGACGGCTTCGCCAAGTTCGCCGCCGATGCCAAGCTCAACTGCCCGGTCTCCAAGGCCCTGACCGGCGTCACGATCACCCTGGACGCCACCTTCGCCGGCTGAGGCCTCCCGCGCGGAGTGCGGGTAGCGTTGGTTGCGGGGGGCCCCCCGGGCCAGTGGGACCCTCCACGAGTGAGATTCACCACCGAGTTCGGTGGTGAATCTCACTCGTTATCCGAGCCAGGCCCGATGATGGGGGCATGACGGTGATGCCCGGGGCTGAGGCCTACTTCCATGACGGCGGCGAGATCGGCGTGCTGGTCTGCCACGGCTACTGCGGCAGCCCACAGGGGGTGCGCCCGTGGGCCGAGTATCTGGCGGCGCAGGGCTACACCGTCTCGCTGCCCCGGCTTCCCGGCATGGGCACCGACTGGCACGAACTGCAGCGGACCACCTGGCAGGACTGGTACGGCGAAGTCGATCGCGCCTACGCCGACCTGGCCTCGCGCTGCCGGACGGTGTTCGCCGTCGGCCTGTCGATGGGCGGGCTGCTCGCCACCAAGATCGCCCTGGACCATCCCGAACTGGCCGGCTTGGTGGTGGTGAACCCGATCTACAAGCACAACAATCCGGCCCTGCCGCTGCTGCCGGCGCTGCGTTGGGTGTTGCCGACGTTGCCCGGCATCGTCGGCGACATCAAGAAGCCGGGCCAGATCGAGTTGGGCTACGACCGCAACCCGCTACAGGCGATGTACTCCCAGACTCAGCTGTGGAAGCTCGTCCGCGATGACTTGGGCAACCTGACTCAGCCGGTGTTGCTGCTCACCTCAGCCGAGGATCACGTCGTCCCGCCGGTCAGCTGGCAGTACCTGGTCGAGCATCACGCCAGCGACGACTTCACCCATCAGGTGCTGGCGAACTCCTACCACGTGGCCACGTTGGACAACGATGCGCCCCTGATCTTCGCCGAATCCGTCCGGTTCATCGAACGCCTCGCCCCGAATCAGGCCACCGGCTGATCCGCCCGCATTGGAGCGCCGGACCCGTCCTCCAGCACCGGGGTGCTCGTCCCCTCAATCACGGACGGGTCGTGCTCCCACTCCAGTTGCCCGAAGTCGTCCAACGCCTGCTCGGCGCAGCGGCGTCCGATGGCGATGATCTCTTCGGCCCGATGGAAGTCCAGGGTGTGGCAACTGTCGGCGGGGATGCTGATCTGGATGTCGGGTGGGTGCGCCGCGGAGCGGAAGCGTTCGATCATGGCCGCCATGGTGTCCAGCGACATCGCAGAAATGTCGACAATGCTCAGCCCGGTCGCGTGCTCGAAGGCCGGCACGGTCGGGTCGTGTTTCTCGGTGGCGAAGCGCTCCAGCAGCGGCCGCATCATCTCGTTGTCGAACAGCCCACGTCGCATCCGGTCCAGCCATTCGCCGCTGGGCCGGGCGTCCGCTGATTCGCTCAGGGGAGTCTTGGCCCGGCTGTCGCGGCGCTGCCCCGACAGCGAGACCGCGATGGTGAGATCGGTGCGGGTGGCCGTAGTCGGCTCGATCGGCACCGGGTTGAGCAGCCCGCCATCGACGAGCAGGCGTCCGTTCACCAGGATCGGCGTGATCACGGTCGGGATGGCGATCGAGGCCCTGATCGCCACGTTCAGCGGACCGCTTTGGAACCAGACTTCGCGTCCGGCGAGCAGGTCGGTGGCGACCGCGGTGAACGGGATCGGGAGGTCTTCGATTCGGACGCCCTCCAGGATCTCGCTGACCCGCTCCAGAATCCGCTCGGCCCGGATCACGCCGGGCCCGCTGAACCACGGCTCGAGGAGCTTGAACACCTCCCTCTTGCTCAGCCCGCGCACCCAGTCGGCGTAGACGTGAAGCCGTCCGGCGGCTTCCAGACCGCCGATCAGGGCGCCCATCGAGCTGCCGGCGATCACGCCGATCTTGAACCCGCGTTCAGCGAGCACCTCGATCACACCGATGTGGGCGTAACCTCGCGCTCCGCCGGAGCCGAGGACCAACGCCACCGTGTTACCAGCCATGGCCCCATTATGTTCCGCACGGGGCACAGGGCTCAGACCAGGGCGGGAACCTTCACGTCGAGCTTGTCGGACGCGGTGTAGCCGGGCTCGACTTCGCTCATCAACCACTCCACGGCCTGCAGCCCCGTCCAGCCTTCGGCGTGAGCGGCGAGCATCAGCCGCACACCTTCGAGGTCTTGGCCCAGGGTGACCGCGGGCTCCTCGACGTAACCGTCACGACGCACCTGCGACAGGCCGATGTTGGCCATCAGGGCGTTGCAGAGGCACTTGCGTCCGTTGGTGTTCTGCTCCTCGCCGCCCTTCTTCACATACATGTGAATCGGCTCCGAGGCGCATTTGTACACCACCTTGCCATCGGGCCGTTCGGCCGGCGTGCGCAGGTAGCCCAGGTCACAGATCCGCTCGCGGGCCAGGTACTTATCCTGCCGGGAGAGGGTGTCGTCAAGTTCGGCGACCTTGAACGGGAAGCCGGTCGGGCTGGCCAGAGCGTCGTTCTTGATCTTCAGGGTGTCGTCGCGCAGGCCCTTGAGCAGGCGCTCACGCAGGTCGGGCCGCAACCCGGAGGTGGAGGCCATCGCGAACAAGGTGCCGCACTGCACGCCCTTGGCTCCGGCGGCGACTGCGGCAGCCACCTTCTCCGGGGTGCTGTAGGCGCCGGCCATCCAGAAGGGCAGGCCGATGTCGACCATCTTGGCCAGGTCGGCCTCGTCCTTCACCGAATAGATCGGCTGGCCTTCCTCGTCGAGGATCATCTTGCCTCGCGGCGGAGCGCTGTGACCGCCGGCCAGCGGGCCCTCGACCACGAACCCGTCCGGACGAATCTCGGCGTCGCGATTGAGGTAGGCGCCCAGCACGTGCAGCGAGATGATCGCCAGGAACTGCGGACGGTTCATCGGGGGAAGGTCGTCGCCCAGCACCTCGGCCGGGTCGAGCACCGCGTGATAGGCCTTGGTGGAGTTGTCGACGTCGATGGTGAGCTTGCCCGGGCGTCCGGCTGCGAACTCGGTCAGCATCCGCGGGATCTCCTTGGGGATGCCAGCGCCCATCAGCACGTAGTCGACGTCGGCGAGCATGGCGCCCAGGGCGGCCGAGAGGGTCGCGGTCTGCACCTTCTCCAGGAAGTTGATCCCGACGACGCCGGTATGGCCCTCTTTGGCCAACCACCGACGAAGTTGCCGATCACGGAAAGCCTGATCGCCGCGCGGGACGGGCTGATCGTCAGCGTGGGGTGCGGACGGTAGGGGCACCCTCGGGCGGCCACCCTCCAGGTAGTAGGTGTCGAAGACGCGCTTCGCCAGGGCGGGTGAGGGGAAGTGGGCCAGCGCGCGGCGCACGTGGCCGCCGCGATCACCGTCTTGCAGAACCCGGGCCACGACCCCGTCCAGAGCGGTGCCGGAGACGACTCCCAGCTGGCCGGCCCGCGACACTTCCCGGGCGAGCCCCCAGGAACTGACGGCGATGCCCATGCCGCCCTGAATGACGACTGGGTGTGCTTGCTGCGGCATGTGGAGCCTCCAATACGGTACCGGTAGCGTTACCTACGGTACCGTAACTTAGAGCTGTGGGCAATGCCGACTCCAACATCCGGTCATTAGTCGACCCTAAGGGCTTTCCCGGACGGCGCGACAGAACAGGCCAGTGGAGGCTCGCCCGCGGCCTCGGTGCGGGTATATCGTCACGCGGTGACGACAACGGCAATTCCAGCGGCGCCGCTGACAATCTTGGCTGACGTCACGTCGTCGGAGTCATCGTTGCGGCGCTTCCTGCACGGCCTTCCTGGGGTGGATCAGGTGGGCTGCGAGGCCCGCGCGGCCGCGCTGGGCACGCGCTCGATCAAGGCCGCCAGCAAACAATGGGCGATCGATCTGGCGATCCGGATGGTCGACCTGACCACCCTCGAGGGCTCTGACACTCCCGGCAAGGTGCGGGCGCTGGCCGCCAAGGCGCTGCGCCCCGACCCGTCCGATCAGACCTGCCCGTCGGTGGCGGCGGTGTGCGTCTACCCCGACATGGTTGCTGTGGCCAAGGACGTGGTCCACCGTCAACGTCGCCTCGGTGGCCACCGCGTTCCCCGTCCGGACGAGCCCCCGCTCAGCCTGAAGCTGCAGGACGTCGCCTTCGCCGTGGCCGCGGGTGCCGACGAGATCGACATGGTGATCGACCGGGGCGCGTTCCTGGCCGGGCATTACCTGCAGGTGTTCGAGGAGATCGTCGCCGTCCGCGAAGCCTGTGGGCCGGCGCATCTGAAGGTGATCTTCGAGACCGGCGAGTTGCAGACCTACGACAACGTCCGCCGAGCCTCCTGGTTGGCGATGATGGCCGGTGGCCACTTCATCAAGACCTCGACCGGCAAGATTCAGCCCGCAGCCACGCTGCCGGTGACCATGATTCTGCTCGAGGCCGTCCGTGACTTCCGCGAAGCGACCGGCATTCAGGTGGGGGTCAAACCGGCCGGGGGCATCCGCACCTCCAAGGACGCGATCAAGTACCTGGTGATGGTGAACGAGGTCGCCGGGGATGACTGGCTGAGCCCGTCCTGGTTCCGGTTCGGCGCCTCGACCCTGCTGAACGACCTGCTGATGCAGCGCAGCACGATGCAGACCGGCCGTTACAGCGGCCCCGACTACGTCACTTTGGACTGATCATGACCTTTAGCTATGCACCCGCCCCGGAGAGCACCGGCAACGTCCGGATCGCCCCGACCCAGGGACTGTTCATCGACGGGGCCTTCGTCGCCGGCCGCGGACGTCCGTTCGCCTCGGTCAACCCGGCCACCGAAGAAGTGCTCTCCGAGATCGCGGAGGCCTCGGCCGACGACGTTGACCTGGCCGTCGCCGCCGCCCGCAAGGCCTACGACCGGGTCTGGTCGCGGATGCCCGGACGCGAGCGCGCCAAATACCTGTACCGGATCGCCCGCATTATTCAGGAGCGTTCGCGGGAACTGGCGATTGTGGAAAGCATCGACAACGGCAAGCCGATCAAAGAATCCCGCGACGTCGACCTTCCGCTGGTGGCCGCGCATTTCTTCTATTACGCCGGCTGGGCGGACAAGTTGGAGTACGCCGGTTTCGGTTCCGCGCCCCGGCCGCTGGGCGTGGCCGGGCAGGTGATTCCGTGGAACTTCCCACTGATGATGCTGGCCTGGAAGATCGCTCCGGCGCTGGCCTGCGGCAACACCGTGGTGTTGAAGCCCGCCGAGACCACCTCCCTGACCGCGCTGCTTTTCGCCGAGATCTGCCAGCAGGCCGACCTGCCGGCCGGGGTGGTCAACATCATCACCGGGGCCGGCGACACCGGACGAGCGCTGGTCTCCCACCCGGGCGTCGACAAGGTGGCCTTCACCGGCTCCACCGAGGTCGGACGGGCGATCGCCAAGGCGGTGGCGGGTAGCTCGAAGAAGGTGACCTTGGAGTTGGGCGGCAAGGCGGCCAACATCGTCTTCGATGACGCCCCCGTTGATCAGGCGTCGAGGGATCGAACGGCATCTTCTTCAACCAGGGCCACGTCTGCTGCGCCGGGTCACGGCTGTTGGTGCAGGAGTCGGTCGCCGAGGAGGTGCTGGCGAAGCTGAAGCGCCGGATGTCCACCCTGCGGGTGGGCGACCCGTTGGACAAGAACACCGACATCGGGGCGATCAACTCCGCCGAACAACTGGCCAAGATTCGCTCCCTCTCCCAGATCGGCGAGGACGAGGGTGCCGGACGCTGGTCGCCGGCCTGTGAGCTGCCCGCGACCGGGTTCTGGTTCGCGCCCACGATCTTCACCGGCGTGACCCAGGCGCATCGGATCGCCCGGGAGGAGATCTTCGGGCCGGTGCTCTCCGTGCTGACGTTCCGCACCCCGTCCGAGGCGGTCGAGAAGGCGAACAACACCCCCTTCGGGCTCTCCGCCGGCGTCTGGACGGAGAAGGGTTCGCGGATCCTGTGGATGGCGAATCAGCTCCGGGCCGGCGTGGTCTGGGCGAACACCTTCAATCAATTCGACCCGACCTCGCCGTTCGGCGGCTTCAAGGAGTCGGGCTATGGCCGCGAGGGCGGCCGGCAGGGACTGGAGGCCTACCTCGCATGAGCGGCAACGCGGAGCGGATCGTCGTCCGCAAGACCTACAAGCTCTACATCGGCGGCGCCTTCCCGCGCTCGGAGTCGGGCCACTCCTACCCGGTGCACGACGCCGCGGGCCAGTTCCTGGCCAACGCCTCGCTGGCCTCCCGCAAGGACGCCCGGGACGCCGTGGTCGCCGCCCGCAAAGCCTTCCCCGGCTGGGCCGGACGCAGCGCCTACAACCGGGCCCAGATCGTCTACCGGATCGCGGAGGTGATGGAGGACCGCCGGGCCCAGTTCGAGGAGGCAGTGGCCCGCTCCGAGGGGGTCAAGGCGTCCGCTGCCACAGCGATCGTGGACGCGGCGATCGACCGGCTGGTCTGGTACGCCGGCTGGGCCGACAAGCTGACCCAGGTGCTCGGCAACGCCAACCCGGTCGCCGGGCCCTTCTTCAACCTCTCCACGCCTGAACCGGTCGGGGTGGTGGCTGTGCTCGCGCCGCAGTCGTCCTCGTTGCTCGGGCTGGTGTCGGTGATCGCCCCGGTGATCGTCTCCGGGAACACCGTGGTGGCAGTGTCGTCCGCGGCGCGTCCGCTGCCGGCGGTGACCTTCGCCGAGGTGCTGGCCACCTCAGATGTGCCCGCTGGCGTGGTGAATCTGTTGACCGGGCACCTCGACGCCGTGGCCCCGCGCCTGGCCTCCCACCTGGACGTGAACGGGATCGACCTCACCGGCGTCGAGGACCCGGCCTTGGCCATCTCCCTGGAGGTCGCTGCCGCGGAGAACCTCAAGTTGGTCCGTCGGGCGCCTGGGAGCGAACCTGACTGGTCGGCTGATCCGGGCCTGTCCCGCCTGACCCAGTTCCTGCAGACCAAAACCGTCTGGCATCCGATCGGAATCTGAGTTTGGCCCACAACGTGAGGGGTTGACTACCGACTACGGTCGCTAACCCCTCACGTTGTGAACTGTGGGCATTGTCGGGCCACCGAGCGCGGGGTCAGACTGAAGCGGTCGGGGGCGACGCGGCCCACCGTCCCCTACGAAGGCGAGAACCATGGCGAATCTGGTCGTCCACTTCGAGATCCACGCTTCAACGCCACAGCGCCTGATCGACTTCTACTCCTCCCTCCTGGGCTGGACGTTCACCCAGTACGGGGAGATGGAGTACTGGTCGATCAGCACCGGCGAGGGGTCGATCGAGTTGGGCACAGGTGGACACGGGATCAACGGCGGACTCGTTCAACGGCAGGGCCCGAGCCCCCGAGATCGGGGCGCCTGTGGCCGGCGCGAACCTCGTGGTCGCCGTCGACGATGTGGACGCCACGTTCCACCTGGGCCTGGAGCTGGGAGCCGTTGAGGCGGTAGAGCCGAACGACATGCCCGGCATCGGGCGGCTGGCCTACCTGATCGACCCCGACGGGAACATCATCGGCTTCATCTCCGGCGAACCCTCCGACGACACCAGCGGGGTCTAGCGCAACAACGTGTGGGGTTGACTACCGACTACGGTCGTCAACCCCCACACGTTGTTTCCTCCGGCGCCGTTTCACGCTGCGAGCAGGACGGTTGAGGGGTCTCGATCCAACTAACCTGCCGTGTGGGTGCGTGATCGAAGGTCGGGGGGTCGATGGAGCGCAAGGCGGTGATCCGAACCGCCGTCCGACTCCGCGAACTCCTGGCAGAGCGCTCCGAGTACGCCAACCTGTGGCGAGTGCAGGTCGATCGACAGCAGGGCGGGGCGATCCACCAGAGCGGGGTCTGTCACGTGATCGCGGACTACCTCTGGGATAACGGTCTCCATTCCGACACCGACACCGACCTGCCGCGCAAACTCAAGGACCGCGTGTATCGCGCCCTGGCCGGGCAGTCGCTCAGCCGGGCCACCCTCCGCTGGTTCATCGAAGCCTTCGAGATGAGCCCCGCCGATGCCGCGGAACTGCTGCGGCTGAGCACTCCCAGTGGGGCCGGGAACACCGTCCTGGGCGGTCTGACTCTGCACCCGGGAACCCTGCCACCGCGGCGGCACAGCACGGTTTCGCTGCACGAGTGGCACAACGTCGGCCCGGACGGCCTGCCCGATTCGCACCGCACCGTGCATGTGATCCGCGCTGATGAACCAATGGATCGCTACCCCTACATCTTCGACACCGACGCGGCGTCGGTGCAGGTGGTCCGCGGCGGACGCGCCGGCCAGCCGTACGCGCTGGACCACAACCTGTTCGCGGTCGACATCGAACTCAGCCAACCGCTGCGGGCCGGCGACACCTCCTCCTTCGAGTACATCACCCGCTTCTGGTACCGGACGCCGCCGGCTCAGGAGTTCCGTCGGGCCAGCACGGCCCGGGTGGAGAATGTCGACCTCCGCGTGCAGTTCCACCCGCTGCGACTGCCCTCGAAGGTGTGGTGGAGCGTCTGGCCGGCCCTGGACGCCGAACCCGACCTCTCCCAAGAGGTAGCACTGGACGCTGACAAGGGTGTCCACCGCTATCTGAGCTCGATCGAGGCGACCATCGTCGGCTTCCGCTGGAACATCCCGACCAAGTGAGCGCTATTCCAGGTCGTCGGGCGCCAGGTCTGGCCTGACTCCGCGGAACGTGGGTTGCCGCAGGCGTCCGCTGGGCGACAATTCCAACGCCTCGACGTCGACCACCAGGAACGGCTCCACCCAGCGCGCGCCGGCCGCGTCCTGGGCCGGCACCTCGGAGGTGAAGGGTGACGTGGCCTGCGCCAGCGGAGTCAGGACCTCCAGCAGGACGCCGGCCAGGGCGGCGCTCAGGCCGCTGCCCACTCGTCCGCGATAGGCCAGCCCGGCGGCGATCGGCTCGCCGACCAACAGCGCTCCGAGCGAGGTGGGCGACCCGGTCTGCGGACGCCACCCTCCGACCACCCAGGAGGAGACCCGCCGGTGCGGGAACTTCAGCCAGTTCGGCGAGCGCACCCCCGGCTCGTAGGCGGAATCGAGCCGCTTGCTGACCACGCCCTCCAGCCCTTGGGCCGCCGTCGCCTCGAGCAGCATCGGACCGTCCTCGTACACCGGCGGGGTCTGCCAGGAAGGCCCGTTCAGGTCGAGCCCTTCGAGCAGGGCACGACGTTCCTGCAGCGGACGGGCGGTCACCTCGATCCCGTCGAGGGCGAGCAGGTCGAAGATCAGCAGGCTGACCGGATTCGGGCTTAACCACGTGAATCCGCTCGGTCAGCGCGTGGAAGCTCGGCACCCCGTTGGCCAAGGCGACCACTTCACCGTCCAGGATCATCGTTCGGCTGTCAGCGAGAGCGGCAAGTTCGGGGTAGGCGACGGTGACGTCGTTGGCGTTGCGGCTGGTCAGGGTGATTCGTCCAGCCCGAATGCGAGCCAGGACGCGCATTCCATCCCACTTGACCTCATGACTCCACCCCGCCCCGGTGGGCACGGTGACTCCTCGGGTGGCGAGCATCGGACGCATGCGGCCATCTTTGCCGATCACAGGCGGTTGCCGTGCCTGCCTGGGGGGCGCAGAATCAAGACAAAGAAGGAGCCACCATGACTCAACCCTCCGACGAGGCCAAAGACGAGATCGTCAGCGCCGCGCTGGCCCACGAACAGTTCGAACAAGAGCACGCACACATCACCCAGGAAATGCCCTCTGAACTCGACCCGGCGACTCTCGACCGCCTCGACGAGCCGAGCTGATCCGCCATGGAAACCAGGCGACTGGGCCGGTTGGAGCATCGCTCCTCGGTGCTGATCTTCGGTGCCGCTGCGCTGGCTGAGGTCGATCAGGCCACGGCGGACGCGGCGATCGCGATGGCACTGGAGGGCGGGATCAATCACTTCGACACCGCGGCCTCCTACGGTGAGGCCGAACTGAGGATGGGCGCCTCGCCCCTGGTCGAGCAGCGGGATCAGATCTTCTTGGCCAGCAAGACCGGGGACCGCGAGGCCGAGAGCGCGTGGGCCAGCATCAACCGCTCGCTGGAGCGGCTGCGCACCGACCGGCTCGACCTGCTGCAGTTGCACGCGGTCTCCTCCTTCGACGACCTGGACGACTGCACCCGCACCGGTGGAGCGCTCGAGGGGGCGATCCGGGCCCGGGACGAGGGGCTGGTCCGGGCGATCGGGATCACCGGGCACACCCATGAAGCGCCTGCGGTGCACACCGAGGCGTTGCGCCGCTTCGACTTCGCCAGCGTGCTGACCCCGCTGAACTGGCGGCTGTGGCGAGTGCCGGGCTACGCCGACGAGTACCAGCGGTTGGTCGCCGCCTGCCAGCAACATGACACCGCATTGATGACGATCAAGGTGATCGCCAAGCGCAATTGGCCGACCGACAATGCGGCCGATCATCACTACTCGACCTGGTACGAGCCGTTCGACCAGCAGCCGGAGATCAACGCCGCGACCGCGTGGCTGCTCAACGGCCACCCCGAGGTGACCGGCGTCGCCACGGCCGGCGAGACCCGGCTGCTGGGCCGGATGCTCACCGCCGAGCGGGAGCGGATGGAGATCAGCCTGGCCGACGTCGATGCGGTGCTCGGGGGGCTGGACGCAGCTGAGTACGACTCGCCGTTCGTCCGGTTGCCCTGGTAGGAGACCTGGTCAGGCCTGCATCGGACGGGGGCCAAGTGCACCCGGCGATCATGCAACGGACTGAGCCGCCCTCCAGTTCGATGGTCGGGATGGCCAGCGGTAGCAGCGTGGCGCTGGCTTCGATCACCGTTCGCTGCTCCGGCGTGAGCGCGGCTGCCGCTCGGGTCGAGAGGGCGAGCAGCAGGCCGTCGCGTCCGGCCAGTTCGATCGCGTTGCCGGCGAAGTCGGCCACTTGGGCATAGCTGAGGTCGATCACCGTGCGACCCGAGTCGGTCAGCCGGGCGGCGATCTCAGCCCGGCGGGTCGGCTCCGCGATCGCCTGCAGGCAGACCAGGGCGAACTCGGTGCCGACGGCCATCATCACGTTGGTGTGATAGATCGGACGACCGTGCTCGTCCAGGGTGTCGAACGCCATCGGCTCATAACCGAAGGCGGTGCAGAAGCGCTCCAGAATGATCGGGTTGGCCCGGTTCGAGTTGCCGACATAGGCCACCCGCTCGACGTGGTCGAAGACCATCGCCCCGGTGCCCTCCAGGTAGAGCCGGTCGTGCTCCAGGCCGGAGTAGTCGATCACCTCCTGCACCCGGTAGTTGTTCTTGAGCACGTCGATCACGTCGGCGCGGCGCTCCCGGCGGCGGTTCGGTGCGAACATCGGGTAGATCGCCACTCGTCCGCCGTGGTGGGTGGAGAACCAGTTGTTCGGGAAGACCGAGTTCGGCGTGCTGGTGCCCAGGTCGTCGAAGACGTGGACCGTGATGCCCCGGCCCCGCAGGGTCGCGACCGCGACGTCGAACTCGGCCATCGCCATCCCCGCGACGACGGCGGGATCGTCCGCCGTTCGGCGTTGAAAGGCGTTGTCAACAGCGGTTTCCGGGTTGGACGCGAAGTGGTGCGGACGCACCATCACGACAGCCGACGGCGACTGCACACTGCGACTCATCAGTCACGACCAACGTGTGCCCCGAAGCGGGCCTCGGGGCGATTCTCCAGCACCACGGCGACCCGGCGGGCCTGTCGTGGCGGCATCGGGGGCAGCGAGTCGACGGCGAAGAAGCGGGCCTCGCTGGCCTCCCCGTCCGCCGGGTACGGCTCGCCGGCGACCCAACGGCAGCGAAACGTGTGGTCGAGGTACTGACTCTGGTCACCGTTGCTGTAGCTGATCATCGGAGTCACGCTGACCCAGGCCAGCCGCTCCGCGACCGCGACCACCCCGGCTTCTTCGGCGACCTCGCGCAGGGCGGCCAGGTGCGGCTCTTCACCGGGGTCGATGATGCCCGACACGGGCCCCCAGTGGCCGCTCTCGGCGTCGCGGCCGAGGAGGACCTGCTCACCCGCCGGGGTCTGCCGAAGCACCACCGCGGTCGCCCCGGAGAGCCACAGCGGTGCGTGCCCGACCCGCTCTCGCAGGGACAGGACGAAGTCGGGAGTCGGCATGCCAGAGTCTATTCCGCCGGACCCGACGGCTGGCTGGGAGCTTGTGTCGGCCGCCCGTCCTACAGTGTTGTTCATGGAATATCGACTGCTTGGCGCTAGTGGACTAGCGGTGTCTCGGTTGTGCCTCGGCACGATGACCTTCGGCGCGGAGACAGACCGCGACGGCTCGTTCGCCCAGTTGGACGCCTTCGTCGAGGCCGGGGGCACGTTCATCGACACCGCCGACGTCTACTCCCGAGGTGTCTCCGAGGAGATCATCGGGGCCTGGTTGGCCGCCCGTCCGGGCATGGTCGAGCGGGTCGTGATCGCCACCAAGGGGCGCTTCCCGATGGGGAAGGGGCACAACGACGCCGGGCTCTCCCGGGTGCACCTGCGGCGGGCGCTGGACTCCAGCCTGGCTCGGCTCGGGGTCGAGCAGATCGACCTGTATCAGATGCACGCCTGGGATCCGCTGACTCCGCTGGAGGAGACTCTCCGTTTCATCGACGACGCGGTCTCGGCGGGAAAGATCGGCTACTTCGGGCTCTCGAACTTCCTTGGCTGGCAGCTCACCGCGGCCGCCGAACGCGCCCGCGCCGCCGGGTTGACCGCGCCGATCTCACTGCAGCCGCAGTACAACCTGCTCACCCGGCACATCGAGCTGGAGGTGATTCCGGCCTGTGCAACCTACGGGCTGGGGCTGATGCCGTGGAGTCCGCTGGCCGGAGGCTGGCTCAGCGGCAAGTACTCCCGCGAGTCCGCGCCGCAGGGTGCGACCCGGTTGGGCGAGAATCCGAATCGAGGCATGGAGTCCTACGCCCGCCGCAACACCGAGCAGAGCTGGGCGGTGCTGGACGTGGTCCGCGCGGTGTCGGAGGAGGCCGGGATCACGATGGCGCAGGTGGCCTTGGCCTGGCTGGCCGACCGTCCGCAGGTCACCGCCCCGATCATCGGCGCCCGCACCACCGACCAGTTGGCCGGCTCACTCCTGGTGGCCGACCTGCATCTGGACGCCGCGGCGACCGAGCGGCTCGATCAGGTGAGCGCGCCGCCGATGCCGGATTACCCCTACGGCGAGCTGGGCGTCGGGCAGCGCAGCCGCTCGATCAAGGGCTGAGGGACGGATGGCAGCCGAGGCGATGATCTGGGACCGCCGGTGACCGGACCGTCCTACCCCTACCAGCACCCCGCGCAACCGATCCCGCACTGTTACCGCCACCCGGGGCGGGAGACTCTGATCGGCTGCCAGCGCTGCGGTCGTCCGATCTGCCCGGACTGCATGACGAATGCGGCGGTCGGGGTGCATTGCCCTGACTGTGTGGCCGAAGGTCGGCGCTCAACCCGGAGCGGGATCGGCCCTTACGGTGGCACCGTGTCGGCCAACCCGGCCACGACGTCCTGGGTGCTGATCGCGATCAATCTCGCCGTGTGGGCGTTGCTGCTTCTCACGGGCGGTGGGGCGGGGCCGGTCTATGACGTGCTGGCCCTCAGCCCGGAGGGTCGGTGTGTCCCGGCCGCCAACCCAACGCAGTACTACCCGGGAGTCAACCAGGTCGAATGCCTGGCCGCGGGCGGGACGGCGTGGGTTCCTGGCGTCGTCACAGGCGCGAGCTGGCAGCTGCTCACCAGCATGTTCGCGCACGTTGATCTCATGCATGTGGCGTCGAACCTGCTCACGTTGTGGTTCCTCGGGCCGCAGGTGGAGCGGACGTTGGGCCGACTTCGCTTTCTCGGGCTGTATCTGTTTTCGGGGCTGGCGGGTGGGGTGGCTGTGCTGTGGTGGAGCGACCCGGCCAGTTCCACCCTCGGTGCGTCCGGGGCGATCTTCGGCCTGCTCGGTGGCCTGCTGGTGTTGGCGCTCAAGGTGCGGGCGAATCCGCAGCCGATCCTGGTCTGGCTGGGCTTGAACGTGGTGATCACCATCGTCGGCCGGTCCTTCATCTCCTGGGAGGGTCACCTTGGCGGGTTGATCGGCGGGCTCGTGCTGACGGGCGTCCTGCTCTGCTCCCCCAAGGCTGGTCGCAGCCGGTGGCAGCTGTCCGGGTTCGTCGGGTTCGCCGCCCTGTTGGCGGTGGTGACCGTGGCGAAGGTCTTGCTGGCATGAGCGACGTCCGCGACCTGGTCGCCCTGCTTCGAGGTTCACGCTGGGTGGCCCTGACCGGCGCTGGGATCAGCACCGATTCGGGCATCCCCGACTACCGCGGGCCGAGTTCTCCCCCGGCGACGCCGATGCAGTACGCCGACTTCCTCGGCTCGCCGGCGAACCGGCAACGGTATTGGGCCCGCTCCATGCTCGGCTGGCGCAGCTTCGGGGCGGCTCGGCCCAATCAGGGGCATCGTGCGTTGGCCGCGTTGGCGGGTCGGGGGCTGACCGGCGTGATCACCCAGAACGTGGACGGCCTACATCACGCCGCGGGCAGCCCGTCCGTGATCGACCTGCATGGCCGGATCAGTCGGGTGATCTGCCTGGACTGTGGCGACATCTCCGATCGGGCCGCCCTCCAGGAACGGCTGGACGCGGCCAACCCGAAGGTCGAAGGCTTCGTTGCCGCCGGCCGCGCCGAAATGGATTCGGGGATCCGCCCCGACGGAGACGCCGTGGTCGAGCGCTGGGACCACATCACGGTGGTCGGCTGCGAGGTGTGTGGCGGGGTTCTGAAGCCGGACGTGGTCTTCTTCGGCGAATCAGTACCGAAGGCCCGGGTCGAGCAGGCCTACAGCGTGGTGGACGACGCGGACGTCCTGCTCGTCGCCGGATCGTCGTTGACGGTGATGTCAGGCCTCCGGTTCGCGCGGCACCACGTCCGGGCCGGAAGCCGCTGGCGATCGTGAACCGTGGAGCCACCCGCGCCGATGAACTGGCGACCGTGCGGCTCAGCGACGGCACCTCAGAGGTCTTGAGCGCGTTAGTGAAAGAGATGCCGTAGCGCGGGCCCCCGGCCGAAGGGAGCCCGCGCCGATCTCACTGCCGACCTACGGTTGCTGAACGGCGATACTGCCAGCGCGAAGCGACCCAGTGAACGCCGCCACGACCGCACCACCAGGGCTAGTGATGGTGCCTTCGATGGCATCGGGTGTGCCTGTCTCGGCGTCGGTCTGGTTGTCGTGCGCGGTGAGGGAATAGGTATAGCCCGCCACCCCATCCAAGGTGCCGGTGCCCGACCACGTCGCAACCTCGCCCGAGACGTTGAGCGACGTGACCGATTCCGAACGGAACAGCTTCCGATCAGCCAGGCGCAGATACAACTCCCCCGAGAGCGCATCATCGGCGTCCTTGGCGACGAAGCCGAACGACACCCGTCCGCTGGACGTCCGGATGTAACCGCCTCCGGTGACCGTCGAGTCCTCCTCGAAGACCGTGACGAAGATCGAGTGCGAAGCACGCCCCCCATCGTCGTCCCGCGCAGTCACCCTCACCTCATGGAGTCCCGGCGTGGTGAAGGTGTGAGTGCCCGAGCACTTCGGGAAGTAGTTGAGAACCCGTCCGGCGCTGGACGTGCCGTCGCCCCAGGAGATCGTGCAGGTCAGTGAGTCGTTGGGGCCAACGTCTGTCATCGTCACCTCGAACGTGGCCGGACTGCCGGTCTTGATCAAGCTCAGGTGAGTCGGGGAGATCACCCTCACAGCGGGAGGGGCGTTGGTGACCGTCAACTCGGTGGTTGAGCTGACCGAATGCCCGCCGCCGTCGCTCGCGGTAACGGTAACCACGTAGACCCCGTCCTCAGTGCACGTGATCCACGGCGCTTGGGAGCCGAGATTCACCTCCGGATAACAGGCAGCCCCCGGCTTTGCGCCGGCTGCGGGTGTCACCGTCCAGGCGTAGCGAGGCAGTTCGTAGTCGGGGTCCTCCGCGCGCGCGGTCAAACGGATCCAGGCTCCCTCCACCCCGGTGTACGGTCCCTCCGCCGACAAGGTCGGCGGCCGGTTCGCGACCTCGGCCGAGGGCCCCGACATGTCACCGGTGAACCCGTACGAACTGCCGACGCCCGTTCCATAAGAATGCAGGCCGAACCCCGCCGGGCCGGTGAGAACGTTGGGCTTCTTCCGGTTCGCGTACACCCGGGCGCCGGAGAAACCGGAATCGCCGATAGGAGAAAACGATTCAACGGGGATGGCCGTGCCGTTCAGGACGATCGACCCCACCGCTGCCGCTGGAGCCACCACGTTCAGGTAATTCACCCGGAAGGTCGTGTCTGCAAGTACCGATATCTTGTAGGCGGTCACATACTGCGCGGTGGGCGGAATCAGCATCATCAACGAGCCACGGTCAGTAGCGCCGATCGCTTCCCCGTCGGTGAACTGGGCGACGAGAATCGGCTTGTCAGAGGTGATACTCGCAGCCTGGGTGAGAAGCCGCTCATGAAACTCCCCAGCAGCCAACGCCGGCAGCGGCACACCATTCACCGAGACCGTCGTGTCGTCCTCAGAAGCCACAAAGCGCAACCGATCCGCCATGCTCCGCGTGGCCGAGCGCATCCAAGCGAACTCCTTACCCCACGACGACATCGGGGGAATCGGCTCCACCTGAGCACCACACAACGAGAACACGCCCGGCGCCACGCTGCACCCTTGGCCGCTGTACACAGCAACCGGCTGATCGCTGACCACCAGGGTTCCCGTAATGTCGGCATTCGGGTCGATCAAGCGATAGGTGTCGCCCTCGCCGAGTGACACGTCGAACGGCATCCCCGCCGGGTGGTTCCGAAGAGCGACCTTCGGCGTCACCGTCAGCGTGGTGTTCGGTTTGGTGGCAACGACGACCAGCGCCCCACCCCACCCATCATCCGGCGCGTCATCACGACCCACCACCCGGTGGGTCGTCCCCAACGAGGAGGAAGCCAGAGGCACGTAGCTCTCCAGGCCGGCCCAGTAGTAGCCGTCGTGCTCCAGTTTTGCGGCACCCCAGAGCCCGACAGTGACGTCGCGGTCAGCCCGAAGATAGGCCGCCCAATCCCTGAAAACACCCTCGTCCGCGGTCAGCGACTCCTTCGCGAACATGATGTCGCGGATCTCTCCCCCGGCGTACCCCCAGTCGTGCAGAAAGTAGTGGCCCGTGCCGGGCCACCCCACCCTGACCGCCGGGGTGGTCGCACTGTGCACACTGATGAAGCTCGACTCTGGTTCTCCGACCTCGGTGACGCCGGGCACAAGCCAGAACTCGGTGGGGGCCGGGTCGGTCTGAGGCTCGGGCACCGCAATCTCACTGGGGAGGGCGCCGACAGCCGACGCCGGAGCGCCGGGGAGCGCACTCAAGGCAATGAGTAGCCCCAGCGTCCCAGCCACAGCCCGCTTACTGAATCGGGTCGGGGGAATCGCAGGGGTGCGATGACGTGTGAACACAAGGGATCTCCGGTCTGAGCGCGCATCGTTGCTCTCGCGGTGAATTTAGCTCAGTAAAGGTTCTCCTCGGTCGGCGCACAGGTCGGTCCTGGTACGAGCACGCCGATGGGCGCGACTCTGCTCGGAGCCGCGCCCATCGCGCTGGGTCTAGCTGCGGCAGCCGACCACGTTGACCGTGTCTTCGCTGAACAGCGGGGTGCCGTCGTTCAGGCGCCCGTGATGGGTTTCAGATCGCGGGCGAAGGGCTTTTCACAAGTTGGCTCTCAAAGTCGCAGCAATGTCGCACGTTTGCGGCCCCAGCTCCGGTGTCGCGACCAGCCAACTCCCCTACATTCAGGCGGTGCTCGGGGCCTGCCAGAGGTTGATCCCGCCCTCGACGGCATGCCGGTCGATCAGGGCCAGTTCGTCCGCGGTGAAATTGCTATTGGTCAGGGCGCCGAGGCTGTTCTCCAACTGCCGCACCGACGACGCCCCCACCAGGGCGGAGGTGACCCGGTCATCCCGCAGCACCCAAGCCAGGGCCAACTGGGCCAGGGACTGTCCGCGTCCACCGGCCAGGTCGTTCAGCGCCCGGATGTGGGTCAGGTTCTGTTGGCTGAGCAAGGACGGGTCGAGCGACTTTCCCTGGGCGGCACGGGAGGTCTCGGGCACGCCGTGAAGATACTTGTCCGTGAGCATGCCCTGGGCCAGCGGGGAGAACGCGATGCAGCCGACACCGCTGGCGCCGAGCACGTCCAACAGGTCCTCTTCGATCCAGCGGTTCAGCATCGAGTACGACGGCTGGTGAATCAGCAGCGGGGTGCCCAGCTCCTTCAGAGTGGCCACCGCCTCCGCCGTCCGGGCGCCTGAGTAGGACGAGATCCCGACGTAGCGGGCCTTCCCGGCGCGGACGATGGCGTCGAGAGCGCTCATCGTCTCGGCCAGCGGAGTGTTCGGGTCGAAGCGATGGTGGTAGAAGATGTCGACGTAATCCAGGCCCATCCGCTGCAGGGACGCGTCGAGGGAACCGAGCAGGTATTTGCGGGACCCGAAGTCACCGTAGGGGCCGGGCCAGAAATCCCAGCCCGCCTTGGACGAGATCACCAGCTCGTCGCGGTACCGGCCCAGATCTTCGCGCAGGTGGCGGCCGAAGTTGGTTTCGGCCGCGCCAGGGCGGGCCGTAGTTGTTGGCCAGGTCAAAGTGGGCGACCCCAAGTCGAAGGCCCGGCGCAGGATCTCCCGCTGGGTTTGGAACGCCACATCATCGCCGAAGTTGTGCCACAAACCGAGGGAGATGGCTGGCAGCACGAGTCCGCTGGCGCCAACCCTCCGGTACGGCATCCTTCCGTCATAGCGGGCGGGATCGGGTCGGTACTCCTCGAGCAGGGCCATTGCGTCTCCTTTGACTTGTGATCCTGATCGTAGGCCGGATCATCGAACGGCGGGCGGTCGTGCTTATGGCGCAGTCCGAAGAGCACTGGCCTGAAGCGGGACTCACCCGCGCTGCTCGTCGGTCGGGTTCTAGGCGTTGAACGACCCGACCACCAGCCTCGACGTCCCGCACTCCTGTAGAGAGGGCTACGCCAAGACGGCCAAGCGGGTTCCCTCTCTCGCGGCTACTCCACAGTGCCAGCTGCGGCACAACTCAGTGCCGAATTGTCCGTCCCGCCTTCGCCGAAGCATCAACGTCACAGGCGTGGAACCGGTGACCCGCGCTTGGGGCCGGCTTCCTGGCCCGGCGCACCTTGCGTGCGCTGGGCGGGGTCAATGTCAGCCTCCAACGTGGGGAGATCCTTGCCCTGGTAGGCGAGTCCGGGTCAGGAAAGAGCACGCTGGCCAGATGTGTGATCCGGCTCGAGCAACCCACCTCCGGTCAGATCCTGCTCGATGGGGTGGACGTGCTGACCACCGAGAAGCGGCAGGCCAGCCGGGACTACCGCGGTCGCGTCCAGATGGTGTTCCAGGACCCGTTCGGCTCGCTCAACCCCGTCCACCGCATTGCGCACCTCTTGGAGAGGGCTGTCCAGAACCACCAGCGACTCACCGGGCCGGCACTGCAGGAGCGGTTGCAGACCCTGATGGCCACAGTTGACCTGGACGAGAACATGCTCGCCAGCTATCCACACGAGATGTCCGGCGGCCAGCGACAGCGCGTGGCGATCGCCCGGGCACTGGCGGTCAATCCAGCGGTGATCCTGGCCGACGAGCCCACCTCAATGCTTGATGTGTCCGTGCGGATCGGGGTGCTCAACCTGATGAAGTCGCTGCGTGACAAGAAGGGCATCGCGATGCTCTACATCACCCACGACCTGGCAAGCGCGCGCTACCTGGCGGATCGGATCGCGGTCATGTTCGCAGGTGAACTCGTCGAGGAGGGGGATTCGATGGAGATTCTGGCTCACCCAGCCCACCCCTACACCGAACTTTTGGTCTCGGCTGTGCCGGACCCCGATCGGACCGGCAGTTACGACCCGGCCCTGCGGGCTCGCCTCCGGCACCAGGTGCTGGCTGCCGACCACTGCCCCTTCGATGGCGATCCGAACAACGCCCCGACGGCCGCCGGCCCGCACCCGCCGCCCGGCACTTCGTACGTTGCCATCGAATCGGCCCGAGGAGCCGGCGCCAATGCCCTGGCGCCAACTGGGAAGAGGCCAGCGACACCGCGCTCGCTCAGCCGCGGGCGAGGACCCGTCCCTTCACCCCTTCGACCGGCCCCCCAGACGCCCCGGCTACAACCTGACGATCGGGACCCCGCCTTCATCATCGCCCCAGCCCCGCCCCGCGCATGCCGCACGAGGATGCACCCCGGCGAGCCGACCGTCCAGGACGCCCAGACCGGCCCCAATGCCAACGGAGGCGACGGCCATCCCGCCACCCACGCCAGCCGCTGGGCAAGGGCCGCCCGCTGGCCAGGCCCCCGCCTGGTCGGGCCACCCACGCCGCCGCGGGGCCCTGCTGATCCGCGAGGCGCGCTCCCGCTCGGCGTGCCTGCTCACGACACGCGGGGACCAATACCAGCCCGACGAAGCACCCCGCGCCGCGGCGAAACGAAACCGAGCGGGCACCGGCCTGCGACACCCTGCCGCAGCGCCGACCCTGCCCCCAGCCGCCGCCCGCGCCGACCCGTCGGGATGTGGCGGCCCGGAATCCCGGCGCGCAGCCCGCGCGCAGCACGTTTTGGCGACGAACCGAGCCCAGACAAGCGCGTGCGGGTCGGCCGCGATCCCGACGTCGGCTTTGTGCCTGATCGATGCGAGCGTTCAACAGCAACGTCGCCCTTTACGGCGCACGAGCAGCGCTTCAAGATCTCCGCCGAGCCAGGCTGCCCGCCGGTGGCCCTGAGTGCAAGCGCCCTCCAACGCCGTCGCTTCGAGCCGTTCACCGGCCGGTACCCGGTGGCGGGAGTGGTGACGTGGGCGGCCACCATCGCTCATGCTCGACTCCAGGACTGGCAACGTTCCCGCCTTCCCTGCCACTCGTGGCTCGACCGCCAGTCGGTTCAGACTCGGTGGCTGGTGGTCGCTGGGGGATGACAAAATCGGGAATGGCCCAGTCTGGTCGAACCTGGCGAACAGCTCGCACAGCCCGCCGTCGGCTCAATGGGTCAGATGCCGACCACGCCTCTGCGGTCGGGAGCGCATTGATGAGGTAGTTGATGTTCCTGCGCATCGACGTCGATAGCTCGAGAACGGCACGGTCGGCCGACGCGAAAAGCGTGACAGCGTCCTGCAGGTGACGAACCTGGTTGGCCCCGGGCAGGTGGTATGCGGCCCCTTTCAGGGACAAAGCTGACGCCACATCCGGGATCCGGATCGTGACCCCCCCTGGGGTCACGAACGCGACGGTCCGGTTCAACGCCGAGCGCGATCCGGGGACGCGAAGCACGTCACGGCCGGCAAACCGCACCCCTGCCCTCAGGTGCCATCAGGTCGATGTGCTCCAGCCAGCGGGTGAACCTGTGGAAAGGTGCGAGATGGTCTATCGGTTCGTGCCTGCTGTATCCAAGCCCCTGCAAAGCCAAGGCGGCCTCACGATAATTTCCGGCCCGCAACTCGACCACCAGATCCGCATCATCGGTGGGGCGCGCGTGCGCGATGCCTGCCAAACGGGCGTGGGCGTGGACCATCAGTCCGCCCACCAGCATCCAGCGATCGCGAGGCAGCACCTGTGCGATCTGATCGATCCGCCCAAAGACGTCATAGACCATGCGCTCGCCGTTCGAGTTCAGTGGCGGCCGCCGCGGACAATCGGGCGTCCCCCAAGAGGTAAGTGTCCAGTAACACCCTGGCCACGCGCGGATCGGGGTGTGAACGCTGGAGAACCCCGAGGTTGCCATCGGCGTCCAAGATCACGTCGTGCTCCACCTCTAGGCGGCCCAGATCTTCGGTCTCAACAAATGTGACCCACGCGGCTCCCGGCACGATTCCCAACTCCGCCTGGTCCACCGACGACGGCCCGACCCTCGGCAGGCCCGGCACGTCGACGACTCGGTATCGCGCCCATCCGCCGCCGAGACCGCCCGACGCGTGCGCGAGTGCCGGAGCAGACATCTCCCGCAATCGAGACCTGAGTCGGGACCGCTCCGACCCGGACAGTCGGTCTGTGCGACTCCTCGTCAAAAGGTCCAAGGCCGCTTCACGGACCTCGCTCGTCCACCGACGTCCCCGCGCCAGCGAGCGGGCCCACGCAGTGACGGCTAGGTCGTCCATCACGATAAGTCGGCCCACCGGGCGCTGGGCGGGTAGACCCCCACACCGCACCGCCTGCTGCACGAAACGCTCCGTGCGCGCGTGCTGACCGGCGACCTCAGCTACCGTCAGCTCCATACACATATGTTCGCTATCACGAGCTATAGTGTCAACCCTGGACCGGGGTCGCACCGCCAACTGAGCCTTCCGGTGGACCCGCCTGCACTCCTAGTGGCTAAGCTCTGGGTTCAGTCCAAGGAGGTGTCGCATGCCGGAACGCGCTGCTCCCCACCCCGCCATCCCCGGCCTACTCGACGGGGCGCGGCTGCTCTGGGCGGGCGGACGGATGATGCTCCGGCGGAGGCAGCTGCTCGGACTCGGGCTCATTCCACCGCTGATCACCTCGGTCGTCTTCGTGACGCTGTTCGCCGTTCTGGTCTGGCAATCGCAGGCGATCGCGGTCAGCGTGACGCCGTTCGCCGAGGGCTGGCCGGCCGCCGAAGGCGTCCGGCTGCTGCTGGCCGGCTCGCTGATTCTGGCCGGCGGCGTCCTGCTGTTGCTGAGCTTCACCAGCGTCACCCTGACCATCGGGGCGCCGTTGTTCGACAAGATCTCGGAAACGGTGGACGCCGACCTCGGAACCTATGACCGGGCCCCCGACGTTCATCCGGGGCGGGCCGTCCTGACTGCTTTGCGGCAGGCGTTGACGGTGTTGGCCATCACCGTGCCGGTCAGCGTGGTGCTGGTGGTGGTCGGACTGGTGCCGCTGCTGGGTGGCCTTGTCGCCGCCGTCGGCTCAACCCTGTTCGGCGCCTGGATCATCGCCCTCGACATGACCGCGGGGGCCGCTGATCGCCGGGGCCTGCGGACCCTGAAGGCACGCCAGCAACTCCTGTTGCGGCACAGGTGGCTCGCCCTCGGCTTCGGCATTCCCACCTTCTGGATGCTGTCGATCCCCGGGGTGGCGCTGTTCATGTTCCCGATCGCCGTCGCCGGGGGAACGCTGCTCGTCCGTCGGCTGGAGCGGGAGCGCTGACTCAGCGCTCAGGCCACCGCTGCCCGGGCCTGGACGAAGGCGTCCACACACGCCGCCACGTCGTCCGTCGAATGAGCGGACGAGAGCTGCACCCGAATCCGCGCCTTCCCCACCGGCACCACCGGGAAGCTGAACGCGATCACGTACACCCCCTGGGCGAGCATGTGGTCGGCGATCCGGGTGGCGCGGCGGGCCCCGTCGGCCCCGGGGAACATCACCGGCACGATCGGATGCGACCCCGGCACCAACTCGAACCCGGCCGCACGCATCAACTCCCGGAAGAGCGCCGCGTTGGCCTCCAGCCGCTTCCGGCCCTCCCCCGAGGTTGCCACCAACTCCAACGCCTTCAGCGTTCCGGCGACCACGACCGGGGCCACCGAGTTGCTGAACAGGTAGGGCCGGGACCGCTGCCGCAGCAACTCGATGATGTCAGCGTGGCCGGAGACGTAACCACCGGACGCGCCCCCCAACGCCTTGCCCAGGGTGCCGGTCAGAATGTCCACCCGATCGGCGACGCCGAACAGCTCGGGCGTGCCGCGGCCACCCGCGCCGACGAAACCGACCGCGTGCGAGTCGTCCACCAGCACGAGGGCGCCGAACTCGTCGGCCAGATCACAGATCCCGACCAGCGGCGCGTAGGAGCCGTCCATCGAGAACACCCCGTCGGTGACGATCACCGTTCGGCGAGCCCCGGACGCCGCCTGAAGTTGCGTCCGAAGATCAGCCAGGTCGGCGTTGCGATAGCGGTAACGGGCGGCCTTCGACAGCCGGATGCCGTCGATGATCGAGGCGTGGTTCAGCTCGTCGGAGATGATTGCGTCTTGGGGACCGAAAAGGGTTTCGAACACCCCGCCGTTTGCGTCGAAGCACGAGGAGTACAGGATCGTGGCGTCGGTGCCCAGGAGCTCCGAGAGCCGTCGCTCCAACTCGGTGTGCTGGGTCTGGGTGCCGCAGATGAAGCGCACCGAGGCCATCCCGAAACCCCACTCGTCCAGGGACGCTTTGGCCGCCGCCACCACCTCGGGGTGATCGGCCAGGCCCAGATAGTTGTTGGCGCAGAAGTTCAGCGCCGACCCGTTTCGGGTGCCGATGTGGGCGGCTTGGGCTGTGGTCAGCTCGCGTTCTGCCTTGTAAAGGCCGGCTTGGCGAATCTCGGCAAGGGTGGCGGCGAGCGGGTCGCGGACGGTTGCGTACATGCGCCCACGGTAGAAGAGCAACGCCGCCGCGTCGAGATGGACGGCCTCAGCTCCAGTCCATGATCACTTTGCCGCACTCGCCGGAGCGGGCAGCCGCGAAGGCGTCGGCCCATTGGTCGGCCGGAAAACGGTGGGTGATCACCGAGCCGACGGCCCGCTTGAGCGACTCCGAACTGGCCAACATCGCCGACATCAAATACCAGGTTTCGAACATTTCGCGTCCGTCGATGCCCTTCAGGGTGATCATGTGGGTGATCACGCGGCCCCAGTCGATCGGGTATTTCTCTTTCGGAATGCCCAACATCGCCACCCGCGCCCCATGGGTCAGGTTGGCCAGCATTTCCTCCACCGCCAACGGCGACCCGGACATTTCCAGGCCGATGTCGAAACCTTCGGTCATCTGCAGCGCCACCTGAGCCGAGGCGATCCGCTCGCGTCCGACATTGACCGTGTAGGTGGCACCGGCTGCAGCGGCCAGGGCCAGCCGGGTGTCGCTGAGGTCGGTCACCACCACCTGCTTGGCCCCCGCATGCCGGACGATCGCCGCCGCCATCACCCCGATCGGCCCGGCGCCGGTGATCAGCACGTCCTCGCCGACGACCGGCCACTGCAGAGCGGTGTGGGTGGCGTTGCCGAGCGGGTCGAAGATGGCGCCCAGATCGGGGTCGATGTGGGCCCGCTGCACCCAGGCGTTGGTGGCCGGAAGCACCACGTAGTCGGCGAACGCGCCGTCGCGGTTCACCCCGAGCCCGACCGTGTTCTTGCACAGGTGCCGTCGCCCGGCCCGGCAGTTGCGGCAATCGCCACACACGAGGTGACCTTCGCCGGACACCCGATCGCCGACCGCGACCCGGGTGACGTCGTCGCCGACCTCGACCACCTCGCCGTAGAACTCGTGCCCGATGGTCATCGGCGCCCGGACGGTGGCCGCCGCCCACGCGTCCCAGCTCTCCAGGTGAAGGTCGGTGCCGCACAACCCGGCCCGCAGCACCCGGATCTTTACGTCCGCAGGCCCGCAGACAGGCTCGGGCGCATCGATCAGTTCCAGTCCAGGACCAGCGGTCACCTTGGCGAGGGCGCGCACGGGTTCTCCTCTCGTCGCGCCTCCGACCCTACCTGGCAGACCCGCCGCAGCACCGATGATCCGGGCATCCTCTTGCAGACGCCAATCCGCGGGGCGATAGTCGACTATGCCTTTCCACCTCCCCGAGGGAGCCACCGCGAAGACCACCGGCGTCCAGTTGGCCGTCGACCTTCCCCGGCTGTTCACGCTCAGCCCCGGTTTTCATTACCAGCCCGTCCGGTCGCTGGGCCCCACCCTGGATCCGATTCTGCAGACGATCAATCGCCCGCCGCTCCCCGGCTCCGGCGGGCCGTGGGTCAGTGTGCCCAGCAACTGGGGCACGGACCTGGCCAGCATCCCGGGCGTGCTGTGGGGCCTGATCGCCAGCTACGGACGACACACCCTCGCCGTGCTGCTGCACGACTACCTCTGCGATTGGGCAGACATCAAGAAGGACGTTCCGCTGGACCGACCGGGCAGCCCCTTCGAACGGCGCGCCGTCGCCGACGAAGTGTTCCTGCAGGCGCTGCGGGATCCCCAGGCCGGGCCGTACGCGAACCCGTGGTTCCGCTCACTGGTGTTGTGGACGGGGGTCTCCATCGGCCGCTACTGGGCGTTCCGGAGGAGCATGGCCATCCTGATCCTGCTGGCCGCGTTCTGCGGGATCTTCCCGTGGATCTGGTTGGGACAGCATCTGGAGTTGGGCAACAACTGGTGGTTGGCCGGCCTGGGCTTGGCCCTGGGGTTGGCGGTGCTGACCCTGGCCGGCTATCTGGCGATCCGCCGACAGCAGCAGGACGACGAACCCCCGCCCGAGGTCGGGCGCAGGATGCTCCGCGCCACCTCGTACGGCGACAGCATGCTGCGGCCCGGCACCTCGCCCGGCGACGACGGGCCGGCAGCGGAGAAGCCCCGACTTGAGGGGGCGCAGCTGGGGATCGCGTTGCTGGCGCTCGCCGGGCTGCTGATGGTCGTGGGTGCCATCGCGTTCACCGGCCCGTGGCCGGGAGCGGGCCCGGTGTCGGACGGGTTGGTCGTGCTCTGGTTCGTGCTCTTAGCCAGCTCCAGCCTCATCTTGTACGTTCGCTCACCGGTGCGGCGCGACGCGGCACTACCGTTCATCACCGGGCTGGCCCTGCCGACCGTCGGACTGGTCGCCCTGGTCACCTACCTGGTGTTGCAGGTGCTGTGGGTCCCGGACGCGTTCGATCCCCGGCAGCCCGGCGGGCCGATCAATCCGCGGCCCACGCCTGCTCCGTGAAGCTAGCCTTTCCTGGTGGACGAATCGCGCAAGCCCCGCAGGCCGAGCATCCGGGAGCCCGCAGCCCTGGAAGCGCTGGGTGAGCCGTTCGACCCGATCGCTCAACTGGAGGTCGCCCACGAGACCGCGGCCGTCCTTCTGCACACCGGACGAGCGGCCAACGACCCCGCGTTGACCGCCCGGCTGGTCGCGCTGGGCGATGAGATCGGCGTGGCCACCCTGGCTGAGTTGTGGGCGTCCCGTCCGGCACGGAGTCTGCCCGGCGCACTCTGGCGGCTGTATGTGTTGCGGGAGTGGGTTCGAAACGATCCGCAGGGGGCCGCGCGCGAGTACTCAGCCGGGATCCGCTTCACAGAACCCAACCATGTCATCGCCGGAGCCGAACCCCCGGGCCCGAGGAGGTTCGGCGGGTGGCTGAGGAGATCCTGCGCGGAGTCTTCGCCGGCGACTTCGCCGTGGCGTTGCATCGGGCGGCGGCGTTCTGTCACGTCGTCGCGTCCGGACGGGCGGACGTCTCCGAGGGATCGCGAGCGGTGATGCAGGCGGGGCGGCTGCAAGCGATGGCCGAGGACCTGACGGCCTGTGCCCGGCTGTGGAGTGCCGGCGAGTTGGAGTGAACTGGGTCGTTCGGGGGAGTCACCGGCGGTATCCGCACGTCCCCGTTTCTCCCGAGGCGCTCCCGAGTCGGCGCGGTGGGACGATGGATCATGATCAAGGAACTGGCCAAGTTCGCCGCCGGGGTGACGGCCTGGGAGGCGGTTGTGCATGCGTCGTTCGCCGTCAGTGGGGTGCTGCCGATCAAGCTGTGTGGAGTCACGCTGACTCCGAAGCTGAACGCAATCCAGATCGTCCTGCCCGCCCTGTCGTGTGCGGCGCTGGTCTACGTCGGCTGGTTCCAGCAGCCCGCAGGTGCCACCGGTGCGGTCGCGGGCGCCCGTGGTCGGTCACCCCGCCAGTGCAGGCAGGGGATGCCATCTGCCGTCTCGACGGGTCGCGGCCGTTAGTGAGTGAGTTTCACCACCAAACTCGGTGGTGAAACTCACTCGTTGTTGCGGCGCGGGACCCTGGCCAGGCCCTGCCTGCTGTGTCCGGCGGTGCGCTGACGGTTGGTGGGACCTGACTTCGCCCGCAAGACGACCTCTTCGCCCGCGTCCCGCTGCGGGCGGAGTGCCCATTTTGCGGGCGGAGTGCCCGGCTGCGGGCTAGCGGCCTGGGCCGGGGCGGCGGCATCTGCTGTACGGCGGGGCTGATGGGCGGTGGTCGGACACGCCTCGCCAGTGCAGGCAGGGGTCCGTAGCGGCGAGTCGGCTGTCGACTCCGAACCGGGAGGCGCGTCAGCTCGCCGGCAGCTCGTGGAGTTCGCGGCCGACTGCTGCGATCAGCTGATCGACGTCCGGCAGCGCGTCCGCGTCCCCCGTGATGCCGATGGTGAGCCGCCCGGCGTAGGTGACCATGGCGGCGCTCGTCCGGATCTCCTGCGCGATCGGGACGAAAGGGGATCAGGTCAAGACCCGCCGACCCGCCAGGTATTGAGTTTCCGACGGCCCGGGCACGTTGGAGGCGACCACGTTGACGCGTCCCTGACGGGCGCGGCCATAGGCTCCGGGCACCCCGGGCGAACAACGGCGCGGGGATGTGGTCGGCGGCCCGGACGAGCGCGGCGGTCGCGTCCGCCACTTCGTGGGACTTCTGCTCAGCGGTCCGGGCGGCCACTGCGGAGAGCCGATCACGCGGGTCGGCCAGGTCGACCGGCAACTCGATGAACATCGCGGACGCCAGGTTGCCCGGTCGGACCGCTTCTCCCGGCGCCCTGCTGGACACCGGCACGATCGCCCGGAGCACCTTCGCGTCCAGCGGTTCGCCGCGACCCAGCAGGAACCGGCGATAGCCGCCCGCGAGGGCAGCAAGGAACACGTCGTTCAGCGTGCAGTGCGCACTCCTGGTCACCCTGACCGCGGATGCCAGGTCGACGCCCGTCCAGCCCCAGATCCTGCGCGGCCCCAAGGGGCCGGACAAGACGGAAGGAGGTAGGTCCGGCCGGATCACCTGGGCCAACCCAAAACGGACCTGCGCAACACGGCGTCGAGCCTCTCGGGGATCCCGCAATGATCGGTAGCCCAGCCGGATCGCCCGGACCGGGAGCATTGCCAGCCACTCCACGAGGTCAACCCCCAACCGGACGGCCGTCGGGGCAGGCAAGGGTTCGGGGACGGTCAGGAGTCGGAGTGGGCCGCTCGGGGCCCCCGACAGCAAGGACGCGACCAGGTCGGCGCCCGACTGGCCGTCGACCATCGTGTGGTGCGCCTTGACCACGACCGCCCAACGGCCCCCCGAAAGCCCGTCCACGTGCCACAACTCCCACAGCGGACGGGCGGCGTCCAGGCGAGGCGCCATGATCTGCGCCACCAAGGCGGTGAGCTGCGACTCGCTACCGGGCGCCTCGAGCGCAGCGTGCCGCAGGTGACGTGCCGGTTCGAAGTTCTCGGCGTCCACCCAGATCGGCCGACCCAGGTCCAGCGGCATCCTCATCACGCGACGCCGATGGATCGGCACTCCCACGAGACTCGCCCCGATCAGGTCCCGGAACAGCGCAGGGTCGGGGGCGGGGCCATCGAGCAGCAACACCGACCCGACATGCAGCGCCTGGGTCTCGGTCTCCATCGGCAGGAAGATCGCATCCAGGGCACTGAGTCGACCGGCGCGGGTCATGAGGCCAGTCTGGCACCCGGACGCGGACCCGTGCGGGTGCCGTCTTCATCGGCACCGCACCCGGAGATTTGGGCGGCGGGCCCCGGCGGATTATCCTCAGAGCGGCGTCGGACTGCGGTAGCCCCGGGCTCCAACCTTTGCCGCTGTGAGCGGCCACTCGCCGAGAGGCGCTCCCGGTCCGACGCCCCAACCCTCCCCTCTCCGGTCAGGTGACAGGGAACTGCGCAGGCCGTAAGGCTTCCGCAATGGTGTGCGCTTGGTTCGGCGGTCATGCTTGAGGAATGCAGCGCTGGCCCTACGGCATCATCGGCCTCACCTCGGCCGGGTTAGGACTGGCGGCGGGGCACGCCCTGGCCAGCCTGGTGAATCCGGCCTCATCACCGATCGTGGCGGTGGGTGCGGTCTTCATCGACCTGACCCCGCCCTGGTTGAAGGACTTCGCGGGCGCCGCCTTCGGCACCGCCGACAAACTGGTGCTGCTGATCGGTATCGGCGTCGTCGTGGCGGCGTTGGCTTTCGGTGCCGGGTTGCTCGCCCGGCGCAGCCCGAGAGCGGGGATCGTAGCCACGGCAGCGCTCGCTCTTCTGCCGACCATCGCGGCGTTGAGCCGTCCGGGAGCTGGCGTCGTCGACGCGTTGCCGGGGTTGCTGGCCGGCGTGGTCGGCGCCGGAGCTCTCACCCTGCAGCGCCGAACCCTCGAGACCCCCCGCAGTACGAGCCCCGGCGGCGAGGGTGGCCTGGATCGGCGCCGATTCATCGTGGCCACTGCCGGCACCGCTGTCGGAAGCGGCATCCTGGCCAGCCTGGGTGGATCGGCTGCCCCGAGCGCGGTCACCCCTGTCGTCCTGCCGCCACTTCCCTCCACGGAACCTGCCATACCCGGCGGGCTGGAAGCCATGGCCCCGGGGATCAGCCCGCTACGCACCCCGACCAAGGACTTCTATCGGATCGACATCGCGCTCTCCCCACCCCGGATCGACCCGGCCGAGTGGAAGCTGACCATCGACGGACTGGTCGGCAAACCGCTGACGATCAGCTGGGACGAACTCCTCGCCATGCCGATGATCGAGCGCGACATCACCTTGACCTGCGTCTCGAACCCGATCGGCGGCGACCTGTGCGGCAGCACCCGCTGGCGAGGGGTCCGGGTGGCTGACCTGCTGCGCCGGGCCGATCCGCGTCCGGGCGCCGACATGGTGCTGAGTTCCTCGCCGGACGGGTTCAGCGCCAGCACCCCCCTCGCGGTGCTGCTCGACGGACGGGACGCCATGATCGCGATCGCGATGGACGGGGAGCCGCTGACCAGCATCCACGGAGCCCCCGCCCGGCTGCTTACCCCCGGGCTCTACGGGTTCGTCGGTGCCACCAAATGGCTCACCAGACTCAAGGTGACCACCTTCGCCGAGGACAAGGCCTACTGGACGACCCGAGGCTGGTCCGAGGAGGGCCCGGTGAAGACGTCCGCCCGGATCGACACCCCGCGACAGGCCGCGAAGGTCGGCGAGGTGATCATCGGCGGAGTCGCCTGGGCCACCCATCGGGGGGTTTCAGCGGTGGAGGTTCAGGTCGATGACGGTCCGTGGCTGCCCGCCACCCTGGGCCCGGACGTAGGGGTTGACTACTGGCGACAGTGGTACCTGCGCTGGCAGGCCACCCCGGGTCAGCATCGGCTCGCCGCCCGGGCCTATGACACCGACGGTCGGCCGCAGGAGGAGGCGATCAGGGCGGTCGCCCCTGACGGCGCCACCGGCTACCACCGGGTGGGGATCAACGTCACCTAAGCCGACCGGTCAGGAGGACGTGCCCGCACGGGCCGGGAGGGTGCGGGCCTGGGCTGGCCTGATCGGTGGCGGTTAACTTCACGGCTCTGGGCGTGCGTCAAGGCCTATATAGCCTTGAGACTCCGAATTGACCGAGATTTTTCCGGGCAGGCGGGCTCACGCGCGGCCGGGCCGGGGTGCGGCTCCGGGGCCGGCCAAGGTCGGTGGCGGTTAACTTCACGGCCCTGGGCGTGCGTCGAGGCCTATATAGCCTTGACGCTCCGAATTGACCGAGATTTTTGCGGGGAGACGGGCGGCCCTGTCGGGAGCGGCGCCTGTGCCGGCGGGTGCGGGTCGACATCGCCTAAAGGTAGAACGATCAGGAGGGCGAGCCCGCACGGGTGTATCGGCCGCGCAGGTAACCCAGAGGCTCCTCGGAGCCGTGGCGCACCTCGACGGCCACGATCTCACCGCGGACCAGCATCATCCGCCCGGACGGGGACGGCTCCCCGGTGAGCGTCGCGGCCAACCAGCCCGGCCCGTCCGCCAGCACCGGCCCCCAGTCCGACTCCGTCCACGACCAGCGGCGGAACACCCCGCCGGGTGCCGGCCGAGGTCGGCCAGCGCGTCGGCCAGTTGGCGATGCTGCCAACCGAGCAGATTCACCACGAAGCGGGCTCCCGGCACCAGCGCGTCGAAGAACGCCGAGTCCGGATTGATCAGGCCGATCACCTCACCGGGGGTACCGTCCGCCACCAGCACAGACGAGACGGTCAGGCCCACGGGGAGCTGTCGAGCATCCAGGCTCGTCCAGGCCGTCACCGGGGCGGCCAGCCGTCCGCGAAACCTGCGCAGGGGGTTCCGTCCGCTCTGCGGAGCCTCGAACGGGTGGCTGGAGTGAATGGTCACCGGGCAAGTCTGCCAGTGAAGTCGAGCCACGCAGGGGCTCCCAATTTAGGGGTACAAGGGCTAGTGTGGTGACACTAGGCACCCCCGGACCTAGCGTCAAGTGATTTCACCCATAAACTCAGTAATAGTGAGCATTTCGCCGGGGTAGACTACCGGAGAACATGATGGGGAAAGCAAAGCGCGGGAAGGGGCCCGGACATGACATCGACGTTTGAGGCTGGCTCTGAGCGGCTCAGTCGGGACCTCCCATGACCATCGTCAACGCACCGAAGGTCGACCCGGAGTTGGCCAGGCAGTTGACTGCCGCCGAACTCAGCGGCCATGACATCGCCTGCATCGTCAGCGTCCACCACGTCCCGGGACCCAACGGCTATGCCAAGTGGGACAGCGGCGTCGGGGACCTGCTCGGACGGGTCGGGTTGGCCACCGGCGAACAGGCTGAGGACGTCAACGTGATGGCCATGATGGCCACCGCCTACGTATCCGGGTCGCCCGCCTTCTTGCGCAGCCTCATCGCCAGCCCGGAGATCCTGGCCGCGATGCCGGCCATTCCCGCACGCTTCTGAACGCAGAACGTGGAGCCCCGAGGAAGGGCCCCACGTTTGCGAATCAGTTCGAGGAAGGGTTACTCCGACGCTGAGCCCGGGGCGGTGCTGGGCTGCGCGGTCGGGGTGGTCACGGGCGAGGTGGTGGCCGTCGGGGTCGGGGTCGCTGTCACCGTGATCGTCTTGGTGGGCGTCGGGGTCGCTACCACGGTGGGCGTGGCGCTGGCCGACGGTGTGGCGGACGGGCTGGTGCTCGGCTTCGCGCTCGGGCTGCTGCTGGTCTTCGGTGCGACCTGGCTCAGCGTGGTGCCGTCCTTGCCGTCGAGGCTGCTCCCGGTGGTCAGCTCGGCCCCAGTGACCAGGGCCAACGTGATCGCGAAGGTCGCCGCCGCGCCCGCCATCACGGCACCGGCGGTGCCCCACAGGTAGCGTCGGCTGGGCCGCGGGGACGGCCGGGTACCCGGACGAGTGACTGCCGGGCTGCTGCTGGAGGTCGGTTCGGTCGTCCGCAGCACCTCAACCGTTTCGGTTCGCCCGTCGGCGCGCCGACGCACAATTCGCTGCACGGTCTCGGTGGTCTTGTGCACACCCGCGGTGTAAACGGTGCTGATGATGGTCGCCACGACGCTACCCAGGGCGGCGCCGGCGACAGTCCCCATCACACCTAGTCGGGAGCCGACTGTTGCCATGGTCATCGCGGTGAGCGCGCCTGCCATGAGCTGGGGGATGGAGAGGTCGAAGAGTTTGGCCTTCTTCTCGGCCTGGGTCGAAGTCACGTCGGTTTCAGTCGTTTTCGTCATTGGGTTTCGCTCATGCTTGGTGTGGGTGCTGACGTGATTAAGGCTAGTTGAGAAGACCAATAATGCCGAATCACGGCGTGTCGGACGTCCGGAGGCCCGAGTCCGGCGACTCGCGTTCAGGCTGACAGAATGGTGCGATGACCGAGGGCACCTTCTACGACCGCGTCGGCGGCCATGCCACCTTCCAGGCGCTGATCGACCGCTTCTATGAGGGGGTGGCAGGAGACCCGCCGCTGCGCGAGCTGTACCCCGAGGAAGACCTCGGGCCCGCGTCCGAGCGGCTGCTGATGTTCATGGAGCAGTACTGGGGTGGCCCGAAGACGTACTCGGAGACTCGGGGGCATCCACGGCTTCGGCAGCGGCACGGCCCGTACGCGGTCACCCCGGCCCAACGTGATCGCTGGCTGACCCACATGCTGGCCGCGCTGGACAGCCTGGAACTGGCCCCGACGGACGACGCCGAGATTCGGGAGTACCTGGTGAAGGCGGCCCAGTTCATGATCAACGTCTTGGACGACCAGGCCGAATGACCCCTCGACTCCCACTGTGGTTCGACGAGGCACTTGAGGCCCCGGCAATCCGCCAGGATGACCTGCGCTCCTGCGATATGCCGCGGCAGCGCGTCCGGTTCGGCTGGTTGCGCAATCCGTTGGTTCGGCTGCTGGTCTTCGGGGCGACCGTCCTGCTCGGCTCCCTGACCGCGGCCACGTTCGTGCCTGGACTGCTCCTCGGTGAGGTCAGCGGCAGCATCCTTGCCGTGCTGCAGGTGGTGATCGTAGTGGCGTCCTACCTGGTGCTGGTGCTGGCCCTCGAGGGGCGGCGGCCACCTGACGAGCTTCGTCCGGGTCGCTGGCCGGGGCTGCTGGTCGGGCTCGCCTTGGGAGCGCTGCTGTTCGCCGCCTGCTTCGGCATCATCGCCCTGTTCGGCGGCTACCGCTTCGAGGGGGTCGATCCGGGTTACCAGTGGCTGGAGCCGGTGCTGATGCTGGGCGTCGGCGCCGGTGTGGCCGAAGAGCTCATCTTCCGCGGCGTCCTGTTTCGGCTGCTGGAGGAGTGGCTGGGCACCTGGTTCGCCGCCGGGATCTCCGGGCTGGCCTTCGGCTTTCTGCATCTGGGTAACCCTGAGGCCACCATCTGGGGAGCGACCGCGATCGCGCTGGAGGCCGGCGTGATGTTCGCGCTGCTCTACGCGCTGACCCGCTCGCTGTGGCTCGTGATCGGCTTCCACGCCTCCTGGAATCTGGTCCAAGGGCCGGTGTTGGGCGTCCCGGTGTCGGGCTCAGGCTTCAGCGACGGCTGGCTGAACACCGTCACGGTCGGCCCGGACTGGCTGACCGGCGGCAGCTTCGGCGCCGAAGCCAGCCTGGTCACGGTCGCCCTGCTGGTCGGGTTCACCATCTTCTTGGCCGTGCGCTTGCAGCACAGCGCCCAAGTCGTCGAACCGGTGTGGTCGCGACGGATGGAGTTGCGCGACCGTCAGTTGAGCGCCGGGTAGACCCCGACCTGATCGGCGATGATCCGCGCGATCTCCCGCGCCGCCCCCGGTTTCGCCACCCGATGACTGGCCGCCGCCGCTTCGCTCCGCGCGACCGGGTCGTTCACCCAGCGACGCACCGCATCAACCACCTGATCCGGGCGCGGGGCCCACACGCCCGCGCGCTGCTGCACCACGTAGCTCACGTTGCCGTCTTCTTGGCCGGGCAGCCGGGCGTAAACCACGAGCGGCAGACCGGCGATGAACGCCTCCGAAATCGTGCCCGGGCCAGCCTTGGTGACCAACATGTCGGAGGCGGACATGAACTCCGGCATTTGATGGGTGAAGCCGTAGATGTGGGTGGGTAGCGTCCAGTCGATCGCTTCGAGCTTGTGCTTCAGCTCCTCGTTGCGTCCGCAGATGAGCACCAAGGTGGCGTTCAGCCGAGCCTCGTTGATCGCCTTGGCCACCCGCGCCATCGGGCCCATCCCGTCGCCGCCGCCAACCAACAGGATCACCGGGAGGTCCGCTCGCCAGCCGAGTTGTTGGCGCAACTCGTCCTTGCTGGCTTGGGGGACGGCGAAACGCTCGGCGACCGGCAGCCCGACCACCCGGACGTTGCCCTCGGGAATCCCGTACTCGATCGCCAACTGCTTGGCGTCGTCGGTCGGCACCACAACCAGGTCGGCCCGGCGGTCGTACCAGAAGGCATGCGTGGTGACCATGTCGGTGACAACCGTGATGAAAGGCTTCGGTGATTTGCGCATCGTCCGCAACATTCCGGTATTCACCAGCGGATGAACCGAAACGATGATGTCGGCCGGGTTTTCCCGGAACAGCCGCTGGGTGGCTCGGCGGACGTAGGGGTAAACCATTTGCAGGGCCATTCCGGCGCGCCGCCTACCGTCCAATGCCTTGTAACCGAAACCCCAGCCTTCGGGGAACTTCGTCATCGGTGGGTAGAGCTCGGGAGCGTATTTCAAGGGGCCGGGAAGGTATTCGCGAAAGACGTCCACCTTGTCACAGTCGAAAACTCCGGGGAACTCCAACTCCATCGCTTCGATCATCGCCTCGGTCGCGGAGCGATGGCCGCCGCCAGTGTCGGAGAAGAGGAACAGCACCCGCTTCATGCGGTGCCGGGCGGTCAGCGAGCGTGCTGGTGACTCCTGCATGCGGCGGTGCACTCCTTAACACTGTTCGTGGCCCGGGCGAGGTTGGCGTTGCGCTGGTGGAAACGTCGCCTGGCCAGTCTGGCATGCGCGCTCCCTCAAGCGCGCGCACCATTCCGGCTGCCGAAGGTTCGGACGGAACGGGAAAGCCCCGGGGTTGTCCTCCCGGGGCTTTCGTCGTCGTGGCTGCTGCGGACGTGGTCAGCTGGTTGGGTCCACGTGGGTCGGGTCCAGGACCCGGCGGAGGAAGGTGCGCGTCCGTTCGTGTTGCGGGTTGCCGATCACCTCTTCGGGCGGACCCTCCTCGACGATGACGCCACCGTCCATGAAGATCACCCTGTCGGCCACCTCGCGGGCGAACGCCATCTCGTGCGTGACCACCATCATGGTCATGCCCGACACGGCCAGGCTCCGCATCACCGCCAGCACGTCACCGACCAGTTCCGGGTCGAGCGCCGAGGTCGGCTCGTCGAAGAGCATCAGCTCGGGTCCATCGCGAGCGCCCGGGCGATCGCCACCCGCTGCTGCTGTCCGCCCGACATCTGCAACGGGAAGGAGCCGCCGCGGTCCCCAGGCCGACCTTGTCCAGTTGGGCTTGGGCGAACTCCTCGGCTTCGGCCTTCGACTTCTTCTGCACATTGATCTGGGCGATCGTGCAGTTGTCCATCGCGGTCAAGTGCGGGAACAGGTTGAACGACTGGAAGACCATGCCCATCTTGGTGCGCAGGTGATCGATGTCGGCGTCCGGGTCGGTGATCTCCTCGTTGAGGATGAAGATCCGTCCCTCGGTCGGCACCTCCAACAGGTTGACGCAGCGCAGCAGCGTGGACTTGCCGGAGCCGGACGGGCCGATCACACACACCACCTCGCCGCGGTGAATGGTCGTGGTGATGCCTTTGAGCACCTTGTTCGAACCGAAGGCCTTGTGCAGGTCGTAGATCTGGATCTCGTCCTCGCGCAGGCCGCTGGGAATTTGCTGGGTCATGGGGATCACCGGGACTTCTTGGCGTTGGCTTCCATGCGCTTGACGATGAAGGTCAAGGGCAGGGTGATGACGAGGTAGCAGAGGCCGGCAATGACCAGCGGAGTCAGGTTGGACGTCGTGCTGGCCAGCTCGCGTCCGTACTTGGTGAGTTCGTACCCGCTGGAGGCCAGACCCAGCACGTAGACCAGGGAGGAGTCCTTGACCAGCAGGATCAGCTCGTTGGTCAGTGGCGGGGTGACGATGCGGAAGGCCTGCGGCAGGATGATCCGCTGCGTGGCCATGCCGGCAGGCATGCCGAGCGAACGCGCGGCCTCCACCTGACCCTTGGGGACGGCCTGGATGCCGGCCCGGATGGTTTCGGCCATGTAGGCGGCAGCCACCAGGCCCAGAGCGACCCAGACGGTGCCGTAGGGGTCGAACGGGACGATCATTCCGGGGAAGGCCAGCGGCAACAGGCCGAAGGCCATGAACACGATGATCGCGGGCACGCCGCGGAAGAACTCGATGTAGACGCTCGCGAGCCAGCGGTAGGGGGCGACGCTGGAGAGCCTCATCAGGGCCAGCACGGTACCCAACGCCAGGCCGAAGACGAAGGCTCCGGCGGTGTAGGCGAGAGTGTTCTTCAGGGCGATCAGCAGGTCGACGCCCAACGTCCGGGCGATCAGGTCGGGGCGGAAGAACACCCGCTGAATCTGCCCGCCATCAGCGAACGACACGGCCAACACGACGACCACCGCCAGCACCCCGTACTGGATGTAGCGACGCCGCTGGGCAGCTTTGCGGGGAGAGAACTTCTTGCGCGGAACTGCCGCGGTGCTACTAGGTGCGGTCATCTCGTCCTATCGATGGGTGGGCCGTTCGGTGGGGATGGGGCCGCCCTCTCCCGCCCCCGACGAGCGGGAGCGGGAGAGGTGCGGCGGGGATCACATCGGAGCGTCGACCCCGAACCACTTCTTGTAGATGTCGTTGTACGCGGTGCCGGCCTTTGCGGCCTTGAGCTCGGCGTTGATCACGTCCATCAGGGCCTGAGCGGTGGGGCTGTCCTTCTGCGCCAACAGGCCGTACTGCTCACCTGTTGCGAACTCCGCGACGACCTCGGAGGTCGGATTGGCCTTGGCGTAGTCGTAGACCACGCCGTTGTCGTTGACGGCCGCGTCGACCCGGCCGGCCAGGACGGCGGCGAGCTCGGAGGGCATGTCATCGAAGACGACGATCTCGTAGCCGTTGGCTTCCTTGTTCTTCTCGGCGTACTCCTTGCCGGTGGTATCGGTCTGGACGCCGAGCTTCTTGCCCTTGAGTCCGGCCAAGTCCTTGATGCCCGAGCCGGTCTTGGTCAGCAGCGCCTGGGTGGCGTTGAAGTACGGGTCGGAGAACAGGATCGCTTGCTTGCGGGCATCGTTGATCGTGACCGCGGCTGCGGCGGCGTCGCACTTCTTGGCTGCGAACACCGCGCCCGAGGTGACCTGGGCGAAGTCGATGTCGACGATCTCCTGGGTCACGCCCAGCTTCTTGGCGACCAGATCCATGATGTCGACGTCGAAGCCGACGACCTTGCCGGAGTCGTCCTTGTACTGGAAAGGCTTGTAGGACAGGTGCGTGCAGACGGTGAGCTTGCCGGGGCTGACCAGAGTCACGCTGGCCGCGGAGGCGGACGCGCCGGCCGAGGGCGTGGTGCTCGGGGTCGAGTAGTTGGCGCAGGCCGAGAGGGCCAGCAGACTGACGGCGCCGACAGTGGCCAGGACGGCCTTGGAACGCTTCGAACGGTGGATCACCGTGAACTCCTTTGCAAGGTGAATGACGTGAGGCATCCTCGCATCGGCCATGTCGGCAGGCAACGATTTTGCTCGATTGTGACTAAGCCGTCGCCACAGTGTTGCCAGAACGTAACCAAGCGGCGCGCCGATACGCTGCTCTGATGATGTTCACCGCCCCCGTGACCCTGCGTGGCGAGCACGTCCTGCTGTCGCCGCTGACCCCGGACGACGCCGCCGGGCTCGCTGCAGCTTCGGCCGATGGCGACCTCTCCTCCCTCTGGGTGACCCCGGTGCCCGCCCCGTCCGAGATGGACGAGTTCGTCGCCGGACGGCTGGCCGAGGTGGCTGCGGGGAGTTGGGTGGCGTTCGTGGTCCGCACTCGGCCGGAGGGCCGGATCGTGGGGCTGACCAACTACCTCAACCTCGACCCGGTACACCCGCGGGTCGAGATCGGCGGCACCTGGTACGCGGCCTCGGCGCAGCGGACGGCGGTGAACACCGAGGCCAAGCTGCTGCTGCTCGGGCATGCGTTCGAGAATCTGGGCTGCCTGGCCGTGGAACTGCGCACTCACGTGCGTAATCTGCGCTCCCGGGCAGCCATTGAGCGGCTCGGCGCCCACCAGGACGGGATCCTGCGCAAGCATCGGATCCTGCCTGATGGCAGCTTTCGGGACACGGTGGTCTATTCGATCCTCGACGACGAATGGCCGGCCGTTCGAGATCGGTTGCGGGCCAGATTGAGCCGCTGAGGTATCAGCGGGTGGCCTGGGGACTCTTGGCAGTCAATCGGGAAGACCAGAGGAGGGCCCGCCATGAGGAGCAACCCCGCAGCGATCGCCTGCGACATCATCGCGGGTGCATCCCGTGCCGCCACCACCAACATCGACGCCGTGCGTCCGGCGAGCGCCGTGCTGCACGCCACGGACGCCGCCCCCCGACGCAATCGCGTCGCCTGGCTACGCGCCGCGTCCGCCCGGGGCCACCGAATCCGCCTCGCAGACCTGCTGGGCCACACAGCGTGAGGGGTTGACTACCGAAGTCGGTAGTCAACCCCTCACGTTGTTGGGCGCTGCTCGTTAGTGGAAGCCTTCTTGCTGCTCGATCAGGTGGAAGTCGCTTTCGAGTTTGCCTTCGAGGCGGTTGGCCCTGATCCGGGAGACGATCACGCCGGAGACGGCCACCGCCGAGGCGACCAGGGCGATCCCGATCCGCAGCGGATGATTGGCGCCCTCGCCCACCGACAAGGTGACCACGACCGGCGCGATCAGCACCGCGACCAGGTTCATCACCTTGATCAGCGGGTTGATCGCCGGGCCGGCGGTGTCTTTGAACGGGTCACCGACGGTGTCGCCGATCACCGTGGCGGCGTGAGCATCGGTGTGCTTACCGCCGAAGTTGCCGTCCTCGACGATCTTCTTGGCGTTGTCCCAGGCGCCGCCGGAGTTGGCCAGGAAGACCGCCAACAGCAATCCGCAGGCGATCGCGCCGCCGAGGAAGCCGGCCAATGGGCCCACTCCCAGACCGAAGCCGACCGCGATCGGGGCACAGGCGGCGAGCAGGCCGGGGGTGGCCAGTTCGCGCAGGGAATCCCGGGTGCAGATGTCGACCACCTTGCCGTACTCGGGTCGTCCTTCGCCGGTCATGATGCCGGGGATCTCCCGGAACTGCCGACGCACCTCGAACACGATCGCGCTGGCGGCCCGCGTGACCGCATCGATGGCCAGGCCGGAGAAGAGGAACACCGTTGCCGCGCCCAGAATCATCCCGACCAGGGTGATCGGGGAGACGAGTTCGTAGGTCATCATCGAGGCCACGATCGGCGGCACGGAGGCCGGGTCGAACGTCAGCTGGCTGAGCGTGTGATTGACCGCATCGGTGTAGGAGCCGAACAGCGCCGTGGCCGCGAGCACAGCGGTGGCGATCGCGATTCCCTTGGTGATCGCCTTGGTGGTGTTGCCGTCGGCGTCCAGGGCGGTCAGGATCGCCTCGCCCTTGGCGTCCACGTCCTTGCTCATCTCCGCGATGCCCTGGGCGTTGTCGCTGACCGGGCCGAAGGTGTCCATGGCGACGATGACGCCGACCGTGGTGAGCAGACCGCAGCCGGCCAGCGCGATCAGGAACAGCGACACGATGGTGGAGCCGCCGGAGATCAGGAAGACCCCGCAGATCGCCGCGGCGATGATGCCGGCGGTGTACACGGCCGACTCGAAGCCGACTCCGACGCCGGCAAGGACGACCGTGGCTGCCCCGGTCAGGGAAGTGCGCGCCACGTGCTGGGTCGGGGAGGAGTCGGTGCCGGTGAAGAAGCCGGTCAGCCACAGGATCACGCCGGCCAGGACGATGCCGATCAGCACCGCGGCACTGGCCATCAGCCGCGGATCACCCTCGGTGGCGAGCAGCGCGCTGGGGATGCCGGGAAGGGCGGCGAAGGTCGAGGGCAGGTAGAGGAACGCCGCCGCAATCGAGAGCAGCGCACCTACGCCGGCGGAGATGTAGAACCCGCGGTTGATCGCGGTCAGGCCGGATTCCTCGCCGCGGATGCGGGTGATGACCACGCCCATCGCTGCGGTCAGGGCACCGATCGCGGGCACGATCAGCGGGAAGACCAGGCCCTGGTCACCGAAGGCGGCCTTGCCGAGGATCAGGGCAGCCACCAGCGTCACCGCATAGGACTCGAAGAGGTCGGCGGCCATCCCGGCACAGTCGCCCACGTTGTCACCGACGTTGTCGGCGATGGTCGCGGCGTTGCGCGGATCGTCCTCGGGAATGCTCTGTTCGACCTTGCCGACCAAATCGGCCCCGACGTCAGCAGCCTTGGTGAAGATACCGCCGCCGACGCGCATGAACATGGCCAGCAGGGCGGCGCCGAAGCCGAAACCTTCAAGGACGGCGGGCGCTTCCGCCCGGTAGATCAGCACGACGATGGCCGACCCGAGCAGGCCCAAGCCGACCACACACATGCCGACCACGCCGCCGGTACGGAAAGCGATCGTGGCGCCGCGGGCCCGTCCGTCGGGGCGCATCGCGGCCGCCGCGACCCGGACGTTGGCCCGAACCGCCAGCCACATCCCCAAGTAGCCGATGGACGCCGAGAAACCCGCTCCGACCAGGAAGAACAGCGATCGGCCGACCCTGATCTCGGTGGTGCCGGGGAGCAGGAACAGGAGCCCGAAAACGATGCCGGCAAAGAGGATCAGGGTGCGGAACTGGCGACTCAGATAGGCCGCGGCGCCCTCTTGGACGGCCAAAGCGATGGCCTGCATTTTGGGCGTGCCTTCATCGGCGGCCAGAACCTCACGCCGCAGCACCACCGCGTACAACAGACTGACCACTCCGATGGCCGCAATCACCAGCACAATCGTCACGCTTGTGGCGCCGACTTCGAGCATTGATCCTCCTTCGCTCCGGCTTGTGGCCGAATGACACTCACGAGGCGAGTTCTCGCCGGAGTCTACGGGGACTCAGTCCGCGGACGCACCCGCTCTGCTGAGCAGTTTTACGCTAGGTCAGGGTCGCGATCGGCAAGCCGGACGTCCGCGGGCGCTGCTCAGCGCGAGATGTCGTAGGCCTGCAGTCGCTTCCGGTCCGCCTTCGAGGAGGAGGCTTGGAGGGCCAATAGCTCGGCGTAGATGCCACCACTGCGGGCCAGTTCGTCGGGGGAGCCGATCTCGTCCACTCGTCCGTTCTTCAGGGTGACGATGCGGTCGGCGGAGCTGATCGTGGAGAGGCGGTGCGCGACGATCAGGGTGGTTCGCTCAGCCATCAAGTGCTCCAACCCTTCTTGAACGAGCCGCTCCGACTTGGAATCCAGAGAACTGGTGGCCTCGTCGAGAATCAGGATCGGGGCGTCCTTGAGCATTGCTCGGGCGACCGCGATCCGCTGCTTCTGGCCGCCGGAGAGTTTGAGGCCGCGCTCCCCGATTTGGGAGTCGTACCCCTCGGCGAAGGTCGAAATGAACTCGTGGGCGTTGGCCCGTTTGGCCACGGCTTGATCTCTTCCCGGGTGGCGGACGGGCTGCCGTAGGCGATGTTGTCGGCGATCGAGCCCGAGAACCAGGACGGATCCTGGAACACCACCCCGACGCTGCGCCGCAATTGCTCCAGGGGCAACGCGGCGATGTCGTGACCGCCGACGCGCACCCGCCCCTTCCCGAGCGAGTAGAGGCCGAGCAGCAGGCTGACCAGCGTGGTCTTGCCGCCGCCACTCTCCCCGACGAAAGCGACCCGCTCGCCGCGACGGACGGCGAAGCTGACCTCGTCCAACACCTTCTCGGTGTCGGTGTAGCCGAAGCACGCGCGCTCGAACTCGATCGCCGGCACAGCATCGCCCAACGCCAGCGGAGCCGGGGCGTCGCTCGGCTCCTCGATCGGGCGCTCGGGCAGTTCCTCCATGACTTTGAAGTAGTCCTTGCTGCCGGCGATCGCCTTTTGGATCGTGTCGACGAAATAGCTCATGCTGAGCACCGGCTGGCGGGCGATATTGACCAGCTGCACCAACACCACCATTTCGCCGATGCTGAACGCACCCTGGACGGTTTGGACGAAGATGATCGCGTACACGCCGAAGAAGATGACATTCAGCGCCCCGCGGCGAGCCACGTCCATCTGGTGCCACCAGCGGGACTGTTCGCCGGTGATCCCGATCGTGCGCTGATAGTTGCCGTCGAAGAGGCTCAGCTCGCGGCGCTCCTGAGCGAAACTCTTGACGACCTTGATCTGGCCGATCACTTCGCTGAACCGGCCCCCGGCCTGGTCGAACTCGGCGTTCTTCTTGCCCTCCAGGGCTTGCCACTTCTTGGAGGTGATGGCGGTCAGCCAGGTGAACAGCGGATAGATCACGATCAGCAGCAGCGACAACCAGATGGAGTAGGCGGCGCTGATGATCAGGACCGCGAACACCGTGATCAGCATCGGGAAGAAGTTGTTGGCGAACATGTTGAGGAAGCCGGTGGTCTCGGTGATCGAGCGCTGCAACCGGTTCACGATGGTGCCCGTGAGCTCATTGTCGAAATACTTCTGCGGCAAGCTGAGCAGCTTGGCGAAATACTTGTTCGACAAGGCGGTGCGCAGTCGGACGGCCATCGTGTCGCCGAGGTAGCCGCCATAGTTGGAGATCACGGTGTTGGCCAGATCGTTGATCAACAAGGCCACCGCCAGCCACAGCACCGCGGTCACGCCATCGGTCGCCCCCTGCCCGGCCGCCACGATCTGATCGGTCGCGGCGCCGATGATAAAGGGAGTCAACAGGCCCGTCCCAGCGATCAGGATCGAGGTGAGGACGATCCCGACATACTGGGGCCAAAGCTCACGGGCAACGCCGAGGAGCCGGAGAATACTGCGCATCAAAACAGCCTAGGCCCCGCCTCCGACATTCCTTGACCGAGTTCGCGGCCAGCGCAGCGGCGGGGGCCGGGGTCACCTGTCGAGCGCCTCGCGGATCAGTCGTCCGTGGGCCTCGAGCTCGCCGGGGGCATAGCTCGTCCGTGGCCAGAAGAAGCCGCGCAACCCGTCCCCGCGCCGCCGGGGCACGACATGGACGTGCAGGTGCGGCACCGACTGGCTGATCACGTTGTTCACCGCAACGAACGTTCCGTCGGCGCCCAGCGCCACCCCGAGCGCGGCCGCGATCCGCCGGGCTGCGGAGAACAGCGGCTCAATCTCGTCCGTGGGCAGGTCGAGCAGGGTGTCGGTGTGCCGGATCGGGCAGACGAGAACGTGCCCCTTGAACACCGGACGATGATCCAGGAACGCGATCACGTGCTCATCTCGCCAGACCACCTCGGCGCTCACCTCGCCGCGCAGCAGTTCGCACACAATGTCGCCTCCGGCCATGCGTTCATGATGTCAGCGGCCTTGTCGGCTCGCGTCCGGTTTGGGAAACTGGTCGGCTCGGTGAATCACGCTTTGAGTGTCAGGAGAGACATGAGCATCACGACCCCCGGCCCCGACGACCTCGACGCCGTGATCGACCTGATCGTCGCAGAACAGTCCGATGTGAGCCGTGGCACCGGCTACCTCGGCACCACCCGGGACGGAATCGTCGACGAGCTGGGCGACCTCAACCCCGACTGGCGGACGACCCTCCGCGTCGCCGGCGAGGACGGACGAGTGGTCGGCGCCGTGGTCTGGGACATCGACACCGAGCTGGGACGGTCCTGGATCTTCGGGCCCTGGGTCAGCGGCGATGAGGGCGCCTGGTCGCGCTGGGCACCTGAGTTGGTGGCGGCCGCGATCGACTCGCTGGCCGAGCTCTCCCCCGCGATCACCGACATCGAGCTCTGCGGCGACGTCGCCAATCAGCGGCTGGCGGCGCTGGGCGCAGATCTGGGGTTGAAGGCGAGCGAGGTGAACCACGTCCTGGTGGTCGACACTGCCATCGCCGAAGGGTGGCCCGGTGATGATGCGCGGCTGCGCGGCGTCCGGGCCGACGACGTGGAGCGGCTGCGTCCGTTGCACGATGCTGAATTTCCGCGCTCTTATTACACCGCCGAACGGGTGGTGGCGGACGGGCTGGCCGGCGAGTTCGTGGTCGTGGTCGCCGAGCAGGAGGGCGAGTTCCTCGGCTACGCGTCCGGACGGGTGCAGGCTGACGGGGAGGGCTATCTGGACTTCGTCGCCGTGCCGATCGAGGCCCGCGGACGGGGCGTCGGGCTCGGGCTGGTCGTCGGCGCGTCCCGGCGGATCATGGCGCTGTCGCCGAAGGGAACGGTGAATCTGACCGTCCGTGAGGACCGGCTTGCCGCGCGCGGGTTGTATGCGCGGCTGGGCTTCCGGCCGGACGGCTCGATCGTTGGGTATCGCAGTGATGTCGGGGCGGATGGCTAAGCTCCCCTCCGTGTCACCAATGCTACGAATCGCCTTCGTCTCTCTGCACACCTCCCCGGCCGACATGCCGGGCTCCGGGGATGCCGGTGGCATGAACGTCGTCGAGCGCAGCCAGGCCGCCGCTCTGGCCCGGCTGGGGCATCAGGTCGAGCTGATCACCCGACGAAGCTCGCCGGACCTGCCGGACGTGCTCGAACTGGAGAGCGGTGTCACGCTGCGGCATCTGACCGCCGGGCCGACCACCAAGCTGGCCAAGAGCGCCATCGACCAACACATCGGCGAGTTCTCCGCGGGCCTGCGAGGCCTGGGTCCTTATGACGTCGTGCATTCGCACCACTGGATGTCGGGCGTCGCGGCGTTGCCGGCGGCCCGGGCGTGGGGGGTTCCGCATGTGCAGAGCTTCCATTCGGTGGCGGCCCTGCCGGGCTCCCCGTTGGCTGAGGGGGAGCCGCCCGGAATCTCCGGCGCGGGTGCCCGGTGAGCGCCTGGTGGCGGCAGAGTCGGATTCGGTGGTCGCGATCAGCGCGGCCGAGGCGCGGACGGTGTATGAGCGCTGCGGCGGCGACCCTTCGCGGATCATGATCGTCTCCCCCGGTGTGGACGGTGAGCTTTTTCATTCCCGGGCCGACCCGTCCTGGGTGCCTCCGACGACCAACCCGCGCGGCTTCCTGCTGTTCGCGGCTCGGCTGCAGCCGCTGAAGGGGCCGGATCTGGCCATCGGCGCGCTGGCCGAGGTGCCGGAGGAACTGCGTCCGGACCTGGTCATCGCCGGGGACGTCTCGGTCGACTTCGCCCCCTACTTCGCCGAACTGAAGGCGCTGGTGCGGAGGCACGGGTTGACTGATCGGGTGCATTTCATCGGCCCGCTGAGCCGGACGGGGCTGGCCGACATGATGCGCGGCGCCCGGATGACCCTGGTGCCCTCGCACTCCGAAACGTTCGGGTTGATCGCGTTGGAGTCGGCCTCCTGCGGCACCCCGGTGATCGCCTCGGCTGCTGGCGGATTGCGCGAAGCGGTGGTGCACGGCGAAACCGGCCAACTGATGGATTCGCGGCAGGCCGGGGATTGGGGCACGGCGATCACCCGCCTGCTGGCCAAGCCGGTGGTGTTGGAGCGAATGGGGGTTGTCGCCCAGATTCATGCGCGGCGCTTCAATTGGGCGTGGGCGGCGCGGCGGTTGGAGTGGTGCTACCAGTCGCTGATCGAGGGACGGGCGTGACCTCTCTTCTGGACGGCGTCCGATCGGTGCTGTTCGCGCACGCCCACCCCGACGACGAGACGCTGGCCACCGGGGCGTTGATCGCCTGGCTGTCCCGGCGCGGCGTTGCGGTCTCGGTGCTCACTGCGACCCGCGGAGAACGGGGTGAGATCGTTTCCGGAGTGGTGGTCGACGGTGATCTGGACGCGCATCGCGAGGCCGAGTTGGCAGGCGCTCTGGCGGCACTCGGTGTGACGCGGCACGGCTGGCTCGGCTCGGGGCCGGCGCGCGTGTTCGGGCTGCCGGCGCGGCGGTATTGCGACTCGGGCATGCAATGGGTGACGCCGTCCGTGGCCGGGCCCGCGGCAGATTCGGGGCCTGATTGTTTGGTAGCTGCCCCCGTGGCCGAGGCTGCCGCTGATCTGGCGGCGTACGTCCGGGCGGTCGGGGCGGAGTTGGTGATCAGCTATGACAGCGACGGCGGCTACGGACACCCCGATCACGTGGCGATGCATCACATCAGTCGGACAGCGGCCGAGCTGGCTGGGGTGCCGTTCGCCGTGGTGGTCTCCGTTCCGCGGGACGGTTCGCGGGCGTCGTCCGAGTCAGGGGTGGAGTGGTTCGACCTGGCTGGCGAACTGCCCGCGGTGATCGACGCCTTGCGTTGTCACGCCAGCCAACTCACGGTGTTGGGGTCGGACGTGATCCACTCCGGTGGTCAACTGGAGCCGATCCAAACCCGAATCGGGCTGCGGCGGGGCTGAGGTCTGCGTGCACGCCAGATGCCTCGGGCCGACAACCGTGCTCGGGATGCGTCCACTGGTCTGGCGGACGACCCCTGGGGCCGGGAGCCACGTCAGGGTCCGACCAGCCCCCGGGCCCGCAATAACGAGTGAGTTTCACCACCGAGTTTGGTGGTGAAACTCACTCACTAACGGCTGCATGCACGAGCGGGCTGACTAACCACCGCCGCCAGCCCCGCCTTGAAGCAGATGCCGCCGCCCCGGCCCAGGCAGCTAGCTCGGGCACTCCGCCCGCAAAAGGGGCTCTTCGCCCGCAGCAGGACGCGGGCGAAGAGGTCGTCTTGCGGGCGAAGTGGCCATAGGGCGGGTGGCGCGTCCGAGGGGCTGCGGGGCCCGTCGGCGCTCTGGTCTGGTCCGGCCAGGTCAGGGGGCCGAACCGGACGGCGCCGGGTCAGAGGCCGAGCCAGAGGACGCCCGACCCGGGGCCGGGCCTGACTGCGGGGGACCTGACGCGGGGCCGAACGGCGCCACGCCGGGCCAGAAGGCGCGAGGTCAGGCGAAGAGGGCTTGGCCGACGAACTCGCCGGGGCCCACCCCGGGCGGCACCGCGAACAGGCCTGAGCCGATGTGTTGCAGGTACTCGCTGAGCAGATCCTGCTGGCTCAGTTTGGTTTGCAGCGGGATGTAATGCGTCCGCGGATCGGTGACGAAGGCGATGAAGAACAGGCCGGCCAGCAGGCGTCCGAGGGCGTCGTTACCATCCACGAAGTTGTAGCCGCGGCGCAGCATCCGGACGCCACTGTTGTGCGTCGGGTGGGCCAGGGCGACGTGCGAAGTGGGGTCGACCAGCGGCTGCCCGCCCCGACCCGGCAGCGCGAAGTCGGGCTGGTCGAACTCCTTGCCGCCCGACAGGGGTGCGCCTTCGGCTTTCGTCCGGCCGATGATCCGCTCCTGCTCGCGCAGGCTGCTGCGGTCCCAGGTCTCGACGATCATGTGGATCTTGCGGGCCACCAGGTAGCTGCCGCCGACCAGCCAGGACGCTTTCGCCTCGCCCGGACGCACCCACACGTGCTCGTCGATCGCTGGCGTCTCCTCGGCGCGCAGGCTCATCGTGCCGTCCTTGAAGCCGAACAGGTTCCGGGGGGTCACGTGCGCCGCCGCGGTGGACGAGGTGCGTCCGAAGCCCAGCTGCGACCAGCGGATGGCCGCCCGTCCCATGGCGATCCGAGTGAGATTGCGGATCGCGTGCACGGCGACCTGCGGATCCTGGGCGCACGCCTGGATGCACAGATCCCCGTCGCTGGCGAGGTGATTCAGCTTGTCAGCGGGGAAATGCGGGAGCGGGCGCAGGGCGTCCGGCTGCCGAGCCGCCAGCCCGAAACGGTCCACCCCGTCCGCATCGGTGAACAGCGAGGGCCCGAAGCCGAACGTGATCGTCAGCCCGGACGGGGGCAGCCCGATCGCCTCGCCGGTGTCATCGGGGGGCGCGTCGTAGGAGCCCGAGAGCGGTCCGACCGGGCCGGCGCCGGAGCCGGCGCAGAGGCGGCGCGCGGCGTCCGTCCAATCCCGAAGCAAGGCGATCAGATCGTCCCCGGTCGCGCGCGGGTCGAGGTCGAAGGCGGCGAAGTGGAGCCGATCCTGAGCCGGGGTGACGATCCCGGCCTGGTGCGCTCCCTCGAACGGGTAGCTGAGATCGTCCACTGCGGACGCGTTCCCCGAGCTGGCCGCATCGCCCACGAAGGCGGCCGTCAGACCCCCGGCCAGCGCCGCCCCGGCCCCGACCGAGCTGATCAGGCCGCGCCGTGATAGACCGCCCCGCACCGTCCCCGCCATCTCAGGCCAGGACCGCGGCGGCAAGCTTCGACAGGGGTTCGCTGAGCGCGTTCACTGCGTCCGCCATGGCCTTGATCTGCTCGGCGGTGAGGGTGTCGTAAGTGACGAAGCCGTCGCCCTTGCGCTGGGCGTCCAGCAAGGCCTGCACGTTCTCGAACTCGCGGGCGATCCGTCCGCCCAGCGCCGCGTCCTTGGTTTGCAGCAGCGGACGCAGGCCCTCCCAGGCGACGCGAGCCCCGTCCACGTTGGCCTGGAAGTCCCACAGGTCGGTGCGGGAGAAGTACTCCTCTTCACCGGTGACCTTTCCGGTGGCCACCTCGTCCAGCAGGCTCTTAGCGCCGTTGGCGATGTCGGAGGCGGTGTAGGTGAGCTCCCGGGTGCGGTTGTAGAGCTCTTGGGTGTCGGCCACCAACTGGTCGGCGATCGTGGCCCGCTGGGCGGCGGTCAGCGGGGTGTACTCGCCGGCGCGGGCCGGCCACAGGTCCTTCTCCAGTCGATGCCAACCGGTGAAAGCCTGCCCGGGTTCCAGGTCGGCCTCGCGGGCGTCCATGCGCGGATCAAGGTCGCCGAAGGATTCAGCCACGATTTCCACCCGCTCCCAGAAGACCCGAGCCTCGGGGTAGAGGTCGCGGGCCTCGTCGTCCGAACCGGCCTTGACCAGGTCGGCGAACGATGTCGTGGCGGTCAGCAACTCCTCCACCTGAGCCCCGGACGTAGAGCCGGTACTGCTCGGCGGCCAGCGCGATCATCGCGGCCTCATCCCCGGTCAGGGCCACCTCACCACTGTCGGTCACGGTGAACTCCTGCCGGATGCCGGCGCCCTGCATGCCGGGCTTGCAGGCGGCGAACACCTTCCCGGCGGGCGCGGTCAGCACCAGCTCGCGGGTCAGCCCGGGGCCGATGTTCTCGACCTCGGCCAGGATGCGCAGACCGTCCGGGCCGAACAGGTAGAACTCGGTGACCAGGCTGCCGTTGTTGGTCACCGCGAAGGTCACGGTGCCGGACGGAGCGGTGATCGCGCTCAGCTGGCAGGCGGTGTCGGTGGCGCTGACGGTGAGCCGGCGCGGGTCGTTCACGCTGGCCGGGGCCGCATTATCGGTGCAAGCGGACAAGCCGAGGCTGGCCACCCCAGCAGCGCGGTGGTGGCAAGAAGACGAGGTCCGAACGGACTCCAACAGAGGTCAAGGGACGGGCAGGGGAGGTTGAGCTGGCTTGGGGAGCGGCCGCGCGCGCGAAGAAGAAGCCGACGATCACGACGTAGAGCGCCCAGGCGGTTACCTCCAGGACGGAGGCCGAGGGCGAGAAGTTGAAGATGCCTTTGAGCAGTGTGCCGAGCAGGCTGGACGGCCCGATCCACGCGGACACGTCGTAGGCGAGCGTGTTCAGCCCGGGCAAGCGGGCCTCCTGCAGGTCGTGGATGCCGTAGGCAAGCACCCCGGCCGCGACCAGGATCAGCAGCGCGCCGGTGATGGTGAAGAACCGGCTCAGGTTGATTCGAACCACGCCGCGGTAGATCGCGTAGGTCAGGGCAGCGGCTAAGAGCAAGCCGACCAGGGCCCCGAACAGCGGATCGACAGTGGAGTCGGCGGAGCGGGCAGCGGCCTGGGTGGCGGCCCAGATGAAGAGTGCCGTCTCCAGTCCTTCGCGGCCCACGGCCAGGAGGGCGATGACACCGATGGACCACCGTGTGCCGTCCGCGCCGTCGATCAGACCGCGAAGTTCGCCGGCCAGTCGCTTTCCGGCGCTGGCCATCCAGAAGATCATCCAGGTGACGAAGCCGACCGCGATGATCGACAGCCCGCCGCCGATCAGTTCCTGTGCCTCGAAGGTCAGGCCTTTCGGGCCGAACGTGAGCAGGGCGCCGAAGGCCAGCGAGATCCCGATCGCGGTGAGGACCCCCTGCCAGAGCTGGGGCAGCAGGTGGCGGCGGTCGGTTTTCACCACGTAGGCGGCGAGGATCGAGACCACAAGTCCCGCCTCCAGGCCCTCCCGGAGGCCGATCAGAAGATTCCCGAGCATCGCTGTCCTGACGTGTTTGTGAGGTAAGGCTCACCTAACTTAGGACGCGGACGCTGATTACGCAAGCTGCGGCTTTTCTAAATCGGCACCGCTGCGTCCGTGCCGGGGGTGGCGCACCCGTCCGCGCCCAGCGGGCTGTGAGTCGCCCGACCAGTTCGCCATCCGGGCACCTGACCCGCAAGCCGCACCCTCCGCCCGCAGCAGGACGCGGATGGAGCGACCCTGGCGCCGGCCGAGGGACGGTGGGCCGGGGCGCGGGCGGTTGATGGTGGGCACCGCGACCAGGGTTCTTGTCAGTGGCTGGTGGCAGACTGTGCCAGGTGTCCGACTCGACCGATACCACCACGTCCGTGAAGCTCCCGCCGCAGCCGATGATTCTGGTCATCCTGGCCGGGCTCGGCATGGTCGGACCGTTCTCGATCGACACCATTGTCGATGGCCAGTGGGACTTCCTGTGGGCGGTCGCGTGATGTCCTGTGGGTGGTCACGTGATGTCCCTTTGGTGGCCAGCTGATCTCCTGCCCGGGGTTCAGGTCAGGGGCATCACGCCCCTTCCGGCGACGGCGTCGGACGGTCGGGTGAGTTGCCCTCGGTGATGATGACGTGGGCGTGGTGGGGAGTCGGTCGACGGCGGCGGTGGCCAGCGTTTTGGGCATGAGGGCGTCGAACCCGGAGGTGGATGTTGCTGGTGACGGCGATCGGCAACGTTCGTAGGCGGCCTCGACGACCCGGTAGAACGCTTCGGCGGCAGCCTGCCGGCGGGAAGCATGCCAATGTCATCGATGACGACCAGGTCGGCGCGGGTGATCCGGCGACGGTGCGGGCGATGCCGTCGGCGTTCGCCCTGGTGTTCTGGGCGGTCAACGATTCCAGGGTGAACCAGGCGACCTTCAGGTCCTGGTCGATGGCCTTGTGGGCGCGTGCTTCGACGAAGTGGGTCTTGCCGGTGCCGGACGGGCCGGCGATGGCCAGGTTCTCGTGCCGACCGATCCATTCCAGGGACGCCAGACCGGATTGGGTGGCTTCGGCGATGACGCAATCGGACTCCCGCCAGGCTTGGAACGTCTTCCCGGCTGGCAGCCCTGGCTAGTTTGCGGGCGGCTGGTGCGGGTGGCCTGGTCGCGGCCGCGGATCTCTTCGGCGAGGAGCACGCGGACGACTTCGGCGGGGTCCCAGCGTTGTGCCCTGGCGGTGGCGAGCACGTCGGGGGCTGCGTGGCGGAGGTACGGCAGCCGCATCCTCCGCAGCGCCGCGTCGAGGGCCTCTGGCAGGGGTGGTGCGGTGCTGTCGGTGATCATCGGGTCGCTCCTGTCGGGGTCGTGTTGGTGAATCCGGCCCACCCGCCGGTGCCGGGTTGGGTCGAGGCGTACTCTGCCGGCGATGACCATCGGGTCGTGGTGGCTGCCGGTGGTGGCGATGAACCGGCGATCGACTCCACATCACCCCACCAGCCACCGGCCGGCTTGGACGGCTGTTTCGAGGGATTCTTGCAGGCGAGGGGCTGCCCCGCACCGCGCCAGGTCGACGATGGCGCGCATCTTCGACTCCGATGCGTTCCACACCTGGGCGCACGCGGCGATCAGCCGCAACTCCGCAGCCGGCTGGATCGATAGGAACACCTGTTCCAACAACGAACCCGCGCGGGGTTTCGGGGTGGCGGGGGTGCCGTCGGGTTCTGCGGATGGTCGGGGTAATGGGACAGGTTGATCCGCGGGTTCCCCGGCGTCGACGTCAAGTGTCGGGCGACCTCTGGAAACCAGCCCCGACCCTGGGCCCAGTCGGGCACCACGGCGAGCCGGCGGGCGTCCGCCCGGACGACGACCTCGTCGCCCTGCACGGTGACCACACGCGGGCGCCCTGCAGCTTCGGCGGCACCGAGTACCGCACTGATCCGAACGACACTGTCTGGTCCGCGGCGACGATCCGGGCTTCGCCCGAGGGCTGTCGTGGGGGTTTCGGTGGGGACGGGGTGCAGGAACTCCCGCTCCACGACGAGGGCGTCGTCGGGGCGGCGGCGGGTGACCTGGTGGACCCGGCCGTTGACCCACTTGCCCATGAACTCCACACGCCTGGGCGAGCTCGTCCATCGACGCGTACTCGGCGCGGCGGGTTCGTCTCTTCTTCGGCAACAGGTCCGCCTTCGCGATCTTCACCGACGACTCACACTCCCCACCCCTTGGACTCAGGTCGTACGGCACGCACGTGTGCACCGTCGTGCCCGTAATGGCGTCCGATGTCGACCATCAGCGGGTGCCGCACCGGCACCCCGGCAATGTGTTGCACGGGTGACCGTCTTGGCGTTGTCGGTCAACACGTAGTCAGTGACGCCGCCGACCAGCCGGAACATCGAGTCCAGGCAGGTCGCCAACGACTCCGACGTCTGGTCCCAGCACGGGATCACCACCCGGAACCGGGACCAGGCCACCCAGGCCACGAACAACACCTGGCCGGAGCCGACCGTTGAGGTCGCGCACCTTCGGCCCATCACCTCCCAGTCGATCTGGCACCACATGCCAGGCACCGTGATCCACGGCCGGTCTGAACGGGCGTGCCGGAGGCGCCAGCCGGCCTTCGCTGACGCGAGCCGCCCGGCGGGTCGTCCGCTCGGATCCTTCATAGCCGCACGCCACCAGCTTCTCGTGCGCCACGTCGGCGCGGATCGTGCCGTCGGACCGTTGACCAGCTGCACCACCAGGTCGGTGTGCCCGTCCACCAGCCGGGGCCGCTCGATCTGGCGCGTCCACGCCCAACCCGGCCTCCCGACGGGCCACCAACCGGCGGACCGTCTTCGGGTCACAGCCGGTAACTTCGCCGCGCTGTGCGCGCTCTTCGTCTTGTCGAATGCTTCCAAGATTTCCATTGTCTGTTTGCCGTTCTTCTTCACGGTGTCGCCGGACCCCTTCCCAGTGCAGTCAGCACCGCAGGGCTATCCGGACAGACACCACCAGTGAGGGCCGACAACGCCGTCGACCCCCAACACGGCAGGGGAGATCAGCTGGCCACGGAACGGGGAGACCACGACCACGCCAGAGAGGAGATCAACTGGCCGCCTACAAGGAGGTTACGGTGGCCATGGACAGACGGCGCGGGCGAGCAGTTACGGACTCCCGCAAACCCGTGACGCTGGGGTGGCCTGCGAATCCGGTGGACAGGGTGTGCGCGGGACTCCGGTACTACGCCTCGGGCAGCTGGAGTTCAAACAAGGCCACTGGTGTCCGGCCTGTCCACGGCCGAAGGCGAACGTGAGGGGCTCGTGCCCTGCTGGTGTTCGGGTCAGGCTCCGGCCTTTCGCCCGGTTACCGGGAAAGACTCGGCGAAATTCCTGAACGATGAGGCATGGGGCTTCAGTGACGCGATGACCGAGAAGTTTCGGGCGAAGATCGACTGTGGCCCGGGCTGCTCAGCGGAGGGTCGGGAGGTAGATGAGTTGTTGGATGCGTCCGTCGGAACACCCGTGAGTCGATCAGCTCCAGGTCGATGTCGGGCAGGCCGGCCAGGATCGACAGGGATCCCGTCGCACCGGTGATGACGGGGAACACCATGATCTCCAGCCGATCCACCAAGCCGGCGGCGAGCAGTGCGCGGTTCATCCTGATGCTGCCATGGGAGCGCAGCGGGACGGGCGATTCCGCCTTCAGCCGGGGAACCGCGTCGAGCGCGTCCTCGGAGATGAGCGTCGAGTTCGCCCAGGTGAGCGGCCCTTCCAGCGTGCGGGAGATCACGAGCTTCCGGGCGGCGTTGAGCGGCACGAAGCTCGGATCCGCCTCGCTGGGGGCGAAGCGCGCCATCAGGCGGTAGGTGTTCGGCCCGAAGACCAGGGTCTGATTATCATCGGCGTAGGTGCGGACCCGCTGCTCGGTCAGCTCGGGGCCGCCCTTGCCCCAGTAGGCGATCCGACCCTCGCCGCAGCCGTCCAGGGTGGTGAACAAGTCGACTGTGTAGGTCGCCATCGCGGGCACTCTCGTAAAAGTTGGGCCACACGCTACGCGCTGGGCGACTCCGCGGCCGCAGCTGAGGCGGCACGCCTCACTACCAAGACGCGCGAGTCGGATGCTACGGTCGAGAATGCTTGATCACGCCACCCCGAACCTGCCGTCGCAGCAGTTTCGAAGCGACGATCGCGTTCTACGCGGCACTCGGGTCCGAGCCCGTGTTTCAGGACTCACATGGCTGATCCTCAGTCGCGGCAGCCCCACCCTTGAGTTCTTCCCCTACGCCGATCTCGACCGGCAACCTCGTCGTTCGGGTCCTGCCTTCGCCTTGACGACCTGGGACGCCTTCTACGGTCAATGCCGACACGCCGGGATTCCCGAGACGACCGTTGCGGCTACGCATCGAGCCGCCCTGACCTGAAACGTCCGGAATGCGGATCGGCGCCCTGCTCGACCCGGATGGAACCTTGCTTCGGCTGGACCAGAACCCCGAACCCAAGTCGGACGACCACCAGGCCATGATCAGCAACCTCCGTGCTGGGCACGGGACCGCTGCGCAGCCGACCGGCCTGAGCTGGGCCATCGCGCCAACAACCTGGCGTCACGTCACGTGGCTCTGGCCGCGGGCTTCGTCCAGGAAGGGGCATCGTGCGGAGTGCAAGCCGCCCCAGCGTGACCTCGGGGTTCATGCCGGACGTTCAGCCACTGGTGGCGGCTCGGCGATTCGCCGCCTGCTAGGCGACCAGGTGCTCCCGTCCTCATCCCAGCCGAAGAAGCTCACGTTCGAGGAGCGGGGCCTCCAGCGGCACCCTCCGCGGATCCACGCCATGGTGCATCGCCTTCCGGACGGTGCGCCCGAACGCCTGTTCGGCCTGATGGCCCGGCGGCCAGACCACGCCGCAGACGTGTTCGGCGCGATCCCGGTCACGGCTATCGACCCGGCCCGATGACTTCCTGAGCGTCTCCACGGCAGCCTCGAAGTCGGCTTCGTTGTCGTAAGCGGCGACCGTGACAAAGCGATGCTCGTGCCGTTCGGGAGCGAAGCGGTAGTGCTGACGACCCATCGCCAGATTGATTCATCACGCGGATCTACTTCGGGCAACCGACTCACCTCCAGGCCGAACTCCACTAAAGTGCAGCGCGCTCCAGCATGACCGGGGATCCTCCGGCAAGCCAACCCGGATCAGCCCACCCGGCGAAGTCTCCCGCTTCGGCTGCCGTCGTAGCCGGTGGCGTAGACCAGCACGTCCCTGCCCAGAGTGAAGTAGTCCCCACCGCCCGAGCGCAGCTCACAGGCGGACGAACTCCCGTCGTGGAGGTCGACCGTGGCCAGGCCGAACTGCGGCCCGTCGTTGATCCGCACCAGCACACAGGTCGCCGACACAGCCGTGCAGGTCGGTGGTCATCGTGCCGCAGGGCTTACCTTCGGCGCAGGTGTTGGGGATGTCCAGGGTCATCGTGAACGTCCGCCCTGACGCCTGCACTTCCCCCGCGCACCGGCCGGTCAGCTGTTCCAGAAGAGATGATCGCGGCACCGGCGGAGCAGGGGACGGCGCCGAGGTGCCCGGGGAGCGAACCGGGCTGGACGCGACCGGGGGAGCCGGGCCCTCGCTGGCAGGCATACCCACCACCGGACGTCCGGCGGGAAGATAGACGGTCACCAGCGTGACCACCCCGGCCACCAGCGCCGCGCCGACGGGTGCCCAGAGCAGCCCAGGCGGCACCGCTCAATCCACCTGCGCTTTCCTGGCCTGCTGCTCGCCCAATGCCGGTCCCGGTGACTCGAAGAAGATTGCGGCAGAAACGCTACTCCCGACCGCCCGGCCTGGGGGAGGTAACCCTGCCCCCTAGATGACATCCAGGGGTCGGCTAGAATCGGAGCGTCGGACTTGGCGTTGTGCCAGATGGCGCCGCGAGGATGCGGCGGACGCACACGCCGGTGGGGGTGCGGCCGCCGGATAGTTGAGGTCGAGTTGGCCTTTCAACGTGCGTTGACGGACCCGACCTGGCGTAGTGGCCGGAGAGCGCGTGCTGCGGCTGGGTGCCTTTGCGTGCGGGCCGGAGCAGTTCGATACCGGCGCCGTGGAGCCGGTGTTCGGGAAGTCGCGGCCGTGGTAGCCCTTGTCGGCGATCACCGCCGGGGCCGGCCCGGGCGGCGAGCCGGGGTGGTGGCGAGAGGTCTTCCAGGACGTCACGCCCGCTGGCGCCGGTCAGCGCCCCAGCCCAGCGGCAACCCAGGGTACACCAGGCAGCCGTAGTCCCCGGAACCAGCGGGAATGGAGGCCGCCGGCCCACCCGGCCAGATCGGAGCGTTTCGCGTCTCCGGGAGCGGGCCGCACTCGACCGGGGTCGAATCGGCGACCCCCACCGTCGCCGGCGATGCTGGTCGCTGGCCGAGCTGGCCGGTCAGCCGGCGATCGTGCTGGCTAGCTTCCTGGAGCTGTTTGTTGTAACCCGACCGGCCGGGCAGGACGAGTGAGTCCTGTGGGCGCGTAGCCAAGGCCCGACCGGACCCCGCGCGCCCGCATCACCGCCAACCGATCAACCCGCATCACTGATCAACGGAGCGATTCCCACCACAGGACGCTGCGGGACGTGCGGGGTGGGCTTCAACAGATCAACAGCTGTCACATAGAGTGCGGTCGCGAGGGTGTCCAAACGGTGTCCACCGGACCCCCGTTCTTGGAGGAGTAGGAACACGACTCTGACACCCTCACCCCACATCCCGACGCCGCCACGCCGCCAACACCCTTGGACTTACTGATCAGACAGGGCGGCCGTCCCGGAGAGCACCAGGGTCGTCATGCCGGTAGTACTCTGGGGGCATGAGTCCGAAGTTGAGTGTGAGCCTGTCCGAAGGCGAGGTCGCGGCCCTGGACAAGTACGCCAGGCCGCCGGGCTGACCTCACGGTCGGCAGCGATCCAGCAGGCGATCCGATTGTTGGGAGACCCTGAGCTGGAAGCGGCGTACGAGGCTGCGTGGGAGGAATGGGAATCCTCAGGCGAGGCGCACTCGTGGGAATCCACTGTTGGCGACGGGCTCGCTGATGCTGCGCGGTGAGATCCGCCTGACCGATCCGGAGCGCCGACCGGCGGTGATTGTGAGCAACGACAACGCCAACGCCAACTCGGCCAGGCTGGGTCGCGGCGTGGTCACCGTGGTGCCCATCACCAGCAACGTCACGCGAGTCTTCCCGTTTCAGGTGCTCCTGCCCGCAGCAGAAACCGGAACCCACGTTGATTCGAAGGCTCAGGCCGAGCAGGTGCGCTCGGTCTCGGTGGAACGCCTCGGCCACGTGATCGGTCGGCTGCCGACCCACCTGATGACCCAACTCGAGGACGCGCTCCGCCTGCACCTTCAACTGTGACTGCTCTGTCGGTGGAGTTCCCCGCGGGCCCCAGCCCGAGCTTGCCGCCGACTGCAACAGTTGCCGCCGAAATTTCGCTGGCGAGCGTTGCAATCGGCGGCGAGTTTCCGCCGGCCGCATGTGCGTGGCGCGGGATGCACGTTCAGCGGCCCTCTCTATCGGTGCCGGCCTGACCGGGCGGCATGGAAGGATCACCTGGGTGCGAATCACTCTCGCCACCGCGGGTGGCTTCGGCGATACCCAGCCCTTCATCCCGCTGGGTCAGGCGCTCCAGCGTGCGGGGCACGAGGTGTCCGTGCTCTGCGTGGGGGAGTTGGCCGGCTGGATCGAGTCGTACGGGCTGCCGACCCTGCCCTACGACTGGTCGGTGGCGCAGGCGCTGCAGCCCGAGTTGATGGAGGCGTGGCAGAGCGCCGACGACGTCCGGCACAAGGAGGTCATAGCGATCTGGGCCAAGCAGATCGCCGAGGCGGCGGTCGACCCCCTCGAGGAGGCGATGGCTACCAGCGACGCTGCCGTCGTCGGTTCGATAGTGATGCCGCTCGCCCTTCAGGTGCACGCCCGGCACCGCCGGCCGATGGCCTTCCTGCAGCACACTCCGTCGTTTGCGACGCGCCGCGGCGACAGCCACTTCGGCGCCCCCGACTCGCGGCGCCGGTGGCGCTACCTGCTCGACGGCATGCGGGCCAGCGCTGGCATGTTGGACGCGCTGATGCCCGGACTGGAGGTGGCCGCCGACCGGCTGGGCGAGCGTCCGCTTTCGCCCGCAGCACTGTGGCGGACGCTGTTGACCACCCCCATGTTCACCGCGGTCAGTCCGGTGCTGGCGCCGGCCCACGCGCGCAACCCGTGGCTGCCGACCACCGGCTACCTGTTCCTCCACTCGAACACCACGCTGTCGCCTGAGGTGCGGTCCTTCGTGGACGCCGGCGATGCGCCCGTCTTTCGGGCTCGGCTCAATCACGTCAACCACGGCTCGCGAGCACACCGAGCGGATGCTGGATTCGGTTCTGGCCACCGGTGGACGGGTGATCGCGCCACGGCTGGCGGGCGTCGACGAATCCGCTTACGACCCGAAGCGCGTGCTGTTCATCGGGTTCGAGCCCTTCGACCAACTGTTCGGGCACTGCTCTGCTGATGCACGGCGGCGTCGGGACCGAGGCGCTGGGCTTCGTCGCCGACGTCCCTCAGTTCATCACGCCCCTCACGATCGACCACTGGTACTTCGGACGCCGCGCCCACGAACTCGGCGTCGCCCCGGCGCCGGTTCACCTCGAGGAGGTCTCGGACGCGGACGTGTGTCTGCGATCGAGTTCGCCGGACGCCCCCAGGTGCGCGCCCGAGCGCGGGAGCTCGGGGCTCAGATTCGCACCGAGGACGGCGCCGGCAATGCCGTGCGATTCCTCACTCGCGCACTACGGCTGCGCTGATGGCTTCCCTTGTCAGCGCCCGAGCGGGCGGCACGTATCAGCCGCTGCTGGTTACGAATGTGGAGATCGCGGTCTACGCCCGGGCGGCGACGGTTGAGTTGGCCGACCAGCTTGCCCGCCAGAGTGAGGACGCTGCGGTGGCGGCCATCGTCCGGCTGCAGGGGGTTTTCTCCACCTTCGACTCCGGCAGTGAGCTGGTCCGCTGGAGGTCGGGGCAACTGGCTGAGGCTTCGTCTGAACTGGTCGAGGTTCTCGCTGCCGCTCACCGGTGGTGGGCTCTCTCCGAGGGAACCTTCCACCCCCTGATGGGGGTGCTGCGCACTCGCTGGTTGCGCGCCGAGGCCGAGGGGCAACTCCCACAGCAGGACGAGTTGGACGCGCTCGTCCGCGAGCTCGCCACCCTCCCGTTCGAAGCGACTCAGACCGGGGTGCGGCGAACCGGTGACTGCACCGGCTTGGATCTCAACGCCATCGCCAAGGGGTACATCGGCGATCGCGCGGTCGATGCCGCCCGGCTCCCTGGAGGGACCGAGGTCCTGGTCAACGCCGGGGGAGACCTGCGGTATTGGGGAGGCGGCACGTTGCGGGTCGGAATCGAGACCCCTGCGGCGCCGGGCGGTGCCCCATTGGACGTCCTGGAGCTCGGTGACGGCGCGGTGGCCACCAGCGGGCCGATTCATCGCGGCTTTCAGGTGGGGACTTGTCGGACGGGGGTGTCCTTTTCAGAGTGCAACTAGGGGGAAGATAGCAGCCCTCGCTGTGAACGGCCCGCCCTTCCCGCAGGCTCACGGATCACCTAAGGTGCCTGGGTGGCCCCAGCTCAGAACGTTGACGAGTACATCGCCGGCTTCCCCCCAGAGGTGGCCGAGCGATTGCAGCAGATCCGGGAAATCATCGTCGCGGAGGTCTCCCGTCCCGGCGCAGTGGCGGAGCAGCGAATCCGCTACGCCATCGCTGCAGTCATGCTGGGCGGACGGTACGCGCTGCACTTCGCCGGCTGGAAGAGGCACATCGGCCTCTACCCGGTTCCGGTGCTGCCCGAGGCGTTGGAAGCCGAGCTGGCGCCCTACCGGGCCGAGAAGGACTCGGTGGTGTTCCTGCACGCCAAGCCCATTCCCTATGACCTGATCCGCCGGGTCACCGCCGAGATTGTGACGCAGCGCCAGTGAATCGCTACCTCGTCACCTACCCCTGCCAGGACGCCTGCTGCACCATCACCACCGATCGAACGGTCGAAGGCGCGCCGGTGTATCTGTGTCCAGGGTGCGATTCGGAATGGATCGAGCTCGATGAGCGGACGGAGCCCGTCCCCGACCCTGAGTAGCACCACGCGAAGAAGCGGGTCGGGCCCGTGAAGGCCCGACCCGCTCGTCGTCGGTGCTGAAGGGAACGTCACACGTTGAAGAAGACGCGCGATGCGTCGGCAACCTGGACGGAAGTCCCGTTGGTGGTGTCAGTCAGCCAGATGTTGGTGCTGACCGCGGCCAACACCCGACGCTGCCCGCCCGGGCAGGTGAAGTCAGGTGCGGTGAGCGGACCGGTGACCAGGGTGCCCTGGACTCGTCCGTTCTTGGATTCGAAGGTTCCGCCGGTCGACACTGATCCGTCGAAAGACTCCTTGTTGGCAGCCTGGGGGTGCTTACCGCCCCCATTGATGCAGGCGTACAGCGCCGTTGCGTCCGCGGTCAGCGTGTAGTCGATGTCCCCGTTGCCGACTCCCCGTTCGTCCCAGGAGACGACCAGCGCCCCCGAGTTGCTGACCGAGGAATCGGTGGAGTGGAACTTGGCCGCTACGGCCGATGCGCCGGTGCTGCTGAGAATGAGTGACAGGCTCGCGATGCAGATAGCGATCACGGTCTTGATGGTTCGCATGGAACTCCTCCCTGTCGACGCGGTGCCAGGTCCGGCGGCCCCCTTGATGGACTTGGCTCCCCACCAGCCGTTCATTGCCGCACCCTGAAGCTAAACCCCTTTTTCGTCCCTCTCCAGTGGCTTAATTGCCACCATCCCACCTGCCTAGTTGGCCAGCGGCTTGTTCGTGGCGATCATGTGCCGCATCCGCTCCTGATGAGGCTGTTGGACGACGAGGCTCAGCGCGGTCTCGACCTCACGCCGCATCAGCTCGTCCTGGCTCACGGTTTCCCCCGGACGCGTGGCCGTGAGCATGGCGGCTAGGGCGGCGACGATCGTCCGGTCGGTCGGGGAAGCCTCCCGCCAGCCCTCATCCAAGGCGCCGGTGGCAGGATCATGCAGGGTCAAGGGTGCCTCGGTTGGCGGTTGGTAGCCCTCGATCATGTCTCGGGCAGTCGAGGCGGCCAGCGGCAACACCCGGCGAGAGTTCATCACGATCGGATCATCGGGGCGCAGCAGACCCCAGACCCGAGCCTCAAACGCCGACCCGCTCACGGCGCTGCTCGAGGTCAACTCGAACGCCTGCTCGGGGGTGCTCCGGGCCAACGATTGGGTGACGCCGCCCCAGGCGGGGATCAGCCCAACCTTGCGTTCGGGGAAGCCGGCGTGCAGTTCGGCGTGCGCCACCACCCGATCGGCGGCCAGCATCAGTTCACACCCGCCGCCCAACGCAACCCCGCGGGCTGCGGCCACCACCGGGAACGGAGCCCGGCGCAGAGCGGCGAAGGCTTGTTGGCCGCGGACGGTGAACGCCCGCAACTCGTTCGCGTCGTTGCGTTCCAGGAGCTCGGCGAAGGTGTTCAGGTTGGCTCCGGCGGAGAAGGCGCGGATTGTCCGACCCGATCACGAGCGCCCGGAAGACACCGTCGGTGCCGAGTTGGGCGGCCTGTTCGACCATCGCCAACACGCCGGGGTCGCACACGTTCATCTTGGTCCGTAGCTCCAGCCGGGCCAGACCCTCACCGAGGTCGGTGATCGCCGCCGAGTCGTTCTCCGCGATGATCGGACGGGTCTGAGCCACCGGCAGCGTGAACGGACCCAGCCCGGACTGATTGGCCAGAGCCAGCGGACCCTGCCGCCACCCGTAACCCAACTCCATCGCCTGATCGATAGCCGACAGCTCGCCGGTGATCTCCGGGCCGGTCACCCGGCAGTAGTCGACCAGTTCGGCCAGCACTGCGCGGGCGTACTCCGCCGCCTCGGCACCGGACGCGGCCGGCCGCCTGGGCCGATAAGTCAGGCTCTGCAGGTCAAGCGCCTCGTCAACGGCCGCGCCCGCCTCGTTGCGGCGCCGATAGAAGCCGCCGGGACCGCGGCGTCCGATCAATCCGGCTTCGATCATGCTGACGAACACGGGTTCGGCGGTGATGTCGAACCGGTGGTAGGCATCGCCTCGCGGAAGTGCACCGAGGAAGCTCGACCAGATCGGCCGAACCAGGTTGAGCCCGACCAGGTCGAACAAGCCGAAAACGCCGGTCTTCGGTACGCCGAGGGAGGCCATCGCCGCGTCCGCGGTCTCCACGTCGAGCCCGCGCCGGAGCGCCTCGGTGGCGGCCACCGCCATCCAGAAGTTGCCGATCCGGTTGGCCACGAAGCCGGGGAGTCGCGGCAGTCGAGGACCAACTTGCCCAGCTGCTCCTCCCCGGCTTCACGGACGCGCCGCACGACCGCGGGGTCGGTCTGCGGCCCGGCGACCAACTCCAGCAGCTCCATCTGGCGGGGCGGGTTGAAGAAGTGGGTGATGGTGAAGTCGCGGACGAACCCGCCGACTGCCCCGCCAGAAGAACGCCCAGCGGGATGGTCGAGGTGTTGGAGGAGACCAGCGAGCCCGGTGAGCGATGCGCCTCGATCAGGCGATACGTCTCGGCCTTCACGGCCACATCTTCGAAGACGGCTTCGATGATCCACTCTGCCCCGGCGAGGGCGGCCAGATCATCGACGACGTTGCCCGGCGTGACCCGCTCGGCGAACTCCGGGCAGCATGAACCCGCCGCCGGCCAGTTGTCGGGCGACTCCGGCCCGAGCCAGTGCCGAGCGGTCGTCACCCTCGGAGGCGCGATCCAGCAGGGTCACCTGCGCCCCGCCGTTGGCAAGTTGCGCGGCGATACCGGCGCCCATGGTGCCGGCGCCGATCACGACCGCGTTGCTGATCTGGGTTGCCACGTTCTGCCTCCTCATTGAGCGCTCGTTTCGGATGCTACTCCTGCGCTCTGACGGTTCTGTCTGAGCTCTGTGGCAACATGAACGCTCATGAACCAGGAGACCTCAATGGACACGTCGCGCACCTTTCGCAACGTGCTGCTGAACACCCTGATCGCCAACGTGACGACCAGTTTTCTCTGGTTCGCGCTGACCTTCTGGGTGTATCTGGAGACCCGGTCGGTGCTTGCGACGTCCATTCTGGGCGGCTCTTACATGCTGCTCGCGGCCGCGGTGGGGTGCCGTTCGGCTCCTGGGTCGATCGTCAGCGCAAGAAGCGGGTCATGGTCACCGCGACCGCCGTCACCGCGATCGCCTACGCCGCCGCCTTCGGTTTCTACCTGGTGGTTCCACGCGCGGAACTGCTCTCCGTGGGCAGCCCCACGTTCTGGGTGTTCATCCTGGTGATCCTCCTGGGCGCGATTGTGGAGAGTGCCCGCGGGATCGCCCTGACCACCTGCGTGACGCTGCTCGTCCCCGAGCCGGAGCGAGCCAAGGCCAACGGCTTGGTGGGCATGACCGGGGGGTTGGCCTTTGCGGTCACCTCCGTGTTCTCAGGGCTGGCCGTGGGGCAGTTGGGCATGACCTGGACGCTGGCCATCTCGGTCGGGCTGACCGTGCTGTCGTTGGCGCACCTGCTCACCGTCACCATTCCCGAGCCGGAGATCGTGCACGGCGACGTGCCTAAGGCGGTCGATTTCGGGGGCGCTTACCGAGCGGTGATCGTGGTGCCGGGGCTGCTCGGGCTGATCCTTTTCGGCGCCATCAACAACCTGCTTGGCGGTGTGTTCATGGCGCTGCTTGGCCCTACGGTCTGACCCTGGTGTCGGTGGAGGTGTGGGGGTTCATCTGGGGAGCGGTCAGCTTCGGCTTCATGATCGGCGCCGGCGTGGTGGCGAAGTTCGGGCTGGGAAAGCGTCCGCTGCGGCTGTTGCTGCTGTCGAACGTGGCGATGTGGACGATCGGCATCGGTTTCACGCTGCGCGAGGACCTTTGGCTGATGAGCGTCGGCTTGCTCCTCTACATGTGCTTCATCCCGGTGGTCGAGGCAGCCGAGACGACCGTGATGCAGCGGGTCGTGCCGTATGAGACCCAGGGTCGAGTGTTCGGCCTGGCCCAGACGGTGGAGATCTCCGCTGCCCCGTTCAGCGCCTTCCTGATCGGCCCGATCGCCGAGTTCTGGCTGATCCCCTACATGGCCACGGACGCCGGGGCCGACCGGTTCGGCTGGCTGCTGGGTCGCGGTGAAGCTCTTGGGATTGCGCTGGTCTTCGTGCTCGCCGGGCTGGGCGGGCTCCTTCTCACCTTGGGGGCCTTCACCAGCGGGTCCTACCGGGGGTTGTCGCGCGAGTATCAAACCGACGCCGTCAGCGGGGTGAGCACCTCGACGGTCTTGGTGAACACCCCCACCGCGGGGTTGACGCTCCCCCACCGGCACGTCGCTGTTCACCAGGACGACGATCACGGCTCCGGTCGTGCGGTTGCATTGCAGGACGGTGTTGTAGCCCGGATCTCACCGGTATGACCGATCCACCCGCTGGTCAGGCCGATGCCGAGGCCGTAGGTGCGGGCGGACGTGTTTCCTTCCACCGTGCTGCTCAGCGAATCCAGGCGCAGTTGATGGGTTTCAGGCTTGAGAATGCCCTTGCCGGTGCACAGGGCGTCCGCCCAGCGGTGCAGGTCGTCCAAGGTCGAGACCATCTGGCCGGCAGTGAAGGCGAAGCTGGGGCTCCAGTTGGTCGCATTCGTGGTGGTGCCCTCGACAGCCCCCCTGCTCGGTGATCCCCCGATAGGTAGGGCGCGCGGGCAGTGACGCCGTGGCCGGGAAGGACGTGTTCTTCAACCCCAGCGGGTCGAGAATCCGCTCCTGCAGGACCGTGGCGAACGGCTTGCCGGTGACCTTCTCGATGATCAGGCCCAGCAGCACCGTGTTGGAGTTGGAGTACTGGACCTTGCTCCCGGCCGGGAACTGAGGCGTGGTCGTCCGGATCAGCTCCACTATTTCGGGCACCGTCCAGACATGGGCCGGGTTCGCGAAATAGGCGTCAGTGAAAGCGTCCACCGCGGTGTAGGACGTGATTCCGCTGGTCATCGACGCCAGGTGCCGCAGGGTTGCGGTGTCCCCGTTCGGCAACCCGGGAAGGTAGCTCGCCAGAGTGTCCTCCAAAGTCACCCGGCCCTCCTCGACCAACTGCAGGAGCAGGGTGACGGTGAACGTCTTGGTGATGCTGCCGATGCGGGTGTGATCCCCGCGGGCTATCGCCCGTCCGTCTGGCCCGGCCGTCCCGGTCGTTCCCACCCCACTCGGCCCCGCCCTCCCAGACGCCGACGATCGCGCCCGGAAAACCCAATTCCGTCCGGGTCTGCGACAACGCTGAATACAGCGCGGCCTGCCGAGCGGACGGAAACAGGGTCAGCGGGGAGTGGCCGCGGAGCTGGGCGCACTTGGCTGAACCGTGCCTGAGGGGGTCGGCTGGCCGGTGCAACCGGCGGCTACAGCCAGGCAACACAGCAGGGTGGCGACGAGGGGGTGGACGGTGCGCATACCCCTCAGGCTAGGGCCGGCAGAGCAGAGGGACTAGCCGTACCTGTACTCCAAGGCGACTATAAGCAATTTAGAATTGCTCCCAATTGCGGTGAACTAAACAAATTTTGGAAACCAAAATTTGTTTCCACATTGCAGCTATTCTGGATACGTGAATATGTTGACTCGGTGATTTCCGCCCTCGAAGGGTTCATTTTTGAGGTGAGCGATGGGGGCCCGAAGGACGGCCCGGCAGTCGTGTTGCTCCATGGCTTCCCACAGGATTACTCCTGCTGGGACGAGGTGGTGCCGCGACTGCAAGCGGCCGGATTGCGCACGTTGGCCCCTGCCCTGCGGGGATATGCCCCCGCCGCCAACCCTCGGCGGCGCCGCGATTACGGTCGACAAGTTGGTCGACGACCTGATCGGACTCCTCGATGCGGCCGGAATCGAGCGCGCCCACTTGGTTGGCCACGACTGGGGTGGTTTGCTCTGCTGGGCGACCGCGGCTGCCCGACCGGACCGCGTCGCAAGCCTGACTGTCCTCTCCACTCCGCATCCCCGGGCGATGATGTGGGCGATCCGACATGCCGACCAGGCCCGCAAGAGCTGGCACCTGCTCGCCTTCCAGTTGCCCTGGTTGCCCGAACTGATCCTCTCCAAGACCCTGATCGTCGAGCTGATCCGCAGCGGATTGCTGGTTGACAAGGCGATTCACTACGCGAAGCGGCACTCGAGCGCCAAGGCGCTGAGAGGCCCAGTGAACTACTACCGGGCGGTGTTCCTCTCCCCAAGACCCGCCAAGTCAGACCAGCAGGAAATCAGCGCGCCGACGACCTACGTGTGGGGTAGGCACGACCGCTACCTGGGCCGCGCTGCCGCCGCACGCACCGCTGGTTTCGTCTGCGGCCCCTCCTCCTTCGTTGACGTCGACGGTGGTCACTGGCTGCCGGAGAACCATCCGGACGAGGTCGCTGACGCCGTCCTTGCCCGCGTCCTGAGTTGACGCCGCGGCGCGGCCGTCCGACGATCAGAGGGTGACCGAGAGCCAGCCCAACCAAGGAGTCCCTGTGCCAGACCTGACCGACCACGGCCCGAACCCCTACGTCCTCGATATCGAAGAGGCCACGCTCGGCAACGACAACTTCCGCTCCACCCTGTGGACCGGGAGCCTGCTCCAACTGACCGTGATGTCGATCCCGGTCGGCGGCGATGTCGGGCTGGAGCAGCACCCCGAGAACGATCAGTTCCTCCGGCTGGAGCAGGGCCGCGCGTTGGTCGAGATGGGCTCCGCCAAGGACCAGTTGACCTTCCGGGAAGAGGTTTCTGCCGACTGGGCGATCCTGGTGCCGGCCGGTACCTGGCACAACGTCACCAACATCGGCGAAAGCCCGATGAAGCTCTACGCCCTGTACGGACCGGCCCATCACCCGCACGGAACCGTGCACGCCACCCAGGAAGAGGCCGAGGAGGCTGAGGCGGCCGAGAACGACCACTGATCACCGGATCCGCGGCAACAGCACCGTCGCGTCGTCCTCGAGCAGGAGTTCGTCGCCATCGCCGGGCGGGGTGCTGGTGCCCGGCAATCGGACGGTGAACAGCGCCCCACCTTCGGCGGAGTGGCCGGCCTTGACCCAACCGCCGTGCGCCTTGATCGTGTGCGCGACGATCGAGAGGCCCAGGCCTGAGCCGGGGGTCGTCCGGGCGTCCGAGGAGCGGTAGAAGCGGTCGAAAACCTTCGGCAAGTCCTCCTCGGCGATGCCCGGGCCCTGGTCGGACACACGCAGCCGGTCGCCCTCCAGCACCACCCGGATCGTGCCCCCGGGCGGGGAGAACTTGACCGCGTTGTCCAGCAGGTTGGTGATCGCGCGCTCAAGACTGTCCGGTTCTCCGATCAGGAACAGCGGGCTGAGCTCCACATCGAAGGTCAGCCCCGGACCACGCCGCCGGGCTCGGGCCAGGGCCGAGTTGATCACATCCCGCAGGTCGACCGGCTCGGGGTGCGGCTGCACGGCGTCCTCCCGGGAGAGCAGGACGAGATCCCCGACCAGGGTGGTGAACTCGCCCAGCTGCGCGGCCACGTCCCGCAGAATGTCGCCGCGAGCACCCTGGGGAAGCATGCCCTGCCGCTCGTCCGCGACCAGGAGTTCGATGTTCGTCCGCATCGAGGTGAGCGGGGTGCGCAGTTCGTGGCCGGCGTCGGCGATCAGCCGCTTCTGCCGCTCCCGCGACGACTCCAGGGTGGCCAGCAACGTGTTGAACGCCCGGGTCAGGTCGCTCACCTCATCGACCCCGTGGATCTCGATCGGCGTCAGGTCGTCGGTCTCGGTGATCCGGCTCACCTCCTGGGTGAGCTTCACCAGCGGTTGAATTCCGGAACGGGCGATCCACCATCCCAACGCGACCGCGGCCATGACCCCGAGCAGGCCGAAGACCAGCAGGGAGAGCAGGAGCGAGCTCAGGATCCCGTCCGTCGGAGCCTGCGGACGGCCGAGCACCAAGGCGTAGTCGGCTCGTCCGTCGGTGAGCGGAACGGCGACGATCCGGTAACGGACGCCGTTGCTGGCCAGATCGGATCGTGCCGAATAGCCCTGCTGCTTGCGCGCGATCGCCAGCTCTTTCACTCCCGGCAGCAGCAACACCTTTTCCCCGGGAAGGCTGGTGGTGACATTGTCGGAGCGGACCAGCATCACCGTGACGTTCGCGGCCTGCAGCGCGTTCGTGTCCAGCCCGCCCATGCTTTCGAGGTCGCCGGTGATCCAGGTACTGGTCACGGTTGCGACATCGACCAGCTCGGCATCGAGCTGGGTGTACACGTTGTAGGCGGTGATCAAATAGGCCGCCGTGCCGGTCAGGGCGACGGCCGAGGCCACCGCGGCGCCGATCAGGACCGCCAGGCGATCCTGCAGCGGCCGGTCGTGCACCGAGAACAGCCTGGACAACCAGCGAATCACGGCGGGGTCTCACGCAGCACGTAGCCGATGCCACGCACCGTGTGGATCAAGCGGCTCGCCCCCTCCGCCTCGGTCTTGCGTCGCAGGTAACCGATGTAGACCTCGAGCGAGTTCGCGGTGGTCGGGAAGTCGAAACCCCACACTTCGTTCAGCAGCCAGCCTCGTTCGAGCACGCGCCGGGGATGTTCGAGGAAGGTCTGGAGCAGCGCGAACTCCGTCCGAGTCAGGCTGATTCGGCGTCCGGCGCGCTGCACTTCGCGGGTCTGCAAGTCCAGGGTCAGGTCGCCGAAGTGCAGCGGCTCGGCGCCACCGTGCTCCTCAGACGGCGGACGAGAGCGCCGGGTCAACGCCCGCAAGCGCGCCAACAGCTCGTCCAAGGAGAAGGGCTTCGCCAGGTAGTCATCGGCGCCCGCATCGAGGCCGTCGACCCGGTCGCCCACCGCATCGCGAGCGGTCAGGACGAGGATCGGCACGTCGTTGCCGGTCGAGCGGAGCATCCGGGTGGTTTCCAGGCCGTCCAGCCTGGGCATCATCACATCCATGATCACGGCGTCGGCGCGCACCCCGGCCAGGCGGGCCAGGGCCTCCAGACCATCGTTGGCGGTGGTTACCTCGTACCCGGTGTACTTCAGTGAGCGGGCCAGTGAATCTCGGACCGCCTGATCATCGTCCACAACCAGGATGTGCATGGGTTCAGACTGCCAGATCAGCGCTGCTCGTCACCCTTGCGAACGAAGGCGTTGAGCAAGAAGCTGACGATCGAGACCACCAGGGCACCCCAGAAGGCCGACCACCAGCCGTCGACGTGCCAACCCAGGCCCAATTGTTCGGCCACCCACGAGGTGAGCAGCAGCAACAACCCGTTGATCACCATCAGGAACAGCCCCAGGGTGAGCAGGATCAGTGGTGCCGCGGCGAACTGGAACAGCGGTTTGACGATCGCGTTCACCAGGCCGAAGATCACCGCGACGGCCAAGATCGCCAGCACCTTGTTCTGCGGCTCGGCGTCGGTCAGGGCGATTCCCGGGATGAGCCAGGTGGAGATCGCAATCGCCGCGGCAGTGCCTAGAAATCGAACGAGCATGAATCAATCCTCCCATGCCTGGCAGAGTGTTCCCCATGTTGACCGAGTTGCGCCAGCGGCACTTCCTCAAGGAGCTGGACTTCACCCCGTCCGAATGGAAGGGCCTGTTGGCCCTGACGGCCCAGCTGAAGCAGGCCCGCGCGGAGGGGACCGAGGTGCAGCGCCTGCATGGCCGCTCCCTGGCGTTGATCTTCGAGAAGCCCTCGACGCGAACCCGATCGTCCTTCGAGGTGGCCGCCTTTCACCAGGGCGCGATGGTCAGCTACTTCGACGAGCAGGGCGCCCACATGGGCCACAAGGAGTCGATCGCCGACACCGCCCGGGTGCTCTCCCGCTTCTACGACGGCATCCAATACCGGGGAGCCCATCAGGCCACGGTCGAGGCGCTGGCCGAACACGCGTCCGTGCCGGTCTGGAACGGCCTCACCGATGACTGGCATCCGACCCAGAGCCTGTGCGACATGTTCACCATGCGCGAGTCCAGTGGGTTGGACGACCGCGACATCAGCTTCGCCTACGTCGGCGATGCCCGCTTCAACCAGGGCAACTCGCTGCTGATCGCCGGCGCGATGATGGGCATGGACATCCGGATGGTGGCCCCGGCACCCTTCCAGCCTGCCGCGGAACTCGTCCGGATCGCCCGGGGGATCGGTGAGACCACCGGCGCCCGGATCACGGTCACCGATGACATCGACGCCGGGGTCGGCGGGGTCGACTTCGTGCACACCGACATCTGGGTGTCGATGGGTGAGCCGAAGAGCGTCTGGGCCGAGCGGGTGGAGTTGCTCTCGCCCTACCAGGTCAACGTCGAGATGCTGGAGCGCACCGGCAACTCCGAGGTGAAGTTCATGCACTGCCTGCCCTCCTACCACGACCTCAACACCAACGTCGCCCAGGAGATCAACCAACTCACCGGTCGGGACGTCTGCGAGGTCACCGGCGAGGTCTTCGAATCGGACGCCTCGATCGTGTTCGATCAGGCCGACAACCGGCTGCACACGATCAAGGCGATCCTGGTCGCCACGATGTCCCGCTGAGGCGGCTCTTCCGGGCTGGAGGCCTGGCGGGGTGCGTGATCCCCGGAAAAAACGCGGTGAATTCCGGCCATGAAGGCGTATAGGGCGTTCATGTGCGCCTGGGACCGTGAAGTTCACCGGCTCCGGGCGGGATGCGGCCCGGCTGGGTAGTCGGCGGGCGGGCCTGTCGGACGGCGAGTCGCGGGGCGCAGGTTCCACGAGCGGGGGCTTGAGCCGGAAAAAACGCGGCGAATTCCGGCCATGAAGGCGTATGGGGCGTTCGTGTGCGCCTGGGACCGTGAAGTTCACCGGCTCCGTGACTCGGAGCCGCCCGGCTAGGCAGTTGACGAGGGCTGCGGGCGGTCAGGCGGTGTGACGTAGGCGCTTGCCGAAGTGCAGGCGTCCTCGGGTGGCGTGAACCGGGAGCGGATCACACAACTCGCCGACGAAGCGTCCGGCGCCGTCGGCGTTGCGGAAGCAGAGCAGCACGTTCTCGCCGGTGTCGCGGACCCGGATCACTTTTGCTGCGTAACTGTGGTGATCCAGCAGCAGGTCGGCGCCGCCGACGTCGATCGGTCCGACCGGCCCAGCGGCGGCCGCCACCCAGACGCCACCGGTGGCACCGCCCTCCCGGCGGGCCCGGCTCAGTTCGGGGGTGTGGCAGTTGAAGATCAGCAACCGCTCGCCGTCGACCTCGACGTACTGCGGCACCTCGAGGTGTCCGAAGCCCTGCCCGGGTGTGGTGATCGGCGGACGCAACTCCCACTGCCGCAAATCGCGGGACCAGGCGTGTCCGATCACGCCACGATCATCGGTTGGCCCCTGGTTGGCCCGAGCCGTGATCAGCATGTGCCAGCCGCGGCGACGCGGGTCGGCGAAGACCCACGGGTCGCGGAAGGTCTCATCCCCCCACTGGCCCTCGGGCAGCGTCTCGTACCAGCGCGGGTCGGCCTCCAGCACCGGGTCGGGTTGCTTCTCCCAGGTCATCAGGTCGGTGGAGGTGGCCAGGCCGATCCGCTGCACGATGCCGTCAGCGGTCCGCGTGCAGCCGGTGTAGTACATGTACCAGGTGCCGAGGTGGTCGACGATCGAACCCGTCCAGGTGGCCAGGTCATCGAAGGCCGGCGCATCGCTACGGACGAGCGCGTCGGTGAGACGTTCCCAGGTGACCAGATCGTCGGAGGCGGCGTGCCCGATCGAGGCTCGGTGGTGCCGTGCGTGCGGGCCCCGAAGGTCACGGGAGGCGTAGAGGAAGAAGAGGTGGTAGCGCCGACCGTCATCGGCCAACCAGAAGTCCCAAACCCAAGATTCCGGGAGACGAAACACGGGGCCACCCCCCATCAGTTAAGTGATGAAACCTTTTATCACGTCGACGGTAACAGAGTGTCTCAAACGCGGTCAATGGCGTGCTGAAACCTTTTGTCAACGGGTTTTGATTGCTAGTCTTCGCCAAATACCGGAGGGGGCCGTTTGATGGGGAAGCGCGCGACCCTGGCCGACGTGGCCGCTCGGGTCGGCATGTCGATCACCGCGGTGAGCATGGTGCTCAACGACCGGCCGGGCGCCCGGCTGTCGGCGGACTCGGCCCGACGCATCCGTGCCGCAGCCCGCGACCTCGAGTACGTCCCCAACTCCGCAGCCCGGAGCCTTCGGGTCGGCAAGACCGGAACCATCGGTTTCATCTCCGACTCGGTGGCCGTCACCCGCTTCGCCTCGGCGATGATCCGGGGCGTCACAGACGTGGCCGATCAGCACGAGCTGGCCGTCCTGATCACGGAGACCGGCAGCAGTCGACACCGCCTCGACCGGGCGATGCGATCGCTGTTGGATCGCCGTCCGGACGGGGTGATTTTCGCCCTGATGGGAGCCAAGGAGGTGGACGTGCCCCGGCTGCCCCGCGAACTCCCGGTGGTCCTGGTGAATGCGATCAGCCCCCAGTCGCATCCCGCGGTGTTGCCGGCCGAGTTCGAGGCCGGGCAGTCGATGGCGCGCCTGCTGCTCGACGCCGGGCATAGCCGGATCGTCCTGATCGGCCACGATGACGCGCTCTGGTACGACCGCCGACTCTCGGCGACGATGGGCGCCCGCTTTGCCGGACTGTTCTCGGCGTTGGCTGAGGCGGACGTCGAGCTGGTGGCCACGCACCCGGGTGAGTACTGGGAGCCGAAGCTGGGTTACACCGGGCTGAACCGGTTGTTGGACGCCGGCCACGACGTCACTGCGGTGATCGCGATGAACGACCGGGTCGCCTTCGGGGTTTACCAGGCCGCCCAGGAGCGAGGCCTGCGGATTCCCTCCGATTTGTCGGTGGTGTCCTTCGACGATGAGGAGATCGCCTCCTATCTGCGGCCGGGGCTGACCACGGCCAGGATCCCCTACGAGGAGATGGGCCGGGTGGGGATGGAGATGGTGCTCGGGCTGCGCCCGGCCGGTAACACGCTGGTCCCGATGCCGATCGTCGTCCGCGACTCGGTGCGGCCACCGGCGTAGGCGCGCCGAGTTGGCGCGATACTGGGCCAGTCGCAACATCGGCGCCCCGCGCCGCGTGTAGGGAGTGTGACCAGTCTTCGGGAGGTGCCGGTGATGGTGGCGCCGACCTTCGAGTCCTACGTCGCCGAGCGTTCGGTCGCGCTGCAACGCTTCGCCTACCTGGTCACCCACAACGTCGAAGACGCGCGCGACCTCGTCCAGGAGGCGTTGATCGGCCTCTACCCCCGCTGGGCGAGCGTGGCGGCCACCGGCACGGTCGAGGCGTACGTGCGGCGCAGCATCGTCAATGCCGGGATCTCCCGCTGGCGCAAGGTACGCCGCCTGACCTCGGTGGCGGATCCCTCCGAGCTGCCCTGGGCCCCGGCGACCGCGGATCCGGCCCTGGCGATCGCCGACGCGGACGAAGCCTGGCGGCTCTGCGCCACGCTGCCGCCGATCCAGCGGGCCGCCGTGGTGATGCGCTTCTACGAAGAGCTCAGCTTCACCGAGATCGCCGAGGTGTTGCAGATCCCGCCGAGCACCGCCCGCTCCCATGTGCATCGAGCGCTCGCCACGCTGCGGGCCCGCCTGACCAAGGACACCGACGATGACTGACCACCAGCCGAACGATTTCTCCCGCGAGCAGCGGGCCTTCGGCGACGCCCTTCGTGGCGCGGCACAATCCCCGGACTTCGCGCCGCTGCGCCTCGACGACGTGCTTCCCGAGCGCGCGCCGGAGCCGAGCCGACTGCGACCCAAGCGACCCCCTGGCTCGCGGTCCTCCGGTGGCGGCCACGCTGATGATCGTGGCGATCGCCGGATCAGTGCTGCTGAATCTGCTGCAACGAAGTGTCCCCACTGCGGGCTCGGGCACGGCAGGCGCTCCGGCCGAAGCCTTCCCGCGGGGGAGTGAGGTTCGGGCGGAGGACAAGGCCACCGGTGGCCTGCCCACGCCGAACCCGGGCTGGCGCTGGGTGACCTACCGCGACTGGGCGCTGCAGGTGCCGCAGGAGTGGGGCTACGGCTTCGCGCCTCGGTCAGATTGGTGCGTCGAGGGTCGGCGGTTCGGTCAGCGGCCGTTCGTGGACCCCTACGGCGATCGGGTGCCGGTGCGTAGCATCCTCTGCGCCGAGCGCCCACCGTCCGACCTGGCAGCCGCGCACCTGAGGTTCGGCACCGACCAGCCAGCGCTGCCGGCGGGCTGGCTCGCTGCCTCCTCGGAGGTGCTGGACGCGGCCGGCGCCCGGGCGATGGTCGTCCATCCCGACACCGCCACCTCAGGTGCCTTGGCCCAGCAGATCCTCAGCACGCTGCAGCGCTTCACGATCGACCCGAACGGCTGCGCGATCAGCCACCCGATCCAGAGCGGCCCGTCCGGTCAGCCGGTTGCGGGGGGCCGGTCTGGAGTCGCGAGCGACGCCCGATCAGGTGACGATCTGCCAGTACTCGCTGAGTGTCGATCCGCAGCTGCCGGGGCTGCTCGCTTCCCGCGTGATCGACGGGTCGGAGGCGTCCGCTGTGGTCGCTGAGTTGGCGGCAGCCCCGCGCGGCAGCGGGCCCGACGCCAGCTGTACCGGCCGCGGCGAGGACGCGCTGGTGCTCCGGCTCCGCGCCGGCACGTCGGAAAGCGAGGTGTGGGTCTTCTATGCCGGCTGCACCGGCAACGGGTTCATCGATGCCTCGGGCGCCCGCGAGCTGACCGCGGCGGGTTGTCGTCCACTCTTCGCCGCCCCCGTGCTGCCCTTCACCGGCCTCTCCGAACAGGCCTTCGGCCGATGCTCTACCGGACCGTGAGCGGGGCGGAGCCCTGAACGCAGCTTGCCGCCGAAAGCAACGCTTGTGCCGGTTCTCGGCGGCAAACGTCACGATCGGCGGCAAGGATGCCGTCCGGACGGGCGCCCGTCAGGTCGGGGTTACTTGGCTGAGATAGTGACCGGGATGGTCACCGTGGTGTCGCTCGGGGCGGCCTTGAGGATCAGCCGGGCTGAACCCGTCCGCACCGAAGCCGGGACGGTGAAGCTGACCGGGGACGCCGAGCCGGCAACCACCGGGAACGTCCCCAGGTTGAAGGTCAGCCACTTACCGGACTTCTTCTGCTTGGCGCGCAGGCTCACCGCCAGCGAGGTGTTGAGCACGCCGTTGGTCTTCAGATCCAGGGTGTCGGGAGCGAGCAGACCCTGCGGAACACCGACCGAGAAGCTGTAGGTCTTGCTGATCCGCAGGTCGGACGGGGTTTCGTGGACGCTGACCCCGCGCATCGCGTACGACGGGGTGATCGTGCCGCGATCCTCGATGAACTCCACCCACGCTTCCAGGTCGGCCCGTCCGGTGTCGCGCTTGTTGGCGCCGTTCTTGAACTCGTGGAAGTTGTCGCCGCCGGCGATCAGGAACGAGCCGCTGCCGACGGTGTAGGTGGCTGCCGGGTCGATCGGCTGGCCCGCGATCAGCAGCGACGTGATCCGCGAACCCCAGGGCAGGCTCTCGTCGTATGTGTAGCTGACGTTCGGGGACAGGCCTAGCTGGAGGTATTTGCGTCCGGTCGGCAGCGGGGCTCCCAGAGCGGTCACCTGCCACTGCTGTTCCAGGACGGTCTTGACTTGGGCGCCGGTGAGTTCGGCGGTCATCAGGGTGTTGGCGAAGGGGAGCGCGTTGGCGGCTTCGGCGTAGTTGATCTCACCGAGGTTGAGGTCGTCCCGGGTTCCGCCGGGGTTCTGCATCCCGATGAAGGTGGGGTCTCCGGCGCCGAGTTGGGTGGCGAACATCTCGGCCACCAGGTTGCCCAGGCTCGATTCGCGGGCCCGGTCGTCGCTGATCCGTCCGCTGGCATCCGGCGGGTTGAGCGCCCTGGTGACCGGGGCGGTGGCGGTGCCGATCACCCGGCGTCCGACGATCTCGGCCTGGGCGGTGGCCTCAGCCACGATCTGGCTCGCTTGCGCGACCCGCGGGAACTGGGCGACCAGGGTGTCCACCGGGGTGCTGGTCATGCCGAGCACCGTCGAGGCGGACGAGCAGGTGGCCCCGGTGGTGGCGTCGAGGGCCAGCTGCACCCGTCCGACGTTGCTGGCGTAGGAGGCCGCCTGAATGATCGGACGAGTGCCGCCCCCGGGCAGCGGGCCGTCCCACGCGTACAACTGGTGAGTGTGCGCGTTGACGATGATCTGGGCCCTCGGGTCGGTCACGTTGACGATCGAGGAGAACATCTCGGAGGCGGCAACCTCCTGCGCCAGCGTGCTGGTGGCCGAACCGGTGCCGGCGCCTTCGTGGTAAGCCGCGATGATCACGTCGGCCTCACCGTTGCCCTCGTCGCCGTCCTTGAGTACGGCGATGGTCGTGTTCACGGCAGCGACCGGGTCGCCGATGGTGAGCTCAACCAGTCCGGCCGGGGAGACCAGGCTGGGCAGCTCACCGGTCACCGCGCCGACGATGCCGACTCGCAGGCCCGACTTCTGCACCACGGTGTAGGCGGGCATGGCCGGGGTACTGGTGCCGGCCAGGTAGACGTTGGCGCCTAGGTAGGGGAACTCGACCCCGGGGGCGATCCGGTCACGCAGATCGGGCCAGCCCTGGTCGAACTCATGGTTACCGACCGCGGAGGCCTCGACGTCCATCGCGTTGAGCAGGTCGATGGTGGGCTCGTCGTTCTGCGAGAACGAGGTGAACAGGGAGGCGCCCACCGAGTCGCCGGCTGAGAGCAGCAGCGTGTTCGCCTCACCCGCGGCGGCGCGTTGTTCCTCGATCGTGCCCACGAACGTGGCCGTCACCGGCGGGGTCGGGGTGAGCGTCCCGGAGTTCAGCCGTCCGTGGAAGTCGTTGAAGTTGAGCAGGGTGAACGGCACGGTCGCGGCACAGGTCAGCGCGGGAAGCGCGGCTCGGGCCGGCGACACGGAGCCGCCGAGCGCCACGAGGGCCGCGGAGGTGACCGCGGTCGCTCGGAGCAGCGTGGATGAAGCCATCAGGGTCCTCCGTCAGTAGGTCGACCCCCACTAGGGTCGAAGCCTCCATCCTGAGAAACCTGGGGCCGCTAATGCAAGCCCCGGACGGGGCATTTCATCGATCGTTGACATCTTGTGACCGGACGCGGAAAGGGCCCGAGGCAGACGGCGTTGGCCGATGCCCCGGACCCCAGTCCGTTCGTGATAGCTGTCAGGTCTTGGAGCCCGACAGCGCGATGCCTTCGACGATCTGCTTCTGAGCGAAGATGAAGACGATCCAGGAAGGGGCAGGGCCACCATGCTGGTGGCAGCCATCAAGCCGCCCCAGTCAGAGGTATTGGCCCTTGAACTGGTTGACCCACATGGGCAACGTGAACTGGCTTTCGGTGTTGAGGAAGATCAGTGGGTTGAAGAAGTTGTTCCACTGACCCAGGAAGGTGAAGATGCCCAGGGCGACCAACGGGGTACGGAGCAGGGGCAGGATCATGGTGAAGAAGATCTTGACCCGGCTGGCACCGTCGATGGCGGCGGCCTCTTCCAGTTCGAGCGGGATACCCCGGACGTACTGGCGGAGCATGAACACCCCGAAGGCACTGAACAGTGCGGGCGGCACGATCAGCGAGAGGTGGTTGTCGATCCAGCCGAACCAGCCCAAGATGATGTACAGCGGGATGATCGTCAGCTGACCGGGCACCATCATGGTGGCAAGGAACACCGCGAAGACTGCGCCGCTCCCGGGGAACTTCAACCGGGCGAACACGTAGGCCGCCATGGCAGAGGTGAGCAGCGAGATAGCCGTCACCAAGGTGGCGATGTAGACGCTGTTGAGCAGTGCCGAGTAGAAGTTGCCGGTGCCGACCGCGGTCTCGAAGTTGATCATCGTCCAATCCACCGGGAACAGCCGGGGCTTGGCGAAGATCTCTTCCAACGGCCGAACGCCGACAGCAGCATCCAGATGAACGGGAGCCCCATCGCCACCGCACCGATCGTGACCACGATGTGCAGCACCAGCAGGGAAGGGCACCCGGGACGTGGAGCACGCCCTGAACATGCCGGGCGGGCAGATCTTCCACGGACCACTCTCGTGGCCCTGGTTGGACGACGATGACGCCCCCGCAGCACCCCGGCGCAACGTTGGGGCGTGGACACCGAACACGACCGGATCCTGCTCTGCGGGTCGGGTTCGCGTCGCGGCGGCGGGGTGTCCGGGATCGGTGGACACAGTGCCGCGATGGCGGCGTTGGAACTGATCGGCTGACTTTTTGTCGGGGCTCCGGCTACCGTCGCTCGTAACTAGTCGAGTTGTAGGAGGTACCCGGTGTCCGAGTCGCGTGATGAGGCTCCCGTCGATGATCACAAGGCGACGCTGCTGCGCTACCTTCAGGCTGCTCGTGGCTCCCTGATGTGGAAGCTTGGAGGGGCTCAGTGACCACCAAACTGCGGCGCCCGATGACCCCACCGGCACGAACCTGCTCGGGTTGGTGAAGCACCTGGCCAGCGTCGAGTTGGGCTACCGGCGACTGTCTGGGGGCGGCCTTCTGGGATCGAACTTCCCTGGGACGCGGAGGACTCCGAACCCAACGCCGACATGTGGGCCACCGCGGACGAATCCTCGGAGTTCATCGTCGGCCTCTACCGGCAGGCGTGGCCCCCTGCCCGGACGCGCGTCATTCGCGGCCCCCGACCTGGACGCTCCGCGCAGGTGCCGTGGTGGGAGAGAAGGGGAACACCAGTTTGCGTGTGTTGCTCGTGCACATGATCGCTGAGACGCATCGGCACGCCGGGCATGCCGACACGTTCGGGAGATGATCGACGGTGCGGTCAGGCTCAGGCAAGAAATACCAACCTGCCGCCCGTGGAGCCCGGATACTGGCAGGCGTATCGCGAGCGGCTGGAGGCGGATGCACTGGCGGCGGGTGGCTGAACCGCTCAGCTCCCGGAGCGGAGGAATCGTCCGAAGTGCGGCACGGTGAACGCGATCTGACCACGCTCGGCGGAGTAGATCAGGCCCTTCTTGATCAGGGTGTCCCGGGCCAGGAAAGCGACTGAGGTCGGCGTCCGAGAACGGCGGCCACGTCGGCTGACTGCACCACTCCCTCATCACCGGTGGAGGCGTCCGCCATCGCTTTGAGGTAGTCGCGTTCAGCCGGGGTGGCCCGCTCGAAGGTGAGCCGAAGAAGCCGAGGGCGAGTTCACGCTCGGCTTCGGGGGCGGCCACGGTTACGTCCGAGGCGGTGATCGGGGAGCCGGGGGCCACGTCCCACACGACCTTGCCGTAGGCCTGCACGAAGTACGGGTAGCCGCCGGTCGCGGCATTCTGTGCTGCGGGCCTCGTCGCTGAACCGGGCGTCCTCTTCGGCGGCGGGGGCGCTCAGCGCCCAATCGGCCGCGCTTCGCTCCAGCCGGTCGATCCGGGAGAGGCGAAGAGCCGCTCGGAATACGACTTGGACGCGCTGAGCACGGCCGGAAGGTGAGGCAGGCCGGCGCCCACGATGATCAGGGGCAGCCGTTGCTGGCCGAGCTCATGGCAGGCGGCGCACAGCGCCGACACGTCGTCAGGGCCGAGATCCTGCATCTCGTCGATGTCGTCCGGTGCTACGGGGGCCATGATCCCCGAACCCACTTCTCGTGCGCCTTGGCGTTGGCCGAGACGTCCCGCTCGACCAACGCCTTCAGGGTGGAGAGCACGCCGAGCACATCGGGGTGTGGGCGAGTTCCCCGATCGCCACGCGCAGGGCTGCCCCAAGAGGCCGCCGCAACCGCTGGTCGGGTCTGGCCTCCGCTTCCCCGTCCCCCCAGCCGGCTCGGACCGCCTTCGAGCGGAGCGCGTTCAGCAGCACCGTCTTGCCGACCCCCGGGCGCAGCCCGGTCAGGATCAGCGATCTTTCGGGGCGTCCGCGTGCGATCCGCTCCAGGACCACGCGTCGAAGCTGCTCAGCTGCTGATCGCGTCCGGCCAACCCGGCGGACGGCCCGCCGCCGGGGCGCAGGGGTTCCTGATCGGGTTCATGATCGGACTGTATATGTCTTTCTAGCGATAAGCCGAGATAGACGACGCGTGTTGTAGACGCGGTTCGGGCGCCGACCTATCCCCTGAAAGAATGAGTTCGTGACTGCCGCTCGTGCCCCTCGGGACCTGACTAGATTCGCTTGGCTCTCGATTGCGGCCGCCGTGGCCACAATCACGCTGAAGACCTACGCCTGGCTGGTCACCGGATCGGTCGGCTTGCTCTCCGACGCCGCCGAATCAGTGGTCAACCTGGTCGCCGCCTTCGTCGCGCTGATCGCGTTGCGGATCGCCGCTCGTCCGGCAGATGACAACCACCACTTCGGGCACGCCAAGGCCGAGTACTTCTCCGCCGCGATCGAGGGGCGTGATGATCTTCATCGCCGCCGCCGCGATCCTGTTCACCGCGGTCGAGCGCTTCCTGCATCCGATGCCGCTGGAGAACGTCGGGATCGGCTTGGCGGTTTCCCGTGGTCGCCTCAGTGATCAACGGCGGGTCGCCTTCGTCCAAGTTGCGCGCCGGACGCACCCACCGCTCGCTCACTCTGACCGCGGACGGCAAGCACCCGATGACCGACGTGGACGTCCGTCGGCGTGGTCGTCGGGGTGATTCTGGTCTCCTCACCGGGTGGCAGCAGCTTGATCCGCTGATCGCCTTCGGGGTCGGGGTGAACATCATCGTCACCGGCTGGAAGCTGATTTCCGAGTCCAGCGCGGGCCTGATGGATGGGCCCTGCCCGGAGGAGGATCACGAGGTGATCGTCGGCGTGCTGCAGAAGTTCTCCCGCGAGGACGAGGTGCTCTTCCACGGTTTGCGCACCCGCCAGGCCGGGCATGAGCGGTTCGTCCGGGTCGACATGTTGGTGCCCGGAGCCTGGTCGGTGCGGCGCGGCCGCGACCTGATCGAGGACCTCGAAGCGGCGCTCCGGGCTGAACTGCCCGACCTCGACACGGTGGTGCACCTGGAGCCGCTGGAGGGATCCGCGCGCCTACGCCGATCACCCGGTCGAAGTGCCGATCCATCCGCTGCCGTCGCCGTCGGAGTAGCGCCGATTGGGTTGTCTGGCCCGGGGTGGCGCAAGCTTTCATCCAGGGTATTTTATTACCTGTCCACGTTGGAGAGGTGTCTGTGTCCGACCCAGCGCGTCCGCAATCATCCAGAGCAACGTCGGACAGTTCGCTCCCCCTTGTATGAGGGGGTCACCACCGGAGTGGCTGCGGCGGAGGCATGGGTCTCAGGGATGGCGCACGGTCAGGACTACCCGTGGCTCTATCACTTGCGGCCCGCGCCCATGCGGGACTACTGGCTCGACAGCATCGCGGGCACAGGTTGGACGATCGAAGGTCGCCCCGAGCTGATGGGGCAAACAATCCTGGTGAATCGCGACCACAATGTGGCACTGCGTCTGATCAAGCGATAGAGAACAAGCGCATCCACCCCGGAGGCGTTCCGGTCGCTGGGAGCACGAGACCGGCGTCGGGCGTGGCAACAACCCCCTTGCCTGACATCGATCTCACCGACGGAGCTTTCGTGGAAGCGCCGCCTGACGTCGCCGAACGCCTGCTGCTGTGGGACTGCGCACGTGAGGCTGGAAGCCTGACTGTGGGGGTCCGCGTGGTGCGGTCACGATTGGCGCGGGCCGGTATGGTCGTCGGGTCCCGATTGACCTAAGCCGCCGTTCGCCCGAGGGCACCCTGTACGAAGAGCTGGGGCCCCCGCGCGACTCCCAGGATGATCTACCTTCCCGAACATCGACGAGAAGGGAGAACGTAGGTGACTCCGCCGGCCAGGCACGCGCCCCAACGCCCGGGGCAAGTACGCGTACTGGCGTTACGCCAGATGGAGGGTCTGACGCAGGCAGAGTTGGCGGGATCTCTTGGCGTCACGCAAGGATTCATTTCTGCACGTTGAGAAGGACCTCGCCTTCGCCGCTGGACCTGTTACCTCCCGCAGCGGTCAGGTTCGACCTGGGCCGGGTCGAGTTCTTTCCGCCCCTCGTGACCTGATCGACGTAGAAGGCATGTCACCTTCCCAAAGGCGTCCAACGCCAGGCGCCCGCGACGAAGCGAAGGTGACAGCGACTTTTGGTGACGCAGCGCGGCTCTTCCGCCTAACCGGCGAGGCCTTTGGCTTTAGAACCGCCGACCTCCTGACGCACTGCGGGACTACGACGAGCAAGCCGCGGCCGAGAATGTCCGGAGCGCGTTGGGGATCGGGCCAGACGACCCCGTTCTCAACGCGACCCGCGCGCGGCGGAGCGGCTGGGTGGGGGTCATTCATGACTTGATCGAGCTGGACGGGCGACCAGGCGGATCGCGCTGGAATCTCGCGACCCAACCAGTTCGTCAATCGACCATTGATAGCCACGGTTGTCGCACTTCCACCTGCGGTTGCCCGCATGACTGTCATGCACGAACTTGGCCACCTGATCTTTGACCGCGACCGGACAACACCGATCCGAGGCACCCGCGCTCTAGAGGGAACGCCGAGCTTTCCGTTTCGCGGGGGCAATGCTCATTCCCGCCCGCGTCGTCAGGCGGCACTCGCCGAGACCCTCACTCTGCACGGGTACTTGCGGGTCAAGGCTGATTACCGGATCAGTGCGGCCGCTCTGATCGTCCGGGCGGCGGACCTTGGCGTGATCCGGCGCAGCGCAAGCGGAGTCTGTTCATCCAGCTCGCTTCGCAGGGGTGGCGCCGGGGAGGAGGCCGGTGTCGGTTGCGTCCGAGACTCCGCAGCTTCTGAGTCAGGCGGCGACGCGAGGAATCTCAAGTCCGCGCGGCAGGTCGCGCGAACGGTTGGGATTCGCTACGCCGACGCGAGCCGTTGGACGGGACTGCCCGTCCCCGATCAGCGCGAGGCCTCGGGCAACGTGATCCCTCTGCGTCCTGTCCGCAAGCGGGACGCGCCTGTGCCCGGCTGAGTTCCTGGGATCCCGCCGATTGGGTTGTCTGGGAATGTATCGGTGATTTGCTAGAGAGCCGCAGATGGTCCGATCGAACCGTCGTTAAACGTTGGCGTCCGCTAAAGATACGCTCAGGAAATAGTCTTATCAGTCCTGCCCACCGGCGGCTTTTGGCCGTTGTACTGTCTGACAAGGCCAGGCAGGGGGGAAGCGACGGTGTCGGAATCGGTCGTCCAGGACTTCGTCCAACTCCTCACGCCGCACCGGGGGCGGTCGAACATCCAGACTTCTCGTTCGCCGACGTTGACGCCACCATCGCCGGGTACCTGCGCGACATGGTGCTGGCCCGCCGCTTCGACAACGTAGCCATCGCTGCAAAAGGGCGAGTTGGGATTATGGCCGCCTTGTTTGGGGCAGGAGGCGGCCCAAGTCGGCTCAGCGCGGGCGATCCGCGAACGGGACGAGGTGCTGCCGTCCTACCGTGAGCGTGCGGGTGGCGCTGTGCCTGGGCATCGACCCGCTGCAGGTGCTGGGCATGTTTCGCGGCACCACGATGGTGCCTTGGCTTTCCGTAACAAGCGCTTTCATTTGTATAGCTTCGTCATCGGCACCAGACCCTGCACGCGGTCGGGTTCGCGATGGGCATGCAGCGCGACGGACTGATCGGTAACGAGCGCCAGGACGACAACGGCGCCGCCATCGTCTACTTCGGCGACGGTGCCACCAGTCAGGGTGACGTGAACGAGGCGTTCATCTTTGCCGCCTCCTACCAGTCCCCGCTGGTCTTCTTCTGCCAGAACAATCAGTGGGCGATCTCCGAGCCGATCGTGTTGCAGTCGAAGATCCCGCTCTTTCGACGGGCCTCCGGCTTCGGCTTCCCCGGGATCCGGGTCGACGGCAATGACGTGCTGGCGGTCAGAGCAGTCACCGACTGGGCGCTGGATCGGGCGCGGAGAGGCGAGGGCCCGACCCTGATCGAGGCTTACACCTACCGGATGGGCGCGCACACCACGTCCGATGATCCGACCAAATACCGCAGCAGGGACGAGACCGAGTTCTGGCGGGCCCGGGATCCGATCCAGCGGGTGACCACCTACCTGCTCGGAACCGGAGCCATCGACCAAGCGTGGTTGGACGCCCTCGACGCCGAAAGCGAGGAATTCGCGATCGGCATCCGCGAGGGCTGCGTGAGCCTGCCGGAGCCGAAGCTGGGCGATTGGTTCAAGTACGTCCTACGCCGACATGCCGGAGTATTTGGCGGCCCAGCGGGAGGAATACCTGGCCTACGAGTCGTCCTTCTCCGACGCCGACACCGACGCGTCCGCGCCCCAGGAGGCCACCGTGATCGAGACCGAGCGGGTTCTGTAATGCCGACCACGACCATGGCCAAGGCGCTCAACGCCGGCTTGCGTCGGGCGCTTGGGCCGACCCGCGAGTGTTGCTGGCCGGGGAGGACATCGGCAAGCTCGGCGGCGTGTTTCGGATCACCGAGGGGCTGCAGGCTGAGTTCGGCTGGGACCGGGTGATCGACTCGCCGCTGGCCGAGTCAGGGATCATTGGCACGGCGGTCGGGCTGGCGCTGCGGGGGTACCGCCCCGTCTGCGAGATCCAGTTCGACGGCTTCGTGTACCCGGCCTTCGACCAGATCGTCTCCCAGGTGTCGCGGATGCACTTCCGCAGCCACGGCAACCTGCGGATGCCGATCGTCGTCCGGATCCCCTACGGCGGCGGAATCCGGGGCGATCGAGCATCACAGCGAGTCACCGGAGGCTTATTTCGCGCACACGCCCGGGCTGAAGGTGGTCAGTTGCTCCAACCCGCTGGACGCCTATTGGATGATCCAGCAGGCGATCGCCTCCGACGACCCGGTGATCTTCTTCGAACCCAAACGCCGCTACCACGAGAAGGGCGAGGTCGACCCTGACGGTCGTCCGATGCCCCTGCATCAAGCCCGGGTGGTGAAATCTGGCTCCGACCTGACTCTGCTCACCTACGGCCCGATGGTCCGCACCTGCGTCGAGGCCGCACTGGCCGCGAGCGAAGAAGGCCGCCACGTCGAGGTGGTCGACCTGCGTTCGCTGTCGCCGCTGGACGAGCACACCATCGTCGAGTCAGTGACCCGGACGGGCCGGGCGGTCGTCGTCCACGAGGCGGTGAAGAACCTCGGTCTGGGGGCCGAGATCGCGGCCCGAGTGCAGGAGAAGTGTTTCTTCTCCCTCGAGGCGCCCGTGCTGCGGGTGACCGGCTACGACTTGCCCTACCCGCCAAGCCATCTGGAGCAGGGGTACCTGCCGGATCTCGATCGGGTCCTCGATGCCGTCGACCGGGCCCTGGCCTACTGAGAGGGACGAAGCGATGAAGGAATTCAGACTGCCCGACCCTGGCGAGGGACTGGTTGAAGCCGAGATCGTCACCTGGCTGGTCGCCGAGGGTGATGTGGTCAAGGTGAACGACATCCTGCTTGAGATCGAGACGTCCAAGTCGCTGGTGGAACTGCCTCGCCGTTCGCCGGAACGGTGGCTAGCTGCTCGTCCCCGCCGGGACGACCGTCGAGGTGGGCACGCCGATCATCTTGATCGACGACGGATCTGCGGCCGAGGTTGCTCCCGATCCGGTCGAGGTTGCTCGCCTCGAAGGTGACGAGAGAGCCGGAGGCGATGCTGGTCGGCTACGGCGCCAAATCGTCGGCGGTCGCTCGCCGGCCACGCAAGGGCGGGGCGACCCGGGGCGGGCCGGTAGCCGATCAGGTGCACGAGTCGTATGGGGTCGAGAACCCGGTCTCCCGCCCGACGGACGCCACCACATCCCTGCCGCCCCTGACCGCTGAGCCGGCCGGCGAGCCGTTGCCTGAGCCCGGCGTCCTGCCTCCGCCGGCCCCCGGGTCGAAGCGGGCGCTGGCCAAGCCGCCGGTGCGCCGCCTGGCCCGCGATCTTGGCCTGAGCTGGATGCGCTGGAGGGCACCAGGCCAGGCGGGACCATCACCGCCGAAGACGTTGTGGCCGCTGCGTCGGCGGCCCGGGGTGGTACGCCGGGAGGGCAAGCCGCTGCATCACCGACGGTCGGGGTTACCGCGGCGCCATCAGCGGAGGGTGACCGGCGGGTGCCGCTGAAGGGCGTCCGTCGGGAAATGGCTCGGTCGATGACCGCCTCGCTCAAGGTGCCGCAGGCCACCGCCATGGTCCAGGCGGAGGTCACGGCGAGCATGGAACTGGTCGAGGAACTGCGCAACCGCAAGGAATTTGCCGGTCTGCGCGTCTCGCCGCTGCTGATTTTCGCGAAGGCGGCCTGTTTGGCGATCAGCAACAACCCCGACATCAACTCCTCCCTCGACATGGAGAGCGAAGAGATCATCCTGCGGGATCAGGTCAATCTCGGATCGCCGCGGCCACCCCGCGCGGGCTGATGGTGCCCAACATCAAGGGCGCCAATCGGATGAATCTGGTGCAGCTGGCTCAGGCGCTGAGCGAGATGGTGCAGGTGGCCAAGCTCGGCAAAGTTCAACCCGCGGACATGGCTCAAGGCACCTTCACGATCACCAACGTCGGGGTCTTCCGGGGTGGACGGGGAACCCCGATTCTTAACGTGGGGAGTCGGCGATCATGTGCCTGGGCACGATTTCGCGGCGACCCTGGGTGGTCGGCAAGGGTGCGGACGAGCGGATCGAGCCGCGCTGGTGTGCACTATCTCGCTGACCTTCGACCACCGCCTGGTCGACGGGGAGATCGCCTCAAGTTCCTCAATGACGTGGCGACCATGCTGGAGGAACCCCGGCCTGGCGCTGATGTACTAGAAGACCCGCCCGACGAAGCGCGGCCGGGGTCGGCTGGCGGGCGTTGCCCAAACTTCGCACTCGTGGGCGGGTGTGAAGGCTATATACGCGTTGAGGGTCGGATTTCGCCGTGTTTTTCCGAGTCTGGTGACCGGTGAGGGTGGTGCGGCTCGGCTGGCCGCTGGTCCTGGCCCGCTGCCCGGACCGGCGGCGCCTGGTCAGGGGCGGTTAACTTCACGGTCGTGGGCGTGTGCGGCTATATACGCGTTGAGGGTCGGATTTCGCCGTGTTTTTTCCGGAGTCTGGTGACCGGTGAGGGGTGGTGCGGCTCGGCTGGCCGCTGGTCCTGGCCCGCTGCCCGGACCGGCGGCGCCTGGTCAGGGGCGGTTAACTTCACGGTCGTGGGCGTGTGTGAAGGCTATATACGCGTTGAGGGTCGGATTTCGCCGTGTTTTTTCCGAGTCTGGTGACCGGTGAGGGGTGGTGCGGCTCGGCTGGCCGCCGGTCCTGGCCGCTGCCCGGACCGGCGGCGCCTGGTCAGGGGCGGTTAACTTCGCACTCGTGGGCGGGTGTGAAGGCTATATACGCCTTGAGGGTCGGATTTCGCCGAGCTTTTTCGGACTCCCGCGCAGGCACGGGGCACCGCCTCTGCCAGAGTTGGCGCATGGCCCGCTCTGACGTGATCTGTTCTGTGGCGGAGTATTCCGCTGTGGCAGCCGAAGTTGACCTGCTTGATGTCCGCTGGCGGCTGGGGGAGCCCGCTGGGGAGGGCCGCCAGCGCTACCTGGGCGGGCATCTTCCGGGGGCTCGATTCCTGAGCTTGGAGGGCGTGCTCACCGCGCACACCGGCAACCCGCTGGATGGCTGTCACCCGTTGCCCGACCCGGAGGACCTGGCTCGCGGGCTTGGCGAACTGGGCATCACCGGCGACCGGCAGATCATCGTCTACGACGAGCCGGGGTCTTTCGCCGCCGGTCGCGCGTGGTGGGTGCTCACCTGGGCCGGGCTTGACGTGCGCGTTCTGGATGGCGGGATCACGGCTTGGACTGCTGCCGGACTGCCCCTCGTAGCCGGGGAGGTGGCCGCCGAACCGACCACGATCACGCTGGCTCCCGGTCAGTTGCCAACGATCGACGCGGACGACGCAGCCGCCTGGCCGGGCATCCTGATCGACGCCCGGGCGGCTGAGCGCTACCGCGGCGAGATCGAGCCGATCGATCCTCGGGCCGGCCACATTCCGGGGGCGATCAACGTCCCGGTCACCCAACTGTGGGCGGCGGACGGAACGTTGCCCGATGACCTGACCCTGCGAGAGCTCTTCCCCGCTGACTCGACGCCGATGGCTGCCTACTGCGGATCGGGGGTTTCGCGGCCCAGACCGTCGCTGGCGCTCGAAGGCGCTGGGGTCGAGGCGTCGCTGTTCGGAGAGTCCTGGTCGGGGTGGTCCAACGACCCGGCGCGTCCGGCCGCCCTCGGGGAACGCCCGTGACCTACCCCACCACCGCGCACACCGACCTGGCCGCGATCGAGGCCAACCTCGCCGGGATCAGGGCCCGCGTCGGCACCCGCCTGGTGCTGGCTGCGGTGAAAGCGAACGGCTACGGCCACGGCGCGGTCGCGGTGTCCCGCCACTGTGAACGGACGGGCGCCGCCGACTGGCCTGGCGTGGCGACCACCGAGGAGGGCGTCGAACTCCGCGAAGCCGGGATCACCCTGCCGATCCTGAAACTCTCCCCGGCAAGGGGTGATGAGGTGCCAGCCGCTCTGGCCGCAGGGATCACCCTGCCGGTGGTCGATGCCGCGTCCGTGACTGAGATTGCGGACGCCGCAGTCCAGCTGGGCCTCAGCGGCGTGAACGTCCACCTCAAACTCGACACCGGGATGCGCCGGGTGGGGGCCGAACCCGATCAGGCCGTCGCTCTGGCAAAGGCGATCGACGCGACCGGACGCCTGGACCTGCAGGGGCTGTTCAGCCACCTCCCGATCTCGGACGCTCCCGCCGGCAAGGCCTTCACCGAGCATCAGATCGCGCGGTTCACCGAGACGATCCGGACGGTGGAGGAGGCCCGAGGGCCGGTCCCGCTGAAGCATCTGGCCAACTCCGGCGGCGTGCTCGACCACCCGGAGTCGTGGTTCGACCTCGTCCGGCCGGGGATCATGATCTACGGCAGTTACCCCGACCCGGAAACCTCGCACAGCGTGCAACTCACCGAAGCGCTGCGCTGGACCACCCGGGTTTCTTATCTGAAGCGGGTGCCGGCCAGCGGCCGTCGGCTACGGACGCACCTGGAGCGCCCCCGAACCCCGCTGGATCGCCACCATCCCGGTCGGATACGGCGACGGCTACTCCCGCCTGCTCTCCAATCGCGGACGAGTGCTGATCAACGGACACGCCCACCCGATCGCCGGACGAGTGTGCATGGATCAGACCATGATCGATCTGGGCCCCGAGCCCAGCGCCAAGGTGGGGGATGAGGTGGTGCTGATCGGCAGCAGCGGGGCGGAGCGGATCAGCGTCGCCGAGGTAGCAGGGCTGATGGGCACGATCCCCTACGAGGTCAGCTGCCTGATCACCAACCGGGTCACCCGAACCCACTGAGTTCACCGATCAGGCTGGCGCCTGGGTCTGCGCCCATCCCTCCGGCAGGGCGATGTTGAACATCCACTCGATGCCGAACTTGTCCTTGACTACGCCGAACATGTCGCCCCAGACCTGCTTCTCCAACGGCTGATCGGTGGTGCCCTCGGCCGCCAGAGCGTCATACCAACCGATCATCTGCTCCGGCTGATCGCCGATGAAGCAGATGTAGTTGCGGGTGCCGTTCCAGGTGGCTTCGGCGCCGGGCATCGCGTCCGTGGCCATCACGGTGAACAGCTCGTGCACCAACTCGGAATGCATCGTGCCGTCGGCGGGCATGCCCTCCATGCCGAAGTCGGCGAAGCTGGAGATGCTCAGCGTGCCGCCGAAGATGCCCTGGTAGTGTCCTGCGCCAGTAATTCGTTGTAATAGTCGGCCGAGGGATTCGAGGATCTGTTCGGCGGACTTGGTCCAGATGAAGGGTTTCGGGTTGTCATTCCATGCCTTGATCCAGTCGCGGAGGTCCTTCTCGAGTGCTTGGACCGAGCGGTGGTCTGAGCGCTGCAGCAGATCGCGGGTGACTTCGGCGAAGAGTCGTTCGACCTGGTTGATCCAGGACGAGTAGGTCGGGGTGAAGTGCATGTGGAACCGTGGGTGTCTGGTGAGCCAGGCCGTCACGGTGGGGTGCTTGTGGGTGCCGTAGTTGTCGCAGATGACGTGCACGTCCAGTTCGTCGGGTACGTTCTGGTCGATCTTGGCGAGGAACTTCTTGAACTCGACCGCGCGATGCCGGCGGTGGGTGGATGCGATTACGGTGCCGTCGGCGACGTTCATCGCCGCGAACAGGCTCGTGGTGCCATGCCGGACGTAGTCATGGGTGCGTTTCTCCGGCATGCCAGGCATTATCGGGAATGCTGGCTGCGATCGGGACAGTGCCTGCACCTGGGACTTCTCGTCGACGCTGAGGACCACGGCGGACTCGGGCGGGTCCAGGTAGAGGCCGACGATGTCGTAGACCTTCTCCACGAACAACGGGTCGTTGGACAGCTTGAACCCGTCGGTCAGGTGCGGCTTCAAACCGAACGCCTTCCAGATCCGCCCGATCGTGGACTTGGACAGGCCGCTCCGGTCGGCCATCTTCGCCCGGGACCAGTGCGTGGCGTTGGCCGGCGTGGACTCCAGCGTCGCCACGACCACGTCCTCGACCTGCTCGACCGACACCGTCGCCGGCCTGCCCGGGCGGGGGTCATCGGTCAAACCGTCCAGCCGCGCTTCCAGGAACCGGGAGCGCCACTTCCCGACCGTGGGCGGCTGATACCGAGACGTTCAGCCACCACCGTGTTCGGCACCCCCGTCGCGCACTCCAACACGATCCGGGACCGCAACGCCAGCGCCTGCGATGATTTGCGGCGCCGTGCCCACCGCGTCAGTTGCTCACGCTCTTCATCAGTGAGGACCAGATCAGCTTTCGGACGACCGGTTCGTGCCATAACCCCATTCTACGACATACCTAACGAATTACTGGCGCAGGACAGCGGGCCCGCATCGCCCCGGCGAGGTCGAGGCGCGCACTCGGCGCAGGCCGCTCGGCCAAGTCGGCCAACAGGTGTCGGACGGTCTGCGCGGCGTCGGACTTATTGGTGCCGATCACCCCGATCGGGCCGCGCTTGATCCAGCCGACGACGTACTCCCCAGGGCACGGTGCGCCGTCGGCCCCCAAGACTCGGCCTTCGGCGTTCGGAATCACGCCGTGGGTAGCGTCGAAGGGCACCCCGGGTAACGGCACCGCGCGGTAGCCGATCGCCCGCAGCACCAGCTCAACCGGAATATTCGTCAGCTCACCGGTCCCGATCACCCGACCCTCAACGTCCAACGCGGTGCGCTCCAGGGTGATCGCCGAGACGTGCTCGCCACCGGTCAACTCAACCGGACGACGCCAGAACAGGAAGTGCAGCCGCGCCTGGGCGCCTCCCGACCCGGGCCGCGGCCTCGGCCAGCACCTGCAGATTCGCCCGCGTGCGCCGATCCAGGAGGCCTCCTCGACCCCTCGAACGACTCGGCGGGGACGATCACCTGCACCCCAGGAGTGCTGACCAGCTCGCGCAGCTCGGTGGTGGTGAAGCTGGCGTGCTGCGGCCCACGGCGTCCGATTACGTAGACGTCGTCGATCTCGTGGGCGTGCAGCTCGCTCAGAACCGCCTCAGGCATGTCGGTCTCGGCGAGTTGATCACGCGTCTTGATCAGGATCCGGGCAACGTCGACGGCGACATTGCCCACCCCGACCGTGGCCGCCCGGCGCACGCCGTGCAGGTCTTGGCGGGGCGCGTCCGGGTGGCCGGAATACCAGGCGACGAACTCACGGGCGGAGCGGCTGCCGGGCAGGTCCTCACCCGGAATCCGCATCCGCAGGTCTTCGCTGGCGCCGGCGGCATAGATCACCGCGTCGTAAGCGGCCAGCAGTTCGTCGCGGGTGACGTCGCGCCCGAACTGAACCAACCCGTGGAACCGGACCCGGTCGGAGTCGAAGACCCGAGCCAGGGCGGTGGCGACGCTCTTGATCGAGGTGTGGTCGGGGGCCACGCCGTACCGGAGCACTCCGAACGGGGAGGGCAGGCGATCAAAGATGTCCACCCGCAGGGATGGATCGGCGAGCAGGCTCTGCGCGGCGAACAGTCCCGATGGACCGGCCCCACGATCGCCACCCGTGGGCTGTCGAACTCCATGTCGGGAACCCTAGCGGCAAGGGAACCGTCCGTGATGTCTGAATGTTAGAACATTCTGTTGACGTAGGCCCCGGCTGGCGTCTTGAATAGAGCCTAGGAACCCACGGCACCCGTGTCTCGAGCAGGGGAGTGCCCCGATGAAGAGGGCAAACTCGCTGACAGATCCCAGCACGCCCCTCGGCGCCATGGTCGCGGCCGGCCCCCCGGTCTTGTGGAACGACTCGGCCGATCCCGCCGCACTGGCCGAATCGATCGGGTTCGGGGCGGTCAGGGCCACCTGTAATCCGGTGATCGCGCTGGCCGCGATCCGGGCCGACCTTCCCCGGTGGAGCGCCCGCATCCGTGAACTGGCCGACGAGATGCCGGACGCGTCCGAGTCTGACATCGGCTGGCAGGTCGTAGCCGAGGTGTCCTTGGAGGCGGCGCAGATGTTGCAGTCGACCTTCGCCGAGCACAACGGCTACAACGGACGCCTGTCCATGCAGACCGATCCGCGGCTCGCCCGGAGCAAGCACAAGCTGGTCGAGCAGGCCGTCCATTTCGCTTCCCTGGCCGACAACATCATCGTCAAAGTGCCCGCGACGAGCGTCGGGGTGGAGGCGATCGAGGAGGCCAGCTACGCCGGGGTCGCGATCAACGTCACTGTCTCCTTCTCCGCCGCGCAGGCCCTGGCCACCGGTGAGGCGATCGAGCGGGGCCTTCGCCGCCGCGAGGCCGAGGGTCATGACACCTCCCGGCTCGGTCCGGTGGTGACCATCATGGTCGGCCGGGTAGACGACTGGATGAAAGAGGTCTACGACCGCGAGGGCATCACGTCCTTCCCGCGCGAGTACCTGGATTGGGCGGGCGTGGCGGTGTTCAAGAACGCCTACGCCGAGTTCAAGCGGCGCGGGCTGCGCTCCCGGTTGCTGGCTGCGGCCTATCGCAACCTGCTCCAGTTCAGCGAGTTCGTCGGCGGTGACGTGGTGCTCTCGCCGCCCTTCGCGTGGCAGCGGAAGATCCAGGCCAGCGGCCTGTCGGCCGAACCGCGGATGCACCTCGACGTCGATCCGGTGATCCTCGCGGCGCTGAAGACGATGCCCGAGTTCCTCAAGGCCTACGAGCTCGACGGCATGACGCCGGCGGAGTTCGATTCTTTCGGCGCCACCCGCAAAACGCTGCGCCAGTTCCTCACCGCGGACGAGGAACTCGACGGGATCGTCCGCGACATCCTCATTCCCGCCCCCTGGCCCACCCCGGCCACCGCGCCCACGAAGGAGTAGTCGTGCCCCCCCTTCGTCTGACCGTCGGGCAGGCGGTCGTCAAGTTCCTGGCCAATCAGTTCTCTGAGCGGGACGGGATCGAGCAGCGCCTGATCGCCGGCATGTACGGCATCTTCGGCCACGGCAACGTCGCCGGAATCGGCCAGGCCCTCTTGCAGGACGAGCTCGGCGCCGCGCCGCTGCTGGAGGGGAGGACGCCGACACCGTCGAGCGGCTGCCCTACTACCTGATCCGCAATGAGCAGGGCGGGGTGAACGCCGCCGCCGCGTACGCGAAGACGAAGAACCGGTTGCAGACCATGGCGGTGACCACCTCGATCGGCCCCGGAGCGACCAACATGATCACCGGGGCGGCGCTGGCCACCACCAACCGGGTGCCGGTGCTGCTGCTGCCGTCCGACATTTTCGCCACCCGCTTTCCCGATCCGGTGCTGCAGCAGCTCGAAGACCCGCGCTCGCTCGACATCTCGGTGAACGATGCCTTCAAGCCGGTGTCCCGCTACTGGGATCGGATCAACCGTCCGGAGCAACTGATCCCGTCCTTGCTGGCCGGGATGCGGGTGCTCGCCGATCCGGCCGAGACCGGCGCGGCGACCATCTGTCTTCCGCAGGACGTCCACGCCGAGGCCTACGACTTCCCCGGTCGAGCTGTTCCGGCGGCGGGTCTGGCATGTCGCTCGTCCGGTGCCCGAGCCGGCCGCGCTGGCCCGGGCGGTGGCGGCGATCAAGGCCGCTAAGCGTCCGCTGGTGGTTTCTGGCGGCGGCACGATCTACGCCGGGGCGTCCGAGGAGTTGCGCGCGTTTGCCAGCGCGACCGGCATCCCGGTCGCCGATACCCAGGCAGGCAAGGGGGCGATCAACTTCGACCACCCCAGCGCCGTCGGCGGGGTCGGATCAACCGGAAACACCGCCGCCAACACCCTGGCCCGCGAAGCCGACCTGGTGATCGGGATCGGCACCCGCTACTCCGACTTCACCACCGCCTCGCACACCATCTTCGCCAACCCCGACGTCCGTTTCGTCAACGTCAACGTGCTGCCCTTCGACGCGGCCAAGCACTCCGCCGAGATGCTCGTTGCGGACGCCCGCGAAGCCCTGGTCGCGCTGACCGGCGCCTTGGAGGGATGGTCGACGGAGCCCGGAGTACCAGCAGCGGGCGATCGAGCTCGACGCGGCCTGGCAGCAGGTGGTGGAGCAGTGCTACCACCGCAATGAGCAGCCGGTGCCGGCCCAAACCGAGGTGTTCGGAGCGCTCAACGAGCTGATGGGCGAGCGGGATGTGGTGATCAACGCGGCCGGGTCGATGCCCGGCGACCTGCAATGCCTGTGGCGTGCCACGACCCCCGAGCAGTACCACCTGGAGTACGCGTTCTCGTGCATGGGGTACGAGATCCCGGCGGCGATGGGGGTCAAGATGGCCGTCGGTGACAGCGCCGAGGTGGTGGCCATCGTGGGTGACGGCACCTATCAGATGCTGCCGATGGAGATCGCCACCATGGTCGCCGAGGGGATCAAGGTGATCATCGTGCTGCTGCAGAATCACGGCTATGCGTCCATCGGTGCGCTGTCGGAATCCCGCGGCTCGCAGCGATTCGGCACCAAGTACCGCATGCGCAACGACAGCACCGGACGCCTCGACGGCGGGCTGATCCCCTTCGATCTGGCCGCCAACGCCGCCAGTTGGGGGGCGGACGTGTTGACGTGCGACGGTATCGCGGAGTTCCGGGAGAACTACCTCAAGGCCGCCGCGTCCGACCGCCTGACGGTGCTCTACATCGAGACCACCCTCTACGGACCGCATCCGCCCGGCTCCGCGTGGTGGGACGTGCCGGTGCCGCAGGTTTCGACGCTGGAGTCCACGCAGGTCGCCTCGGCCGAGTACGAAGCGGAGAAGCGGGCTCAGCGGCACTATCTCTGAGGGTTTGGCTGGCCTGGGCTCACACTCCCAGGTCGGGCCAACCGTCCTCACAGACAACGCACAGCCGCCGCCGATGGACTGGGTACCAGTTGACCCAGCCAGCGAAAGCACATCATGAACGAACTTCTGCTCTACGGCGCGAACCTCGCCGCGATCCTCGTCCTCGTCTTCGGCATCTACTTCCCACGCCATCGGCGCCGGGATCTGGCCCTGTCGTTCCTGGTCGTCAACGTCGGTGTGATGGCGGTGGCCTCGGCGCTGCTGGACAGTGCGGTCAGTGCCGGCCTGGGCCTGGGACTGTTCGGAGTGCTCTCGATCATCCGGCTGCGCTCCGATGAGCTGGCCCAACACGAGGTCGCCTACTACTTCAGCGCGCTGGCGCTCGGCCTGCTCAGTGGCCTCTCCGCCGGGACGAGCTCGTTGCCGATCGCGCTGATGGCCCTGATCGTCGCGACCATGGGGATCGCCGATCACCCCCGTTGCTGTCGGGCTACCGCCGCCAGGTGCTCGTCCTGGATCGCTCCTTCGGCAGCGAGGACGAGCTCCGCGCCCACCTGAGGGAGCGGCTCAACGCTCGCATCCACGGGGTGTCGGTGCAGAAGATCGACTTCGTCAACGACTCCACGACCGTCGAGGTTCGCTACCAGCAGTTGGCCGGCCCCAGCGCCTCGGTGCCGACCGCTGAGCTGATCGGGGAGCGGGCATGAGTGGGGTCTTGAACGCGGCGGCCGACCTGACCACGATCAGCCTGGACGAGCTGATCCAGCGCGGTTCGCTGCAGACCCGAATCGATCGCAAATATGCCCTGACCAGGGCTGATGCCGAGATGGTGCTGGCCCTGATGGATCGGGACAGCACCCTGGTGCTGGAGATCGACGGGGAGCGCTCGTTGGGCTACTCCTCGGCTTACCTGGACAGCCCGGAGCTCAGCACCTTCCAGTTGGCGGCCCGACGTCGTCGGCAGCGGTTCAAGGTGCGGACCAGGCGTTATGACTCCAACGGGGCCCAGTTCCTGGAGGTGAAGACCCGCTTCCGCGCCCAAACCGTGAAGCATCGGCTCCCCGGAGAGCACCTGGCTGATGGTGTGCTCACCCAGCGCGGGCTCGGCTTTGTGGCCGACGTGTTGGGCGATGCCGGGGTCGGTCTGGTGGACCTGCCGCGGTTCGCCACCACGCTGCAGATCGACTACCGCCGGATCAACCTGTTCCTGGTGGGCAGCGGCACCCGGGTCACCATCGACACCGACCTGGCCTGGCATGACCTGGTCACCGGCGAGCGTCTGGTTGTCCCCGACCTGGCGATCATCGAAACCAAGTCGAGCAATCGGCCCTCGGAGGTGGATCGGCTGCTCTGGTCGTGCGCGCTGCGTCCCGACCGGATCAGCAAGTACTCCACCGGCCTGGCGGCGCTCCGTCCGGAGTTGCCCAGCAACCGCTGGCATAGGGTGCTGCATGAGCACTTCTCGGACGCCACCCTCCCGGTGCGTCAGGTCGCCTGAGCCATTGGACGAGCGGGCGCTGCCCCACCCGGCGAACTGGGCCTCTATCTGTACCGAGCATCACACGTCCAGGTGACTCCGCCCGCGGAATAGGCACTTAGCCCGCGGCACGACGTTGGGTAAAGTGCCCTTTTTGCGGGCGACGGGCGTAGGGTGGAGTGGTTGGTGTCCGTCCTGCGGGAGCGGCCGCGGCCGGGCACCAACCGTCTTGGGGGGCTGGCTCAGACTCCTTGAACCAGGTAGAGCACCGCGACCTCGGGAAAGCTCGGCGCGTGGGTCAGGCCGACCGAGCCCAAGGCGGAGCCGGGGAGTTCCACCCCGATGTCATCGACAACCGCCTTCAACCGAGGCGGACGATGGGCGGCCAAGTCCTCCAACTGGTGCTCCAGGTCGCGGCGAACTCCCCACCACCGGGGCGGCTCGGCCAGCGGCGGATGCTCCAGCATCAGCGGGGTCACCCGGTAGCGGCGCAGCGGATCCAGGCCTGGGAAGCGAACCCGTCCGCGCAGCACGACGCCCGGACGGCTGACCTCGGCGAAGGAGTAGGTCGCCCGGCTCCGGTCGGGGGCGATCACGCCGTGGCCGTACATCGTCTGGTCGGGGAAGTCGACCCGGACCAGGTCGCCGCCCAGCAGCAGTTCGCGATACTGCTTGTGGAAGGCGATCCACGACTCCAGTTCGGTCAACTCCGCCGGGGTGGCCTTCGCCAGATCCCATTCGATCCCGAGGTGGCCGAAGACCGCGGTGGCGGCTCGGAAGTTGAGGGTGTGCCAGCGCCCGGTCGTGTGCGAGATGCCGGACGCGATGTGCGAGCCCATCAGTTCCGGCGGCACAAGCTGGGTGGTCCAGCGGTTCATCTGCTGCCGCTCGAGCGGGTCGATGCAGTCGGAGACCCAGATCCGGTCGGTGTGCAGCAGAGCCTCCAGGTCGACCCGGGCGCCGCCGGAGGAGCACGACTCGATCTCGAGACCGGGGTGGGCGGCCTTGATCTCATCGAGCAGCCGGTAGTAGGCCACCGTTTGCTCATGCACGCCCGGACGTCCGGCGGGTTGGGTGCCGGCGTCGATCAGGTCGCGGTTGTGGTCCCACTTGATATAGCCGATCTCATACTCGGCCAGGATCGCGAAGATCGCGTCCCTGATGTAGGCGTAGCAGTCGGGGATGCCCAGGTTGATCACCTGTTGGTGTCGGGATTCCACGGGCAGCCGGTCCCCGGTCGCCATCACCCACTCGGGGTGGGCTCGGGCCACGTCGGAGTCGATGTTGATCATCTCGGGTTCGAACCACAGGCCGAACTCCATGCCCAGTTCGCGCACCTTGTTCACCAACGGATGCAGCCCGTGCGGCCACACGTCCGCTGACACCGTCCAGTCGCCCAGACCCGAGTGGTCGTCGCGGCGCGAACCGAACCAGCCGTCGTCCAGCACGTACCGCTCCACGCCCAGCGCCGCAGAGCGCTCGGCCAGGTCGACCAGGCGCTCCAGATCGTGATCGAAGTAGACCGCTTCCCACACGTTGATGGTCACCGGACGAGCGGCGTCCGGATGGTTCGGACGGGCCCGCAGGAAGGCGTGGAACCGGCGCGCGATGGCGTCCAGCCCGATCCCGTACGACCCGTAAAGCCAAGGGGAGGTGTAGGACTCGCCTTCTCCGAGCACCACTTCGCCGGGCAGCAGCAACTCGCCGCCGCCCAACACCTGCTCACCGGTGGAGAGCTTCTCGGCGTAGTGCGTGTGGTTGCCGCTCCAGGCGGTGTGGACGGCCCAGATCTCGCCGTCCCCGAAGCCGAACCCGGGGGTTCCGGCATGTAGCACGTAGGCCGAATCCGGGCCGGTGCGGCCCTTCCGGCTCTCCCGAAGGTGGCTGCCCACGACGAACTCGCTTCGCTGCGGTGCCCGCTCCTTGCTCCAACGTCCGGCAAAGTCCAACAGCTCGGCGGCGACCTGCGGGACGGGGAGCGCGAGCACCAGGTCGTCCAGGTGGTAGGCCTCAGCGGACAGGTTGGTCACGCCGGCTTGTGCCCGGACGAGGCCGCCGGCGGTCAGTTCGACGCTGATGGTGAGCCCAAGCTGGGCAACCTGATCGACCGCCTCCACCTCGAGGGAAGCCGGGCCGTCCAGGCTGATCAGCGCGCTCGGCGCCGCCTCAGCGCCGTTCACCCGCAGCGCCGTGGTGGTGAACTTGGGGGACCAATCGCGTCCGTTGCGGGAGCCGCTGAGCCCAGGCCGGCCGACCCAGGCCGTCCAATGCTCGGGCAGCAACGCCAGGCGCACCGGCGCGTCTGCCAGGTTCGGCATCACCGGGGGCACCGCCGCGACCGACAAACTGCGCACGTCGGCCGCGCTGCACTCACCCAGATCGGCACCCCAGTGCACCACAGCGGGCAGTTGGCCGTCGGTGAGGTCAAGGATCAGCGAAACGCCGTCTCCGCGAAGAACCACCAGGGTGTCGATTGTGCTCATCAGGCGTGCTCACTCTCTCTCAACGTGGTTGACCGCACCCGCAGGAGCGCCGGATCACTAGTTCTGGGGGGAATAGTCGATGCACTTCATCGGGCCCCGGTTCAGTCAGCATCTTCATCGCGGCGGCCGCCATCGCCGCCACTTGCTGGCGGGCCACCGTCAGCGGCGGCCAGGCGAACTCCGATTCCGCGGTGCCGTCATAGGAGACCACGGCAATATCGGAGGGCACCTCAAGGCCGTGTTCATGAAGGGCGCGCAATACCCCGATCGCCTGTTGGTCTGAGGAGGCGAAGATGGCCTGCGGGAGCTGATCCAGCGCGAGGAGTTCTTGGCCGGCGGCGTACCCACCCTCGCGGGTGTAGGCATTCCTGGCGATCGGCCCCAGGGGGAGGCCGGCGGCCATCAGCGTGCGCTTCCAGCCGTCTTCGCGCCGATCGGGCTTCGGCGATTGGCCGTGGCCGACGACCAGGGCGATTGAGCTCCGCTGGTGCACGTCGATCAGGTGCTGCACCAGCATGGCGGCCCCCTGAGCGTGGTCGGAGCCCAGGGATCGTCGTCCGGGAACGGGGTGCGCGGCGTCAATCATGACGACGGGAACGTCGGGCCGTAGGTCGGCCAGCGGGTCCGCGTCGGCATACACGCTGGTCATCAGGAGCCCGTCCACCCGTCGGCCGAGCAGGTCGTCCACGAGTTCCCGCTCCAGCTCGGCCTGGCCCAGGGAGTTGCCCAGGATCAGCGCCTGCCCATCCTGGTGGGCCACCGTCTCGATCTCCACCGCATATTCGGCGAAGAAGGGGTTGCTGATGTCGACCAGGATCAGGCCGATGGCATCGCTGACACCACGTCGCAACGCCCGAGCCCCCGTGTTGGGACGGTAGCCGAGCTCCTGGATCGCGTTGCGAACTCTGGTGGCAGTGGAGGGGGCCACCGGTCGCGGCCCGTTGTTCACCACGTAGCTGACCACGGCAGTGCTCACCCCGGCGTGGCGCGCGACGTCGGATCGCGTCACGGCGGACTTCACTTCCCTGGCGACCTGGTTACTCATCAATCCTTCTCCCCCGGGGACCTAGCCGACTCAAGCAGGCCACTCTGCCTCCCAGAGTGACGAGTCGCGCCCTGAACCCGGTCGGGACAGTCCTGGACGGGCCCCAATATTGCACGTCACATGACTCTTGGAAAGGTCTCGCGGGGGATGAGTCTACTCGTGTATCGTTCGAGCGCCACCAAGGGCCGATCCACCACCGGCACGGCCCGGCGCAGGCCCTGGTGGTGATGACCCGACCCGTTCGTTCCAGATCTTCGGCCCGGCTGCGGTAACAGCCGCCCGACCCGGTGACGCGAACCGGGTCCAGCGGCTCTCAAGGTTCGAAAGGGCTTCCCAGAGCCGGAGTTCGACTATGCAGCGCCATTTCTGTGATTCCGTTTTGCCATGTCGGCGAATCGTGCCCGGCGTCCGGTTGGCCTGGTTTTTGTCTATTGACGCTACACGAGTAGAGGATTTGCTGCAAAAGGCGCCCATCCGCCTTGATTGAGAGCGTTTCTGAGCCTTGTCAGGGTCGAATCTATTGGAGTAGATTCGGGTCTCAGAGTTGACCTAACAGGGTTCGGTTTTACCTGGCGAAGGAATCACCGCGGCGTCGCGGGGATGCGCCGCAAGGGGCTTTGTGCCTTGGGCGACTCGCTCAGGATCCGAGATTGAGGGCGGCCATGGCGGCGTGCTCGAAAGGTCTCCCCGAGTAGGCGTACCAGGTCATCGTTCACCTGACAGAGCGGCTGACCGATCGTGATCAAGGGCCCTTCGGGGTGGTTGAAAGGAGCCGTGGATGGGTGCCGTGTTGGACGCATGGACGAACGAAGCCGGTGCCGCCAAGGCGCAGCAGGTGTTCGCCGAGCACTGGGAGGCCGAGCCGGACGGCGTGTGGGCCTCGCCCGGCCGGGTGAATCTGATCGGGGAGCACGTCGACTACAACGGCGGGCTGTGCATGCCGATCGCCCTCCCGCATCGGACGTTCGCGGCCATGCGCCGCCGCGACGACGACGTGGTTCGCCTGGTCACCGACGTAGCCGGCTCCAGCCCGTGGGTGGGACGCCTGGGTGACATCGTTCCGGGCAGTTCGCTGGGCTGGGTCGCCTATGCGGCGGGTCCGGCCTGGGCGCTGGCGGAGTCTGGCCGGCCGGTGGCCGGGTTCGACGCCGCCATCTGCTCGTGCGTCCCGCTGGGTGCCGGGCTGTCGTCGTCGGCCGCCCTTGAGTGCGCGGTGGGCCTGGGTCTCGACGACCTCAACGGCCACGGGCTGGCCGCAACCGAAGAAGGTCGCCGAACGCTCGCGGAGTTGTGCGTCCGGGCCGAGAATGACGTCGCCTTGGCGCCCACCGGTGGGCTCGACCAGGCGGCGAGCCTCCGCTCTCAGGCGGGCAGCGCCCTGCTGCTGGACTGCCGGGACCAATCGATCAGTCACGTTTGGTTCGACCTGGCCGTGGCGGGGCTGGTCCTGCTGGTGGTGGACACCCGGGCGCCGCACGCTCTGGGCGACGGTCAGTACGCGGCCCGCCGGAACGCGTGCGAGCGGGCAGCCGCGCAGCTGGGGGTGAGCCTGCTCAGGGAGTTGACGCCCGAGGCCTCCCTTGAGGCGGTGGCCAGCCCCGAAGACCAGCGGCGGGTGAAACACGTGGTGAGTGAGATCGCCCGCGTCCAGGAGTTCGCGGCGGCGGTGGCAACCGGCCGGTTCTACGCCGCCGGGGAGCTCATGTACGCCTCCCACGAATCGCTGCGCGACGACTACGAGGTGTCCTGTCGGGAGCTGGATCTCGTGGTCGAGGTGGCTCGGGCAGGCGGCGCGATCGGCGCCCGGATGACCGGCGGCGGCTTCGGCGGGTCGGCGATCGTCCTGGCCCGCGAGGACGAAGCCCAGGCCCTGGCCGACGCGATCCTGGCCGCTTTCGCCGCGGAAGGTCTTACTACCCCTAGCCTGCTGTTCGCGACCGCCGCTGCCGGTGGCGCGCGGATCGCTTGAGATCAACATCAGAGACGGAGAAGAGTGACATGACGTGGCTTGTGACCGGCGGTGCCGGCTACATCGGTTCGCACGTGGTGCGGGCGTTCCAGGCCGAGGGGATCGACTCGGTCGTGCTGGATGACCTGTCGACGGGCCTGCGGGAGTTCGTCCCGGTCGGCGTCCCGTTCATCGAGGGGACGATCCTGGACACACCCCTGGTGACCAGAGCGCTGACCGAGCATGCGGTGACCGGGGTGGTGCACCTGGCGGGATTCAAGTACGCCGGGGAATCCGTGAAGCGTCCGATTCACACCTGGGAGCAGAACGGGAACGGCACCCTGTCGATGTTGCGCGCGGTCACCGACGCCCAGGTGCCCAACTTCGTGCTCTCGTCCTCGGCTGCGGTCTACGGGACGCCGGACGTCGACCTGGTCACCGAGACCACGCCGACCCGGCCGCAGTCGCCCTACGGCGAGTCCAAGCTCGTGGACGAGTGGATGCTGGCCGACGTGGCCCGGGCCACCGGCCTCACCCACACCTCCTTGCGCTACTTCAACGTGGTCGGCTCGGGGTCGCCCGAGCTGTGGGATTCGTCTCCGCACAACCTGTTCCCCCTAGTCATCTCAGCGTTGCGCGATGGGCGGGTGCCGATCATCTTCGGCCAGGACTACCCAACCCCGGACGGTACCTGCGTCCGGGACTACGTGCACGTGGCCGACCTGGCCCACTCGCACGTCGCCGCGGCCAAGGCCCTCGAAGCCGGCACTGCCTTGCAGCCGGTCTACAACCTGGGCTCCGGCAGGGGTGTTTCAGTGGCGCAGATCATGGCCGCGATGGCGCGAGTGACCGGGATCGACTTCACCCGGCGATCGCGCCGCGGCGTCCCGGAGATCCGGCCCGAATCGTCGCGGACGGCTCGGCTGCTGAACGTGACCTGGACTGGCAGATGCGGCACGACCTGGACCGAATGGTGTCGGACGCCTGGAGCGCGGGCGGTGCGGCATGAGTGAGCGCGGGCTGCGGCTGGCCGAGGAGAAGATGCGGTCGGCCGAGGTGTCGGAGGAGACGATCCACGTCTTCGCCCACTACTACCGGCAGTTGGAGCAGGGCACGACCGGGCTGATCCGGGAGGACACGATCGAGCCACTGGTGAGCGTGGACGCCCTCGCGGACGCGCAGGTGGACGAGGAGACAGCCCGTCGAAGCCTGGACCAGACGGTGCTGATCCGGCTCAACGGCGGGCTCGCCTCGTCCATGGGCATGGATCGTGCCAAGTCGCTGCTGCCCGTCCGCGACGGCAGGTCGTTCCTGGATCTGATCGTCGCCCAGGTGCGCTACGCCCGCCGCCGGTGGGGGGTGCGCCTGCCGCTGCTGCTGATGAACTCGTTCCGCACCCGGGAGGACTGCGTCGAGGCCCTCGCCGGTTACCCGGATCTCGCCGTGGACGGACTGCCGCTCGATTTCATCCAGAATCGTGAGCCCAAATTGCTGGTCGATTCCCTGGAGCCGGCCACGTGGCCGGCCAACCCCGCGCTGGAGTGGTGCCCGCCGGGACACGGCGACATCTACACCGCCCTGATCTCCACCGGCCTGCTGGAAGCCCTCCTGGAACGGGGCTTCCGCTACGCCAACAGTGCGAACGCCGACAATCTGGGGGCCGCCCCGAACGCTGCCCTGGCGGGCTGGTTCGCGAGCACCGGTGCGCCGTACGCGCCCGAGGTGTGCCTGCGCACGCCGGCCGACCGCAAGGGTGGACATCTGGCGATTCGGCGAGCTGATGGCCGGATCATCCTGCGGGACACCGCGCAGACCGCGCCCGGAGGAGATGGAGTATTTCACCTCCGAAACCAGGCACCCCTTCTTCCACACCAACAACCTGTGGTTCGACCTGGAGCAACTGCACAAGCTGCTGATCGAACGGAAAGGGATCCTCGGCCTGCCGCTGATCCGCAATCAGAAGACCGTCGATCCGGCCGACCCCAGCACGCCTGCCGTCTATCAGATCGAAACCGCCATCGGGGCCGCGGTGGAAGCGTTCGAAGGGGTTCGTCCGATCCTGGTCGACCGGTCGCGGTTCCTGCCGGTGAAGACCACCAACGACCTGCTGCTCGTCCGCTCGGACGCCTACCGGTTGACCGAGTCGGCGACGCTGGAAACGACCGCCGCCCAGCAGGCCACGATCGACCTCGATCCCCGTTACTACCGGAACATCGCTGACTTCGAAGCCCGCTTCCCGGTCGGGCCGCCGTCCGTGGCCGCGGCTTCAAGCCTCACCGTGCGCGGCGACTGGACCTTCGGCCCGGACGTGGTGGCGCTCGGCGACGCCGTTCTGGACGGGGCCGGCGGAACCGTTCCCCAGGGGGCCCGGCTGCAGGCGAGCAGTCAAGCGGATGCAGAGCAGACAGGAGTGGAAGCGTGAACACCACCGGACGAGGAAAGGCCGAGACGATGCACCTGCGGCGCGGCGGCACCAGCGTGGTGCTACGGCTGCAGGCGGACGCGCTCCCGTGCGTCCTGCACTGGGGCCCGGATCTGGGCGAGAACCCGCCCCTGGAGGACGTGGTGACGGCGCTGGGGATGCCGTACATCGACTCCTCGGTGACGACCCAGGAGTCGGTCGCTCTGCTGCCCCGGCACGGAGGTGGCTGGACGGGACGTCCGGGCCTGTTGGGGAGCAGATCGGGCAAAGCCTGGTCGGTCGGGTTCGACCAGGTCACGCACGAACTGACCGAGGTCGAGGGCTCGCAGCTGCTCCGCAGCGTCGGGCTGGACGAGCCGCAGGGCCTGCAGGTCACCACCGAACTGGAGCTGTTGCCGAGCGGCCTGGTCCGGGTGCGGGCGAGCGTGCAGAACCTGGCTGACGATGTGTACGAGGTGACTTTGCTCGAGCCCGCACTGCCCGTCCCGCAGGAGGCGGTGGAGCTGCTCGACATGGCCGGACGGCACACCCGCGAGCGGACGCCGCAGCGTCGTCCGTTCGATCAGGGCCAGTGGGTGCGGGAGTCCTGGGGCGGTCGCCCGGGCCACGACGCGCCGCACGTGCTGTGTGCCGGACGGGCTTCGTTCGGGTTCCGCTCGGGCCGGGTCTGGGGGGTGCACCTGGCGTGGAGCGGCAACCAGGTGATGTCGGCTGAGCATGCGTTCAGCGGCTGGCGGTTGCTGCGTGGTGGCGAGTTGTTGCTGCCCGGGGAGATCCGCCTGGCTCAAAGGGAGGAGTACAGCTCGCCCTGGCTGATGGGCTCCTGGGGGGAGGGGTTGGACGAGTTCTCGACCCGCTTCCACGAATACCTGCGGGCCCGTCCGCAGCACCCGCGAAGCCCACGTCCGGTGTTGCTGAACACCTGGGAAGCCGTGTTGATGGACATGGACATGGACAAGCTGATCGCCCTGGCGGAGCATGCCGCGGCGATCGGGATCGAGCGGTACGTGCTCGACGACGGCTGGTTCCGCGGCCGCCGCAACGACCAAGCCGGGCTGGGCGACTGGTACGTCGACGAGGGCGTCTTCCCCCAAGGCCTGCACCCGCTGGTGGATCGGGTTCACCAGCTCGGGATGGAGTTCGGGCTCTGGTTCGAACCGGAGATGGTCAACCTGGATTCGGACCTGGCCCGGGCTCACCCGGAGTGGATCTTCCAGACCGGCCGCGGCGTCGGCGTCCCGTCGCGCTACCAGCACATCCTCGATCTTGGGCACGCCGAGGCCTTCGACTACGTGCTCGAGCGGATGTCGAGCCTCCTGGAGGAGTACCAGATCGCCTACATCAAGTGGGATCACAACCGCCCCCTGATCGACGCCGGCCACATGCCTGAGGGCACTCCGGGGGTGCATGCCCAGACCAAGGCCGTGCATCGCCTGATGGTCGAGTTGAAGAATCGGCACCCAGGGCTGGAGATCGAGTCCTGCTGCGGCGGCGGTGGACGGGTCGACCTGGGGATCATGGAGTTCTGTGACCGGATCTGGGTCTCGGACTGCATCGACGCGCACGAACGGCAGCGGATGGTTCGCTACACCGGGCTCACCCTGCCCCCGGAACTGATGGGCACCCACGTCGGCTCCGGACGGGATCACACCACCAAACGCACCCACGGCCTCACCTTCCGGGCCGGCACCGCCATCTGGGGGCACATGGGAGTGGAGTGGGATCTCACCACAGCGAGCGGGGCCGATCTGGCCGCTCTGGGCGAGTGGGTCCAGTTCTACAAGGACACGCGGGACCTACTGCATTCGGGCACCGTCGTCCATGAGGACCTGTCCAATCCGGCGATCCTGCTGGAAGGGGTGGTCGCGGCGGACCGCAGCGATGCCCTTTATCGCTTGGCCGCGATCGACTTCACGCTCACCTGGCCCCTCGGTCGGGTCACCCTGCCCGGGCTCGACCCCGACCGCACGTACCTGGTGACAGCCCAAGCCCCCGGGGACGCCGCGGTGACGGTTCCGACGGTTCCCGCCGCGCCGGCCTGGGCGGAATCGGGAGTGCGGCTGAGCGGACGAGTGCTGGCAGAGGTAGGCATCATGGGGCCTCTGCTCAACGCGGACGAGTTGGTGCTGATCCGGGCAACCGCGGTGTGAGCCCAGCAGGGCTCGGGTCGCGCCGAGGTCGGCGGCCCGATCGATTCGGCACCGTCTAGCTGAGACCTACCTGGACGCCGGCCTCAGCGTTGGGCGCTGTGTTTCGCGACGTAGGTCTGCATGGTGGCCAGTTGGTAGCGGCTCATCTCGATCGCGCGCTCGTCCTCGGCAAAGACGGACGAGCACATCACCGTGCCTTCGCGCTCGTAGAAGCCGATCTCGGCCAGGCCCCCGAAGAAGTCGTCCCAGTCGATGTCGCCGTCGCCGATCTGAAGGTGCTGGTGTACCCGGACGCTGTTGCCCGGCGGGTTGGTGATGTAGCGCAGGCTGTTCGAGGCGTGGTGGTCCATGGTGTCGGCCACGTGAACCAGCCGGATCAGGTCTCCGGCTTCGCGCATGATCTGACCAATCGGGTGTCCCATGTGGAAACTGTGGCAGGCCACGAACACCATGCCGACGCTCGGTGAGTTGAGGCTGCGGATCACCCGGATCGCCTCCAAGCCGTCCTCGACGAAGTCGTCGGGATGCGGGTCGATCCGTACGTCGATGCCTTCGCGTTCGAAGATCGGCAGCAGTTCCTCCATCGACCGGTAGAAGCAGGCCTCCGATTCCTCGCTCCGCTCAGGGCGTCCGGAGAACTCGGTGTTCATCACCTCGCAGCCCAAGTCCACGGTGATCTGGATGGCGCGCTTCCAGTAGCGGACGGCTGCCTCCCGCTGCCACTCGTCCGGGCCTGACCAGCGCAGCACCGGCAGCACCGAGGCGATCCCGACCCCGGCGTCGTCGCAGGCCTTGCGGAACTTGGCCACCAGGGCGTCATCGGCTTTGGGGTGCCGGAAGAACGGAATCACGTCCGCGTGCGGGGTGAGTTGCAGGTGGTCGAAGCCACAGTCCCGGACGACCGAGGGAAGGTCGAGCAGGCTGTGGATGAACCGGAACGGGGTGGGGTCGAGCGCGATCTTCACGAGTCCTCCAGGCACGACGGTGTGGCTAATGTCCTAACATTTGGCAACCGTACGGGACGACGTCGGGTTGCGCCAGAGAGGAGCTCGCGAGGCCCGAAAAAAGTGGGTCAATTTCGAGTGTCGAGGCCCTATGGGCGATGAGGTGCGCTCAGGACCGAGAAGTTAACCGGTCCTCCGGGGGAGGGTTCGGTTGGCCGGCGTGCGGGCTGTGGCCGGAAAGATCGCGGTGATTCGTGCGCATCAACGCCCTATGGGCGATGAGGTGCGCCTAGGACCGTGAAGTTAACCGGCACTCCCGGGGGAGGGGTCGGTTGGGCGGGGTGCGAGGTTGGCGGGTGCGGGCTGTGGCCGGAAAGATCGCGGTGATTCGTGGGCATCAACGCCCTATGGGCGATGAGGTGCGCCTAGGACCGTGAAGTTAACCGGCACTCCCGGGGGAGGGGGCGGTTGGGCGGGGCGCTCGGCTGAGCTCAGCGGGCGTAGACGGTGACGTCGAAGGCGTGCTGGTCGTAGCGGTAGGCGTGGTCGCCGAACTCGACGGCGAGGCCGTTGCCGTCGTAGGCCGTCCGGGCCATGGTCAGCACCGGATCGCCCGAAGCCAGGTGCAGCAGGCGCCGCTCGGCGCCGTTCGGACGCCGCGCGCCGATCGTCTGGTGGCCGACCGCCGGGTGAATGTTGCGCTCCCGGAACAGTTCGTACAGCCCCTGGGTGGCCAGTTGCTCGGCGGTCAGATCGTTGAACATCGGGGGCAGCCAGTTCCGGAGCAAGGCCAGCGGGGCACCGTCCGCGCTGCGGACCCGCTCGATGAACACCAGCGGGGTCTCCAGCGGTAGGCCCAGGATCTCGGCCGCGCGATGATCGGGCTTGTCAGTGCTGAATTGCAGGACCTCGGTGGTGGGTTTGCGTCCGCCGCCACGGAGATCTTCGAGCAGGCTGGTCAGCTCCTGGCGACGGTGGATCACTCGGCTGGCCACGGTGGTGCCGATGCCACGACGTCGCACCAGCAGGCCTCGTCCGACGAGCTCGGCGATGGCTCGGCGGACGGTCGGGCGGGAGAGGTCCAGGCGTTCGGCCAGAGCCAACTCGTTCTCGAAGGGGTCACCCGGTTGCAGGTCACCCTTGTCGATCGCTGCGGTCAGCTGCTGAGCCAGCTGGTGGTAGAGCGGCACGGGACTGCTGCGATCGATGATCACCGGGATCTGCACATACACGTCGCAAGAGTAACTGACAACCTGTCATATTCGCTGTACGTGAGTTTGTACTAACAAAGTCTTGACGTGACCTCATCACGACCGGCAGACTCGGAGTGCGGCCGACGGTCGCAATCCCAGACCCTGGTGCCTGACCCTGCAGGTTCGGCGCCGAGCACGAAAGTCGCCCAATGATGCGTGAGTGGTACCGGCCCGCGGCCAGCTCAGCGGACGCCGAGTTCGACACCCGGATCGCCCCCGGTGACCCCGGCTGGGCGCACACCGGCTTGTTCGTCGCCACGCTGGCCGCCGGTGAATCCCGCTCCCTGGATGCCGGCGATTGCGAATGGATCGTGCTGCCGCTCAGCGGCGCCGCCCACGTCGTCGTGGAATCAGCCGAAGGCGAGCGCGTGATCGAGCTGGCCGGGCGCCGCGATCCCCTTCGCCGGCTCCACCGACCTGGTCTACGTCCCCCGCGACGCCCGCTTCACCGTGACCAGCCCCGGCGGCGGACGGATCGCACTCCCCTTCGCCAAAGCCGCGCGCACCCTCAGCGTCAGCGTGGTCGCCGCCAGCGACGTCCCGGACGAGCTGCGCGGAGCCGGACGTTGCTCGCGTCAGGTGCGCAACTTCGGCACCCCGGCCACCCTGCCCGGCGCGGACTCGATCATCGCCTGCGAGGTGATCACGCCCGCCGGCAACTGGTCGAGTTACCCGCCGCACAAGCACGACCAGGAGCGGCCCGGCGTTGAGGCCGAGCTGGAGGAGATCTACTACTTCGAGCTCCGCACCGAGCCCGGCAGCCCTGGCCAGGGCGAACCGTTCGGCTACCAACGCGTCTACGGGACGGACGAGCGTCCGATCGATGTGCTGGCGGAGGTCCGGGATCGCGACGTGGTGCTGGTACCGCACGGCTGGCACGGCCCGGCGATCGCCCCGCCCGGGTACGACATGTACTACCTGAACGTGATGGCCGGCCCCGGTGAGAACCGGGAATGGCTGATCTGTGACGATCCGGCGCACGCCTGGATTCGCCAAACCTGGGTCGACCTGGAGGTCGATCCACGCCTGCCTTTCCGAGAGAACGGATGACACCTGTGACACCGAACCGCATCACGCACCTGATCGGCCACGCCCCCTGGGAAGGGACGGCCGAGCGCACCAGCGAGGTGTTCAACCCGGCCACCGGCGAGGTCACCGGCGTCCTGGATCTGGCCTCGAAGGAGCTTGTCGACGAGGTGGTCGCTCGGGCTGCCGGGGTGGCCAAGGCCTGGGCGGACACCCCGCTGTCCCGCCGCTCACAGGTGTTGTTCGCGTTCCGCCAGCTGCTCGACGCCAACAAGCAGCGGATCGCCGACATCATCACCGCCGAGCACGGCAAAGTGACCTCCGACGCCCTGGGTGAGGTCACCCGCGGTCTGGAAGTTGCCGAGTTCGCCTGCGGCATCCCGCACCTGCTCAAAGGCGGGTTCTCCGAGAACGTCTCCACCAAAGTGGACGCCTACTCGATCATGCAGCCGCTCGGGGTGGTCGGCGTCATCTCGCCGTTCAACTTCCCGGCCATGGTGCCGATGTGGTTCGTCCCGATCGCGGTCGCCTGCGGCAACGCGGTCGTGATCAAGCCGTCGGAGAAGGACCCGTCCGCGGTGATCGCGATCGCCGAGCTGTGGCGCGAAGCCGGGTTGCCGGACGGGGTGATGAACGTGGTCAACGGTGACAAAGAGGCCGTCGACGCGCTCCTGGACAACCCGACCGTGAAGGCGATCTCGTTCGTCGGGTCAACCCCGATCGCCCGCTACGTCTATGAGCGCGGCGTGGCCGCCGGAAAGCGCGTCCAGGCACTCGGCGGCGCGAAGAATCACATGCTCGTCCTGCCCGACGCCGATCTCGAGCTGGCCGCGGATGCGGCGGTCAACGCCGGCTTCGGCTCGGCCGGCGAGCGCTGCATGGCGATCTCGGTGCTGGTCGCGGTGGACACCATCGCCGATGCGCTGATCGCCAAGATCGCCGAGCGGATGGCCACGATCAAGACCGGGGACGGCTCCACGGCCTGCGACATGGGTCCGATCGTCACCGCCCAATCACGGGACCGGATCGTCGGCTACGTCGAGGCCGGCGTGACCGAGGGTGCCGAGTTGGTCGTCGATGGTCGCGGGGGCCCCTTCCACGGGGGCGAGAACGGCTTCTTCGTCGGCCCCACCCTGTTCGACAAGGTGACGCCTCAGATGTCGATCTATACCGACGAGATCTTCGGCCCGGTGCTGAGCGTCGTCCGGGTGCACAGCTACGACGAGGGTCTGGCGCTGATCAACAGCTCCCCCTACGGCAACGGCACCGCGATCTTCACCAACGACGGCGGCGCCGCGCGGCGCTTCCAGCACGAGGTGGAGGTCGGCATGGTCGGGATCAACGTGCCGATCCCGGTGCCGGTGGCCTACTACTCCTTCGGCGGCTGGAAGCACTCGCTCTTCGGCGACAGCCACGCTCACGGCGTCGAGGGCGTCCACTTCTTCACCCGGACGAAGGCCGTCACCCAACGCTGGCTCGACCCGTCCCACGGCGGCCTGAATCTGGGCTTCCCGCAGAACTGACAACACCCGCAGAACGCTCCGCCGCAACGTTGCGGCGGAGCAAACTCACCGAAAGGACCCCGCATGGCGCCATCCAAAGCCCGCAACACCGATCCCCGCTACAGCAAGCTCACGATCGGCGTCTGTCCGGATCAATGGGGGGTGTGGTTCCCGTTCGATGACAAGCAGATCGCCTGGGATGTGGCGTTGGCCGAGATGGCTGAGGCGGGTTTCTCGGTGACGGAGACCGGCCCGTTCGGCTACTTCCCGACCAACCCCAAGCTGCTCAAAGCCGTGATGGACGAGTACGACTTCAAGGTCGTCGCCGGCACCGGTTGGGGCATTCTGCATAAGGCCGAAGCCTGGGCCGACACCGAGGCCTTCTTCCGTCGCGTCGGCGAAACCCATGCCGCTTTGGGCGCCGAATATGTGGTGCATCTGCCGCCGATGTTCCGCGATGAGAAGACCGGCAATTACACCGACGACAAGGTGCTTTCCACCGAAGCCTGGAACCTCTACATCTCCAACGCAGACCGGCTGGGCCGAATCATGAAAGAGGATTACGGCCTCAAGATGGTGCTGCACCCGCACGGCGACAGCCACATCGAAACCCCGGAAGACATCGACCGGATCTTCCAGGCGACCGACCCCGAATACGTCGGTTTCTGCCTCGACACCGGGCACATCGTCTATGGCATGGGTGACCCGATGGAGTTGTGTCGCAAGTACCCCGAGCGGATCTCCTACGTGCACATCAAGGCCATGGATCCGGGCTTGGTCAAGCAGGCCCACGACGAGGACTGGCCGTTCGTCAAGGCCGTCCACGCCGGCTGTTCCGTTGCCCCACCGGCGGGTGAGCCCGACATGCACGACCTGATCGAGGCGCTGGCCGACCTCGACAAGGAGCTGTACGTGATCTGCGAGCAGGACATGTACGGCTGCGCCAAGGACTACCCGCTGCCGAATGCGATCCAAACCCGCGAGTACCTGGCCTCCCTCGGCCTGGGCCTGAACTGAAGGAGAGACTCATGACCGTACGCATCGGCATGATCGGCCCCGGCAACATGGGCCGGGCCCACATCGAGCGAGTCACAGCGTGATCGCCGGCGGACGAGTGGTGGCCGTCGCCGACGCCAACGCCGCGAATGCTGCCGCGGTTGCCGCGAGTATCAATGGGGACGTCTTCCCCGATTCGGCCAGCCTGATCAACTCTCCCGACGTGGACGCGGTCATCATCTGCAGTCACGGCCCCGCGCACGAGCCGGACGTCCTGGCCTGTCTGGCGGCGGGCAAGCCGGTGTTCTGCGAGAAGCCGCTGACCCCCACCGCCGACGCCGCGGCGCGGATCATGGCCGCCGAAGAGGCGGGCGGACGCAAGCTGCTCACGGTCGGCTTCATGCGCCGCTTCGACCGCAGCTACCGGGACATGAAGGACTTGCTGGATTCCGGTGAGCTGGGCGAGACGCTGATGGTGCACTGCGCCCACCGCAACCCGACCGTCCCGGACTTCTACACCTGGGACATGGCGATCAATGACACGGCGATCCACGAGATCGACACCATGCGCTGGCTGCTGGGCGAGGAGTTCGTCTCCGCCCGGGTGGACAAGCCGAAGAAGACCTCGCTCCGTTTCGAGCATCTGCAGGATCCGCTGGTGCTGATCCTCACCTCCGAGTCGGGCGTCCGGGTCGATGACGAGATCTTCGTCAACTGCCAGTTCGGCTACGACATTCGCTGCGAAGCGGTGGCCGAGAAGGGGACGGTCTCGCTGGCCGATCAGAACGTGATCGCGGTGCGCGACGCCCACGGAGCCCGCAACCGGATCGCCCGGGACCACAACGATCGCTTCTATGGGGCGTTCGTCACCGAGGTACAGGAGTGGATCAGCGCGGTGGCCCGCGGCGAGCACACCGGATCGTCAGCCTGGGACGGCTACGCCGCCGCCGTGGTCTGCGATGCGGGCGTCAAAGCCCTCACTGAGGACGGGGAGGTGGCGATCAGCATGATGGCCAAGCCCGCCTTCTACGCCTGAGCAGGTATGGTCCTGGCCTCCTGAGGTCTCAGGCTTGTAACTCAATTGTCCGTATGTCTTGGACAAGCCAACTGCCCCACCCTAGCGTCCAAGTAACGAAGACCCAGTCGGCCAGCCAACGGTGGCCCGGCCGACCCGGGGGCACGACTCCCGATCCATCTCCCCAAGCAGAAGAGAGAGCAGATGTCCCTCCGATCCGGACTGAAGCTGGCAGCCGTCGCGCTGGCCGCTTCCACCCTGTTCGCCGCGTGCAGCTCGGCCGCACCGGCCACCAGCACCAGTGGCACCGCCAGCGCCCCGGCCGCGGGTATGAAGAAGATCGGCGTCACGTTCCCGATCCTCGACCAGTTCCTGCAGAAGGTCGCCGACGGCATCACCGCCGAGGCCAAGGCCAAGGGTGCCGAGGTCAACATCGTCGCCGCCGACGAGCAGACCGACAAGCAGCTCGGCCAGGTGGAGAACTTCATCAGCCAGAAGGTGGATGCGATCATCGTGATCGCCGTGGACACCGACGCGGCCGGCCCGATGACCCAGGCCGCTGAGACGGCCGGCATCCCGCTGGTCTACGTCAACCGGCGCCCCGCCGACCTGCCCGCGACCGTGCCCTACGTCGGCTCGGACTCCCTGGTGTCGGGCACCCTGGAAATGACCGAACTGGCCAAGTTGGCCGGCGGCAAGGGCAACGTGGTGATCCTGCAGGGCGACCCGGCCAACGAGGCCGCGCAGCTGCGCACCAAGGGCTGCAAGGACGTCGTCGCCGCGAACCCCGGCATGAAGGTGATCAAGGAGCAGGCCGGCAACTGGAAGCGCACCGAGGGCCTGGACATCATGGAGAACTGGCTGCAGTCCGGTGACCAGATTGACGTGGTCTGCGCCAACAACGACGAGATGGCCCTGGGCGCCATCGAGGCGATCAAGAAGGCCGGCAAGCTGGACAGCATCTTCGTCGGCGGCGTGGACGCCACCGCTGATGCCCTGGCGTCGATGAAGGCCGGCGAACTCGAAGTCACCGTGTTCCAGGATGCCAAGGGCCAAGGCGCCGGTGGCGTGGATGCGGCTCTGAAGTTGGCCGCCAAGGAGACGGTTCCCGCCTACGTGGACGTGCCCTACGTCCTGGTGACCAAGGACAACCTGGCCGAGTTCGAAGGCAAGTGAGCCTCGTCCTGACAGACTGACCGCGAACGGCGACGGGGGTCGGAGCTACTGCACCGGCCCCCGCCGCCTTTCATCTCAACACCCACCCCAAACACCCCCCGGAACGAAGTCGCTCCCCGACGTAGTGAGGGCTCCATGGCCGACGAATTCATCCTTCGAATGAAGGACATCACCAAAACCTTCCCGGGCGTCCTTGCGCTCGATGGCGTCCAACTCGACGTCCGTCCCGGCACCGTGCATTCCCTGATGGGGGAGAACGGGGCTGGGAAATCCACCCTGATGAAGTGTCTGATCGGCATGTATGTTCCCGACTCCGGCACGTTGGAGGTGGGTGGCGAAACGGTCTCCATCCCCGATACTCGCACCGGGCTCAAGCTGGGCATTTCGATGATCCACCAGGAGCTTTCCCCGGTTCCCGAAATGTCCGTCGCCGAGAATATCTTCCTCGGCCGTGAGCCGGTGAACAGGTTCGGCTTGATTTCGCGTGCCACGATGAACGCCGCCTGCCGGGAGTTGTTCGCCAAGTGGGAGATCAACCTGAATCCCGCCAGACTGATGAAGAACCTGAGCATCGCCGAGACGCAGATGGTCGAGATCGCCAAGGCGATCAGCTTCGACTCCCGCATCATCATTATGGACGAGCCGACCTCGGCCATCACCGAGCGCGAGGTGGACCACCTGCACCGGATGATCGGTCAGCTGACCAAGAGCGGCACCGCGATCATCTACATCACCCACAAGATGGACGAGGTCTTCAAGATCTCCGACGACGTGACGATCTTCCGCGATGGCAAATGGGTCGCCACCAAGCCTGCGTCGGAACTCGACCGGGACAAGCTGATCGCCCTGATGGTGGGCCGCGAGCTGACCCAGATGTTCCCCAAGGAGCCCGCCGAAATCGGTGAGGTGGTGCTCAGCGTCCGCAACCTGAACCGCGGCAAGCTGGTCAAGGACGTCAGTTTCGACCTACGCAAGGGTGAGATCCTAGGGCTGGCCGGGCTGATGGGGGCCGGCCGGACGGAGATCCTCGAAACCATCTTCGGGGTGGCCAAGGCCGAGAGCGGCACGATCACCGTGCACGGCAAGGCGGTCACCATTTCGAGCCCGACGGACGCGATCGCGTCCGGGATAGCGCTGCTCACCGAAGATCGCAAGCAGACCGGAATCATGGGAGTGCTGTCCGTCCGCGACAACACGATCATGGCGGCGCTGCCCCGCTACACCAAGGCCGGGCTGCTCGATATGCCGCGGATCGACCGGGTGTGCCAGGAGCAACGCGAGGCGCTCAAGACCAAGACGCCCTCGCTCAAGCAACTGATCAAGAATCTCTCCGGTGGCAATCAGCAGAAGGTGCTGATTTCCCGGTGGCTCCTGACCCTGCCCGACATTCTGATGATCGACGAACCCACCCGGGGAATCGACGTGGGTGCCAAGTCCGAAATCCACCGGTTGATGTCCCAACTGGCCGGAACCGGCAAAGCCATCATCATGGTCTCTTCGGAAATGCCCGAAGTCCTGGGGATGAGTGACCGGATTCTGGTCATGCATGAAGGCCGTATTACCGGTGAACTAAGTCGCGCCGAAGCGACCCAGGAAAAAATCATGGATTACGCGACCGGCCCCGACGCGGCCGCCTGAAAGGGATGCACACGATGTCAACCAACACCGTCGAAAAGAGCGGGTCCACGTTCAACCTGGGCGATTTCGTCCGCACCTATGCGATCATCGGGATTCTGATCGCCTTCGTCATCGCCTTGGCGATTCTCACCGAGGGCAACTTCATGCAGGGCCAGAACCTGGTGAACGTCGTCCGCCAGGTGGCCGCGATCGGGATCATTGCCGCCGGCATGACCGTGGTCATCATCTCCACCGGCATCGACCTGTCGGTCGGCTCCATCGCCGCCCTGTCGGCCGTGGTCGCAGCCAGCCTGGCTCAGCAGTCGACAGCGGCCACCCCGATGTACCCCGGCCTTCAGTTGCCGGTCATCCTGGCCATCGCGGCCGGGTTGGCTGTGGGTGCCGCCGCCGGCTTCGTCAACGGCTTCCTGGTCGCCGGGTTCAAGATCGCCCCGTTCATCGCGACCCTGGGCATGATGACCGCCGCCCGCGGCGTGGCGCTGATCTACACCAACGGCCGCCCGGTCTCCAAGCTGGAGGAGGGCTTCAACTGGCTCGGCCAGGGCGACATCATCGGCGTCCCGGTGCCGATCATCCTGTTCCTGGTGGTGGCCATCGGGGTTCACGTGCTGCTGAACTACACCAAGTTCGGCCGCTACGTGTACGCGATCGGCGGCAATGAGCAGGCCGCTCGGGTTTCGGGCATCAACATCGCCCGGGTCAAGGTCGGCATCTACACCCTCTGCGGGCTGCTGTCCGGCCTGGCCGGGATGCTCCTGGCCGGACGGATCGGTTCCGGCAACCCTCAGTTGGGCACCGGCATCGAGTTGGACGCCATCACGGCGGCCGTCATCGGCGGCACCAGCTTCAACGGTGGCTTGGGTACCATCTGGGGCACCATCGTCGGTGCCCTGATCATCGGCATCATCAACAACGGCCTCGACCTGATGAACGTCTCCCCGTTCATGCAGCAGGTGGTCAAGGGCGCGATCATCGTGATCGCGATCATCATCGACGAGCGGAAGAACAAGCACGCCTGACCCTGAGTGGGTTCGGCTAGGAGAGGACACTGCTGTGCGCAACCTGGGTGTCGGCGTCATCGCGATGGGATGGATGGGGCGGCTACACGCCCGCGGGTACTCCTCGCTCGCAGAGCGGTACCCCGAACTCGGGGTGCAGCCACGGTTGCTCTGGGCCGCCGATCCGGTCCAGAGCAACCAGGCCGACGCTCGGCGGATGGGGTTCGAGCAGACCACGGCCGACTACCGCGAGGTGCTGGCCGACCCGGCGGTCGACGTGGTGTCGATCTGCGGCCCGAACTTCCTGCACCACGAGATCGCCTTGGCCGCGATCGCCGCCGGAAAGCCGTTCTGGATCGAGAAGCCGATGGGCGTCAACGCCGCCCAAAGCCGAGAGATCGCCCGCGCAGCCGAGGCCGCCGGGTTGATCACCGCAGTCGGGTTCAACTATCGACACCAACCCGCAGTGATGCATGCGAGGGCGTTGATTCGCAGCGGCGCGCTGGGGCGGATCACCAACGTCCGGGCGTGGCTGATCGCCGACTACGCCTCCTCAGCTGCCGGGCCGCTGACCTGGCGCTACAGCCGGGAGAAGGCCGGCGCCGGAGTGGTCGGCGACCTGCTCTCGCACGGCGGGGATCTCGTCCAGTTCCTGGTCGGACGGATCGCCTCGGTGTCGGCGATGACCGGCACCTTCATCCCGACCCGTCCATTGCCGCTCGGGCAAGGTGTGGGACACGCCGCGGTGGCGGTCAGCGATGAACTCGGCCCGGTGGAGAACGAGGACTACGTGGCCGTCCTGGGGCGGACCGATGAGGGAGTGCTGGTCACCCTGGAATCGTCCCGGGTGGCCGTCGGGCCGCGGTCCGAATACGTGATCGAGGTCTACGGCACCGGTGGATCGGTCCGCTTGAACTTCGAGTTCCCGCAGCACCTGCAGGTGCTGATCGACGGTGAAGGCGCTCACCACGGCTACACCTCGGTGATGTCGGACTCCTCCCACGGCGACTACGGACGCTTCCAGCCGGGCCCCGGCATGACGATGAGCTTCGACGACCTGAAGACGGTCGAGGCGGGGCTGTTCGTCGCCGGGGTGCTCAGCGGAACCCAGCTGGCTCCTTCGGCCGCGGACGCCTGGTCAGCCGCCGAGGTGGACGAGGCCGTGGTGGCCTCAGCAGCGGACGGCCGCTGGCATCAGGTCCCCCGGGTTACCGGCGCAACCACCTACGACCGGGCCTGAGGCAGGCACCCGGCGTCCGGCTTAGGGCCTCTTCGCCCGCTTAACGACCTCTTCGCCCGCGTTATAACGCGGGCGAAGAGCCCTTTGCGGGCGGAGTCGCGGAGGCGCGGCGGAGAGCCCAACGTGCGGGGGAGTGCCGTGCGCGTCCAACGCAAGGTGTGGGTGGGCATCCCCAGCGCCGAGCCTTGCAACGCCTAGGATGCGGCAGTGCGCCTCACTGAGCTGTTCACTCCGCCGGCCCCTCCGACTGACCACCGGGGAGTGGTGCTGCGGTTGTGGCTGGGTAGCTCGCTGATGCTGTTCGTCGAGCTGGCGTTGATCCGCTGGCTCGGGGCGAATGTGGTGCATCTGTCGTACTTCTCCAACTTCGTCCTGCTGGGGTCGTTCTTGGGCATTGGCGCCGGCTTCCTGATCTCGCGCGGACGCTTCTCGATGATCGGCCTCTCGCCCCTCTTGCTGGCCGTCGTGGTGGTGGCGGTGTGGATGTTCCCGGTCACCATCACGCGCACCGACGACGCGGTGATCTACTTCACCTCGCTGGTCACCGTCGGACCACCGGCCTGGTTGGCCCTGCCGCTGATTTTCGTCCTCGTGGCCGCGATCCTGGCCGGCCCGGCCGAAATCGTCGGACGCTGCTTCGCCGACCTCGAGCCGCTGATCGCCTACCGCTGGGACCTGATCGGCTCGCTCACCGGCATCGGCCTGTTCACCCTGCTCTCCTACCTGCAGGCGCCGTCAGTGGTGTGGGGCGTTCTGGTGACCGCCGCCTGGCTCGGCCTGCTGGTCGGCTGGCAACGACTCTTGGCAGGCATCGCATCGGTCGCGATGCTGGGCGCCCTGATCACCGAAACCGTCACGCCCGGGGTGTCCTGGTCGCCGTATTACAAGGTGCGGGTGCTCTCCGACGGCCAGGTCGGCGCCAACGCCCTGCACCTGATCACGGTCAATGGGGTGCCGCACCAAATCATGGGTTCGGCCGAGTTCAAGCTCACCCGGGCCGAAGAGCAGTACCGGACGCCCTACGAGCGCCGGGTGGACGCCCCGCTGCGGAACGTCCTGATCGTGGGGGCAGGCTCCGGCTCGGACGTGGCGATCGCGCTGGTGAAGGGCGCCGAGCACGTGGACGCGGTCGACATCGACCCGCGGATCATGGAACTCGGCGCCGAGTTGCACCCCGATAAGCCCTACGCGGATCCGCGGGTCACCCGGCACGTCGACGACGGCCGGGCGTTCCTGCAGCGCACCACCACCAAGTACGACCTGATCCTGTTCGCCCTGCCGGATTCGCTGGCTCTGGTCAACGGGGCCTCCCAGATTCGCCTGGAGTCGTTCCTGTTCACCGAAGAGGCCCTGCGCTCGGCCCGCGCTCACCTGACCGATCAGGGGGTGTTCGCGATGTACAACTACTACCGCGAACCCTGGCTGATCGATCGTCTGGGCAACACCGTCGCCGAAGCCTTCGGTCACGCACCCTGCATGGACCTCTTCGCGGCCAACCAGGCGGTGGTGACGGTCGCGGTCGATCCGGTCAACCAGCGCTGCGGCCAGGCCAACCATGTGATCGGCGCCGAGCCCGTGCCGCCGGCCACCGACGACGCGCCCTTCCTCTACTTCCGCGGCGGGTTCATCCCGTCCGAATACCTGTGGGTGCTGGGTGGGATCCTGCTGATCTCGCTGGTCACCGTCCGCGCCCTCGGCGGGCCGCTCGGACGGATGCGCCCCTACGCCGACCTGTTCTGCATGGGCGCGGCCTTCCTGTTGCTCGAAACCAAGAACATCGCCACCTTTGCGCTGCTGTTCGGCACCACCTGGCTGGTCAACGCCCTGGTCTTCGCCGGGGTGCTGGTGGTGGTCCTCGCCGCGGTGGAGGTGACCCGCCGCTTCCGGACGCCTTCGCTCCCCCTGGTCTTCGCAGCGATCGCGGTGTCGTTGCTGGCGGCGTATCTGGTGCCGCCCGAACTGTTGTTGCCGCTGCCTGTTCCGCTGCGGCTGGTCAGCGCTGTGTTGTTGGCGTTCCTGCCGATCTTCCTGGCCAACGTGGCGTTTGCGATACGGTTCGCCGCCTCCGATAACAGCCAGGCCGCCTTCGGCATCAACCTGCTCGGCACGATCGTCGGCGGCTGCCTGGAGTACGCCGCGCTGCTCACCGGCTACCGCAACCTGCTGATCGTCGTGGGCGTGCTCTACCTGATCGCGTTCCTGCTCACTCCGAAGCGAGCCAGCTGAGCCTCAGTTCCGACCGCGTCGGCGGGAGACGAACTCGCGTCGGGCGTAGTCGCCGAGTGCGTAGGTGAGCCAGCCGTCGTTGACCGCACCGACACCACCCCCGACCAGCGGGATGCGCTTGGCGAAGAGCACCACGACATGCTTGCCACCCACTTTGGCGGCCAGCCCGCCGAGGACGCGTTCGGAGACCTGACGGTCCAGCTTCGGGTCGAACACGGGGGCGGTCGCCAGGCCGAGCGGGGTGCTCGGCAGCCGTCCGTCGCTGACGTGGGCGCGAACCTCTTCCTCGCCCAACATGCACAGGGTCAACGCGGTGCGCACCCGCGGATCGTTGATGTCGTAGCCGCGCAGGTGGGCCACCGCCGCGATCATCCGCATCTGGACGATGGCCGCGCCGGCCAGGTTCGTCGGGAGCGCCACCGGCAGCGTGATCAGGCCGCCCAGGTTGGTCAGGAAGCCTTGTGCGGAGGCCAGCCCGACGTGCGCGGTGATCAAGGCGCTGACCGCGCTCTCGTGATCGCCCTTGAGCTGAAGCTGCCGAGCGGCGGCCGCCTTCGCCGAGGGCAACGGTCCGCGTCCGTCGATGGCCAACTCGAGGAGTTGGCGGAGCAAACCGCCGGCAACCTCGGGGGCCCGTTGCACCATGCTTCGGGACGCGTCTGCGGGTTCAGTCATGTCGCCTCCTGGGCGTCGGAACGTCGGTCTCAGGCTACCCGCGGGCGGCGCCGCCCCCATCGGGGTTGACCCCCGCCTACCCAGGATCCTCTGGGTGGGTGGCAGAATCGGCTGATGACCAGGTCGGCGATCTTCGGCCCCGCCGAGCAGTGGCCGGCCCAAGATCTCGTGGCGCTCTCAGACAGCTTCGATGCCGACCTGGTGGCCGAGGCTTACCGGGCCGGGGTGTTCCCGATGCCGCTGCCCCAGGCGAGTTTCCTGGCCCGGATGGCCTGGTGGTCGCCGATGCAGCGAGGGGTGTTGCCGTTGACGTCGCTGCGGGTCACCCGCTCCCTGCGCCAAGCCGTGAAGCGCTACCGGACGACGGTCGATCAGGCGTTCGAGCGGGTGCTCGCCGGCTGCGCGGACCCGACGCGTCCGCACGGGTGGATCGATGCCGAGATCAGCGAGGTCTATACCGAGCTGTTCCACCGCGGGATCGTGCATTCTGTCGAGGCGTGGACGCCGGACGGGCGGCTGGCCGGCGGCCTCTACGGGGTCAGCGTGGGCGGGTTGTTTGCCGGCGAGTCCATGTTCCACGACCCGATGATCGGACGAGACGCCTCTAAAGTCGCGCTGATGGCGCTGGTGGAGTTGCTGGGTAACGACGGTCAGGATCGGGTGATCGACGTCCAATGGTGGACTGACCATTTGGGCACCTTGGGCGTGATCGAGATCGACCGGGACGAGTACCTGACCCTGCTCGATGAGGCACTGGAACTGCCCGAGGTGCGCTGGCCCAGCCGCGAGCCGACCTGACGTGACAACCGAGGTACGTTAGGGAAGTGCTGATTAATGCTGTCCCATGGCAAGCAAGGGTCGGTTGATGAGCAGGATCAGGGCGCTGTTGCGCGCACTCTCCGGCGGGATGGCGGCGGGCGGGCTCCCCCCGGAAGTGAGTGGAAGCACTGGCACCCTGGCCGAACCACCCAACGATTCGCGGCCGGGCGCGAAGTAGGCCTGACCGAAACCGTCGACAAGCCGAGCTCAGCGGGGCAGAATCTGGCCATGCCTGAACTGCCGGAGGTCGAAGCCCTGCGCAGTTTCCTCGACCAGCGACTGCTGGGCCAGACGATTGCCCGTACCGAGCTGGTCGCGTTCAGTGCCCTGAAGACGTACCAACTTCCGCTGTCGGCCCTGCACGGGTTGGAGGTCGATCAGGTCACCCGCCGCGGCAAGTTCATCGGGCTCGGCGCCGGCGGACTGTGGCTCGCCTTCCACCTGGCTCGCGCCGGCTGGCTGACCTGGAAAGACACCGTGCCGGCGGCGCCGGCGCGTCCTGGGCGAGGGCCGTTGACGCTGCGGGTCGTCCTGGACGACAACTCCGGCTTCGACCTGACCGAGGCCGGCACCCAACGGAAACTTGCCCTCTATGTCGTGAACGACCTGGCTGAGGTGCCCGGGATCGCCTCGCTGGGCCCCGACCCGATGGCCGATAGCTTCGATGCGGCCGCGTTCGCCACGATCCTCCAGACCGCGGGACGCTCCCAACTCAAAGGCGTCCTGCGCGACCAGCGCGTGATCGCCGGGATCGGCAACGCCTACTCCGATGAGATCCTCCACGTTGCCAAACTGAGCCCGTTCAAGCCGGCGAACGGGCTGAACGACGACGAGTTCGAGCGCCTGTTCACCGCCCTCAAGGACGAGCTCACAGACGCCGTCGCCCGCTCGGTCGGGTTGGCGGCCAAGCAACTCAAAGGCGAGAAGAAGGTGGGCCTGCGCGTCCACGCCCGAACCGGCGAGCCCTGCGACGTGTGCGGAACCACCATCGCCGAGGTGAGTTTCGCCGACTCGTCCTTGCAGTACTGCCCCGGCTGTCAGACCGGCGGCAAGCCGCTCGCGGACCGCAGGCTTTCCCGGCTGCTCAAGTAGCGCCCGGCGCGACGGCACCGTTACAACCAGGTCTCGACTGGGCTCAACGGCTCGGAGCCAGCTCAACGCCCGCTAGCCTGTTTGGTGCCCCCGTTCACTAGCTGGGGTGTGCCGTTTACGAGGAGACCCGATGATCGCAGCGCTGGTCGCGAAAGCGAGGCGCCTGCTGGAGGCAGAGTGGAGCCGCAGCCCCCAGTTGGGCTTCCGGCTGATCATCCTCTCCGCCGTGACCACGATCGTCGTCGGCGCGATGGGCCCCTCCCCGGTAGCCCTGGTGCTCGGGCCGCGGACGAGCTTCCTGCCTCCCTGGTACCTGCCGGCCGGGTGGGTGGAGCTCAACGAGTGGGTGGCCGTGGTCTCCCTCTGGCTGGGGCTGGTGGCCGGTTCGGTCGGCCTCTGGATCGCCTACCGGGCGGTCGACGGCGGCTGGCGACCCAACGTCCGGCGAATGTTCGCCTTGGGCACGATCCTCTCCACCGTGACCGCCCTGGTGCCGCCGCTGACCTCGGCCGACGTGCTGATGTACGCCGCGTACGGCCGGTTGATGGCCACCGGACGCGACCCCTACGACATCACGCCGGCCATGATCTTCCGGGAGCAGTTCGACCCGGTGATCCGCTGGACCGAACGCCCCTGGCAGGACACGCCCAGCGTCTACGGCCCGATCGCCTCCTTCAGCCAGTGGCTGGCGGCCACCCTGGGCGGCGACAACATGCACGACGTCGTGTTCTGGTTGCAGATGATGGCGCTGATCCCGTTCCTGGTGATCGCCTTCATCGCGGTCAAGATGGCCCACGGCGACACCGGGGTGCAGACCCGCGCCGTGCTGTTCACGATCCTCAATCCGATCATGATCTGGTCGGTCATCGCCGGGGCGCACAACGAGGCCCTCACCCTGGTCTTCGCGATCGTCGGCCTGTGGTTCATCCGGCGGAGCGCGTTCGTGGCCGGGCTCGCCATCGGCTTGGCCGGCTGCGTCAAGGTGTCCCTGGTCTTCTACGGCCTGGCCATGGTCTGGGGCTATCGGCATCAACCGAAGAAAGTGCTGCAACTCGGCATCGGCGCGGTGATCCCACTGGCCATCGGCTACGGCATCTTCGCCCCCAAAGCGCTGTTCGCGGCCGGACGCAACACCGGCTACGTCTCGGCCGGATCCTGGGCCGAACGCCCGTTCGAACTGCTCAGGATGATGCTCGGCGATGGCACCGCACGGCAGGCAGTCGGTCTGATCGGGCTGGCCGGGCTGTTCATCATCGGGTGGATGCTGTCCCGCGTCCTGCCCTGGCAGATCGCCCCCGGAGCGCCGCTGGACACCGACCCGCGGCGGGATCCGCTGACCATCACGGTCCGGACGGCCGCGCTGCTCACCGCCGCCTGGCTGGTCACCTCCCCCTACACGTTGAGCTGGTACGACCTGATCACCTGGGTGCCGTTGGGCCTGATGGCAGCCAACAAGCTGGACGTGGCGTTCATGTGGCGCGGCACCTGGCTCTCGGTCGCCTACGTCACCGGACGGGCCGTGGAGTTCAGCCCCGAACTGCTGAGCACCGCCTTCGTGATTCGCGACATCGGGTCATCGGGCGCCCAGATGTTGGTGCTGGTCGCCATCGTCTGGTGGTGGAAGCGCCGGGGCGGTGAGTTGCCGACCTGGCAGGGCACCCTCGCCGAACTCTCGGACGTGGTGCGCGGGCGTCCGGCCGTCCGTTCACGGTGACCTGTCAGTCCCACCCCATAAGCTGAGCGCCGTGCTCGGATACTTCGGCCCGCCAGGGACCTTCACCCATCAGGCTCTGCTGACCTTCAGTGACGCGCCGGCCAAGCCGTACGCGACGGTCTCGGGAGCGCTCGACGCGGTCCGCAGCGGTGAGGTCGAGGCCGCCCTGGTGCCGATCGAGAACTCGGTTGAAGGCGGGGTCAGCGTCACCCTGGACAGCCTCTCCAACGGGCATCGGCTGATGATCATCCGCGAGGTGCTGCTGCCGGTGCAGTTCTCCCTCTACGGCCGGCCCGGCACCACGCTGGCTTCGGTGCGCAAGGTGCTGACCCATCCGCACGCGGCGGCGCAATGCCGGGACTGGCTGGCGGCCAACTTGCCCGCCGCGCTGGTCACCGAGGGCGGCTCGACCGCCGCCGCCGCTGCGGAAGTCGCCGACCCGAGCTCCCGCTACGACGCGGCGGTCTGCGCCGATGTCGCCGGCGAGATGTACGGGCTGCAGAAGCTGGCCGGCGGGATCGCCGACAACGAAGCGGCCGTGACCCGCTTCGTCCTGGTCGCTCCGCCCGGCAAGCCGCCGCAGCCCACCGGCGCCGACAAGACCACCCTGGTCGCCTACATGTTCGCCGACCACCCCGGGGCGCTGCTGGAGATCCTGGAGCAGTTCGCCGGTCGTGGGGTCAACCTCTGCCGGATCGAATCTCGTCCGACCAAGACCGGGCTGGGGGACTACTGCTTCTCGATCGACGCCGAGGGTCATCTGCGGGACCCGCGGCTGGCCGAGGCGATGCTGGGGCTGCACCGGATCTGCAAAATGGTCGTCTTCCTCGGCTCCTACCCACGGGCGGACGGGGTGCGTCCCGATGTAGCCCGAGGCTTCGCCGACGAGGACTTCCTGGACGCCCGAGAGTGGTACAACACGCTGGTTCAACCCAGCGGCGACTGAGCGCGGCCCTCTGAGCTGGCGCTCAGGGAACCATCACCCGGAGCACCTTGGGCAGCAACTCGACCTCCATCCGGGAACACTGCCCGGCCATGTCGCCGTCGAGCTGATAGGCGACCGGGGTGGCGGTGGTGATCAACGCCCGGCGTCCTTGGGCGCGATCGAGCTCCTCCACGTCCGGCCCCGGGGTGACGGCGCTGGTGGTGACCTTCACCCAGTCGAGCGCGTTCTTGGGGGAGGCGATCAACACGTCGAACAGGCCGTCGTCGGATTGGGCGTCCGGCATCAGTTGAACGTTGCCCTGGAGGGCTCCGACATTGCCGACCAGGACGATCCCGGCCAGGCGGACCATCGGCTCGGCATCATCGATCGTCACCGTGGCCTCGAAGGGTGGCAGGTTGACCGCCTGCAGGGCCCCCAGCAGGTAGGCGGCCGGGCCGACGATCTTCTTCAGGTCACTGTTGGTCGCCGCCATGATCTCGGCGTCGAAGCCCATCCCGGCCATCACGGCGAAGGTGTCGCTGGTCGGCGCGTCGTCAACGGTGACGCGGACCAGATCAATCGCCCGCCCGCTGCCGTCGAAAGCCACGTCGAGGGCCTCGGATTCGTCCAGCGGGATGGACAGGTTGCGGGCCAGCAGGTTGCCGGTTCCGGCCGGTAATAGCCCCATCGCGATCCCGGTCGAGGCCAGTTCGGAGCAGACGATCCGGATCGTGCCGTCCCCGCCGGCGACCAGGACGAGATCCACTTTGCGCCGGATGGCCGAGCGGGCCATCGCTCGTCCGGGATCGCCTTCGGTGGTTTCGAGCCACAGCGGCGGCTCCCAGCCGCGCTCGATGCAGGCGAACTCGACGTGCCGGCGGAAGGACCCCCAGTCGGCCACCTTGGTCGGGTTCACGATCACCGCGCACCGCTTCCGAGCCCCCGACGGCGGACGACGCACCGGCGGCTCGGGCAGCATGTGCACGCCGGCCACGGTGAGCGACAGGCTGGCGGTCAACCCGCCGACCAGGATGCCGGCGACGATGTCGGTGATGTAGTGGGCGTGTAGCAACCAGCGGTTCACCCCGATTCCGACGATCACCAGGGCGCCCAGGATGCGCCACACCATGATGGTCGGACGGGATTGGCGGGTGGTGGTCGTGGTGGCGATCACGATGATCGCCGCGGTGGTGATCGCGATCATGTGGCCCGAGGGGTAGCCGAAGGTGTCGCTGGTGATGATCGGCGGCGCCGAGCGCGGACGGGGGCGCGCGAAGACCAGCTTGAGCAACCATTCGGCGACCCAGCCGGAGACGATGGCCAGGGCGATGGCATTGGTCAGGCTGCGCAGGCGCCGTTGGTAGGCCCAGACCGCGATCCCGCCGAGGGCCGAGTAGAGCACGCCGGGCCAGAAAAGCACGGCCACCGCGGAGGCGATCTGGCCCAGCTCTGAGTCGACATCGATCGCCGGGCTGAGGGAGGTGTCATCGAGCGGACGCAGCAACTCGGTGCTCAGGGTGGCCCACGTCCAGATCAGGAAGGCGACCCCGAACAGGATCGCGGCAAGCGGGGCGATCCCGGGTCGACGGCGCATGACGGCAGTCTGTCACCCCTGAGCAACCCAACTCCGCCCGAACCCTTTGTGCCGGGCGGAGTCGCGCTAGCTCAGACGCCGATGGTCAGGTTGGCGACGTAGCCGGCGGACGCGGAGCCGGTGACGGTGGCCAACTGCAGGATGCCGCCGTCCTCGCCGAACACGTTGTCGCCGGTCAGGGAGACCCGGCCGAGGTTGCTGGTGCTGCTCGGGTAGGTGGCGCTGTCGGCGTAGACGGCTTCGCAGGTGGCCTGCGGGAGCGCGAGCTGGCTGGTCTTGACGATCTGCCCGCTGCTGGTGGCGTCCGCGGTGCTGGCGTACACCTCGAAGTGGATGTGTGGCCAGCGTCCGTCGTAGCAGCCGGGGAAGATGGTCTTGAACGTAGCCGTCCCGGCCGAGTTGGTCGCCTGGACGCCGCGCAGGTAGTTCTCGTTCTCGACGCCGGAGGAGTACATCGAGTAGCGGCCCTGGGCATCGGCGTGCCACAGGTAGACGGCCGCGCCGGACATCGCCGCGTACCCCTTGGCGGCGTCGGTCACGGTCAGGTTGACGGTCAGCGGAGTGCCGGCGGCCTTCGTCGTCGAGGTGCCGAAGGACGAGGTGATGTCGGAGCGGATGATGCCCGAGTCGTCCAGAGTGTTCGGACCATTCGACCCGTCGCCGGGGTAGGGGCCGGCGGTCTCGTCCGGCACCTCGGCGGTGGGGGTGGTCGCGGCCGCTGTGGCGGTGGTCGTCGCTGTGGCGCTGGCGGTGGTCGCGGCAGTCGTCGGGGAGGCGCTGGTGGTCGCAGCGCTGGGGGTGGTGGTGGCGCAGCCGACCAGGGCCAGCAGGCCGGCGCCACCGAACAGGCCGAAGGCGGCCCGGCGGGCGAGCAGGGTCTGGACGTCGAACTCCAGCCCCCGGTCGTGGTCGGGGTGGACGGATTCAGGTTGATGCGTGTCGGTCATCTGGGAACTATGCCCGACTAAGCTGTGAATCTGGTGTGGCTCGGGGGCTGTTTGCCCTGTTTCTGGTCGGACGGTGTGCTCTGGGGGCCGTGCGGCCAGCTGCCCAGCCGGCAGGCGATCGGGGGTTCTGTGGTGGGGAGCAGAATCGGCGGTTGCTGACGGTAACGAGTGAGATTCACCACCGAACACGGTGGTGAATCTCACTCGTTATCGAGGCCAGAGGGCCCGCGGGAGCGGTAGATCAGTCGGCGATAGGATCAGCCGGTGATTGATCCGAAGCTGTTGCGCACCGACCCCGACCGTCTCCGTCGCTCGCAGGCGGCTCGTGGGGAGTCCGTCGAGCTGATCGACCAACTGGTCGCCGCGGACGATGCGCGCCGCTCGTCCATCGCCGCCTACGAGGCGCTGCGGGCGCAACAGAAGGAACTCGGCAAGCTGGTCGCGCGGGCCAAGGGCGAGGAGAAGGCCGCCGTGCTGGCTCAGACCAAAGAGCTGGTCGGGCTGGTCAAGGCGGCCGACGCCGCCTCAGCGGACGCCGCGCAGACCTTCGATGCGCTGATCCGGCAGCTGCCCAACCCGGTCTTCGACGACGTGCCGCTGGGTGGTGAGGACGACTTCACCGTGGTCTCCACCCACGGCACCCCGCGGGACTTCGCCGCCGAGGGATTCACCCCGCGCGACCACCTCGAACTCGGTGAGCTGCTGGGCGCGATCGACATGGAACGCGGCGCCAAAGTGTCCGGTTCGCGCTTCTATTTCCTGACCGGGCAAGGGGCGATGCTTGAGTTCGCGCTGATCAACCTGGCCATGGCGAAGGCGCTGCAGTGGGGGTTCACCCCGGTGATTCCGCCGGCGCTGGTCAAACCGTCCGCGATGGAGGGAACCGGGTTCCTCGGCCAAGCCGCCCAGGACGTCTACCACCTGCCCGCCGACGACCTCTACCTGGTCGGCACCTCGGAGGTGGCGCTGGCGGCGTTCCACTCCGAAGAGATCCTGGATTCGGCGTCGCTGCCCCGGCAGTACGTCGGGTATTCCCCCTGCTTCCGGCGTGAGGCCGGCTCCTACGGCAAGGACACCCGCGGCATCTTCCGGGTGCACTGGTTCGACAAGGTCGAGATGTTCGTCTACTGCGATCCCGAGCAGGCGCACGCCGAGCATCAGCGGCTGCTCGAGTTCGAGAAGGAGTTCATCACCGCGCTCGAACTGCCGTTCCAGGTGCTCGAGGTCGCTGCCGGTGACCTGGGCCTGAGCGCGGCGCGTAAGTACGACTGCTACGGCTGGCTCCCCACCCAGGAGAAGTACCGCGAGGTCACGTCCACCTCCAACTGCACCGAGTTCCAGGCCCGACGGCTGAACATTCGGCAGCGGGACAACGCGGGGGTTCGTCCGGTGGCGACCTTGAACGGCACGCTCTGCGCGATGACCCGGATGATCATCATGATCCTGGAGAACCACCAGCAGGCGGACGGGTCGGTGCGCATTCCGCCGGCGCTGCGGCCCTACCTCGGTGGCGCGGAGTTCCTCACGCCGATCAGCTGATCGTCGGCGGAGCTACCCGGCCGAGCCTGCCCGCCGACCCTCCCGGCCGGGCCTGCTGGCATAGTGGACGCTCCACCGACGAAAGGTGAGCCATGAGCTGGCGCCCGCACCTGGTGGCCCTCGACATCGACGGCACCCTGGTTGATCACGACGATCGGCTGCGCGCCGACGTGCGGGAGGCCGTCCAGCGGGTGATTCGAGCGGGCGTCCCCGTGGTACTGGCCACCGGACGGAGCTGGCACGGCACGGAGCCGGTGGTGCAGGCGCTCGGCCTGCCTCCGGGCAAGTTCGTGGCCTCGAACGGTGCGGTCACGGTGAGCTTTCCGCCGCTGGTGATCGACCGCATGGTCACCTTCGACGCCACCGAGATCGTGGCCCGGGTGGCGGCGCTGCATCCTGAGGCGGCGCTGGCGGTGGAGGTCGTCGGCAGCGGTTACAAGGTGACCAAAGCCTTCCCCGACGGGGAGATCAGCGGCGAGATCGTCCACGTGTCGTTGGCCGAACTGACCGAAACGCCGGTCACCCGGGTTGTGGTCCGTGACCCGAACGCCTCCGAGGACGACTTCGTCCGCCTGGCTGAGCGGGTGGGCATGCACGGGGTGGGCTACTTCATCGGCTGGACGGCCTGGCTCGACATCGCGCCGGACGGGGTGGACAAGGCCCACGCGGTGGCGATGATCTGCCGCAACCTCGGGATCGAGGCCGCCGACGTGCTGGCGATCGGAGATGGCCGCAACGACATCGAACTGCTGCGCTGGGCCGGACGAGGGGTCGCCCTCGGGGATGCGCCCGGCTCGGTCCGCGAAGCCGCCACTGCGGTCACCGACGCCTTCGAGGACGGCGGCACTGCCAACGAGCTCAACCGCTGGTTCGCCTGACGGCGAGAGCGCCGCGGCCGGCGGCTGGCGGCTTGGCGCCTGCGCCCGGCCCCCCGGTCCCTCGACGCGGAGTTTGCCGCCGACTGCAACGGTTGCCGCCGAAGTTTCGACGGCGAGCGTTGCGTTCAGTGGCGAACGCGGACCCGGGGGGCCTGACCGGGCGCTGACCGGGGGTCTGTTGCCCTGGGCCGCGGCCGAAAGGGCTAGGCGACGTGGCGCCGGACGGGCCGGCTTGCTTCGATGACGGCGCGGGCGATGACCAGGACGGATTCCAGGCTCGGCTTGGCCACGGCGAGCGTCGGCTGCGGCTCCGCCAGACGAGCCTGCCGGGGGTGCCGCTTCACCGTGGAGAGCGAACAACCCAGCCGCTGGGCGAGCACTTCCAGGCTTCCCTGCGGGTTGGCGGCCCGCTGCCGGACCACCTCGTCCCGATCGATCTGGCGGTTGGCCCGGGTGGTGCCGGTGAACATGTCCAGATCGTCGGCGGTCACGGTGACTCCGAGGCGCCGACGGACCTCGTGGCGCTGGGCCTCGGTTGATCCGGCGACGAAGCCGGCCACGTCATGCTCGATCACCGCACGGTAGAGACAGGGCTCCAGGAGCGGGCAGGACGCGCAGATCGTCGCCGCGCGGGTCTCGAGGGTCAGGGTCTTGGCTCGAATGTCGGCCGAGCTGCGGCCGCCGGGGGGTGACTCCAACAAGTCGTGCTGAAACAGATCCGGGTCTTGAGTGCAAGCCGGGGGCGGGGGGTGCTGAGGCATGAATTCATGTCTCCTGTCGGGTGGTGTGCTTGAGTATAGCAAGCCTACGGAACGAGTTGGATCGGTCAATATCTAAATCTATTCATCAGGCCTTGAACAGTCCCCTCAAGGGTGAAACGGACGGCTCGACACCAGCGGTAGCGTGGGTCAACAGCCCTTCTAGGCAGGGGAGACGTCCATGCTGCAGCCGTTCACGCGAGAACCCGACTACTTGACCAAGCTGGAAGACGGCACGGTCAAACAACTCAACCCGTTCTCGGGTACGGAGGTGTGGACGGTGGCCGGGCGCGGCAACCGTCCGATGGGAATCCAGCGTCCTGACCCGATGCCGCTCGACCCCGCCCAGCACGGACGGCATTGCCCGTTCTGCGAGCATCGCTACCTGGAGACTCCGCCGGAGAAGTCCCGGGTGGTGCAGCACGAGGACGGGCACCGGGAGACCATCTACCGCACCATGGCTGAGGACCTCTTCGCCACCACAGCCGAGTTCCGGCGGGTGCCGAACCTGTTCGAGATCCTCTCCTACCCCTACTGGCACCTGAATTACGGCTACGAGTTGCCGACCCGGGTGGCTGAACGCAAAGCCGCCTACCTGGGCTCGGTCGCCGGACGCCAACACGTCCTGGGGTGGCCCGGAACAAGCTGAAGGCGGGCGGCAAGTCCGACGCCGAGGTGGACGCGATGACCGAGGCCGAGATCGTCGCGTTCGCATCCGGTTTCTTCGGCGGGGGGCACGATGTGATCACCGCCCGACGGCACTTCGTGGACGGGGCGACCGACAACACCCAACTCGCGGCTTCGGGCACGATGACCCCCGACGAGCACGCGGCGTTCGTCTCCTTCACGGTGGAGAGCATCCAGGCGCTGTTCGACCTGAACCGGTACGCCCGCTATGTGGTGGTGTTCCAGAACTGGCTGAAGCCGGCCGGGGCGTCCTTCGATCACCTGCACAAGCAGTTGGTGGCGATCGATGAGCGCGGCGTTCAGGCTGAGCGGGCGATTGCGCGGCTGCGGGCGAACCCGAACGTGTTCAACGACGACGCTGTCAACTACGCGTCCTACAAGAACCTGATCCTGGCCGAGAACGACCACGCGATCGCCTTCGCCGGGTTCGGGCATCGCTACCCGTCGGTCGAGATCTACTCCAAGTCGGAGAACCCCGACCCGTGGGAGCAGACGCCGGAGGAGTTGCGCGGCGTTTCCGACATGATCCACGCGATGCACGCCGCGACCGGCGTGGACGTGCCGTCCAATGAGGAGTGGCACTACCGTCCGCTCGATGTGGATCTGGCCATGCCGTGGCGGATCATCCTCAAGTGGCGGATCTCGACCGTGGCCGGCTTCGAGGGGGCGACCAAGATCTACCTGAACACGATGGATCCCTATGCGATCCGAGATCGGCTGGTGCCCAGGCTGTTTGCGCTGCGCGACGAGGGCAGGATCGCCCGCGGGCTGCAGCTCGCCACCGAGTGCCCCTGCCGTCCGAACTCACTGCGCTACCACCGCGGACGCTCTTGGTAGCCTGAAGGGGTCGCCCAAGGGAGATCCTGATGAGTTCGTCACCGTGGCAGAACCTGCCGCAGCGCCCCGAGCGTCCGCTTCCGACCTGGGCGATGTTCGTCCTTGATCCGCGGCGGCGCGAGCATCGCGGCTTGCGGGCCGCCGATGCCGACCGGACGCTCGCGGCCGACATCCTCACCGAGGCGCACGTTCAGGGGCGGCTCTCCGCAGATGAGTTCTCGGGTCGGCTTGATCAGGCCGCTTCGGCACGCTCGCTGGGGGTGTTGGTGCCCCTGCTGGACGACCTGCTGCTGCCCGACCGTAGCCCCGCGGCGGCGCCGGTTCGCTCGCGTCGGCGGACCAAGTCGTTGGCCGGGTTCATGCAGTGGATGCTCATGCTGAATCTGATCTACTTCCTCACGGCACTGATGGCCGGCGGCCTCTATTACTACTGGCCGATCTGGCCGTTGGTGATCATGGGGGTGCCCTGGCTGGTCCGCTTGATCACGGGCGCGTTCGAGGGACGGGCTGCGCGCGGACGAGCGGCCCGGGAGAGCTACCGGCAGTTGCCGGGGTCGGACGATCTGCGCTGAGCGAACGCTCGGGCGGGGACTTGTGTCGGGGCTCCTGTTAGGTTGGCCAGCGTGTCCGTCATCGAAGCGTCAGGCCTGACCAAGACCTACGGCGAGCTGAACGCCGTCGACGGCATCTCATTCGAGGTGGCGCCGGGGGAGTCGTTCGGCCTGCTCGGGCCCAACGGTGCGGGCAAGTCGACCACGATGCGGATGATCGGCGGCACGTCGCTGCGAACCTCCGGCTCGCTGACGGTGCTGGGGCTTGATCCGGAGTTGAACGGCCCCGAGGTGCGGGCGCACCTGGGCGTGATCCCCCAGCAGGACAATCTCGACACCGAGCTGAAGGTCCGGGAGAACCTCATTCTGTACGGCCGGTACTTCGGCTTGTCCCACGCGTTTCTGAAGCGCAAGGCGGACGAACTGCTGGAGTTCGCTCAGCTGACCGAGAAGGCGGACGAGAAGGTCGACAACCTCTCCGGCGGCATGAAACGACGGCTCACGATTGCGCGCGGCCTGGTCAACGAGCCGAAGATCCTGCTGCTGGACGAGCCGACCACCGGGCTCGATCCGCAGGCCCGGCACATTCTGTGGGACCGGCTGTTCCGGCTGAAGGAGGAGGGGGTCACGCTGATCGTCACCACCCACTTCATGGACGAGGCCGAGCAGTTGTGTGACCGGCTGATCGTGATGGACCACGGCAAGATCGTCGCCGAAGGGTCGCCCGCCTCGCTGATCAAGGAGTACGCGACCCGCGAGGTGCTGGAGATGAGGTTCGGCTCCGAGCGCAACGCGTCCGTGGTCAGTCAGTTGGAGGGCATCGGGGCCCGGATCGAGGTGCTGCCCGACCGGGTGCTGCTCTACACCCCCGACGGTGAAGGTGCTCTGGAGCGCGTAGCCCATGTGGGGCTGCGTCCGGTCACGTCGCTGGTGCGCCGCTCCTCGCTGGAGGACGTGTTCCTCCGGCTCACCGGACGGAGCCTGATTGACTAGCCAGAGCGCCTTCCTCGACAGCAACCGGCTGGTGTACTCCGGCGCTGCGCCATCACCGTCCGAGCAGGCTCGGCGCGCTCGACGCTGGGGCTGGCTGATCTACGCCGAGTGCCGGCTGCGGCGAATGAAGGCCTACTTCGGGACGATCCTCGTCGTCGCGTTGCTCTACCCGGTGCTGTATCTGGCCGCGATGGGGATCGGTCTGGGTTCGCTGGTCAACAGCGGGGTCGGCGGCATCGACGGGGTGCCCTACCTGGTCTTCGTGGGCGCGGGTCTGCTGGTCTCCACGATCGTCACGGAATCCACCAACGAGTTCACCTTCTCGATCATGGCCGGCTTCAAGTGGGAGAAGACCTTCTACGCCACCCAGGCCAGCCCGATCAGTCCGGCACAGATGGTGATCGGTGAAGTGGTCGGGGTGTTCGTCCGACTTTTCGCCCAGGCGATCCCGTTCTGGGTCGCGCTGCTGGTCTTCGGGGCGGCGCCGTCGGGGTGGTCGTGGCTGATTGTGCCGATTGCCGCGGTGGCCGGGATCTCGTTCGGTGCGCCGCTGATGGCGTACTCGGCGACGGTCGAGGACGAGGGCTACCAGTTCGCCTTCGTGCAGCGCTTCATCGTGATGCCGATGTTCCTGTTCGCCGGCACCTTCTACCCGCTGGCTCAGATGCCGCCGTACCTGCAGTGGGTCGGCTGGATCTCGCCGATGTGGCACGGCACCCAGTTAGGACGGATCGTGAGCTACGGGATGGAGAATCCGCTCTGGCTGACCGTGGTGCACGTGCTGGCGCTGGTGATTCCGATCGTGGTTGGCGTGGCCTTATCGGTACGGGTGTTCACCGCGAGGTTGATGAAATGAAGGGCTTGGCGGCGGTCTATTCAGGCAACGTGCAGGCGGTGATCGAGCGCGGCTTCCGGGTGATCGGGAACCAGAACTGGGCGATCATCCTGTCCGGCTTCTTCGAGCCGGTGTTCTACCTGCTGTCGATGGGGCTGGGCTTGGGTGGCCTGGTCGGGGTGGTGACCGGGCCCGGCGGACAACCGATCACCTACGCCGCCTACATCGCCCCGGCCCTGCTGGCCACCTCGGCGATGAACGGCGCGATCTACGACTCCACCTGGAACGTCTTCTTCAAAATGCGTTTCGCGCGGCTGTATCAGGCCATGTTGTCGACGTCGCTCGGGCCGTTGGACGTGGCGGCCGGGGAAATCTTCATGGCCCTGTTCCGCGGGCTGCTGTATGCGATCGGATTCCTCGGCGTGATGGGGATCATGGGGCTGACCACCTCGTGGTGGTCGCTGGCGATGGTGCCGGTGGCCCTGCTGATCGCGATGGGGTTCGCCTCGCTGGGAATGGCGGTGACCAGCTACTTCACCACGTTCCAGCAGATGGATCTGATCAATGTGGCGCTGCTGCCGATGTTCCTGTTCTCGGCCACCCTGTTCCCGATCGAGGTGTATCCGGTGGCAGTGCAATGGTTCGTGATGGCGATGCCGCTGTGGCACGGGGTTGAGTTGATGCGGGCGCTCTCCGCTGGAATCTTCACCGACGCCACCGCTGTTCACCTGAGCTACTTCGTGGTGATGACCGTGTCTGGGGTGGCTTTCACCACCAGACGGTTGCGGGCGTTGTTCTTGCGCTGAGCGGGAAGGGGCCGGGGTCGGGCGGGCCTGCGCATTCCGGCCTCGCGCCGCGCCCGGCATGGTCACCGCGGGGTCGCCCGGCCGGCGAACCGTCCGCCGTGAACATCTGCGCGCTGCTGGCAGCAGACCTACGCGGATCAGCCGCGTTGTCTCGACTCCGCGAATGCTCTACGGAGTGGGTAATCCGGCCACTAGTTGAGCGACGTCTTTTGGATGAGTTGGATCGCACTATTTTCTCAGAGTGAAGAAGAGTTTCTTGGGGCGGCGGCTCGCCGTGTCGCTGTTGGTTCTGACCGTACTTGCCGGTTGCACCGGTGGCACCGACCCAACCTCTACGCCCGGCGCCACTGTCCTTTCGGGACGTGGCACAGTGGGCCAGACGTACCGGATGGTCAAAAGCGATAGAGAGGCAGTTCTCACGCTGAGCGTGCCACCGGCCGACGAGGGCGCGTACGAGGCCTTGCGTGAGGTCACGGACTTGGGGGTCGTCGTCAGTTCGCCTGTGAAGATTGATGTAGACGGGCCGGCGACAGGCAGCTTCACGCTGATGCGAACCTACCCGGCCCCCCTCCCCGACGGGCTCAGGGCCAGCTTTGCTTACTTTGAGACCAAGACCGCCTCCTGGATCGAGGTGCCGTCGGAACTGTCCGCTGATCGGCGCACCTTGACCGCCCGGGTGACCCACCTCTCCTTGTGGACGGAAATGGTCTCGGGTGCGGAAGAAGCCAAGAAAAACTTCCTGGAAGCGGTAGCTAAGGCAGGTGCGGCGCTGAAGGACATCGCCGACGAGGCAATCGATGGGGTCCAGAACTTCACCAAGTCCGTCGCCGACGGCTTCGCTGCTGGAGCCGACGAAATGTACTACCAAGTCGGCAAGATCTTTGATGTTCGGGTCGAATCCCCGTCGTGTGACGTCCCCCCGCCCGAGTGGGCGACCGCCGTCACCTTCATAGAGACGGACCGTAACAATCCCATTCTGTGGTGCGCAGGAGCGACCCAAAGAACCGGTCACGGCTGGTGATCAAGGCCCGAATCAACCGGGGTTACGGCTTCGTCGTCGACACCGCGGTGGAACCCTCTTGGCAATGGAACGACACGTTCTCAGACGGAACCATGCGTCCCTTGGTCGAAGCGGTTGTCGAGGTCGACAAGACCCTCGCATCCCACGTCGGTCGGATCCTGGATGACGGCGAGTTTGTCGGCCCCGGTCGAGAGATCTCGATGGGCTTCACCGAAGAGCAGGCTCGCGATGCAGGAACTGAGCCTCTCGTGCTCCTGACTCCACCGACGCCTACATCGTTTGTCATCTCGGTGATCGTGCGCCAGTTAGTCACTGCAGGCGTGAGCCTCGAAGATGGGATGCTGGCGACCTTGGTGGGTGTTGGTAAATGCTATGACAAGGTCAAGGCCATCGATGGCTTACCGGGGACGTTGGGGGCCGTGCAAGAGTGCCTGTCAGGCGGGTCAGAAGCCGTCGCCAAGGCGCTTGCCACAACCCTAGTGAAGGCCGGAAGGGACCCGCACTGGGCCGGCCAGGTCGCTGGCAAGCTCGTCGGACGGGTGGTTTCTTACCTCGCTCTGATCGGACCCGCGTGGACCATCCTCAACTGGACCGCAGACTCACTTCTGCTGGAGGCTGCCCTTGCAGTACACGTCGCGGTCAGACCATCCCCTGCTCTCACCTGGGCCGCCCTGAGATCCGCGCGGGTACCCAGCCTTTGCGATCACCTCCCCGGAAAGCTGAAGGACGGGGTGCTTCAGGGCGACGGAACGAACGGGAATGTCTCACTGGTTCGGGAGTTGTCGAAGCTTGGCCCTGTCGTGCCGGGCCAGCCCAACGGAGCGGCCGCGGTCTTCAACTGCAGCCAGGGAGGTGTCGGATGGCCAGACTACGTCTTGTTCTACGACAACAAAGCCGACCTCATCGGCAGCTTCAACACTGCCGACATCGGAGCCATGGCCGGCCGCCAAACGGTCACAGGGATCACTATCGGAGCATCAGCAGTCGAGGTCACGATTGAAGCAGTTCCGCTTAGGGGCGACAACGAAATGTGGGGCTCCAGCGTTGCACGAGCCACGTTCAACTGGAGTCCGACCAAGTCAGCGATGGTTCGCGAGAGTCTTCGGATCGCGACTCCCGATGCCGTTGCACGCAGCCTTGCTGAGGCTCTCCAACGGCGAGACCGGGCAGCCGCGATCGCGCTTGCCCCGCGATTGACGGTCGACGAGATGATGCCTCAGGACAGGTCGCGCGTGGAGTTTGACCGGTGTATAGGCGCCCACGACGACACTTTTGGGCACTACCTCAGGGTCGATCAGCGAGGCTGCTTGATCGACTACGTGTACGCGAACGACGTAGAAAGCCACTACAGCGTGCACATGGACGTGATGGAACGCGCCGGCTTTACCTGGAAGGTCGTCGCAGGCATCGGCGTCGCCGGGTGACCTTCGAGTCACACTGGGGCCTGTCTGCGCCACACGGAGCTGCTCGATGGCCACCGTTGAGGGGTGGGCAAGGTCGATTGGGCATGGCGCCGGAAGGAAGGCAGGCCCCGACCATCGTGCCGCGACACGCCCACTGACGAAGGCCGGGGTGGCCTTCACGACCGCGCGGTTGCGGGCGCTGTTCCTGCGCTAGTGTTGCGTGTCGTAAATGACTTTACGGTTTGAGTTTGGGACAATGGGGGATGTCTGTTGCTGCTCCGCTTGTTCTGCGTGTTGGTGATCAGCCCAGGTTGGCTGCGTTGGTCCGGTCCTCGACGGTGGAGGCGGGGTTGGCGCAGCGGGCCCGGATCGTGTTGTTGGCTGCGGAGGGTCTGCCGAACGCGGAGATCGCCCGCCGGGTGGGGGTGTCTCGGCCGACGGTGATCCAGTGGCGTCACCGGTATGTGGCAGGCGGGATGGACGCGTTGAGCGATCTGGACAGGTCGGGACGTCCGTCGTTGATCGATGACAAGGCGGTGGTGGTGGCCACGTTGACTCAGCCCCCGGAGACGTTGGGAGTGAGTCACTGGTCGGCGCGTTTGTTGGCCCGCCAGTTGGGGATCTCGTTTGCGTCGGTGGCCCGGATCTGGCGGGAGTGGAATCTGCAGCCGTGGCGGCGGGAGACGTTCAAGTTTTCCACCGATCCGGAGTTGGACGCCAAAGTCCGCGACGTCGTTGGTCTGTATCTGCACCCGCCGGTGAACGCGGTCGTGGTGTGCGTTGACGAGAAGACCCAGGTCCAAGCGTTGGATCGGACGGCGCCGATCCTGCCGATGCGGCCCGGTCTGCCGGAGAAAGCAACCCACGACTATGTCCGGCACGGCACCACCAGCTTGTTCGCCGCACTGGAGGTCGCGACCGGGAAAGTGACTGACGCCTGTTACGACCGCCACACCAACGTCGAGTTCCTGGCCTTCCTGAAGCTGGTCGCGAAAACCTACCCGCGGGTCAAGCTGCACGTGGTTGCCGACAACTACGCCACCCACAAGCATCCCAACGTGAAGGCCTGGCTCGCCAAGAACCCGCGAGTCACCATGCACTTCACCCCCACGTCAGGCTCCTGGCTGAACCTCGTCGAAGTGTTCTTCGGCATCATTACCCGCCAAGCGATCCGACGGGGCACCTACACCTCAGTCAAAGACCTCATCACCGCCATCGAAACCTTCATCGACGGCTGGAACGACCGCTGCCACCCCTTCGTCTGGACCAAAACCGCAGACGACATCCTCACCAAAGCCCACCGTAAAACTACTTCAAACACGCGACACTAGGGGCGCACAGCGTCGGCCTGATTCCGAGAGGCCCTCGCTGGGCGGGTGCTTCGGGCTATCCTGCCCGCAGTTCGAACAGAAAGCCGTGCTATCTCCCGACAGTTGAGCAGTGTCCTCCGCTGGGTTCTTCTTGGCGTGCTCGCAGCACTGAACCTTGCGATATCTGCCTGGCTTCTCCCGGTGGTGTTCAACGAGCCGGATCCATTGCTCGACTTGAACGTCTATCGGGAGGCATTGGAGTTCGTCCGCCACGGAGGAGGACTATATGACTACTTCCGGCCGCACGAGGATCTGCCCGGTTTGTGGTTCGTGTATCCGCCCTTCGCTGCGCTCCTGATGTCGCCATTGACCTGGTGGCCCCTGCCCGAGACCGCCTACGTGGTGACTGTGTTCAACCTTGCTCTGGCACCACTCACCGCCGCGGTGCTGTAGCAATCGACACATTCGGGGAACCTTTGTTGGATTTATTGACTTGGCCTCAGGGTCCTCTTCTTCCACGGCGCCAAATTTTGGTGTCTCCACAGTTACCCTCGTTGCCTGATGGTGGGGGCTTCTATTAATGAATAGACGTGTTGTTGCCGCCATGGTCGCGGTACTTCTCGCAATCACTGGTGGGTTTCTGCTGACCACGTATGTGCAGGGTGCGGACGCTCGTGCCTTGGCTGGCACCCAACCCGCCAGCGTGCTCGTCGTGACCGCCCCGATCGCAAAGGGGACGACTGCAGAACAGGCGGCCAGATTCCTGGACGTTAAGCAGCTTCCCGCAGTGGCCGTCGTAACCGGATCGGTGGATTCGCTCGAGGACATCGTAGGCCGAGTGGCGGCGGCTGACCTCGTGGTGGGCGAACAAGTGCTTGCAAGCCGCTTCGTTGACCCTTCGTCCGACCAGCTAAGCGACCTGGTGACAGTTCCCCCGGGCATGGAGGAGGTCAGTATTCAACTCCCGCCGCAACGTGTAATCGGCTCTCGGTTGAGGGCTGGCGACACGGTCGGGGTGGTTGCCTCCTTCGAGTTTAAAGACCCCGAATCCGACAAGCCAGCGGTAAAGACCACGCACCTGATGTTGAACACGGTGCTGGTCACTCGCGTGGCGGGAGCCGTCCCCGCGGCGGCAAACCAACAGGTCGCCACCGACGCCCCGTCCGGCGATGTAATGATCACGCTGGCGGTCAGCGCGTTCGATGCCGAAAGAGTGGTCTTTGCTGTCGAATGGGGCAAGATCTGGCTGACTCTCCAGCGCGAAACCTCAGACGACTCGACGTCAGAAATTGTCACTGGTGGGAACATCTTCAAATGATGCGTCTTCTCCTGGTCGGTAACTCGCCCGGTTTCGCGGAGCGGCTCACGGAGGCAGTTTCCGGTGCGTTCCTGGGGATCCGCCCCGTCCCTTTCCCGACAACGCCGCACCAGCTGTTCGCGCACCTCAATGGGGCGCCAACTCCCGACCTCGCGCTGCTAGAACCCGGCCCAGAGTTGGAGGCCGGGCTGACGCTGGCTGCGGCGCTCGTCCGCGACCATGCGGTGAACGTGATCCTCGTCTCCGACCAAGGCCATGCGCTGGGGTTGCGCGCCCTGCGAGCGGGCGTCCGCGACGTGCTCGACGTCGACTCCAATCCCCAGGAGATTCGGGACGCGATCGACCGGGCGGCAGAGTTCATCCAAACCACGCCGGTGCCACCGATCGGTTTTCAGCCGGGCCAAACCGCGCAAGCCCGCGGTCGGGTGATCACCGTCGCCTCACCCAAGGGTGGGGTCGGCAAGACCACGGTGGCGACGAATCTGGCGGTCGGGATCGCTAAGCGCTTTCCGCAGTCGACAGTGCTGGTCGACCTCGACATTCACTTCGGGGATGTTTCCAGCGGGCTGAATCTGAACCCCGAGTACTCCCTGCCTGACGTCACCCAGGGGCCGGCCAGCCGGGACTCGATGGCCCTGAAAACGCTGCTGACCTTGCACGAGACCGGCCTGTACGTCATTCCCGGCTCGGAGTCCCCAGCAGCGGCCGACAACGTGACCCCCTCGTCGATCACCCACCTCCTCGACACCCTTGCCGCGCAGTTCGCCTACGTGGTCGTCGATACAGCCCCAGGGCTCTCCGAGCACACCCTGGCCGTCCTCGACACCACGGACACCCTGGTGCTGGTGACCAGCCTGGACGTGCCCGGCGTCCGCGGTCTGCGCAAGGAACTGGACACATTGACCGAGCTGGGCATGCTTATGGGGTCGCGAAAAGTGGTGCTCAACTTCTTCGAAGCCAGCCGCGGGCTGACCGTGGCCGACGTCGAGGCCACCATTCGGACGAAGGTCGACGTGGTGCTGCCGCAGTCGAGCGTCGTGCCGATTTCGGTCAACCAGGGGATCCCGCTGCTGCAGAGCGATGCCCGGGAGCCCGTGACCAAGGCGCTGCACACGCTGGTGGACCACGTCGCCCCACGCCCGCAGTCAGCTGCAACCAAGGGTTCATTGTTCAGCTTCGGTCGGCGAGCCAAGGACGCCGCGCGATGAACCTTTACGAACGGGCCCAAGCGGCCAAGCAGGCCACGCCGAGCCCGGCGCCGCCCGTTCAGCCCTACCCGATCGCGCCGGTCCCGCCTGAGTCGCCGTCAGTGACTCCGTCGCCCTCCGCAGCCCCGTCGCCCGGGTCGGGGTTCGGTTACGCCACGTCACCTCGCCCGAACGAGACCGCGAAGCTGTCGGCTCGTGCTCCAGCCCCCGGGCCGATGCCGCGCACGGACGCGGTCGGCAGGCTCAAGGTCAACGCCGTCGAGACCCTCTTCGAACGACTCGGGACACGACTCAACGACGCCAACCTCGACGAGGCGGCGCTGCAGACCATGGTGCTGACCGAGCTGAACCAGGTGGTGGAGGAAAGCAAGATTCCGCTCAGCTCGGCCGAACGCAAGAGGCTGATCCGAGAGGTGCAGGACGACGTCCTCGGTTTCGGCCCGCTGGAGCCGCTGCTGGGTGACCCGGCGATCACCGAAATCATGGTGAACGGGCCCGACAAGGTGTACGTCGAAGAGAATGGGCGGCTGCGACGAGTGCCGATCTCGTTCGACGATGAAGACCACCTTCGTCGAGTGATCGACCGCATCGTGACCCGGGTCGGACGGCGGATCGACGAGTCCTCACCATTGGTGGACGCACGCTTGGCCGACGGATCCCGGGTGAATGCGATCATCCCGCCGCTCGCCTTCAGCGGTTCGACCCTGACCATCCGGAAGTTCTCCACCGACGCCCTGTCGGTGCCCGACCTGATCGGGCTGGGGACGCTCTCGACCGAGATGGCTGAGCTGCTCAAAGCGTGCGTGAACGCGCGGCTGAACATCATCATCTCCGGCGGCACTGGCACCGGTAAGACGACGCTGCTGAACGTGCTCTCCTCGTTCATTCCCAGCGCCGATCGCATCATCTCGATCGAAGACGCGGTCGAGCTCAAACTGCAACAGGACCACGTGGTCCGGCTGGAAGCCCGCCCGCCGAACGTCGAGGGCAAGGGCGAGGTCACCATCCGCGACCTGGTCCGCAACGCGCTTCGGATGCGTCCCGACCGGATCGTGGTCGGGGAAGTCCGTGGCGCCGAGGCGCTGGACATGTTGCAGGCGATGAACACCGGCCACGACGGCTCGCTCTCCACCGTGCACGCCAACTCGCCGCGGGACGCGCTCGCGCGCCTGGAAACCTTGGTGCTGATGGCGGGGATGGATCTGCCCCTGCGCGCCATCCGGGAGCAGGTTTCTGCCGCGGTCGACGTGATCGTGCACCTGGCCCGGCTCCGAGACGGCACCCGCCGGGTGATCGGGCTGACCGAAGTGCATGGCATGGAGGGTCAGACCATCACCATGCAGGACATCTTCGCGTTCGACTACTCCGCCGGCGTCGATGCCAACGGGCGCTTCTTGGGCCGAACCATCCCCACCGGCGTGCGCCCCCTGTTCGCTGATCGATTCGCCGATCTCGGCATCCAGATCTCCTCGCGCGTATTCGGTGCCAACGACACGTGGACGCCCCGCCGATGATCGGCCCGCTCGACGGGGCCACCTTGCTCTGGCTCAGCTTTGCCTTACTGACCCTCGCGGCCGTGTTGGGCATCGTGATCGTCGCGTTGCCCTCAGCCCCGCGGCTGCCGATGGCTCGGCGGCGCCCGGGGGTCTCGGCCGGTTCGTCGCCCCTAGCGTCGGTGGCCAACGCGACCACGCGTGGCGTGGAGAGCCTGATCCGCGGGCGCGGCGGGAATGCGGCCACCTTGCTGGAGCGGGCGGGAGTCAAGCAGCCCCTGAAGGACGTGATCGTGTTGATCGGCTCGGCCATGGTTGTCGGCGGCGCCCTCGGTGTGCTGCTCGGCGGGATCTGGGCCGGGTTGTTGGCGCTGGTGGTGGTGCCGCTGCTGGCCAGGCTCTGGCTCGCGCTGATGGTCGGACGGCGACAGTCGAAGTTCGCTAACCAGTTGGACGAAACCCTGCAGATTCTGGCTGGCAGCCTGCGAGCGGGCTATAGCTTGCCCCAGGCCGTGTCCACGGTCGCGATCGAGGCAGAGACGCCCACGTCCGAGGAGTTCGCGCGGATCGTGAACGAAACCCGGGTCGGCCGGGTGATGGAAGAAGCATTGGAAGACGCCGCCGTCCGCACGAAGAGCGAGGACTTCTTCTGGATCACTCAGGCGATCGCGATCAACCGCGAGGTGGGTGGCAACCTGGCCGACGTCCTGGACGGGGTCGGGCACACCATCCGGCAACGCAGCCAGTTGCGCGGGCAGGTGAAGGCGCTGAGCGCCGAGGGGAAACTGTCGGCCATCATTCTGATCGCGTTGCCGTTCGCCTTGATCTTCATGATCTCGCTCTCCAACCCCGGCTATGTCTCGCTGCTCTTCACCCATCCGGTGGGCATCGTGCTGTCGATCATCGCCGTCCTGCTGCTCATTGTGGGCGCGCTATGGCTGCGCAAGACCGTCCAGATCAAGTTCTAGGAGGAGGTGACCCATGCCTGCTGTTCCCGTGATCGGAATCGCGACCCTGAGTGTGGCCATCTCGATGCTGGCCTGGATTCTGATCGGCACCTCCGGGGTCCATCGGCACCAAATGCTCGGCAATCTCCGGCGCGGGCTGAGCGATCCGGCGAATGGCACCGTGATCGCCGGTCGGCGTCGGCGCGGGCTGGGAACCTTGGCCGTGCAGTGGATGCCCGCCCAAACCCGTGGCTACCTGGACCGGTTGCTGGCCGGTGCCGGACGCCCCCCCGCCTGGCCGGTGGAGCGGGTGATCGTGGTCAAGTTCCTGCTGTTGGTCACCGGTGGCGTGCTGGCCTTGCTGCTGGTCAATGCGCTCCGGACCCCGTTGTCGGTGGGATTGGCGATCTTCCTTACTACCCTTTTCTTCTTCATTCCCGACTTGCGGCTCTACAGCCAGGGTATTGAGCGCCGGCAGAGGATCAGTCTGCAGTTGCCGGACACGCTCGACCAGATGAGCATCGCCGTGGAGGCCGGGCTCGGCTTCGATGCGGCGATGATTCGGGTGGCCCGCAACGGCAAGGGGGAGTTGGCGGCGGAGATGATCCGCGCCATGCAGGACATTCAGGTCGGGCAGCCCCGCCGGGTCGCTTACACCGAGTTGGGGGAGCGTTGCGGCGTGCCGGAACTCCGCCGCTTCATGCGCTCCATCGTGCAGGCGGAGGCTTACGGGCTGGCCCTCTCAGACGTGCTGCACACCCAGGCGCAGGAAATGCGGGTGCAGCGCCGTCAACGGGCCGAGGCCAAGGCGATGGAGATTCCGGTGAAAGTGGTCTTCCCGCTGATCCTGTGCATCCTGCCCGTGATCTTCATTGTGCTGCTCGGGCCCGCCGGAATCCGGATCGCGGAAGCGTTTCAAGGCCTCGGCTGATCGGCCTAGACAACCGGACGCCCACGGCGTAAAGTTCGTCGGCTATGCACGATTACCCTCCGGTCATCGATGCCTTCACCAGGTTCGAGACCTCACGCCCTGACACCCGTAGCCCGAGCAGGTTCCTGCTCTGGCTGCTGCGGGTGAACTCCGACCTGCTCGCAGTGCTCGCCCTGACCGGAATGATGTGGTTCCTTCCCGGAGCGCTCAGCCCTTTCCTGCTGGGCAAGGCGGTCGATGAGGGATTGCTGCGCAACGACTTCGGGGCGACGCTGAGTTGGTCGGCACTGCTGGCCGTGGTGATTCTGATCGGCGCTGCGGGGGGCATCTTGCAGCACACGTTCGCCGTCCGCTCCTGGCTGGTCGCCCTGTACGGCACCCAGAAGCTCACCACCCGCAAATCGGTTCAACTGGGCCATGTGCTCAATCGGCGATTGCCGACCGGTGAAGTGCTGAGCATCTCGTCCTCGGACGCGGACACGTTCGGGGCCACCTTCGAGGTCGTCGCACGGACGATCGGCGCGCTCGGCGCGTTCGGCCTGATCTGCGGCCTCATGCTGCAGACCTCCGGGCTGCTCGGCCTCGTGGTGATCATCGCCGCGCCCCTGCTGGTGCTCGGCGCTGCCCCGGCGCTGCGTCCGTTGAACGCGGCGCAGACGTCCGAGCGTTCCCAGACCGGGCATCTGACCGGGTTGGCCACCGACATCGTTTCCGGGTTGCGCATCCTGCGCGGCATCGGCGGCGAGCGGACGTTCGGCGATAACTACGCCCGGCAGTCCCAGAAGGTGCGCTTCCTCGGCGTCCGGACGGGCACCTGGAAGGCCCTCGTGGATGCGCTGGCCGTCCTGATGTCGGGGTTGTTGCTGGTCGCCCTGGTCTGGTTGGGCGGCCACGAAATGCTGGCCGGACGACTCAGCGTCGGCGAGCTGATCAGCTTCTTCGGCTACGCGGTGTTCATGGTCTGGCCGCTGCAAACCTTGTTCGAGGTGGCGCAGAAGTGGGTGCAGGGGTTGGTGTCGGCCCGCCGGACGATTGCGCTGCTGGGCGCTGAGCTGCCCTGGGCCGACGGCGAGTTGGAGTTGCCCGCTCGTCCGGAATTGCACGATCTGGCCAGCGGGGTGCGGGTGCACCCGCGCGAGTTCCTGATCGTGGTCAGCGCCACGCCGGACGATTCCGCTGCCCTGGCCGACCGCCTCGGACGCTACCTCTCCGGCAGCCTGGTGCTCGGCGAGGACGATGAGGACGACGAGCTCAAAGGCCGCGCCGCCCGCGCCGCCCAGGCCGAGAAGGAACGCCGCCGGGCCGCCATCGCCGCCGCGGACGCCGCGCGCGCCGGACAACCCTGGGGGGGTAACCGCGGACGGCCTCGACTACAACGCCTACAGCTTGAGCAGGCCTGCGGGAGCGGGTACTGGTCAGCGACACCGGCAGCCAACTGTTCGCCGGAACCCTGCAGGACGCCGTCGACCCGCGCGGAACCCACACCCGCGAGCAGGCGGAAGCCGCCCTGGTCGCGGCCGCCGCCGAGGACGTGTTCGACGGGCTTCCCGGCGGCTGGCAAGGACGGATCGACGAGAAGGGCCGCGGCCTCTCCGGGGGCCAACGGCAACGGATCGTGCTCGCTCGGGCACTGCTCGCCGACCCCGAGATCCTGGTCCTGGTCGAGCCCACCTCGGCCGTGGATGCGCACACCGAAGCCAGCATCGCCGAACGGCTGGCTCCACACCGGGCCGGTCGCACCACCGTGGTGATGTCCGCCTCCCCGCTGCTGCTGCACTACGCCGATCGGGTGGTTCTGTTGGAAGAGGGCCGCCAGGTCGCTCAAGGTCGACACGCCGAGTTGTTGGCCAACAACGCTGAATACCGCCGGATCGTCGCCCGAGGAATGGAGGCCGAAGATGAGTGAGTTGCTGGCGTCGTCGTCGGCCACCTGGGCTGACGATCGGACGCTGGACCAGATTCCGGCCGAGTTGCGGGTTCAGCCCGGCCAACGCCTGGCACCCCGAATGCGGGCCTTGGCTAGGCGTTATGTTCTTCGCCGCGAGCGTGCCGAAGCCTTCTTCGCCACCTCCCGCAACCCGGAGCACGGGCTGCCGGTGGCCGAGACAGGGAAGGCGATCACGTTCGTCCGGGGCTTGCTGGCCGAGCGTGGGCGGTTCTTCGCCGCCTTGGTGGCGCTCAACGTGCTGGCCGCCGTGGCCGGCCTCTTCGTGCCCCGAATGCTCGGCGATCTGGTCGATCTGGTCGCCGCGGGCGGCGGCACGGGCGCAGGCGTGGATGCGATCATCCTCGCCGTCCTGGCCGTGCTGATCGTCCAGACGGTGCTCACCTTCGGGGCGCATTGGGCCTCGGCGGTGTTCGGCTACGACATGCTGGCGGCCGCCCGGGAGGCGATCGTCCGGACGGTGTTGCGACTACCGCTGGGCAAGGTGGAACAGGCCAGCAGCGGTGACCTGCTGACCCGAATCACGTCCGACGTCTCCAAAATGAGCGACTCGGTGCGCTGGGCGTTCCCGCAACTCGTCCTCGGCGGCGTGATGACGGTGCTGACCTTGGCCGCGCTGGTGGTGAACTCGTGGCTGCTCGCCATCCCCTCACTGCTGTCGCTGGTGGTCCTGGTCTTCGTCACCCGGCGCTACCTGCGGCGTGCGATGGCCGGCTACATCACCGAATCGGGCACCTACTCGGTGATCAACTCGACCATGACCGAGACTGTCGACGGCTCCCGGACGGTCGAGGCGCTGCGCCTGGGGGACGTCCGGATCGCCCGCGGTGACAACGACATCGAGGAGTCGAACCAGGCCGAGCGCTACACCATGACGATCCGGAACCTGCTCTTCATCTTCCTGGACGCCTGCTTCCAGCTGCCGCTGGTCGGCATCGTGCTGATCGGCGGCTGGGCTTACTCCCAAGGTTTGGTGAGCATCGGCCAGATCACCGCCGCCGCGATCTACGTCCAAACGCTGGTCGAACCGGTGGACCGGCTGATCCAGGTGGCCGATCGGCTTGCAGATCGGGCTCGCCGCGACCACCCGGCTGTTGGGGATCGACGACGTTCCTGACGATCGGGTGCCCGGCGAGGCGCGTCCGGCCGATGAGCATCTGGTCGGTCAGGAGTTGCGCTTCGCCTACCGCGAGGGGCGGGACGTGCTGCACGGCATCGACCTCGACCTGCAGCCCGGCGAGCGGCTGGCGATCGTCGGCCCGTCCGGATCGGGGAAGTCAACCCTGGGTCGGCTGCTGGCCGGCATCAACGGACCGCGCGTCGGACGGGTCACCGTCGGCGAGGTGGATCTGATGGAGCTACCGCTGGACGTGCTACGCACCGAGGTGGCGCTGGTCACCCAGGAGCACCACGTGTTCGTCGGCACAGTCCGGGACAACATCGTGTTGGCCCGCGACACCCAGCTGTCGGCGGACGCCGGCGACGCGACCGTGGTGGCGGCGCTGGAGGCCGTGGACGCTCTGGACTGGGTGCAGCGGCTGCCGCAGGGGCTGGACACGATGCTCGGGCACGGCAAGACCGAGCTCACGCCGGCGCAGGCGCAGCAGGTGGCGTTGGCCCGGCTCGTGGTGGCCGATCCGCACACCCTGGTGCTGGACGAAGCCACCTCGCTGATCGATCCGCAGACCGCGCGGCACCTGGAGGGGTCGCTGGCCGCACTTCTCGAAGGACGGACGGTGGTCGCGATCGCGCATCGGCTGCACACCGCGCATGATGCCGACCGGATCGCCGTGCTCACCGACGGCCGGATCGCCGAGTTGGGATCGCACCACGAGTTGTTGGCCCAAGGCGGCGAGTACGCGCGGCTCTGGCGGACGTGGCGCTCCTGAGCCAGGAGCCTCCGCAGTACGCCCCGGCTGCCGCCCCGGGCCCGGCCGGCCAGGTGAGGATGCTCCCGCTGCCTTAATCACCTCCCGCTGCCTGAATACAGGCAGCGGGAGGGTGATGTGGGCAGCTACGTCGACTGGTTCGTCGGCGGAGGCGGAGGTCACCAGACCAGGACGATTTTGCCGGTGTTCTGGCCGGAGGCGAGGTGTTCGTGGGCCCGGGCGGCGTCGCTGATCGCAAAGCGGGTGGGGGGCGCCAGGGTGATTCGTCCGGCGGTGATCAGCGGCCAGACCACCTCGGCCACCCGGGCGCAGATGGCCGCCTTCTGCTCGGCGGGGCGTCCGCGGAGGCTGGTCGCGGTGACCGTGGCCCGCTTGTTCAGCAAGGCCCCGAGATTGAGCGTGCCCTTCTGGCCGCCCTGCAGGCCGATCACCACCAGTCGTCCGTCCAGGGCCAGGCTGGCCACGTTCGACTCCAGGTATTTGGCGCCGATCACGTCCAGAATCACATCGACCCCGCGGCCCTGGGTGGCTTCGCGGACGGCGGCAGCCCAGTCGTCGTGGTAGTCGAAGGCGAGGTCGGCGCCCAGACTCCGGCAGAGCTCGAGTTTCGCCGCCGATCCGGCTGTGACAAGCGGTTTTGCGCCGATGGCGACGGCGTACTGGATGGCGAAGCTGCCGATGCCACCTGCCCCGCCGTGGATCAACACCCGCTCCCCGGCGCTGAGGTTGACGTGGTCGAAGTTGGAGACGACGGTGGCGGCGACCTCGATCAGGCCGGCGGCGGTGACCAACTCGACCCCCTCAGGCGGGGCAAGCACCTGGCCGGACGGGACGGCGACGAGTTCGGCGTAGCCGCCGCCGGCCAACAAGGCCAGACAGTCATCGCCCACGGTCCAGCCGGTGACCCCCTCGCCGAGGGCCTCGATCCGTCCGGAAACTTCGAGGCCGAGCAGGTCGCTCTCGCCGCGCGGCGGGGGATAGAAGCCTTGCCGCTGCAGCAGGTCGGCCCGGTTCACCCCGGAGGCGACCACCCGAATCAGCACCTCGCCGGGTCGGGGCGTCGGGGCGTCCGTGTCGTCGGAGAAAGTCAGGACGTCCGGCTCACCAAAGCCGCTCAGAGTGATCGCGCGCATGACCTCAGCGTGGCACACGTTGCGAAGCGGCTAAGCTACTGCCCGCATGGGCGAGGTCGCATAGTGGACTAGTGCAGCCGCCTTGAAAGCGGCCGAGCGGAAACGCTCCGTGGGTTCGAATCCCACCCTCGCCGCCGATGCAATCGAGTTGATGGAGGACCATGACGGCCACCACGCATGTGCTGAAACCGGCGCTGCCCCTGCGTCCGTTCGCCATCGCCGCCGGCCTGGCAGTCTTCGCCGCGGCGGTGATCGTTGGGAGCCAACTGGCCGGATGGTCGATCGCGTTCAGCATCGGCGGAGTCGGTCTGATACTGCTGGCTCTGGTGATCTTGCTGTTGACCTGGTGGTCGTGGCGGGCGATGGCGGTGACGGTCACCCTGAGTGATGAGGGCGTCGCGGTGGGCGGCCCCGGACCGGATCAGCGCGGCAACTGGCGTGACATCACCAAAGTCACCGAACTACCCGGACGGATCGTGCTCTACCAAGGGGATTCGAAGCGGATCCAACTGGTCAGCCCGCACGGTTCCACCGCATCCATGGACGCCCTGGCCACCGAGATCGCTCAGCGACTCGACCTGAGCCGAGGCTACGGCGAACTTCGCTGAGCTGGGCGGCAGATCACTTCTCTGGGTGGTAGGCGCAGCTGTCGCTGAGGTCGTCGGTCTTGGTGGTCGCGCTGGGCGACGTGCTCGGCGAGGCGGACGCCTTGGGCGACTTGGACGGGGTGCCTGACACCGACACGGACGGGGTCGGAGTCTCCTCCGCCTCCTGCGCCTTGGCGTTGGACTTGGCGGTCTCCTTCAGCGCCTGGGTGACCCGCTTGCGGACGGCGTCCCAGTCCGGATTGGAACTGACCCAACCGGCGACCCCCGGCTTGAACACGACGCTGTGCAACTTGGTGTCTTTGACCTTGAACGCGAGATCCAACAGGTTCGGCAGCACCTTGCGTGGCACGTCGGTGAGGATGATCTTCTTTCCCGCGCTGGCGATCTTCTCGAAGCGGGTCAGGACGGTGGTCGGATTCGCCTGCTCGACCACCGCGTTGATCACGCAGCGCTGCCGTTCCATGCGGCTGTAATCGTCCAAGCTGTAGCGGCCGCGGGCGTACCAGAGGGCTTTGCGTCCGTCCATGTGTTGGCTCGGACCGACCTCGATCCAGTCGTCCGGCGGTACGCCTTCGCTGCTCTTGCCGCCGATCGGGATCCGGTAATTGACGTTCAGGGTGACGCCGCCGAGGGCGTTGATGAACTCCTTGAAGCCGTCCATGTTGACCACGACGAAATAGTCGGCGGTGCCGAGCCCGAGGGCCTCACCGACGCCGATCTTCATCACCTGGGCGCCGACGTTGCTGACCCGCGGCCCCAGGAGGCCTTGCGGAATGCGCAGGGGCACGTTGTTGTACATGGCGTTGAGGAAGTATTCGGCGTTCGAGCCGTTCCCGTCGGTGAAGCCGTAGGGGTAGTACCGGTGCAGTGGTGAGTCCGCCGGGAAGGGGATGCGAGCGGTCTGCCGAGGCAAGGAGAACAACGTGGTGTCGCCGGTCTTGGTGTCGATCGAGGCCCACATCACGGCGTCGGCGCGAAGCCCGAGCGAGACGTCGCGATTGGTCCCAGAGTCGCCTCCGATGATCAGCACGTTGATCCGGGGCTTGTTCGCCCACGGGTCAACCGGGGCGGCGCTCTCGCTGCTGCCCGGCTCAAGGGGGACCGACTCACCGAACACAGTGGAGAGGAAGTTGGCTGTTGTATAGGCGTACTGCGCGCCCACCGCCATCGGGGCCGCTACGGCTAAAGCCAGCAGGGTGACCAGGCCGGCGCCGGCGGCACGCTGGCCCAGGCTCGGTTGGGCGGGGCGAAGGGCGAGGGGGCTCATCGCGATCACGACCACCCAGCCAATCGCCCCGACCAGCAGGGCCACGGCGAACATGGTCAACACGGTCGGGTCCACGGCCAGGGCGGCCAGGCGCTGGGTGCCGCCCGAGGCGAGGACGCCCAGCCCGGCCAGAATGGCTAGCCACAAGCCCATCACCAGACCGCCCAGGACGCGGCGCCGGGCGTGCCAGAGGCCCAGCCCGGGGATCAGAGTGCCGAGAACCGTCCAGCCGAGGCTGCCGGAAAAGCTTCCGTGGGCGGTGCCGATCGCGCGCCGCGCCTGCCCTGTGGGCTCGACGACATCGTTGCCGGCGATGCGTCGCCCTGGGGAGTTCGCGGTCATGCTCGACCTTCCGTTGTGGCAGGGGTTGGAGTGATTCTACCCGTGAGGGTCTCGTTGCTTGGTTGGTGCTCAGGTCTTGCCGGTTGGCGCCCCCCTTGGCAGCTGGGGAGTCGCCCGCTAAGGTGAACTTACACGTGTAACCAATCGAAAGGCAGTAGTGTCCGAGACAGCCAACTATGCCCAGCTCATCGCCCAACTCGATCTGGAAGCGAAGGTCCGACTGCTCACCGGAGCGACCTCGTTCACCCTCGCCGGTGATGACTCGATCGGTCTGCAGGAGATGGCGTTCTCCGATGGTCCGACGGGAGTGCGCGGGTTGAAGTTCACCGGTGGTGAACCGGCCGCGCTGTTCCCCAACGCCACCCTGCTCTCGGGCTCGTGGGACGTTGACGCGGCCGAAGAGGTGGGTCGGATCGTGGCCGAGGAGGCGGAGCGGCAGCACATTCACGTGGTGCTGGGGCCGACGATCAACTTGCATCGCTCGCCGCTGGGCGGGCGTCTCTTCGAGGCCTATTCGGAGGACCCGCTGCTCACCGGGGCCCTCGCCGCGCGCTACGTGCAGGGCGTCCAGGCCGCTGGGGTCGGCGCCTGCCTGAAGCACTTGGTGGCTAATGAGGCCGAAACTCTGCGCAACAGCGTCAATAACATCGTGGACGACAAGACGCTTCGCGAGCTCTACCTCCTCCCGTTCGAAATCGCGGTCGAGGATTCCAACCCATGGACGATCATGGCCGCCTACAACGACGTCAACGACCTCGCCGCCACCGAGCAGGACGAGATCAACAATCGCATCGTCAAGGGCGAATGGGGCTGGGACGGGCAGCTGATGAGCGACTGGTCAGCCACCAAGAGCGCCGCCCCCTCCGCCAACGGTGGGCTCGACTTGGTGATGCCCGGGCCGGACGGTCCCTGGGGCGACGCGCTGGTCGCGGCCGTCCGGGCCGGCGAGGTGGCGGAATCCGTGATCGACGAGCATGTGACGCGGCTGCTTCGCCTCGCCGATCGGACGGGCGCCCTCGGCGAAGGCCGTGCATGGCGCGACGTTCCCGGGCCGGACAGCACCGAACGCCAGGAGCAGTTGTCGCGGCTCGCCGTCGCGGGGATGGTGGTGCTGACCAACGACGGCGTGTTGCCGCTGGCCAGTGACGCCAAAGTCGCCCTGATCGGACGGCACGCGCTGGAGACGATGAACATGGGTGGTGGCTCGGCCCAGGTCACGCCGCCGTACTCGACCTCGATCGCCGACGGCTTTGCCGCCGCGGGCATCGAGGCCACCGTGGTGGACGGGGTCCCGGTGCGGGAGAAGGCGCTCCCGGCCAAGGCGGCCGTGGTCAAGGATCCCGTGACCGGGCAACCGGGGATTCGGATCAGCTTCGCCGACGATCAAGGAGTGATCGCTGAGGTGCACTCGCTGGGGAGCACGACGCTGGTCGGGCTTGACGATGACCTGCCGCGGCGGCCCACGCGGGTGACGTTGTCGGCGCAGGTGACGGTCAGCGGCGCGGTGCAACTGGGTGTGATCGGCGTGGGCTCGTGGACGCTGACCAGCGGCGATCAGTCCTTCACCACCACGCTGTCGGTGGACAGCGATGATCCCGCAGCCGGGCTGCTCAGCCCGCCCACCTGGAGCACCGTGGTCTCCGAGGCGGGGTTGGTGGAGGCCGTCGTGGACCTTGGGGAGGCGTCGATGGCGATGCTGGGCCTGGTTGCCGGTCCCGCGTCCCGCGATGCGGACGCGGCCATCGCGGACGCGGTGCGCGCCGCTGCCGAGGCGGACGTGGCGGTGGTGGTCGTTGGCCTGACCGAAGAGCAGGAGACCGAGTCGCTGGACAAGGCGACTTTGGCGCTCCCAGGTCGCCAGGACGATTTGGTGCGGGCCGTCGCGGCGGTCGCCCGCAAGACCGTGGTGATCGCCAACTCGGCTACCCCGTTCTTGATGCCTTGGTTGGGTGACGTGGACGCGGTGCTCTGGGCCGGGATGCCCGGGCAGGAGGGCGGTCATGCTGTTGCTGCTGCCGTCCTGGGGGAGCGGGAACCGTCCGGTCGATTGGTGACGTCGTTCCCGGCGTCCGATGGGGCCAGCCCGGCGTGGGAGGTCGTCCCCACGGACGGCAAGCTCGTCTACTCGGAGGGTCCCTTCATCGGATACAAGGGGTATTACGCCGGGAAGGCGGAGGCGCCGCTGTTCTGGCTCGGGCACGGGCTGGGGTACGGGTCGTGGGAGTACGCCTCGCCGATCTTGATCTCTGACGTCGCTGCGCCGCAGGTTCGGGTTGAGGTGACCAACACCTCTGCGCGGGCCTCTCGTGAGGTGGTGCAGGTGTACTTCGTTCCGGAGGGGGCGGACGAGCACGTCCGGTTGGCCGGGTGGGCCGCGGTTGAGGCCGCCCCGGGCGAGACTGTGGCGGCGTCGGTGACGTGTGACGCTCGGGTCTTCCGCAGTTGGGATGAGGACGCTGCGGCGTGGCGGGTGTTGAGCGGTGGCGAGCTGTTGGTGGCTCGCGGCTTGGGCGACATTCGCGGACGGGTTTCCTTGGGCTGAGGGGCCTAGTCGGCTTCGGGTTTAGCTGCGAATGGGGGGTGATTCCCTTGGGAATCACCCCCTTCGCTGCGGTGGAGTGAGGCGTGGAAGCGGGCCGGGATCGCGGAGGTGTAGGGCGCGGACACACTCACGCTCCAGCGTTCCGAGGCTCGCGTGCCTGTCTATCGCTGTGTCGGTGTCCTCGCGGGTCGATCTGACACGTGACACGGTCGTTGGTCATCCCCGGCTGTCGGTCTCGGCGGAACTGTCAGTGGCGATGTTCTCGTTGGTTATGGATGAGGGACGAGCAGGGATGGGGGCAGTGGTTGCCCCCGGTGAGCGTGCCTGCGTGCTCGTCCACGGCGCAGCCGGGGTCGTCGTTGGTGGACGTTGGACCCGACCTGGTGGCCTCGACGGAAACTGTCAGTGGCGACGTTTACGTTGGTTATGTGGATGAGGCGCGGGCAGGGATCGGGGCAGAGTTGCCGCCGGCTGGTCTGGCTGCGTGCTCGTCGATCGGGGACGGGGTCGCGTCGGGGATGGGCCTTGATCCGGGAATTGTCGTTGGTGAACCCCGGCTGTCGGCTTCGACAGAAACTGTCAGACCTGATGTTGACGGTGGCGTTATGGATGTGGAGCGGGCGGCGATGGGGGCAGAGTTGCCGCCGGCTTGCGTGGCTGACTGCTCGTCCACCGAGGACGCGGTCGCGCCGGTCGTCGACGTTGACCCGGGGATTGTTGTTGGTGAACCCGGGCTGTCGTCCTCGACGGAAATTGTCAGACCCGATGTTTACGGTAGCTATATGGATGTGGAGCGGGCGGCGGGCCGGGCGGAATCACCCTTGGTGAGCCTGCCTGCGGGCTCGTCCACGGCGGCGTCGGGGTCGTCGTTGGTGGACGTTCGACCCGACCTGGTGGCCGCGACGGGAACTGTCAGTGGGGACGCTTACGTTGGTTATATGGATGAAGCGCGGGCAGGGGTCGGGGCAGGGTTGCCGCCGGCTGGCCTGACTGCGGGCTCGTCCACAGGGGACGCGGTCGCGTCGGTCATGGACATTGATCCCGGGATTGTCGATGGGGATCCCCGGCTGTCGGCCTCGACGGAACCTGTCAGTGGTGACGTTTACCTTGGTTATGTGGATGCGGCGCAGGCGGAGATGGGGGTGGTGTTGCCTGCGGTGTGGGTGGCGGCGGGTTCGTCGACGGCGGGGGTGTTGGCGTCGGTGTCGGTGTTGTTGGACAGCATCGATCACAGCGCTCGGCGTGATGTGGGTCATCGGGAGCGGCTGGGTTTGGTGGAGCAGGCGTTGGTGGTGGCGGATCGGGTGTCTGCCCTTGTCGGTGTGTTGGTGGCGGAGGCGGAGGTGGCGGATTCGGCGATGATCGCTCGGGGGACTCCGTTGTCGTCGTGGATTGGGTTGGCGGGGCGGACGTCGGCGAAGGCGGCGGCGGGTTTGGTGTTCACGGGTCGTGATTTGGTGGGTCGTCCGGGGGTGCGGGATGCGGTGTTGGCGGGTCGGATCGGGGTGCCGCAGGCCCGCACGATCGCGAAGGCGATGAGCCAGCTACCCGACGGGGTGGACGCCAGCCAGGAGTTGGCGGCGGAGAGTTTGTTGTTGGGGCATGCGGAGGTGTCGACCCCGGACGAACTCGTGGCGTTGGTGCCGGGGGTGGTGGAGCTGGTGTGTCCGGAGTTGGTGGAGGGTCGGGAGGATGAGCAGGTCCGGTTGGCGGCGAGGGCGAAGCGGGCCCGGGCACGGCGGGGGTTGTCGTTTCATGCCGATGGGGATGGGTCGGTGGCGTTCCGGGGCAGCCTGCCGGAGTTGGATGCGGCCCCGTTCATCACGTTGATTGATGCCTATGTGGAGTCGGACCGGCGGGCTGCCCGAGACCTGCTGGACCCGTTGGCCGAAGTACGGACGTCGGAGCAGCGCCGGGCGGACGGGTTGATCGCGTTGCTGGCCGCGCATCAGCAGGCTCCCCGGTTGGCGGGGGATCGTCCCCGGGTGGTGGTGACGATGCGGGAGCAGGATTTGCGGGACCGGGCTGAGCAGGCCGGTGTCCTGGCTGCGGGTGCGCAGATCACCGCGGGTGATTTACGTCGGCTGTGTTGCGACGCCGACCTGATGCCGGTCGTGCTGGGCAGTGAGTCCGAGGTGTTGGATGTGGGGCAGACCCGCCGGCTGGTCACCGCCGCCATCCGCAAAGCGTTGTCACTACGCGACGGCGGGTGCGTGTTCCCCGGCTGTGACGCACCGGACAGCCGTTGTGATGCGCATCATGTTCTGCCGTGGTGGGCTGGCGGGCGGACAGCGTTGTGGAATTTGGTGTTGTTGTGTCCGCACCATCACAAGCTGGTGGAACCACCCCGCTTCTTTGCGGGGCCGCCAACGGATCGGTGGCAGGTCAGGCTCAATCAGTACGGGCTGCCGGAGGTGATCCCACCCCGCCAGGTCGATCCCGACCAGAAACCGATGCGGCGAACCCAGAAGAGCAATCCGGGCCAGGCTCGTGGCGCTCCCCGAGCCGGACCATGACCGCCGCGGCGGGGGTCGGGTGCCCGGATCCTCGGAGGGTTCCCGGGTTCCCGGGTGCATCGGAGGGTGGTGGGTGCCCGGTGGTGGTTGGGTGCTCTGGTGATGGTTGGTTGCCTGGGCGGTGGGTCGGTGGCGCGCTGGGAGCTTGGATGGGTCGGTCTAGGCGCGCTCGGCGCTGAGTCGGCGTAGCGGGGCCCGGAACGGGTAGGGGTAGAGCGACAGGAGCGACGGCCAGCCCGATCCGTGCGCCCGGGCGACGCTGGTGAAGCATCGCCCGGGAGCTTGAATGGTCGGTCTAGGCGCTCAGCGCTCAGTCGGCGTAGCGGAGCCCCGAACGGTAGGGGTAGAGCGGATCGGCGGTGTCGGAGGGCACGTCCGACCGGGAAGCGCGGACGGCGTCCATGGAGCGCGGGATCTCGAACGGGACCGTTCCGCGCGGCGGGACTGCGCTGGTCAGCACGTCGACGAGGGCTACAGGCGAGGTTCCGAAGTCGGCCACGATCGCCGAGGCGAACTCGGCCAGCGGGGCGATGATCGCTGGGCGTTCCAGGTTGAGGTTGAGCACCACAGGAACAACCTCGGCGAGTCGTCGCAGCCGCGAGACCAAGCCGGGTCGGTATTCCAATGAGCCTTGGTGGAAGAACGCTTCCAGGAAGAGATCGTCGCGGGGCTCGAACGGCGGCGGCACCCTGACCACCGCCACGTCCGCTTCGGCGGGATCGGTGACCAGCACCCCCAGACCGGCCGGTACGTCGAAGCCTTCGACGTACACCTTGGTTCCCGGCGCCAGCGGCAATACCGGACGCCCGTCCAGCTCCCGATTCGACAGCAGCACCATCGACTCCGCCTGGGCCCGGAGTCCCTCGGCGCGGAACTCGGCGTTGCCGACGATGCGCTCGGCTTCGTCCTCATCGACGAACGGGTCGTCGAACAGGCCCAACTGGAACTTGACCAGCAGCAACCGGCGCACGGACTCGTCCAGCCGAGCCTCGCTGACCCGACCTTCGGCGACCAGGGCCAGCAGCAACTCGGGGCACTCCTCGCCGCCGAACTGATCCACCCCAGCCTCGATCACCTTCGCCATCCGCGACGGCCGGTCCAAGTGCTCGCAACCCCAGGCCCGGGCCGGCAAAACCTGCGGGCCGACGTAGGTGTCGGTGACCAGGCTCCAGTCCGTGCAGATCACCCCGTCGTAGCCGAGGCGTTCCCGCAGCAGACCGGTGATGATCTGCTTGTTGAAGCCGAAGCCGACCTCCTCGACGGGCTCACCATCCAACTCCAACCCGATCGGCATCCCGTAGTAGGGCATCAGGGCCGAAACTCCCTCGGCGATGGCCCGCTTGAAGGGGATCAGGTGTTCCTCGAAGCGTCCGCCCGGGTAGACCTGCTCGCGGCCGTAGGGGAAGTGCGGGTCTTCGCCGTCGCGTTGCGGGCCGCCCCCGGGGAAATGCTTCGCCATGCACGCCACCGACTGCGGACCGAGCTCGGCGCTGCCTTGGAAACCCTCCAGGTAGGCCGTCGCGAACTCGGCCACTCGCTCAGCGTTCTCGCCGAACGTGTGATACTGCCGGCCCCAGCGAGGCTCGGTGCCGAGGTCGATCTGCGGGTGCAGGGCCGCCCGGATTCCGACCGCGAGGTACTCCTGGCGGGCCACGTCGGCGAACCGGCGGACGGTCTCGACGTCATCGAGAGCGCCCAAGCCGAGCGGCTCGGGCCACTCCGACATGGCTCCGGCGGCGAAGGCGGCGCCCGCGTTCTGGGCGAAGCTGTGTCGCGGGTCGGTGCTGATCGTGACCGGGATCGAGTGCGGGGTCTGCTCGGCCAACGCCTGCACCGCGTTCGACCAGCGGGCAGATTCGCGGGCGGAGCCCAAGCCATGGACGTTGGCGTGGTTGATCAGCATGGCGCAGACCATCTCCGAGGTGCCCATGGCCGCGATGTGCCCCGGACCGGTGAGCAGGGTGCCGCCAGGCCCCGACTCGATCACGGTCTGGAACATCAGCCCGGCCTTCTCGGCCAGGGACAAGCGGGGCAGCAGGTCTTCCGCGCGCTCGGCGGGGGTGAGCCGGGGGTCCTCGAAGGGGGCCATCACCCCGTCATGGTCAAGGTCGCGGAACGCCGTCCCGTCCGGTGCGATGTAAGTGGTCAGGTGTGGTCCGGGCAGGGGGGGTCTCCTTGAGGGAACGGTGGGCGTGTGGACTTGCGAGTTGAGGTCCGGGCGGCCGTATCCGGGCACGTCGTGAACAGGACCGCAGGGAACTGGGATCAGCGCCGCCCAGCCCGCGTTGAAGGATTCACGTGACATGGTCCAACTCCTAGTGTCGAGGCGATTCAGAGCTGAACGTCCTGGCCCGAGTGCGCCCAGTCGAGGACGTCGACGTTCCCCTCGCGAGCCTACGGGCCGGCGACCCGACCGGTGAAGGATTCGGAGAACTCGCTGGAGAGGAACCGCCCGTCGACGCCACCGACCTCGACCCAATCGGAGTCAACCGGTCACCCGAGACGGACAGGTCGATCACCCCGGCGGTGGGTGGGGCGGCGACGAGCCGCAGCCGCACCGTGTCGCCGGGGGCCGAGCGAAAGTGCGATCCGTCCGGCGGGCGACGGGTCCGCCGGACGGATCACGAGTGGGGTGGGCCGAGCTCCTTCTCGACCCCATTGTTCGGCAGCACGAGGAACCAAGCCGCTCCGAGCGTGAGGTCCTATCGGTGTCGACCTCCTCGGTGACCGTTGGGAGCTTGAGTCACTTACACGTGACACTTGCACGTGTAAGTAGAGTAGCCTGACAACGCGTTCCCGCGCAAGAGATTCCAGAGAGGGGTGGTCGGCAGATGGCGAATCGCCGTCCGACAAGCACCGATGTCGCGAAACTCGCCGGCGTCTCCCGGGCCACGGTCAGCTACGTGCTCAATCAGACCAAGCATCAGTCGATCCCGCTGGACACCCAGGAGCGAGTGACCGCTGCAGCGAAGGAGTTGGGTTACACCCCGAACGCGGCCGCGAAGGCGCTCCGGGCTGGGCAGTCGAACCTGGTGCTCCTGGTCGTCCGGAACATTCCGTATGGCCGCAACCTCGGCATGGCCATTGATCGGCTGGCCGAGCAGGTGGCCGAGCACGGCATGAGTCTGGTCACCTGGCAGTCGGCGGGGGAACAGTCGCTGACGACCACCCTGGGGCATCTGCAACCTCGGATGGTGCTCTCCTTCTTCGCCTTGGACCCCTCCGAGACCAGGGCGCTGTCGGTCGCCGGCATCGCGCACGCCTCCCAGCAAGCGCTGTTCGGCGTCTCCAGCTTCGATGAACTGACCGGCAGCCTGCAGGTGCATCACCTCGCCGAGCGCGGACATCGACGGATCGGCCACGTGGGCACCGATGATGCCGACCTCAGCGCGTTCTCCGGTCCGCGCCGCCAAGGAGTTCGTCGCGGGTGCCTCGAACTTGACCTGCCCACCCCTCGCGAGACGATAGTCGGGGTGCCGCCGAAGGGGAGTGCCGCCGAGGTGGCCGAGGTGCTCCGGGACTGGTGTTCTAGCCCGGAACCGGTGACCGCCGTCGCCGCGTACAACGATCAGGTGGCCGCCCTGGTCATGCGAGCAGCCCGGCTGGTGGGGTTGCGCGTGCCTGAGGATTTGGCCGTGATCGGGGTGGACGACGAGCCCATGGCCGCCCAGTTGGAGCCCCCGCTGAGCACCGTCCGGATCGACATGACGTTGCTTACCGACTGGCTGTTGGCCGCGGGCCTGCATGAGCTCGGCCAGGGTGAAGCACCGCTTCCGGTGACCTCCTCAGCGCTCGAGGTTTTGCACCGCGCCTCCAGCTGAGGCCGGGACGCCCGCCGCGAGACGCCGCTCAGCCGATGGTCACCGTGCCGCTGAGCAAGGCGCTGCGCCGTGAGTTGGGGCCGACCAGGAGCTCGAAGCGGCCAGGCTCCACCAACCGAGTTCCCTCGGCGTCGACCAAGGTGCACGCGGACGCGGGTAGGGCGAGCTCAACGAGTCGAGTTTCGCCGGGAAGCAGAGCCACCTGGGTGTAGGTCTTCAACTCGCGATCCGCCCAGGTGACCGAGGTGATCTCGTCACTGATGTAGAGCTGCACCGTCTCCAGGGCGGGTCGCGTGCCGGTGTTGCTCACTCGCACAGCCACTCGAATCACCCCGTCCACGGCCACGCTCGGCGTGAGCACCTCCAGGTCGGAGTACTCGATCGTGCTGTAACTGAGCCCCTCCCCGAAGACGAAGGACGGGTCCTGGGTCAGGTCGGCGTAGGAGTCGCCGTGCTGGCCGCGGAGTTGGTTGTAGTAGACCGGCGTCTGCCCGATGTGCCGCGGGATCGACACGGGGAGGCGTCCGCTGGGCTCGATTCGTCCCAGGACGAGCTCTGCCACGGCCCGTCCGCCACGCATCCCCGGGTTGAACGCCTGTATCAGCGCGTTCGCAACCAGTGCGGCCGGGGGCAGGATCTGCGGTTTGCCGCTGAGCAGCACCACCACCAGCGGGGTGCCGGTGGCGGCGACCGCAGCGAGCAGGGCCTGCTGGCCGCCCTGGAGTTCCAGGGTCGCGGTGGGCTTGTGTTCACCGGTCAGGTGCACGGTGTCGCCGAGGACGACCACGGCCACGTCCGAGTTCCGGGCCAGGGCGACGGCTTCGTCCTGGAGGTCGGGATCGACCGGGGCGGAACTGAAGACCTTGGGCAACGGCTGACCGTCGGGCGGGGTGTCGCCCCACGGGTGCGGTCGCAGGACTTCGATGTTGCAGCCGCGGGCGTAGGAGACCTGCCAGTCGGCGGGGACGGCTGCGCGAAAACCGTCCAGGACGGTCTCAGTCAGGTCGCGCGGGTGCCCGTCCGCCATCCACGGCACCTGCCCGGACGCGCCGGCCCAGTCGCCCAGCTGATTGTGCTGGTCGTCGGCGTTGGGCCCGATCACGGCGATCCGCTTGGCCGCGTCGCCCAAGGGCAGGACGCCGTCGTTGGCCAGCAGCACCAGCGAGCGCCGCGCCACCTCCAGGTTGAGCTCAGCGTGCGCGGCGCAGCCGATCACCTCGCGCTGGCGTTGCGCCGAGGGCGGACGAGGATCCTCGAACAGACCGAGTTCGAACTTGAGAGTGAGAATCCGACGGACTGCGGCGTCGAGCTGCGACTCCTCGATCAAACCCTTGGCCAGCGCGTCCAAAGCCCCCTCGATGAAGGTCGGGGTGGTCATGACGAGGTCGTTCCCGGCCCGGACGGCCTTGGTCGCAGCCTCGGTGATGTCGGCGCACACCTTCTGCTCCCAGACCATCCGGCCGACGTTGTCCCAGTCGGTGATCAGGGTTCCGTTGTAGCCCCATTCGCCGCGCAGCACCTCGTTCAACAGCCAGCTGTTGGCCGTGATCGGCACCCCGTCCATCGACTGGTAGCCGAGCATGAACGTCCGGCAGCCCTCGCGAGCCACCCGTTCGAACGGCGGCAGGAACCAGGAGCGCAGTTTGCGGCGCGAGATGTCGGCCTCGGAGGCGTCCCGTCCGCCCTGGGTTTCGGAGTAGCCGGCGAAGTGTTTGGCGCAGGCCAGGATCGCGGTCGGGTCGTCCAGCCCGTCGCCCTGGTAGCCCTTGACCATGGCCGAGGCGAGTTCCCCGATCAGGTGCGGGTCTTCCCCGAAGGTCTCGTTCACCCGACCCCAGCGCAGATCGCGAGCGATGCAGAGCACCGGCGAGAAGGTCCAGTGGATGCCGGTGGCCGCCACCTCGATCGCCGTCGCGCGGGCCATCCGCTGCACCAACTCGGCATCCCAGCTTGCCGCCATCGCCAGCTGGCTAGGGAAGATTGTCGCCCCGGGCCAGAACGAGTGGCCGTGGATCGCATCGTCGCCGGTGAGCAGCGGAATGCCCAGCCGGGTCTGGCCGACCAGGTCGATCGCCTCCAGCATGGTCTCGGGCGAGGCGTGCAGGATCGAACCCGCCAACTGCTCGGTGACGATCTGTTCGATGTCGCCGCGGGCGTCGAGCTGCACCATCTGACAGACCTTCTCGGCCGGGGTCATCCGGGCCAGCAGGTCGTCGATCCGCTCGTCGGTCGGCAAGGACGGGTCTCGGTAGCGAAGGTCGGTCATGGAAGGCTCCGTTCGGGGGAGGGTCAGCCCAGCAGGGGATCAAGGAGTTCTTGCAGGCCCTCTGATCCTGGAATCATGCCACCCGCGGAGACCGCGACCGCGATGCTCCCGGTGCTCGCCGGCCCGGTCGAAGCGACCGCCGCCGGCAACGTGCTGATCCAAGCCCGGGCAAGGGGATTCGGTGGAACCCTTGATGCACTACGCCAGGTCGTAGCAAGCTCGTTCTCACCAGAGAAGTTCGAACCCCGACGCCGAGGATGGCGATGACCAACAAACCGACGGTGGCGCTGTTTGCCACCTGCATCAACGACACCATGTTTCCCGGCACGCCCAAGGCGGTGGTGACGGTGTTGGAGCGGCTCGGTTGCCGGGTCGAGTTTCCAACGAGCCAGAGTTGCTGCGGGCAGATGTTCACCAACACCGGGTACTTCCGCGAGGCATTGCCATCGGTACGTAACTTCGTCGAAACTTTTGAGCGTTACGAATATGTGGTAGGGCCTTCGGGCTCGTGTGTCGGGTCGGTTCGCGATCAACATCCGATGCTGGCGGCAGGCTCGGGGGATGTCGGCCTCCAGAATCGGGTGGACGCGATCGTCCGGCGCACCGTCGACTTTCCTGAGTTCCTGATCGACGTGCTCGGGGTGACCGACGTCGGGGCGTCCTTCCCGCACAAGGTGACCTACCACCCCACCTGCCATTCGCTGCGGGTGACCAAGGTGGGGGATCGGCCCTACCAACTGCTCCGCGAGGTGCGCGGGTTGACCCTGTTGCCGTTGCCGGAGGCCGAGCAGTGCTGCGGTTTCGGCGGCACCTTCTCGCTGAAGAACTCCGAGGTGTCGGTGGCGATGGGCTCCGACAAGGCGCGACACGTTCTGGACACGGGGGCTGAGTATCTGGTGGCCGGTGACAACTCCTGCCTGCTGCACATCGGCGGGCTGCTGCATCGGATGCGGGCCGGGGTTCGTCCGATCCATCTGGCCGAGATTCTGGCGAGCGGGGGCCCAGCATGAGCGAGACCCGTCGTACCCCGGCGCCGCCGCCGGGCACCTTCATCGGGATGCCGAAGTTCTCCACCAACGCCAAGGAAGCGCTCGGTAACGCCCAGCAGCGGCAGAACCTGCGGCACGCCACGACGATTCGCGGTAAGCGGGCGGCCGTGGTCGGCGAACTCGACAACTGGGAGGAACTTCGGCTGGCCGGTCAGGCAATCAAGGACCGGACGCTGCGCCACCTCGATCAGTACCTGGTGCAGTTGGAGGAGAGCCTGATCAAGGCCGGGGCGGTTGTCCATTGGGCACAGGACGCGGCCGAGGCCAACCAGATCGTGATCGACCTGGTCCGCAGCCAGGGCGTGGACGAGGTGGTCAAGGTGAAATCCATGGCCACCCAGGAACTCGACCTGAACGAGGCGCTGGAGGAAGCCGGCATCGCCGCCTGGGAGACCGACCTGGCCGAACTGATCGTGCAACTGGGCCATGACCGGCCGAGCCACATTCTGGTGCCGGCGATCCACCGCAACCGGGCCGAGGTGCGGGAGATCTTCGCCGCCGAAATGGGCCTGTACGGCACCCCGGCGCCCGAGGGGCTGACCGATGATCCGACCGAACTGGCCGGGGCCGCCCGGACGCACCTGCGGGAGAAGTTCCTGAGGGCCAAGGTGGCGGTCTCCGGTGCCAACTTCGCCATCGCCGAGACCGGCACCCTGGTGGTGGTCGAATCCGAAGGCAACGGACGGATGTGCCTCACCCTGCCCGAGATGCTGATCTCGGTGGTCGGGATCGAGAAGGTGGTGCCGAGCGTCGCCGACCTGGAAGTGTTCCTACAACTGCTCCCACGCTCGTCCACGGGCGAGCGGATGAACCCGTATACCTCCTTGTGGACGGGGGTTTCGCCGGGTGATGGGCCGCAGTTGGTGCACGTCGTGCTGGTCGACAACGGCCGGACGAAAGTGCTCGCCGATGAGGTCGGACGCCAAGCCCTGCGCTGCATCCGGTGCTCGGCCTGCCTTAACATCTGCCCGGTCTATGAGCGGGTCGGTGGGCATGCCTACGGCTCGGTGTACCCGGGCCCGATCGGTGCGATTCTCCCCCCGCAGTTGCGCGGCTTCGCCAGCGAGGT